>NZ_JACHDM010000002.1:0-466208 GCF_014201065.1 Paraburkholderia sp. Cpub6
TCCGGTTGCAGACGTCCCTTGCATCTGGGGGCATCGCCACGCGCTGCGGCGGCGTCTCATGAACCACCGCCACTGGAATCAGGCACGTCGTTTCCCCCTGCAATTGCTCGCGATAGCGACGCCGCCAGGTAAACAGCATGTTTGCATTGATGCCATTGTCCCGCGCCAGCTTCGCGACCGACGCACCAGGCTCACATGCCGCGGCCGCAAGCCGGCGTCGAAACTCGCGATCATAATTCGGGCGTCCCTTGCGGCTACCCGGCTTGGCTTCCGACTCTGTCACAGTGATGTCCATCAAATCGAAAATGATGGGCACCACTTTGATGTCGGTTCTCGCCGCCGTCTACGACGGTCGTCGTGAGGTGCTTACCGAGCAGTCGCTGGAGTTCCCTGATTTGCTTCAGCGCATCGCTCAGCTCCGACGCTGGTACGACTTCCTCCCCGGCACTGACAGCCGACAGGCTGCCATCCCGATACAGCTTGCGCCAGTGAAACGACTGGTTCGGATTCACGCCGTGCTGGCGTGCAACCATCGAGACCGACTTGCCCGGCTCGAAACTCTCTCTCACCACCGCCGCCGGCGTTCCGGTCCCATCAACACTTCCATCACTTCTTGTTTGTTGCTAGTCAAAAACACAGTCATATGCCTACCCGCTATTTTAAGTGGGAAACTGTGTCCGGTGATTCAGGGGGCCGCTCCATCAACTCTCTACTTCCCTTGCGCCAGAAACTTCTGCGCCAGTCGGACCCAATACGTCGATCCCACCGGCAACAACTCGTCGTTAAAGTCATAACTCGCGTTGTGCAGCATACAAGGGCCCGCGCCGTGGCCCGCCTCGCGGTGGCCGCCATCGCCGTTGCCCAAAAACGCATAGCAACCCGGTTTCGCCAGCAGCATGAACGAAAAATCTTCGGCACCCATGGTCGGTTCAACCGCGTCATCGACATTTTCCGCGCCAACGATCTCTTTCATGACCGACGCCGCAAAACGCGCTTCCTCGCTGCTGTTGATCGTCGGGGGATAGTTCCGGTGGAATTGGATCTGAACGGAGCAATCGTATGCTTCGGCTGTACTGTGCGCGATCTTGCGCATGCGTGACTCGATCAGGTCGAGCGTTTCTGTAGTGAAGGTCCGAACGGTCCCCGCGATCCATGCGTCGTCCGGTACTACATTGACCGCATCGCCCGCATGTATCTGCGTTATCGACAATACCGCAGTATCCAGCGGCTTTTTGTTTCGCGTGATGATGCTTTGCAGCCCGTTGGCAATTTGCACCGCCGCAAAGACCGGATCACGGCCATTGTGCGGTAGCGCTGCATGCGAGCCGACGCCCTTGATTTCGATGCGAAATTCATTGCTCGACGCCATGATCGGGCCTTCGGTCACGCCGAAGTGGCCCGCCGGCATGCCCGGCCAGTTGTGAATGCCAAACACGGCGTCCACGGGGAATTTGTTGAACAAGCCGTCGTCCATCATAGCCTTCGCGCCGGCGCCGCCTTCTTCAGCCGGCTGGAAAATGAACACGATCGTGCCGTCGAAAGCACCATGTTTGGCCAGGTAGTGCGCGGCACCGAGCAGCATCGCCGTATGTCCGTCGTGCCCGCACGCATGCATCTTGCCGTCGTTCGTCGACCGATGATCGAAGCTGTTGAGCTCCTGGATCGGCAGCGCGTCCATGTCGGCTCGCAGGCCAATCGCGCGCGAGCCGTTACCTCGTTTCAATACGCCGACCACGCCCGTCTTGCCGAAACCACGGTGGGTCTCGATGCCCCAGGACTCGAGCGAACGCGCGACGAGATCAGCAGTCGCCGTCTCTTCGTAGCGCAACTCCGGGTGGGCATGGATGGTTCGTCGAAGGGTCTGGATTTCGCCGCGAGCGGCTTGAATTTCGGGGATGAGTTTCATGATGGAGTGATTATGCGTTTGTGCTTGACGAGCATGAGATCGCCGCGGACCACGTCGGCCCGGGCACTGCGGATAATTCATTCTACGCCGAAGGCATTTTTGGTGGCGCCACGGAGGTCGGCGGCCTATAGACGTAATAAAATTCCACTTTGCGCGACCGCTTACTGCTCGCCAGGACACATTGCCGATGAACGCCCCGACCGAATTCGCGCGCGCCGTGTGCCCGCACGATTGCCCCGACACCTGCGCGATGCGCGTGACCATCGACAATGGACGGGCGATCAAGGTCGCCGGCGATCCCGACCATCCGCCGACTCAGGGCGTGCTGTGCACAAAGGTCAGTCGTTACGCGGAGCGTGTATACCATCCGAACCGATTGACGACGCCCATGAAGCGTGTCGGCCGCAAGGGCGAGGGCCGTTTCGAGCCAATCAACTGGGACGAAGCGTTCGACCTTGCCGCAAGCCGCCTCGGCGAGATTGTCCGTCGCGCGTCGGAAGCGATTCTGCCTTACAGCTACGCGGGCACGATGGGCCTGGTGCAGGGCGATAGCATCGCGCAACGCTTTTTCCACAAGCTCGGCGCATCGCAGCTGGATCGCGCGATTTGCGCGGCGGCCGGCGCTGCCGGCCTCAAATACACGTACGGCGCCGGCATCGGTATGCACACCGAGTTTTTCGCCGAGAGCGAGGTGATCCTGATCTGGGGAGCGAATCCGATCGCATCGAATCTGCATTTCTGGACGCGCGCGCAGGAAGCCAAACGTCGCGGCGCCCGGCTGATCGCAATCGATCCGTATCGCTCGCTGACCGCGGAGAAATGCCATCAACACATCGCGCTGAAGCCAGGCACAGACGGCGCTCTCGCGCTCGGCATCATGAACGTCCTGATTACCGAGAATCTGCTCGACTACGAGTACATCGCGGCGCACACGCTGGGCTTCGCCGACTTGAAGGTGCGTGCGCTCAGCTATCCATTGTCTCGGGTTAGTGAAATCTGTAGCGTCGAAGAAGAGGAAATCGCCGATCTTGCGCGACTTTACGCCAGCACGAAGAAAGCCGCGATCCGCTTGAATTACGGTCTGCAGCGGGTGCGTGGCGGGGGCAATGCGGTGCGCGCAATCGCGTGTCTGCCGTCGCTGACCGGCGCATGGCGCGAGCGCGCGGGCGGGGCGCTGTTGTCGGCGAGCGGTTGGGCACCGGTCGACTCGCACGCGTTGCAGCGTCCCGACCTGATGCCGGGTTGGCCGTCGAAGCCGAGCCGCGTGATCAATATGAATGCGATCGGCGACGCGTTGCTGCATCCGGGCGACGCGACGTTCGGCCCCAAGGTCGAGGCGATCGTGGTCTACAACTCGAATCCGGTCGCGGTCGCACCGGACTCCGAACGTGTCGCGGCGGGTTTTGCGCGCGAGGATCTGTTCACGATCGTGCTCGAGCATTTCCAGACCGACACCGCGGATTACGCCGACCTGCTGTTGCCTGCCACGACGCAGCTCGAGCATCTCGACGTGCACAAGTCGTACGGTCACACGCACGTGATGGTCAACCTGCCCGCCATCGCGCCGTTCGGCGACGCACGGCCGAATACCGATATCTTCCGCAGCCTCGCGCGCCGCATGGGCATGACGGAGCCGGCGCTCTTCGACAGCGACGAAGCCGTCGCGCAAGCCGCATTTCGCTGGGACGACAAGACGCTGGACGGTGTCGACTGGCCGATGCTGAAGCAAGCCGGCTGGGCCCGTCTCAATCTGCCTGACGCGCCATTTGCCGACGGTGGTTTTCGCACGCCATCCGGCAAGTGCGAGTTCTACAGCGAGCGCCTTGCGCAACAGGGCCTCGACCCGCTGCCGGACTACCTGCCACCCTACGAATCGGCCGACGGCGCGCCCGAACTGGCGGCCCGCTATCCGCTCGCGATGATTTCACCGCCCGCGCGCAACTTCCTGAACAGCACCTTCGTGAACATCGAGAGTCTGCGCGCGACGGAAGGCGAGCCGCATCTGGACATCCACCCTGCCGACGCGCACGCGCGCGGCATCGGCGACGGCGATCAGGTGCGCATCTTCAACGACCGCGGCTTGATGCAAGCGCGTGCCCGCGTGACCGACCGGGCGCGCGAAGGCCTGGTCGTCGGGTTGTCGATCTGGTGGAAGAAGCTCGCGCCGGACGGCCGCAACGCGAACCAGTTGACGAGCCAGGCACTCACCGATCTCGGCGGTTCGGCGACGTTTTACGACTGTCTCGTCGAAGTCGAGCGGGCCTGAAAGCCGCGCCGCACATTGAAGCTGGCGCCCAGCCTCGCAAGTTCGAGGCTGCCGTCTAACCTCATCGCTTTGCCCATTGGCCGCAATATGCCCATGCTACGATGCGTTTTTAGCACGACCATTCGAAAATAATTCAGGAGACGCTGCATGGAGAAAATCTGGCTGAAATCTTATCCGCCCGGCGTTCCAGCAGAGATCGACCCGACACGCTATTCGTCGGTGACCGAGTTGCTCGAGGAAGCCTTTCGCGAACACCGCGCAAAGCCGGCGTTCGTGTGCATGGGCAAGCAGATCAGCTACGGTGAACTCGACGAGCTTTCGCGCAATCTTGCAGCGTGGCTGCAGTCGAAAGGGCTCACGCGCGGCTCGCGTGTCGCGATCATGATGCCGAACGTGCTGCAGTATCCAGTCGCGCTCGCCGCGATTCTGCGCGCGGGCTATGTGGTCGTGAACGTGAATCCGCTGTACACGCCGCGCGAACTCGAGCACCAACTGAAGGACAGCGGCACTGAGGCGATCATCCTGCTCGAGAATTTCGCGGGGACCTTGCAGGCAATCGTGCGCAATACGCCGGTCAAGCATGTGGTCGTCGCGGCGATGGGCGACCTGATGGGCATCAAAGGCCCGCTCGTGAACTTCGTCGTGCGCAAGGTCAAGAAGATGGTGCCGGCGTGGAGCCTGGCTGGGCACGTCAAGTTCAACGACACGGTCTCGGAGGGTGCACGTCTGACGTTCAAGCCGGTCCGGCAGGGGCCCGACGATATCGCGTTCCTGCAATACACGGGCGGCACCACCGGCGTGGCCAAGGGCGCGACGCTGCTGCACCGGAACCTGATCGCGAACGTGCTGCAGTCGGAGGTCTGGCTCAATCCGGTGCGCGCGAACCGCACGGATATCGATCAGTTCATTACGGTCGTCGCGTTGCCGCTGTATCACGTGTTCGCGCTGACCGTGTGCGGGCTGCTGACGATCCGCACCGGCGGTCTCGGCGTGCTGATTCCGAATCCGCGCGATATCCCCGGCATGATCAAGTCGCTCGAGGGGTATGCGATCACGACGATTCCCGCGGTCAACACGCTCTACAACGCGATGTTGAACAGCCCCGACTTCCACAAGCTCGACTTCTCGAAGCTGCTGACCGCGAACGGCGGCGGCATGGCGGTGCAGGAGGCGGTCGCGAAGCGCTGGTTCGAGCTGACGCGCACGCCGATCGTCGAGGGCTACGGGCTGTCGGAAACGTCGCCGTGCGTGACCTGCAATCCCGTCACCGCCACCGAATACAACGGCACGATCGGCCTGCCACTGCCGTCGACCGAAGTCTCGATCCGCGACGACGAAGGCAACGAAGTGCCGCCCGGCCAGTCCGGCGAGATCTGCATCCGCGGCCCGCAGCTGATGGCGGGCTACTGGAACAGGCCCGACGAAACCGCCAAGGTGATGACGGCGGACGGCTTCTTTAAATCAGGCGACGTCGGCATCATGGGCGCGGACGGCTTTGTGAAGATCGTCGATCGCAAGAAGGACATGATTCTGGTGTCCGGCTTCAACGTGTATCCGAATGAAGTCGAGGACGTCGTCGCAAAGCTGCCGGGTGTGTTCGAAGTCGCGGCGGTGGGTGTACCGGATCAGCATTCCGGCGAGGCAGTGAAGCTGTTCGTCGTGAAAAAGGATCCGTCGCTGACCGACGAACAGATCTTCGCATACTGCAAAACGCAACTGACCGGCTACAAGCGGCCGAAGGTCGTCGAATTCCGCGCCGAGTTGCCGAAGAGCAATGTCGGCAAGATCCTGCGCCGCGAGTTGCGCGACGGCAGGGCTTAAGCGAGCGAAGAACAAAAACCCGGCGCACGAAAATGCGCCGGGCTTTTTGTTGCCCGTACAAAATCCGCGCATAAAAAAAGGCGCCCGAAGGCGCCTTTGAGACAAACTGCGTTTTTTTACGACTTATTAGAACTTGTGACGGATACCGATACGAGCCGTGAACTGGTTGTTGCTCGACGAACCGGTCAGGCCGTTGATGCCTGCCGTTGCTGCGACCACCTGACCCGTTGCGTTGACCGTGTCGCCCAAAGCGTGCTGGTACACGCCGACCAGGTACACGTCGGTACGCTTGGACAGGAAGTAGTCCACGCCCAGCGCGCCTTGGTGGTACTGAGCACGCGAGTTGCCTTCGATCTGCGTGCCGCGCGTGTAGTCATACGCCGCGCCGACCAGCAGTGCCGGGGTCAACTGATACTTGAAGTTGATTTCGCCGTTGTTGAACGTTGCCTTCTGGCCAGCGAACGGCGACGCGAACGTCTTGCCGAGGTTGCCGAACTGGATGTTCGAATACGTCAGGCCGATGGTTGCCGCGCCGAACGTGTACGCACCGCCCGCGCCGATGACCTGGTACGTGTTGGCCGATGCGAAGCCTGCGTAGATCGGGGTCGTGACTGCGAAGTTAGCTGCAGTAGTACCCGTGGCCGGCGTATTCGTTGCGATCGTGCCGCCGTTGTTGAACAGACCGCCCGAAGCTGCCGGCGTGCGCGCGTTCAAATAACCCAAGCCCAATTGCAGCGGACCGTTGTTATAGCCAGCACCCAACGACCAGATCTGGTTATGCGTGAAGTCACCGGCGACGCCGCCGAAGCTATACGTGCCGCCGAACTTCAGGCCGTTGTAGTCTTTGCTGGTGAACTTGACCGTGTTGTTGGTGCGATACGCGTTGTTGAAGTTGTCGATATCGCCCGGGTGAGCGGCGATGTAGCCGCCCCACTGATCACCCGATTCGAACGGACCCACGTAGTCGACGACGGAGTCGTACTGACGACCCAGCGTGACCGTGCCGAACTGGCTCGACAGACCGACGTAAGCCTGACGACCGAACATCAGGCCGCCTTGACCGAGCTTGCCGTTGGTCACGTCAAAGCCGTTTTCCAACACGAACAGGGCCTTCAGACCGCCGCCCAGATCTTCAGTGCCACGCAGGCCGAAACGCGAGCCTTGCAGGACGCCGCTGGACATGTTGTACAGATGCTTACCGCCCGAGTTGGTGTTCATGTTGATACCAACGTCAACGATGCCGTACAGGGTCACGCTGCTCTGCGCATGAGCGACGCCTGCGAATGCGCCCAGTGCTGCGAGAGCGAGAAGCGACTTTTTCATCGAATGATCTCCAAGGAATACGAATCTTTTGTACAAGGCGAAATATTTAGTTAGTGCTGAGGGCCTTGCTGTCCAACTTCGCGAGAAGTTGCCACGTAATGTAACAAAAGGCATACATGGAACAAAGAAAAAGGAGTCGCTCCGGAAGGCCGCTGTTTCGTTTACGCAACATGGTCTAGAATCGCAAATTAACCGCCCATTTCATGCGGATTGGTGCCTGTCGGGCCACGGCTTTCGCGTCGCGAGGCCTTGTCGCACGGACCTTCCGGAACGATGCGGCGGTTATCGAATCAGGGAGCGCTTTATGTTGCTGGACGAGTTGATTGGCGAGTTTGATCGGGGTTTACGCTCACTGACGGGGGTCTCGCGGATGAGCCGTCCGCTGCCGCTTCCGCAGGCTTCCGCGGCGACGGCCGAAGCTCCCGAACTCTCGTCCGCGGAGCGCGCGCATGCGGCGGGTTTGATGCGTGTGAACCACGTCGGCGAAGTGTGCGCGCAGGCGCTTTACCAGGCGCAGAAACTCGCCACCGACTCACCTTCATTGCGCGCCATGTTCGATCACGCCGCGTCGGAAGAAGAGGATCATCTGGCGTGGACCGCCAAACGCCTCCAGGCGCTCGACTCGCGTCCGAGTCTGCTCAATCCGCTGTGGTACACCGGCGCGCTCGCGATCGGTCTCGCCGCGGGGCGTCTCGGCGATCGCGTGAGTCTTGGCTTCATGGCCGAAACGGAGCGCCAGGTCGAGCAGCATCTCGACAGTCATCTCGATCAGCTCCCCGCCGCGGACCATGAATCGCGCGCGATCGTCGAGCAGATGCGCGTCGATGAAGCGCAGCACGGCAAGGCCGCGATGGACGCGGGCGGCATCGAGTTGCCGTTTCCTGTACGCGCGTTGATGCGTGCGATGTCGAAGGTGATGACGCGCACCGCCTATTACATATGAGCGTTTCACCCGCTTCGCTTCGCTAACCGGCGCACCGCACGTATCGCCTCAGCCATCGCTGAACGCATTTCCGCAAGCGAGACGGCGCCGCGCGCCCCGTTCGTCGTCGATCCGGGCGACGCCGCCTCTTCCCTTTCAGAATCCCTTGACGATCTCTTTCAATTCGCGCTGTTTCCTCGCACTTTTCACGTATCACCTTCACAAGTTGCACTAGCCCTTTCATTTATAACGGTTTTCTGTTTTATGCTGGACGTGAAGGAGTCGCGCTAAGTCCTTGTTCTAGCAAACAAAATCCGCTCGAAAAGCGCGCCGCTCCCTTGACCCGTGTTTAGCGTTCCTCTAAAGTGGGAGACAGTGTGAGAAAGTGTATTTTTGTGTGTTCTCGGCACCACTTTCGGGTAGATTTTCACGGACCGGGCGGGCGGCGCAAACAGCGCCGCAATAGGGGAGAGCGAAGTGTTCCAAGGGGCGTCGGCGCTGACGCTCGATGCGAAAGGGCGGATGTCGATTCCCTCTCGTTATCGGGATGCGCTGCAAACACAGGCAGAGGGCCGGGTGACGATCACCAAGCACCCGGACGGCTGCCTGTTGCTCTTTCCGCGCCCCGAATGGGAAATCTTCCGTGACAAGGTCGACAAGCTGCCCATGAACGCCGCCTGGTGGAAACGCATTTTTCTCGGCAATGCAATGGATGTGGATATGGACGGCGCAGGCCGTGTGCTCGTGTCGCCGGAGTTGCGAGCGGCTGGCTCGCTGGAGAAAGAAGTGACCTTGCTCGGCATGGGCCGCCATTTCGAGCTGTGGGATGCACAGATCTACGCCGCGAAGGAACAGGCGGCGATCGCCGAGGGCATGCCCGACGCGTTGAAAGATTTCACGTTCTGATCGCGGCTTATTTATATGGCACCTGCGATGGGAAACGAATTGCAGCATCGCACGGTGCTGCTGAACGAAGCGGTCGATGCGCTGGTCACGCGCGCCGACGGCACGTATGTGGACGGCACGTTCGGCCGTGGCGGCCATAGCCGCCTCGTGCTGGAACGGCTCGGTGAAGCAGGGCGGCTGATCGCGTTCGATAAAGATCCGCTCGCGATCGCGACGGCGCAGAAGATCGCCGATCCGCGCTTTGCCATCGTCCACGAGAGTTTTGCTTCACTGCGCGCCGCGATGGCGGAGCGCGGGGTAGGGCGTGTGTCGGGGGTGTTGCTGGATCTGGGCGTGTCGTCGCCGCAAGTCGACGATCCGGAGCGGGGCTTCAGCTTCCGCGCCGACGGCCCGCTCGACATGCGGATGGACCCGACGCGCGGCGAGTCCGCCGCTGACTGGCTCGCGCGGGCCACGGTGCAGGAATTGACGGAGGTGATACGAGATTATGGGGAAGAACGGTTTGCTTTTCAGATTGCAAAGGCGCTTGTTGCTCGCCGGGCAGAGTCCGACCGTCTTGGGCCTCTCGTCAGCACGGGCGAGCTTGCCCAAATCGTGGCTAACGTCGTCAAAACCCGTGAGAAGGGCAAGGACCCGGCAACCCGCACCTTTCAGGCTATACGGATTCACGTCAATCAAGAGCTTGCGGAGCTGCAAGTCGTTCTAGAAGCAGCGTTGTCGTTGTTGGAGCAAGGGGGGCGGCTGGTGGTCATCAGCTTTCATTCGCTCGAGGACCGGATCGTCAAGCGATTCATGCAGGCGCACGCGAGCACGCCGGCGGTGGATCGCCGTCTGCCGATCCGCGCGGTCGACCTGCCGAGCCCTCCGCTCAAGATCATCGGCCGCGTATTCGCGAGCGACGCTGAAGTCGCCGGCAACCCGCGCGCCCGTTCTGCCGTGATGCGCGTGGCGGAGCGGATCGCGCCATGAACCGCCTCAATATTTTCCTGCTGATCATCGTGATGGGCTGTGCCTTGTCGGTCGTCAACGCGACCAATCAGCAGCGTCAGATCTTTATCCAGCTGCAGCGCGCGCAGTCGCAGGAGCGTCAGCTGCAGCAGGACTATTCGCAGCTTCAATATCAGCAGAGCGCGCTGTCCAAAACGTCGCGCATCGAGCAGCTCGCCACTGCCTCGCTGAAGATGCAATCGGTCACCACGGGCCGCACCCAGTACCTGACGCTCGCCCCGGGTGCCGCGACGGCGATCGACGCACCCATTCCGACTTCCGCGCCGGCCTCGGCGCCGGTCGCGACCCGTCGCGGAGCCACGCGATGAAAAAATCGTCGGCCCACAAGAGCGTTGCGTTTTCGGCCAATCCGATTCTGTCGGTGCGCCTGCCGATGTGGCGCTCGAAGCTCGTCGTGTTCCTGCTGTTCATGGCGTTCGTCGCGCTCGCCGCGCGCGCGTTCTGGATTCAGGGGCCGGGCAACGCGTTCTATCTGAAGCAGGGCGAGATCCGCTATCAGCGCCGCATCGACATGCCGGCCACGCGCGGCAAGATTCTCGACCGCAACGGCCTCGTGCTCGCCACGAGTCTGCCGGTGCGTGCAATCTGGGCGATTCCCGAATCGGTGCCCGACGACCTCGGCGCCGACAAGCTCGACGCGCTCGGCAAACTGCTCGGCATGACCACTAAGGAATTGCGCTCGAAGCTGTCGGAAGACAAGACCTTCGTCTACGTGAAGCGCCAGGTGCCGGTCGACGTCGCAGAAAAAGTCGCGGCGCTCGACATCCCCGGCATTTACTCGCGCGACGAGTACAAGCGCTTCTATCCGGAAGGCGAGATCACCGCTCACCTGATCGGCTTCACGAACGTCGAGGACGAGGGCCAGGAAGGCGTCGAGCTCGGCGACCAGAAGCTCCTCGCGGGCATGTCGGGCAGCCGTCGCGTGATCAAGGACCGGATGGGCCACATCATCGAGGATGTCGACGAACAGGTCGTGCCGCACAACGGCAAGGACGTCGATCTGTCGATCGACAGCAAGATCCAGTACATCGCCTATACGAACCTGAAAGCGGCCGTCGAGAAATTCAAGGCGAAGGCCGGCGCGGCGATGGTGATCGACGTGCGCACCGGCGAAGTGCTCGCGCTCGTCAATTACCCGACCTACAACCCGAACGACCGCTCGCACCTGACCGGCGACCAGCTGCGCAACCGCATCCTCACCGACACGTTCGAGCCGGGTTCGATCATGAAGCCGTTCACGGTGTCGCTCGCGCTCGATCTGCACCGGGTGACGCCGACTACACTGGTAGATACGGGCAACGGGCACTTCGTACTCGACGGCGCGCCGATTACCGACGACAGCGGCTTCGGCGTGCTGACGGTCGGCGGCGTGATCCAGAAGTCGAGCAACATCGGCGCGACCAAAATCGCGATGCAGTTGCGGCCCGAAGAGATGTGGAACATGTACACCAGCATCGGTCTCGGCCAGGCACCGAAGGTCGGCTTTCCGGGCGCGGCGGCGGGCCGTCTGCGTCCGTGGAAGAGCTGGCGCCGCATCGAGCAGGCGACGATGTCGTACGGCTATGGCCTGTCGGTGTCGCTGTTCCAGCTCGGCCGCGCGTACACCGCGATCGCGCACGACGGCGAAATCATGCCGGTGACGATTTTCCACACGCCGGGCGACCCGCCGGCCACCGGTCCGCAGATCTTCTCGCCGACCACCGCGCGTGAAGTGCGCGCGATGCTCGAAACCGTGGTGTCGCCGCAAGGCACATCGCCGGATGCGGCGGTGCCCGGCTATCGCGTCGGCGGCAAGAGCGGTACCGCGTACAAGCACGGTCCGCACGGCTACGACCACTCCAAATATCGCGCCTCGTTCGTCGGCATGGCGCCGATGCCGAATCCGCGCATCGTCGTTGCGGTGTCGGTCGACGAGCCGACGGCCGGTAGCCACTTCGGCGGCCAGGTGTCGGGCCCGGTGTTTTCGGGCATCGCCGGGGATACGCTGCGCGCGCTGAACGTGCCGCCCGACATGCCCGTCAAGCAGATGGTCGTGTCCGACGATTCGGCGCCGCCCGCGCCCGGCGCGCCGGCCACGCCGCCCGTGGTGAAGAAGCTGTCGACGAGCCCCGGCGTGAAGAAGATGACCATTTCCGCCACCCCGAAAAATCATCCAGGAGTCGAGCGATGAGCGCGCTGCGCGAGCAACATCCAGCGCACCGGCAGATCGCCGACGCCCTCGCCTGGCTGCACGCACACGTGCAGCCAGGCGCGCATCTGCACGCCGACACGCGCTCGCTCGCGGCCGGCGACGCGTTCTTCGCATACGCGGTCGATGGCGCGGACAACCGCCCGTTCATCGACGCCGCGATCGAGCGCGGCGCGGCCGCCGTGCTCGTGCAATCCGAAGGCTTCGGCGGCACGCTCGATGCGTCCGTCGCGCACGCGGTGCCGGCGTTGAACGAACTCGCCGGCACGATCGCGAGCGCGTGGTATCGCGATCCGAGCGACGCGATGCTCGCGGTCGGCATCACCGGCACGAACGGCAAGACCTCGTGCAGCCAGTGGGTCGCCGCGGCGCTGTCCGCGCGCGGCATGCGCTGCGCGATCGTCGGCACGCTCGGCACAGGGCTCGTCGGCCAACTCGTGCACACCGGCTTCACGACGCCCGACGCACCGCAATTGCAACGCAGCCTCGCGCAATTGCGCGACGCGGGCGCGCAGGCGGTGGCGATGGAAGTGTCGTCGCATGCGCTGCACCAGGGGCGCGTGAACGGCACCGCTTTCGACATCGCGGTGTTCACGAACCTGACGCAGGACCATCTCGACTATCACGGCACGTTCGAGGCCTATGAAGCCGCCAAGGCGCGTCTGTTCGCCTGGCCCGAGCTGCGCGCGGCCGTGATCAATCGCGACGATGCCGCCGGCCGGCGTTTGCTCGCGAGCACGCGTAGTCACGCGCGCACGATCGCGTATGGCATCGAGGGCGAGCATGGCGACGCCAACGCTGACGGCACACCGCAAGCCGACGCGTGGCTCACTGCATCGAACGTGCGTGCCACCGCGACCGGCACCGCGTTTCATCTGAGCACCTCGGACTGGGGCAACGCCGAAGTCGAAGTGCAAACGCTCGGCCTCTTCAACGTCGCCAATCTGCTCGCGGTGCTCGGCGTGCTGCTCGCCGCCGACGTGCCGTTCGACGCGGCGCTCGCCGAACTCGCGAAGCTCGAACCGGTGAACGGCCGCATGCAGCGTCTGGGCGGCCGTCTGCAGAACGACGAACCGCTCGTCGTGATCGACTACGCGCACACACCCGATGCGCTCGAAAAGACGCTCGAAGCACTACGGCCGATCGCGACGGCGCGCGGCGGCGAACTCGTCTGCATGTTCGGCTGCGGCGGCGACCGCGATGCGACCAAGCGTCCGCTGATGGGCGCGATCGCCGAGCGGCTGGCGGACGACGTCGTCGTGACGAGCGACAACCCGCGCAGCGAAGATCCGCTCGCGATCATCGAGCAAATTGCCGCGGGCATGCAGGAAGCGTCGCAGGCGCGCCGCATCGAGGACCGCGCGAGCGCGATCCTGCAGGCGATCCGCGGCGCCGCGCGCGAAGACGTGATCGTGCTGGCCGGCAAGGGGCACGAAGCCACACAGGAAATCATGGGCAAGAAACGCGCTTTCTCCGATCAGGACCACGCCCGCCTCGCGCTCGCCGCGCGCGCCACACAAACACGCGGAGGTGGCGAATGAACATGTTCTCGCTACGTGCAGCCGCCGCGCAGATCCCCGGCGCGAGCGTCACCGGCGACGACAGCGTGCGCTTCGAGCGCGTGTCGACCGACAGCCGCAGCGCTGGCCCCGGCGATCTGTTCATCGCGATCAAGGGCGACCGTTTCGACGCGCACGACTTCCTGCCGCAAGTGGCCGAGCGCAACGTCGCGGCGGTGCTCGTCGCGCGCACGCCGGATAGCTGGAGCGTGCCCGCGATCCGCGTCGCCGATACGCGCGAAGCGCTCGGCGCGCTCGCGCGCGGCTGGCGTCGTCAGTTCGACCTGCCGCTCGTCGCGGTCACGGGCAGCAACGGCAAGACCACGGTCAAGGAAATGATCGCCTCGATCTTCGCGGCCGCGGTCGGCGCGGATGCGCGTCTCGCGACCGCGGGCAATTTCAACAACGACATCGGCCTTCCGCTCACCCTGTTCCGTCTGCATGCCGCGCATCGGCTCGCCGTGGTCGAACTCGGCATGAACCATCCGGGCGAAACTGAACTGCTCGCGAAGCTCGCCGAGCCGACGGTTGCCGTCGTCAACAACGCGCAGCGCGAGCACCAGGAATTCATGGCGAGCGTCGAGGCGGTCGCGCTCGAACACGCGAGCGTGATTCACGCGCTGTCGCCGGAAGGCACGGCGGTATTCCCCGCCGACGACGCATACGCGAGCATCTGGCGCGTCGCCGCGACCGGCAGTCGCATCATCGATTTCGCGTTGAACAGCGCGGAGCGCACGACCGAAGCCGCGGTGAAGGGCAGGTTCGACGGCAAGCGTTTGAGTATCGACACGCCGCAAGGCCATCTCGACGTCACGCTGCAGGTGCTCGGCAATCACAACGCACACAACGCGCTCGCGGCGGCCTCGGCGGCGTTGGCAGCGGGCGTGTCGCTCGACGCGATCCAGCGCGGCCTCGAATCGTTCGGCGCGGTGAAGGGTCGTCTGCAGGTCAAGCAGGCCGTGCTCGGCACGCTCGCGGGCGCAACCGTGATCGACGACACCTACAACGCGAATCCCGATTCGATGCGCGCCGCGATCGACGTGCTCGCGTCACGTGAATCGCCGCGTGTGCTCGTGATGGGCGACATGGGCGAAGTCGGCGACAACGGCCCGGCGTTTCACCGCGAAATCGGCGCGTATGCGAAAGAGCGCGGTATCGACGCGCTGTATGCGATGGGCGACGCCTCGCGCGACGCCTGCACCGCATACGGCGCGGGTGCGCACCACGTCGCCGATGTCGGCGCACTGGTCGCGCAACTGCAGCAGGCCGGCTTTGGCGCTGCCGCAACGCTTCTCGTGAAAGGCTCGCGCTTCATGCAGATGGAGCGCGTGGTGGACGCCGTTACGAGTCCACAACCCAACGCCGCGGGCACGACGCCCGCTGCACATTGAAATAGAAGGATCCAGGCATGCTACTGGCGCTGGCGCAATGGCTGCAGAATGACGCAAGCTTCTTGCGCGTGTTCAGTTATCTGACGTTTCGCGCGGTGATGGCGACGATCACCGCGTTGTTGATCGGGCTCGTCTGCGGCCCGGCGGTCATTCGCAAGCTGACCGCGATGAAGGTCGGCCAGGCCGTTCGCAAGGACGGTCCGCAAACTCACCTCGTCAAATCGGGCACGCCGACGATGGGCGGCGTGCTGATCCTGCTCGGCATTGCCGTGGCCACGCTGCTGTGGGCCGATCTGACCAACCGCTTCATCTGGATCGTGATGCTCGTCACGTTCGGCTTCGGCGTGATCGGCTGGGTCGACGATTACCGCAAGGTCGTCTACAAGGACCCGCGCGGCATGTCATCGCGCGAGAAGTATTTCTGGCAATCGGTGATCGGCCTGTTCGCGGCGGTTTATCTCGCGTTCAGCGTGTCCGAGGCGAGCAACGTGCGCGTGTTCGACCTGTTCATGGCGTGGGTGCGCAGCGGTCTGTCGATGGGCCTGCCCGCGCGCGCCGACCTGCTGCTGCCGTTCTTCAAGTCGATCACTTATCCGCTCGGCGTGTGGGGCTTCATCGTGCTCACGTACCTCGTGATCGTCGGCGCGAGCAACGCGGTGAATCTGACCGACGGCCTCGACGGCCTCGTGATCATGCCGGTCGTGCTGGTCGGCGCGTCGCTCGGTGTGTTCGCGTACGTGATGGGCAGCTCGGTCTACTCGAAATACCTGCTGTTCCCGCACATCCCCGGCGCGGGCGAATTGCTGATCTTCTGTTCGGCGATGGGCGGCGCGGGTCTTGCGTTTCTTTGGTTCAACACGCACCCGGCGCAGATGTTCATGGGCGACGTCGGCGCGCTCGCGCTCGGCGGTGCGCTCGGCACGGTCGCGGTGATCGTGCGTCAGGAAATCGTGCTGTTCATCATGGGCGGCATTTTCGTCGCGGAAACGCTGTCGGTGATGCTGCAGGTCACGTGGTTCAAATACACGAAGCGCCGTTACGGCGAAGGGCGGCGGTTCTTCAAGATGGCACCGCTGCATCACCATTTCGAATTGTCGGGCTGGAAGGAAACGCAGGTGGTCGTGCGTTTCTGGATCATCACGTTGATGTTGTGCCTGTTCGGTTTGTCCACGCTCAAATTGCGTTAAGCAGCAGTATTTAAGGAAGCAGGCGATGTTCGGCGAGAAGTTTCGGGATCGGCAAAAGCCGATGGTGCTCGTGCTGGGACTGGGTGAATCCGGTCTCGCGATGGCGCGCTGGTGCGCCAGGCACGGCTGTCGGCTGCGCGTGGCCGATACGCGCGAAGTGCCGCCGAATCTGTCCGCGCTCGAAGCGCATGGCGTCGATGCCGATTTCGTCGGCGGTCCGTTTTCGCCGGTGCTGCTCGAAGGCGTCGAGCTGGTCGCGATCAGCCCGGGACTGTCGCCGCTGGCCGCCGATCTGCTGCCGCTGATCACGGCGGCGCGCGAGCAGGGCATCCCGGTGTGGGGCGAACTCGAACTGTTCTCGCAGGCGCTGCGCGCGCTCGGCGAGTCCGGCTACGCGCCGAAGGTGATCGCGATTACCGGCACGAACGGCAAGACCACGACGACGAGTCTCGCCGGCCTGCTGTGCGAACGCGCGGGCAAGAAGGTCGCGGTGGCGGGCAACATCAGCCCGTCGCTGCTCGACAAGCTCTCCGAAGCGATCGACCAGACTGCGCTGCCCGACGTGTGGGTGCTCGAACTGTCGAGCTTCCAGCTGGAGACCTCGCATACGTTTGCGCCGGACGCGGCCGCCGTGCTCAACATCACGCAGGATCATCTGGACTGGCACGGCGGACTTGATGCGTACGCAGCCGCGAAGGGCCGCATCTTCGGTACACGGACGGTGCGCGTGCTGAACCGCGACGACGCACGCGTAATGGCGCTCGCGCCTGCCAGCGGCGACGCGGAGGTCGTCACGTTCGGCGTGACCGAGCCGAAGAACGACGGTGACTATGGCCTCCTGCGCGACAACGGCATGGTGTGGCTCGTCGAAGCGCAAGATCGCGACGCGAGCGACGAGTCCCCCAAGGGGACTTCCTTCGGGGCGCCGACGCCGAAGCGCCGTCGCAAGAACGAAGCAGCCGCAACGCCCGACATCGCGTTGAAGCGTCTGATGCCCGCCGACGCACTGCGCATCCGTGGCCTGCACAACGCCGCCAACGCGTTGGCCGCGTACGCGCTCGCACGCGCGATCGGCCTGCCCGGCGCGCCGCTTTTGCACGGCCTGCGCGAATATCGCGGCGAGCCGCATCGCGTGGAACTGATCGCGTCGATCGACGGTATCGACTATGTGGACGACAGCAAGGGCACCAACGTCGGCGCGACGGTCGCCGCGCTCGACGGTCTCGCGCAGCGCGTCGTGCTGATCGCCGGCGGCGACGGCAAGGGTCAGGAGTTCGAGCCGCTCGCCGCACCGGTGATGCGCTGGTGCCGCGCGGTGATGCTGATCGGCCGCGATGCGCCACAGATTCGCGCGGCGCTCGAACATTGCGGCGTCGCGATGACCGATCACGCGACTCTTGAAGACGCGACGCGCGCGGCCACCGCGCTCGCGCAGCCCGGCGACGCGGTGCTGCTGTCGCCCGCGTGCGCGAGCTTCGACATGTTCAAGGGTTACGCACACCGCGCGGCGGTATTTCGCAGCACGGTCGAAGATATCGCGGCCGAACGGGGGACGATGATATGAGCTGGTCGGAACGTTTCGGCTCGCGCGAACCCTCCGGCGGCAACGGCGCCGCGGCGCGCACGTCCACCCGCACGGGCGGCAGCGGTCTCGCGAGCGCGGTCAACGGCGTGCGGCCGCTGCGCTCGCGCATGCTCGACTACGACCACTCGCTGCTGTGGGTCGTCGTCGCGCTGCTCGGGCTCGGCGTCGTGATGGTGTACTCGGCGTCGATCGCGATGCCCGATTCGCCGAAGTACGCGTCGTATCGCGATTGGGCGTTCCTCGTGCGCCAGATCATCTTCGTGCTGATGGGCGCGGCGGTCGGCGTCGCGTCGTTCCGCATTCCGATTTCGACGTGGGACAAGTACGCACCGAAGCTCTTCCTGATCTCGCTCGTCGCGCTCGTGATCGTGCTGATCCCGCACGTCGGCAAGGGCGTGAACGGCGCGCGCCGCTGGATTCCGCTCGGCATCACGAACATGCAGCCGTCGGAAATCATGAAGCTCGCGGTGACGATCTACGCGGCGAACTACACGGTGCGCAAGCAGGAATACATGCACAGCTTCGCCAAGGGCTTTCTGCCGATGGCCGTCGCGGTCGGTCTCGTCGGCATGCTGCTGCTGCTCGAGCCGGACATGGGCGCGTTCATGGTGATCGCGGCGATCGCGATGGGCGTGCTGTTCCTCGGCGGTGTGAACGGCAAGCTGTTCGGCGGCCTCGTCGCGACCGCGGTGGGCACGTTCACGTTGCTGGTGTGGGCGTCGCCGTGGCGTCGTGAGCGGATCTTCGCCTACCTCGACCCGTGGGACGATCGCTACGCGCAGGGCAAGGCGTATCAGCTGACGCACTCGCTGATCGCGTTCGGGCGCGGCGAGTGGTTCGGCGTCGGTCTCGGCGGCAGCGTCGAGAAGCTCAACTATCTGCCGGAAGCGCATACCGACTTCATTCTCGCGGTGATCGGCGAGGAGCTGGGTTTCGTCGGCGTGCTCGTCGTGATCCTGATGTTCTACTGGATCGTGCGCCGCTCGTTCGAGATCGGCCGCCAGGCGCTCGCGCTCGATCGCACGTTCGCGGGTCTGGTCGCGAAGGGCGTCGGCATATGGTTCGGCGCGCAGACCTTCATCAACATGGGCGTGAACCTCGGCCTACTGCCGACCAAGGGCCTGACGTCGCCGCTCGTCAGTTACGGCGGCTCGGGCATTTTGTTGAACTGCGTGGCGATCGCGGTGCTGATGCGGGTCGACTATGAGAACCGGGTGTTGATGCGCGGGGGCAAGGTATGACGGCTCTGCCACAACGCACGCTGATGGTGATGGCCGGCGGCACCGGGGGACATGTGTTCCCGGGGCTCGCGGTCGCACATCTGATGCAGGCGTGGGGCTGGAAAGTCGTGTGGCTCGGCAACCCCGCGGGCATGGAAGCGACGCTGGTACCGAAGCACGGCATTCCAATGGAGTACCTGCGCTTCGGCGGCGTGCGCGGCAAGGGCCTGAAGACCAAGCTGATGCTGCCGGTGAACCTGCTGCGCGCATGCACGCAGAGTTTGAGCGTGCTGCGTCGCGTGAAGCCCGACGTCGTGCTCGGCATGGGCGGCTACATCACGTTCCCGGCCGGTCTGATGACCGCGCTGAGCGGTCGGCCGCTCGTGCTGCACGAACAGAATTCGATCGCGGGTCTCGCGAACAAGGTGCTCGCGAAGCTCGCGAAGCGCGTGCTGGTCGCATTTCCAAATGCGCTGCCGCACAGCGAATGGACCGGTAATCCGATTCGCGAGGAACTTGCGCGGGCGAATCCACCCAAAGCACGCTACGCGCAGCGTAATGGTCCGCTGAACATGCTCGTCGTGGGCGGCAGTCTCGGCGCCGCGGCGTTGAACGAAGTCGTGCCGCGCGCGCTCGCGCTGCTTGGCTCCAACGAGAGACCGCGCATCGTGCATCAGGCGGGCGCGAAGCATATCGACGCTCTGCGCGAGAACTACGCGGCGGCTGGTTTGCAGGCTGGTGCGGATGTCTCGCTCGTGCCGTTCATCGACGACATGACGAGCGCTTACGAAGCAGCCGATCTGGTGATCTGCCGCTCGGGCGCGATGACCGTGTCGGAGATCTCGGCGGTCGGCGTCGCGGCGCTGTTCGTGCCGTTCCCGTACGCGGTCGACGATCACCAGACCACTAATGCAGCGTTCCTCGCCGACAACGGCGCGGCGCTGGTCGTGCAACAACGCGATCTGTCGGCGGAAAAGCTCGCCGACTGGTTGCGCAGCCAGACGCGGGAAAGTCTCGCGGAAATGGCGGAGCGTTCGCGCTCGCTCGCGAAACCGGATGCCACCGAACAGGTCGCGCAGATCTGCGCGACGGTGGCGGCTGCGGGTTCGATGGCGGGCGTGAGCCCAGAAGGAAAGCAATGAAACACATCGTCAAACACATTCATTTCGTCGGCATCGGCGGCGTGGGCATGAGCGGCATCGCCGAAGTGCTCGTCAATCTTGGCTATCAGGTGAGCGGCTCGGACCTGTCGGGCAACGCGGTCACCGAGCGCCTCGCCGGGCTCGGTGCGCGCATTTCGATCGGGCACGCGGCGCAGAACATCGAAGGCGCGAACGCGGTGGTGGTTTCGACCGCGGTGCGCAGCGACAACCCGGAAGTGCTGGCCGCGCGTCATCGCCGCATTCCGATCGTGCCGCGCGCGGTGATGCTCGCGGAGTTGATGCGTCTGAAGCAGGGCATCGCGATTGCCGGCACGCACGGCAAGACCACGACCACGTCGCTGGTCGCGAGCGTGCTCGCCGCGGGCGGGCTCGATCCGACCTTCGTGATCGGCGGCCGGCTGATCAGCGCGGGCGCGAATGCGCGCCTCGGCACCGGCGACTTCATCGTCGCCGAGGCGGACGAATCGGACGCGTCGTTCCTGAACCTGTTCCCGGT
The DNA here is from genome assembly GCF_014201065.1 of Paraburkholderia sp. Cpub6. Classification (NCBI taxonomy): domain Bacteria; kingdom Pseudomonadati; phylum Pseudomonadota; class Betaproteobacteria; order Burkholderiales; family Burkholderiaceae; genus Paraburkholderia; species Paraburkholderia sp. Cpub6. The sequence continues at coordinate 20,942 of NZ_JACHDM010000002.1, forward strand.
GATCGAGGTCATCACGAACATCGATGCCGATCATATGGACACCTATGGCCACGACTTCGCGCGTCTGAAGCAGGCCTTCATCGAATTCACGCACCGTTTGCCGTTCTACGGCATCGCGGTGCTGTGCGTCGACGATCCGAACGTGAAGGAGATCCTGCCGTTCGTGTCGAAGCCGATCATCCGCTACGGTTTCGCGGCCGATGCGCAGGTGCGCGCGGTCAACGTCGAAGCTCGCGAAGGCCGCATGCATTTCACCGTGATGCGCGAAGACGCGGCGCCGCTCGACGTGACGTTGAACCTGCCGGGCGAGCACAACGTGCAGAACGCGTTGGCCGCAATTGCAATTGCGACTGAACTTGAAGTGAAAGATGCCGATATCCAGCGAGCGCTCGCGGATTTCAACGGCGTCGGCCGACGCTTCCAACGCTATGGCGAAGTGCCGGTTCTCAGCGACGGCCAGGCCGCGGGCTCCTACACGCTGGTGGACGACTACGGTCACCACCCGGTCGAAATGGCCGCCACGTTGGCGGCGGCGCGCGGCGCATTTCCGGGCCGGCGTCTGGTGCTGGCGTTCCAGCCGCACCGCTTCACGCGCACGCGTGATTGCTTCGAGGATTTCGTGAAAGTGCTGTCGACCGTCGACGCGCTCGTGCTGACCGAAGTCTATGCGGCCGGCGAAGCGCCGATCGTCGCCGCCGACGGCCGCGCATTGGCGCGCGCGCTGCGCGTCGCGGGCAAGGTCGAGCCGGTGTTTGTCGATACGGTGGATGAAGTGCCGGACGCGCTGTCCACGGTGGTGCGCGACGGCGATGTGGTGATTACGATGGGCGCGGGTTCGATCGGCGGTGTGCCGGTTCGACTCGCTCAGGAACAGAAGGTGTGAGATGAGCAGTATCGACCCTAAACAATTCGGCAAGGTGGCAGTGCTGCTCGGTGGTAATTCCGCCGAGCGCGAGGTGTCGCTCAATTCCGGGCGCCTGGTGTTGCAAGGCCTGCGTGACGCGGGCGTCGACGCGCATCCGTTCGATCCGGCCGAGCGTCCGCTGTCCGCGTTGAAGGATGAAGGCTTCGTGCGCGCGTTCAACGCGCTGCATGGCGGCTACGGCGAGAACGGCCAGATCCAGGGCGCGCTGGATTTCTATGGCATCCGTTACACCGGTAGCGGCGTGCTCGGCTCGGCGCTCGGTCTCGACAAGTTCCGCACCAAGCTCGTGTGGCAGCAGCTCGGCATTCCGACTCCGCCGTTCGAAGCGGTGCTGCGCGGTGACGACTACGAAGCGCGCGCCAGGGAGATCGTCGCGAAGCTCGGTCTGCCGCTGTTCGTGAAGCCGGCGAGCGAAGGTTCGAGTGTCGCCGTGATCAAGGTGAAGAGCGCGGACGCGCTGCCGGCCGCGTTGATCGAAGCCGTGAAGCACGACCGTATCGTCGTGGTCGAGAAGAGCATCGAAGGCGGCGGCGAATACACCGCGTGCATCGCCGGCAATCTGGACCTGCCGGTGATCCGCATCGTGCCGGCTGGCGAGTTCTACGACTACCACGCGAAGTACGTCGCCAACGACACGCAGTATCTGATTCCGTGCGGTCTCGGCGCCGAAGAGGAAGCGCGCCTGAAGGTGCTCGCGCGCCGCGCGTTCGATGTGCTCGGCTGCACCGACTGGGGCCGCGCGGACTTCATGCTCGACGGCGAAGGCAAGCCGTACTTCCTCGAAGTGAATACGGCGCCCGGCATGACCGATCACTCGCTGCCGCCGAAAGCGGCGCGCGCGGTCGGCATCAGCTATCAGGAACTGGTGGTCGGCGTGTTGGCGCTGACGCTGCAGGATTAACCAAGGCAACCGCAAGCGACACCATGTGGAACAACGTTCGCCAGCTCAATCTCGCCACCAACGCGCTGCACGCGTTGCTGGTGCTCGTGCTGCTGGCGGCGGGCGCTTACTGGCTGATCCAGCGCCCGAATTTCGCGCTGCGCGAGATCCAGATCGACGGCGATACCGAGCACATCAATTCGCCGACGGTACGCGCCGGCGTGGTGGGGCGACTGAAGGGCAACTACTTCACGGTCGATCTCGACGTCGCGCGGCAGGCGTTCGAGCAGATGCCGTGGGTGCGTCACGCGAGCGTACGGCGCGTGTGGCCGAATGCACTGGCTGTCACGCTCGAGGAGTACAAGCCGCTTGGGACGTGGGGCAGCGATCAGCTGGTGAGCGTCGACGGCGAGCTGTTCACCGCGAACCAGGGCGAGCTCGACGGAGACCTGCCGGCGTTCGACGGCCCGGACGGTACGGCGAAGGAAGTCGTCGCGCGTTATCACGACTTCCAGAAGTGGTTTGCGGCGATCCACGAGACGCCCGAGGAAGTGACGCTGTCGCCGCGCTACGCGTGGACGGTGAAGCTGTCGAACGGCACGCAGGTGGAGTTGGGCCGCGAACGCAATCAGGACACGCTGGCCGATCGCAGCAAGCGCCTGACCGCGGCATGGAGCGCGGTGACGCAACGTTGGGGAAAGGATATCGAGAATGCGGACTTGCGCTATCCGAACGGTTTCGCGATTCGTGCCACTGGCATGCGCTTCATCAGCGAACCCGACAAGGGCAAGAAGTAAACGGACATCACACGCACTGAGCACGCTATGAGTAAAGACTATAAAGATCTGCTGGTCGCCCTCGACATCGGAACGTCGAAGGTAGTGGCCATCGTCGCCGAGTTGAAGGGCGAGGGTCACTACGAGGTGATCGGTCTCGGCCAGAGCGAATCGAAGGGGCTCAAGAAGGGCGTGGTGGTGAATATCGAAGCCACCGTGCAGTCGATTCAGCGCGCGCTCGAGGAAGCCGAGCTGATGGCCGACTGCAAGATCACGAACGTGTTCACCGGGATCGCCGGCAGCCATATCCGCAGCTTCAATTCGAGCGGCATGGTCGCGATCAAGGAGAAGGAAGTCACGCAGGCCGACGTCGCGCGCGTAATTGAAACCGCGAAGGCGATCAACATTCCGACCGACCAGCAGGTGCTGCATATCCTCACGCAGGAATTCATCATCGACGGTCAGGAAGACGTGCGCGAGCCGATCGGCATGAGCGGCATCCGCCTCGAAGTGAAGGTGCATATCGTGACCGGTGCCGTGAGCGCGGCGCAGAACATCGTCAAGTGCGTGCGTCGCTGCGGCCTCGAAGTGAACGACCTGATTCTGCAGCCGCTCGCGTCGTCGCTCGCGGTGCTGACGGAAGACGAAAAGGAACTGGGCGTGGTGCTGGTCGATATCGGCGGCGGCACGACGGACATCGCGATCTTCAGCGAAGGCGCGATTCGCCACACGGCCGTGATTCCGATCGCCGGCGACCAGATCACGAGCGACATCGCGATGGCGCTGCGAACGCCGACGCCGGATGCCGAGGACATCAAGGTTGACTACGGCATCGCCAAGCAGGCGCTCGCCGATCCGGACGAGATGATCGAAGTGCCGGGTCTCGGCGAGCGCGGTCCGCGCACGCTGTCGCGCCAGGCATTGGCGGCCGTGATCGAGCCGCGCGTCGAAGAACTGTTTTCGCTCGTGCAGCAGGTGGTGCGCGAGTCGGGTTATGAGGAACTGCTGAGCTCGGGCGTCGTGCTGACGGGCGGCGCGTCGATGATGATCGGCATGGTCGAACTCGGTGAGGACATTTTCCTGAAACCGGTGCGCATCGGCGTGCCGGAGTATGCGGGCGGTCTCGCCGACGTCGTGCGCAATCCGCGCTATTCGACGGCGATGGGTCTGCTCGTCGAAGGACGCTCGCAGCGTATGCGCGGGCGCAAGGTTGCGGTGCAGTCGGGGTCGATGGGACAGGTGTTCTCGCGCATGAAGGACTGGTTCCTCGGCAACTTCTGACTACGGGTTTCGAGAAATTCGCGCTGGTGCCGGCGGCCGGCGCGCGACAGGGGGTTGCCCGATCTCCTGCCGGATAACGCCGAGTGGCGGTAACTTTTTATCTTGACGGAGGCAACATGGAATTCCAGATGCTGGAAACCGAAACGAGCGGCACGATCATCAAGGTCGTCGGAGTCGGTGGCGCTGGCGGCAATGCCGTTCAGCACATGATCAACAAAGGCGTGCAAGGCGTCGACTTCATCGTGATGAACACGGACGCGCAGGCGCTGTCGCGTTCGCGTGCCACCGCGGTGATCCAGCTCGGCAACACGGGTCTGGGCGCGGGCGCCAAGCCGGAAATGGGCCGCGCCGCCGCTGAAGAAGCACGCGAGCGTATCGCCGACGCACTGCGCGGCGCGCACATGGTGTTCATCACCGCCGGCATGGGTGGCGGTACCGGCACGGGCGCGGCACCGGTCGTCGCGCAGATCGCGAAGGAAATGGGTATTTTGACCGTTGGCGTCGTCAGCAAGCCGTTCGAATTCGAAGGCGGCAAGCGTATGCGCGTGGCGGAAGCCGGTTCGCAGCAACTGGAGGATCACGTCGACTCGCTGATCGTCGTGCTGAACGACAAGCTGTTCGAGGTGATGGGCGACGACGCCGAAATGGACAAGTGCTTCCAGTGCGCTGACGACGTTCTGAACAACGCTGTCGCGGGCATTGCGGAAATCATCAACGTCGACGGTCTCGTCAACGTCGACTTCGAAGACGTGAAGACCGTAATGGGCGAGCAGGGCAAGGCGATGATGGGCACGGCGACGGTTGCCGGCGTCGATCGCGCGCGTCTTGCTGCCGAACAGGCCGTCGCGAGCCCGCTGCTGGAAGGCGTCGATCTGTCGGGCGCGCGTGGCGTGCTGGTCAACATCACGTCGAGCCGTTCGCTGCGTCTTTCGGAAACGCGCGAAGTGATGAACACGATCAAGAGCTATGCCGCGGAAGATGCCACGGTGATCTTCGGCGCCGTGTACGACGACGCGATGGGCGACGCGCTGCGCGTGACGGTCGTTGCGACGGGCCTCGGCCGAGCGGCGAAGAAGCAGCAATCTGCACCGATGACGCTGCTGCGCACCGGCACCGACAACCAGCCGATCGGCGCGATGGCGCATGCGGCGTACGCACCGGCGGCAGGCCACGCCAGCACGGCCGACTACGGCGCGCTCGATACGCCGGCAGTGTGGCGCACGTCGCGCGACACGGCGGCCTCGCACGTGCAGGCGCTGCAGGAAAAGGGCGTCGATACGTACGACATTCCGGCATTCCTGCGCAAGCAGGCGGACTGAGCGCACGGGCAGGCTTCGTTGCCGCGTTGCGAGTAAGGTCGCAGATGCAGCGCTGGCGGACGAATGCACGAGCGTGGCGGGTGAACGGCAAGCAGGTCGCTTATCGTCTGATTCGCGGCAGGGGCAACTGTCCTCTGCGGATTCGCGAAGCGGACGAAGTGACTGCCGCCGAACGGCGTTGGCTTATCGTTGAATGGGCCGAACCGAAATTCACTGCGACACGAGGACGTGCGAGCGTGCTTCGCATCGATGCAAAGGACTGAGCATGATCAAGGTAGGTGAAAAGCTGCCCGACGCGACGCTCTTCGAGTACGTCGAAGACGACCGGGCGGGCTGCACGATCGGACCGAACAGTTTCGACGTGCACGAGCAGACGGCGGGCAAGCGCGTGGTGATCTTCGGATTGCCCGGCGCGTTCACGCCGACCTGTTCGGCCAAACATGTACCGGGCTATGTCGAGCATGCCGAGCAGTTGCGCGCTGCCGGCATCGACGAAATCTGGTGCGTGTCCGTCAACGACGCGTTCGTCATGGGCGCGTGGGGACGCGATCAGCACACCTCGGGCAAGGTGCGCATGATGGCGGACGGTAGTGCGGCTTTCACACGGGCGCTTGGTCTGGAGCAGGATCTGTCGGCGCGCGGCATGGGGATCCGTTCCCTGCGCTACGCGATGGTGATCGACGACGGCGTGGTCAAGACGCTGAACGTCGAGGCTGCCGGCAAATTCGAAGTCAGCGATGCAGCGAGTATTCTCGCCACGTTGAGCTAGTTGCTGACGTCGCACCTTCGTCGCGACCCTGCGCTTATGCCGCGTGGCGTTACGGCAACGGTGATTACGACGCTTTTGTGACAGGCCGTTACGCGGGCCGATGACCGGAAACGCCTCCGTTCCGGGGCATCGGCCCGTCACGCTTTCCGTCGCTGAGCCCAGTGGGTAATGCAGCGAAACAGATTGTCACGTTCCCCGCAAAGACGCTGGTCTGGGGATTGGAGTATAATTCGCGCTATGGAATAAAAAATCCTGATTAGGATTTTCAATCGAACAGAATGCCATTATGTTGAAGCAGCGCACAATTAAATCGATCGTCAAGACTGTCGGCATCGGGCTGCACTCCGGCCGTAAAGTCAATCTGACACTCCGCCCGGCGGCGCCGGGCACTGGCATCGTGTTTTCGCGCGTGGATTTGCCCACGCCGGTGGACATTCCTGCGTCGGCGCTGGCGATTGGCGATACGCGTCTGGCTTCTGTGTTGCAGAAAGACGGCGCGCGCGTGTCGACCATCGAGCATCTGATGTCCGCCTGCGCCGGTCTTGGCATCGACAATCTTTACGTCGACGTCACCGCCGAGGAAATCCCGATCATGGACGGCAGCGCGGGTTCGTTCGTGTTCCTGATCCAGTCGGCGGGTATCGAAGAGCAGAACGCGCCGAAGAAATTCATCAAGGTCACGAAGCCGGTCGAAATCCGTGACGGCGACAAGTTCGCGCGCCTCGATCCGTACTTCGGTTTCAAGCTCAAATTCACGATCGACTTCCGTCACCCGGCCGTGGACAAAACCGGTCAGGCGTTGGAAGTGGATTTCGCCAACACGTCGTACGTGCGCGAAATCGCGCGTGCCCGCACGTTCGGCTTCGCGCATGAAGTGGAAATGATGCGTGAGCTCGGCCTCGCGCGCGGCGGCAGCATGGACAACGCGATCGTGCTCGACGAGTATCGCATCCTGAACAACGACGGCTTGCGTTACGACGACGAGTTCGTCAAGCACAAAATGCTCGACGCCATCGGCGACCTGTACGTGGTCGGCCACCCGCTGCTCGCGTCGTACACCGCGTACAAGTCGGGCCACGGTCTGAACAACGCGTTGCTGCGTGAGCTGCTCGCGCACGAAGACTCGTACGAAATCGTCACTTTCGACGACACGCAGAAGGCCCCGCGCGGCTTCGCGTACGAGACGCAGACTGCGTTCGCATAAAGCCAGCGTAACAGGCAAGCAAACAAAAAACGGCCCCTCGGGGCCGTTTTTTTCGTCGAGCGTTCAGCGATTGCGCCGATGTCGCGCGGCCATGCGCGCCAGCGCCTCCTGCAACGGCGAAGGCTCGAGCGATTCGCTCAACGCCTGCAGCGCGGCGGCGCCCGCCGGCGTCATGCGCGCCTGTTTTACGGGCGGCGGTTCTTTCAGCGGCTGCGGCCGCACGCGAATCTTCAGCGCCTGCACGGGCCAGCCGCGCTGCTGCAAATCCGCCAGCAGCCGCGGCTCCAGATGCCGCAGACGCGCCGCGAGCGCGTTGTGCGCGGCGAACAGGGCCAGCACGCCCTCCTTGATGAAGCCAGGCTCGACGCTCGTCGCCAGATAATCGGGCAGCAGCTCGCGCAGATCCTTCTCGAGCGCGGCGATCTGCTCGACGCCTGCGCGCAGCGCAGCGAACGCGTCCGTGCGGCCGAGTACCTCGGCAAGCGGTTGCGGACGGCGCCGATCGAACTGCTTCGGCGGCCTTGAAAAGGACGAAAAACGGCTCATGTTTGGGATTGACGACGTGAGCTCGCCCCATGCGCGCTCACGCCGCGATTGTACCGCGCGGGCAGCTTGCGAAGTCGGTCCGCGCCGCGCCGGAGGTTGCCGGGCGGGGCTGGCGGAGGTCGGCGCCGTCACGCCTGCGACACGAGCGCGGCCGGAGGCGCGTGCTAAAATGCCCGATTCGAATTCACTCTTGGACTAAGCCGCCGAGGACTTTCCGACCCAGGCGCGGTATGCGCATAGTGCATACCGCGAGCCAGCCGAAGCCGCGACGCAGACACCGATCCGATGACCACCGGTTTTCTACAGAAGATTTTTGGCAGCCGTAATCAGCGGCTAGTCAAGCAATATCAAAAGACCGTCGCGGCGATCAATGCGCTCGAGCCGCAGATCGAGCAATTGACGGATGACCAACTGCGCGCCAAAACGGGTGAATTCCGCCAGCGCGTTGCGAGCGGCGAATCGCTCGACAAGATCCTGCCGGAAGCGTTCGCGGTCTGCCGCGAGGCCAGCAAGCGGGTGCTGAAGATGCGCCACTTCGACGTGCAGCTGATCGGCGGTATGGCGCTGCACTACGGCAAGATCAGCGAAATGCGCACCGGCGAGGGCAAGACGCTCGTCGCGACGCTGCCGGTCTACCTGAACGCGCTGTCGGGCCGCGGCGTCCACGTGGTCACGGTCAACGACTACCTCGCGCAGCGCGACGCCGAATGGATGGCGCGTCTCTACAACTTCCTCGGTCTGTCCGTCGGTATCAACCTGTCGCAGATGGAGCACACGGCGAAGCAGCAAGCCTACGCCGCCGACATCACCTACGGCACCAACAACGAATTCGGCTTCGACTACCTGCGCGACAACATGGTCTACGAGACCGACGCGCGCGTGCAGCGTAGCCTGAACTTCGCGGTCGTCGACGAGGTGGACTCGATCCTGATCGACGAAGCGCGTACGCCGCTGATCATCTCCGGCCAGGCCGAAGATCACACCGAACTCTACGTGCGCATGAACGCGTTGCCGCCGCTGCTCGAGCGCCAGATCGGCGAAGAGAAGGCGGACGGCACCGGCGTCGAGAAGCCGGGCGACTACACGCTGGACGAAAAAGGCCGTCAGGTCTTCCTGACCGAGTCGGGCCACGAAAAGGCCGAGCGCCTGCTCTCCGAGTGGGGCCTGATCGGCGACGGCGAAAGCCTGTACGCGCCGCAGAACATCACGCTGATGCACCACGTGTACGCGGCGTTGCGCGCGCACACGCTGTTCTTCAAGGATCAGCACTACGTCGTGCAGAACGGCGAAGTAATCATCGTCGACGAATTCACCGGCCGTCTGATGGCCGGCCGCCGTTGGTCTGACGGTCTGCACCAGGCGGTCGAGGCGAAGGAACACGTGAAGATCCAGAGCGAGAACCAGACGCTCGCATCGATCACGTTCCAGAACTACTTCCGCATGTACGCGAAGCTGGCCGGCATGACCGGCACGGCCGACACCGAAGCGTACGAATTCAACGAGATCTACGGTCTCGAAACGGTCGTGATCCCGACCAACCGTCCGCCGAAGCGGATCGACAAGCAGGATCAGATCTACAAGACCGCGAAGGAACGCTACGACGCGGTGATCCGCGACATTCGCGAGTGCTTCGAACGAGGTCAGCCGGTGCTGGTTGGCACGACGTCGATCGAGAACTCGGAGCTGCTGTCGCATCTGCTGAAGCAGGTCAGCTTGCCGCACGAAGTGCTGAACGCGAAGCAGCACGCGCGCGAAGCGGAGATCGTCGCCGAAGCGGGCCGTCCGCAGCGCATCACGATCGCGACCAACATGGCCGGCCGTGGTACGGACATCGTGCTCGGCGGCAACGCGGAGAAGCAGGCGTCGTTCATCGAGCAGGACGAAACGCTCGCCGCCGACGAAAAGCAGCGCCGCATCCAGAAGCTGCACGACGAATGGCAGACGCTGCACGATCAGGTGAAGGCCGCGGGCGGCCTGCACATCATCGGCACCGAACGTCACGAGTCGCGCCGGATCGACAACCAGCTGCGCGGCCGTGCGGGCCGTCAGGGCGACCCGGGTTCGTCGCGCTTCTATCTGTCGCTGGAAGATCCGCTGCTGCGCATTTTCGCGGGCGACCGCGTGCGCGCGATCATGGACCGCCTGAAGATGCCGGAAGGCGAGGCGATCGAAGCGGGCATCGTGTCGCGCTCGATTGAATCGGCGCAACGCAAGGTCGAGGCGCGCAACTTCGATATTCGTAAGCAATTGCTCGAATACGACGACGTATCGAACGACCAGCGCAAGGTGATCTACCAGCAGCGCAACGAACTGCTCGAAGCGAACGACATCACCGAGACCATCAGCGCGATGCGTCACGGCGTGGTCGGCGACATCGTGCATCAGTTCGTGCCGGTGGGCAGCATAGAAGAGCAGTGGGACGTGCCCGAGCTCGAGGAAGTGCTGCGCAACGAATGGCAGCTCGACCTCGCGATTCAGGAAATGATCAACGAGTCGAACTCGATCAGCGCGGAAGAGATTCTCGAAGCGGTCGAGGCCGCCGCGGACGAAGGGTACGAGGCGAAGGTCCAGTTGGTCGGCCGCGAATCGTTCAGCGCGTTCGAGCGCTCGATCATGCTGCAGACGCTCGACCGCGCGTGGCGCGAGCATCTGGCCGCGCTCGATCATCTGCGTCAGGGCATCCATCTGCGCGGCTATGCGCAGAAGAACCCGAAGCAGGAATACAAGCGCGAGGCGTTCGAACTGTTCGCCGCGATGCTCGACGCCGTGAAGCTCGAAGTCACGCGCATCGTGATGAACGTGCAGATCCAGTCGCCGGAGCAGCTCGAAGCGGCCGCGGAGCAGATGGAAGAGCAGGGCGGTCATCTGGAGCACGTCGAGTTCCGTCATGCCGAGTTCGCGGAAGCCGGCGCCGCCGCGCCGGTCGCGGCCGAAGCGGCCACCGCCGCGATGATCGGCGACGCGATGAGCCACGGCCACGGCGCAGCGCCGCAGGCGGCCGTGCACATGAATGCCGACAACGTGCCGAAGGTCGGCCGCAACGACCCGTGCCCGTGCGGCAGCGGCAAGAAGTACAAGCAGTGCCATGGCAAGATCGCCTGATGGCGATGCGGCGCGCTTCCGGGCGCGCCGTGTCGTTTTTAAGCGCCGTTTGGCCGTTTTGATTTCGCGGGTGACCCGGCAACACACCCGGGTCATCAGTTCCGTTTCCCCGATGCCGGCGTCCGCCGGCATTTTCTTCGACAGGTCGCGACCATGGCTGTCAACTTTCCCTCGATCGATCCCGCTCAACTCCACCCCGTCGCCGGCGTCACGCTAGGCTGGGCGGAAGCGAATATCCGCAAACCGAACCGCAAGGACGTGCTCGTCATTTCCGTCGACGAAGGCGCGACGGTAGGCGGCGTGTTCACGCAGAACCGCTTCTGCGCGGCGCCCGTCACGGTCTGCCGCGAGAACCTGCAGCGCGTGCGCGCGGGCGGCAAGCCGATTCGCGCGCTGGTGATCAACACCGGCAACGCGAACGCGGGCACCGGTGAGCCGGGCCTCGCGGCGACGCGCGAAACCTGCGCGGAACTCGCGCGTCTCGCCGACATCGTGCCCGAGCAGGTGCTGCCGTTCTCGACGGGCGTGATTCTCGAACCGCTGCCGGTCGATCGTCTGAAGGCGGGCTTGCCGGCCGCGCTCGCGAATCGCAAGGAAGCGAACTGGTACGACGCGGCGCAGTCGATCATGACGACCGACACGCTGCCGAAGGCGAGTTCGCGCCAGGTCACGATCGGCGGTCATACCGTCACGCTGACCGGCATCAGCAAGGGCGCCGGCATGATCAAGCCGAACATGGCGACCATGCTCGGCTTCCTCGCGTTCGACGCAGCCGTCGCGCAGCCGGTCCTCGACGAGCTCGTGAAGCACGTCGCGGATCGCTCGTTCAACTGCATCACGATCGATGGCGATACGTCGACCAACGATTCGTTCATCCTGATCGCGTCGGGCAAATCGAGCCTGCCCGCGATCACGTCCACCGATTCGCCCGCTTATGCAGCGCTGCGCGACGCGGTGACCGAGGTCGCGCAGAACCTCGCGCAACTGATCGTGCGCGACGGCGAGGGCGCGACCAAATTCATGACCGTGCATGTCGAAGGCGGCTCGAGCGTCGGCGAATGCCGCCAGATCGCCTACGCGATCGGCCACTCGCCGCTCGTCAAGACGGCCTTCTATGCATCGGACCCGAACCTCGGCCGTATTCTCGCGGCCATCGGCTATGCCGGCGTTGACGATCTCGACGTCGGCAAGATCGATCTGTATCTGGACGACGTGCTGGTCGCGACTGCCGGCGGCCGCAACCCGGCCTACCGCGAAGAAGACGGCCAGCGCGTGATGAAAAAAAGCGAGATCGGCATTCGCGTCGTGCTCGGCCGCGGTAATGCGCAAGCCACGATCTGGACCTGCGATCTGTCGCACGACTATGTGAGCATCAACGCCGACTACCGCTCGTAATCAGCTTCAAAGCGCGGCCGCGGGCCGCCTACTTACCATGGACAAACTCGAACAGTTTCTGAACCGGGCCGAAGCCGTGCTCGGCCGCCTGGAAGCGATGCTTCCGCCCGCCGCGCCGGACATCGACTGGTCGGCCGCGGTCGCTTTCCGCTGGCGCAAGCGCCAGGGTCGCGGCTACTTGCAGCCGGTGCATGCCATTTCGCCGATCACGCTCGACGACCTGCAGAACATCGATCGCCAGAAGGGGTTGATCGAACAGAACACGCGCCAGTTCGTGCGCGCTCAGCCGGCCAACAACGTGCTGCTGACGGGCGCGCGCGGTACCGGCAAGTCGTCGCTGATCAAGGCGTGCCTGAACGCGTATGCGAAAGACGGCCTGCGCCTGATCGAAGTGGACAAGGACGATCTGCACGACCTCGGCGACATCGTCGATCTGATCGCGAAGCGCCCGGAGCGCTTCGTCGTGTTCTGCGACGACCTGTCGTTCGAAGAAGGCGAGTCGGGCTACAAGGCGCTGAAGGTCGCGCTCGACGGCTCGGTGGCCGCGCAGTCCGACAACGTACTGATCTATGCGACGTCGAACCGCCGCCATCTGCTGCCCGAGTACATGAGCGACAACGAGACGTACAAGCACACTTCGGACGGCGAGATTCATCCGGGTGAACTGGTCGAAGAGAAGATTTCGCTGTCCGAGCGTTTCGGGCTGTGGGTCAGCTTCTATCCGTTCAAGCAGGACGACTACCTGACGATCATCGCGCACTGGCTGCGTCATTTCGGTTGCGACGACGCCGAGATCGAATCGGCGCGCGGCGATGCGCTCGTGTGGGCGCTCGAACGTGGCTCGCGCTCGGGACGGGTCGCATGGCAGTTCGCGCGCGACTGGTCCGGCCGTAAGACGCCGGCATGAGCGACGCTAACAAAAGCGCCGGCAATAGTGCCGGCAATAGTGCCGGCAATAGCGTCGGCGCCAATGGCGCGGGCCGTCCGGTCACCGAAGTCGCGGTCGGCGTGCTGGTGCAGCCGGATGGGCGCTATCTGCTCGCGCAGCGTCCGACGGGCAAGCCGTACGAGGGCTACTGGGAGTTTCCGGGCGGCAAGCTCGAAGCGGGCGAATCGGTCGAAGCCGCGCTTGTGCGCGAGCTGCACGAGGAGCTGGGAATCGAGGTCGAGGCGAGCCATCTGTGGCATACGCTCGAACACGATTATCCGCACGCCTATGTGCGCCTCTTCTTCTGCAAGGTGACGCAGTGGTCGGGCGAGCCGCACGGGCGTGAAGGCCAGGCCTTCGTCTGGCAGAGCTTGCCGGCGGACGTCTCGCCGTTGTTGCCGGCCACGATTCCGGTGCTGGAGTGGCTCGCGGCCGAGAAGAAGTGATCGATTGAAGGCAGTGACTGAAAAGGCCACGCGGTAACGGACGCTGTATCGGCAGCGTCGGTTCGCGTGGCTTTTTTACTGGCTCGCTCAGTGCGGGTTGTAGTCGCCGCGCGGCGTTTCCTCTTCGGACGAAGACCCTTCCTGTTCGTTGCCGCCAATCTTGTATTTTTCGGCGGCCCATGCGCCGAGATCGATCTGCTTGCAGCGCTCGGAGCAGAAAGGACGGAAACGGCTTTCGGAGGTCCAGCGGACATCTTTACCGCAGGTAGGACATTTGACGACGGTAGGCATACGGTCGGACGGTCAATCGCAAACGGAACAAGTAACGAATATAGGGCTATTTCGCGCCGGTTCAAAGGCGCGTTCGGTCAAATCCGGTGTGCGCTGCTCAATGCGGCGGTGATTGACAGGCGATTACAGGCTGCAGAGCGTGAGTTGGAACGGCACGTCGACGTCGACCGCGCGCGGCCGCAGATCGCCGTCCTGCACCGTAAAGCGCACCCACAGCATGTACTTGTTGGCGCTCGCTTCGGGAATCACGCGCAATTCGGGAGCGACGCGAACCTGCATCAATTGATACGAGCGGCCCGACAGCATTTGCTGATAGCTGCCTTGCATCGCCATCACCTTCGACGCCTGGCCCGACTCACGCGCGAGCCGCAGCACGATGGTGGCCGCGTCGCGCAGCGGTAAAAGCGGAGTCACCCACTTGGCGATGTCCTGGCGACGCTGATCGGGATGCAACTGTTGCCACGCGTAATACGAGGGCAGGTCGAATTTGCAGGTACCACCGGGGATGATTGCGCGGCTGCGAATGCTCGCGAGCCACTCGTTGTCTGCAAGATGCTGGCCGGTCTTGCCTTGCATCTGCGTGAGCCCCGCAAGCGTCTGCTCGATTTCGCCGAGCACCGCTTCGAGCGCGTTCTGCTCGATGCCCGGATTGCCGCGAAATGGCGCGAGCGTTTGCCGCTGCCGCTCGAGCTCTTTCATCAGATCCGATTTCAGATCCGCGCGGCCCGCCACTTCGGAGATTTCGAACAGCGTTGTCAGTGCGACGTGATGTTCCCGCGCGTCTTCCTGAGTCAGAAAGAACGTGAAGCGCTCGAACAGATCTTCGAGCCGCAACAGCGTCCGGATTCGCTCATTGAAGGGGTACTCGTAAAGGATCAAGCGGGCTCGCCTCGGGCGTGGTCGGTGACAGGAATGCAAAACATTCTAATGCCGTGGGACTACCCAGGCAATCACGCACTTTTTCTGCGCGCTTTCGCAACTTTTTTGTGAGTTCCGGGTGTTATGAGCGCTTCGGCTCCCGCGTGCGCGCAAAGTTCAATGTGCCGGTGACGACGCGTCTGCGCGCGCTACAACTCGGCATCGCCCTTCGCCAGCGACAGATAGGCTTGATGGTGAGCGTCCACCTGCGCCTCGAGTTCTTCGAGCGGCGCATTGTCATTGACGATCACGTCGTCGGCGGCGGCGAGCCGCGCTTCGCGCGTGGCCTGGCGCGCAATGATTGCGAGCACCTGCTCACGGCTGAAGCCGTTGCGGCTCACCACACGCGCGATCTGCGTGTCGACGCTGCAGTCGACGGTGAGCACGCGATTCACGCGGTTCTTCCAGGTCCCGGACTCGACCAGCAACGGCACCACGACGATCACATACGGTCCTTTCGCTTCGCGCTCTTCGCGCTCGGTTTCCGCGCGAATCAGCGGATGCGTGATGCCTTCGAGACGTTTGCGCGCGGTCTCGTCGCTGAACACGAGCGTGCGCATGCGCGCGCGATCGAGGGAGCCGTCGGCGGCGACGAATTGCGCGCCGAATTCGGCGGCGATGTGCGGCATTGCGAGGCCATGCGGCGCGGTGATGCGATGCGCGATCACGTCCGTGTCGACGAGCGGCACGCCGCGCGCGGCGAACAGATCGGCCACCGTCGATTTGCCGCTGCCGATGCCGCCAGTGAGTCCCACAACGAACATGGTTCAGCCCCCCAGAGCCAGATAAAGCGGCGTGCCGGCAAACAGCGTCAACACACCGCCCGCCGCGAGAAACGGCCCGAACGGCAGCGGCTCCTCGAAGCGCATTCGGCCGCGCCACGTCGCCGCGAGGCCGATCACGGCACCGGCCACCGCGGCGACCAGCACGATCTGCGGCAGCGCGGGCCAGCCGAGCCACGCGCCGAGCGCGGCGAGCAGCTTGAAGTCGCCATAGCCCATGCCTTCGATACCACGCACGAGCTTGAACACCCAATGCACGGCCCACAACGCCAGATATCCGAAGATAGCGCCGAGCACCGCATCATGCAGATTCGTGAACATGCCGTTGAAATTGACGATCAGGCCGGCCCACAACAGCGGCAGCGTCAAGGAGTCGGGCAGCAAATGCGTGTCGACGTCGATCGCGCTCATCGCGAGCAACGTCGCGCACAGGCCGAACGCGGCGAGTGCCATCAGCGTCGGGCCGAACGCTATCAGTGCGCCTGCCGCGAAAGCGGCGCTCGCGATTTCGAGCAGAGGATAGCGTGCGCTGATATGCGTGCCGCACGCGGAACAACGGCCGCGTAACAGCAGGTAGCTCAGCACCGGCAAGTTTTCCCACGCGCTCAGCACATGGCCGCAATGCGGGCACGCGCTGCGCGGCACCCACAGGTTGTAGCGCGCGGGCAGTCCGTGGTCGGGCGGCGGCACGTCGGTGGTCTCGCTGATTTCGGCGCGCCATGCACGCTCGAGCATGATCGGCAATCGATGCACGACCACGTTCAGGAAGCTGCCAATCACGAGGCCAAGCACGCTCGCGAATGCGATCTGCACGCCGGCGGGCAGGCTCGCGAGCGCGAGGCCGATATCGCTGGCAAAGCGGCCCGGCAGTAAGCCCGCGAGCAGGCTGGAGGAAGGTTGTGACACGAGCGGAAGAGGAGCCTGCATGGTGACGAAGTGGATTCGGCTGCGATGCTACACCACGTTGCCGAGTTGAATAATGGGAAGATACATCGCGATGACGAGGCCGCCGACCAGTGTGCCGAGCACGACGATCACGAGCGGTTCACACAGGCTCGATAGCGTGCCGATCCTGTCGTCGACCTGGCGATCCGCAAGCGATGCGACATCGAGCAGCATGCTGTCGAGCGCGCCGGATTCCTCCGCGACCGCAACGGGCTGCACGACTTCGGGAGGGAAGCAGCGGGCCGCGAGCATAGCCGCGGCGAGCCGTTCGCCGCGCCGCAATCTGATGGCGATGCTTGCCGTCGCGCGATCGAAGAAGGCATTGCCGGTCGCCTGAGTGAGCGAATCGAATGCGTCGGCGAGCGGCGTGCCGGCGGACAGCAAGGTGCCAAGCGCGCGACTCCAGCGCGCCGCGCACAGCGTGCGCAGCAGCGGGCCGGCCACCGGCAGGTCGAGCGACAGGCGCGCGAAGCGGATGCGCGCGCCTACCGAACGACGCAGCACGAGCGTGATGGCCGAACTCATTGCGAGCATCAGTATGAACAGCGGCACACTCCAGCGCGCGGCGGCCGCCGAGAGCGCCAGCACGAACTGCGTCGGCGCGGGCAGCTTCGCGCCGAAGCCATCGAAGATCTGCTTGAACGTCGGCACGACCCACACCAGCAATGCGGCAGTTATCGCGAGCGCGAGCAGCAGGATCGCGGCTGGATAGGTGAGAGCCGCGCGCACCTTGGCGCGCTGCGCGGCGGCGCGTTCGCGATCGTCGGCGAGGCGGGCGAGCACGGTGACGAGCGCGCCCGCCGCTTCGCCCACCTCGACGAGCTGGCAATACAGCGCATTGAACTGCGCCGGGTGCCGCTGCAAGGCCGCCGAAAACCGCAGGCCGGCGGTGATGTCGCGCGCGACAGTGCCAACGATGCGCGGCATGCCTTGCCGCTGACCCGACGTCGGCGTCTGCGCGAGTAGTTCGAGCGCGGGCGCGAGCGGCAAACCGGCACGCAGCAGACTGGACAGTTGTCGCGTGAACAGCGTGACAGCGGCCGCGCTCGTCTTCGGGCGTGGCGCCGGCCCTTGCGTTGCGAGTTCGACGATAAAGAGGTTGTCGCGTTTGAGCATCGTGCGTGCGGCGCTCGCGTCGGGCGCGATCAGCGTGCCGCTTTGGCGCGTGCCGTCCGCGTCGACGCCGCGCCATCTGAAGCGTAGGTCGGCTGAGACGGACCGGGTTGGTGACAGCGCGGCGGTACTCATGCGACCTCCGTGGCGGCGAGCGCTTCGGCGAGACTCGTGGTGCCGTCGCGCACGCGCGCAAGCGCCGCGTCGCGTAACGTCGCGACCTGTTCCATCTGCGCGAGGCGGGCCAGCTCGTGCGCGCCCGCGCTTGCGACGATCTGCTCACGCATCGCGTCGGAGACGGGCATCACCTGATGAATGCCGACGCGCCCCCGATAGCCGATGCCATGACAAA
This sequence comes from Paraburkholderia sp. Cpub6, assembly GCF_014201065.1. Taxonomy (NCBI): domain Bacteria; kingdom Pseudomonadati; phylum Pseudomonadota; class Betaproteobacteria; order Burkholderiales; family Burkholderiaceae; genus Paraburkholderia; species Paraburkholderia sp. Cpub6. Next base: position 38,914 of record NZ_JACHDM010000002.1, read on the forward strand.
CCGCGCAGCCGGTCGCCGCATACGGTTGCCAGCCGTCGAGCTCATGCTCGCCAAAGCCCGCGGCGTGGAGTGCCGCCGGCGAATGCGGCGCGGGCGCGCGGCATGCGACGCACAGTCGCCGCACCAGCCGCTGCGCGGTCACCATGCGCAGCGCGGCGGCAAGGTTGTACGGCTCGACACCGATGTCGATGAGCCGCGCGATGGCCGCGGGCGCGTCGTTCGTATGCAGCGTGGACAGCACGAGGTGACCGGTTTGGGCGGCCTTCACGGCAACGTCGGCGGTTTCGTTGTCGCGGATTTCGCCAACCATGATCACGTCCGGGTCCTGACGCAGAAAAGCCCGCAGCGCGACCGCGAAAGTCAGTCCGGCTTTTTCGCGCACGCTGACCTGGTTGATGCCGGCCAGCTGGATCTCGGCTGGGTCTTCCACCGAGCAGAGGTTGCGTGCCTCGCCATTCAGCAGGTTCAGGAAGCAGTACAGCGATAGTGTCTTGCCGCTGCCCGTCGGTCCGGTGACGAGCATCAGACCGTGCGGCGCGCGGATCGCGGCGTCGACGGATTCGCGCTGCCGCGGATCGAGGCCGAGCGAATCGAGCGAAAGATCGGTGGGCAACGCGTCGAGCCGTCGTAGCACGAGCTTTTCGCCGAACAGTGTCGGCAGCGAATTGACGCGGTAATCCTCGAGCCGCCCTGGCGACGTCGCCAGGCGTAGCCGGCCGTCCTGCGGCACGCGTCGCTCGGCGATGTCCATGCGCGCGAGCACTTTCACACGCGTGACGAACGCGTCGCGCAGATGGGCGGGCGGCCGCGGAATTTCATGCAGCACGCCGTCGATACGCAGGCGCACACGCCAGCCATGCTCGGCCGGCTCGATGTGGATATCCGACGCATTGCGCCGCGTCGCTTCGTGCAACGTGTCGGTCAACAGACGCACGGCTGGGGCGTTGTCGGGGTCGTTCAGACTCGTTGCGGTGGATTCGCCGTCGACAGCGAGTGGGCGCGGCAATGCCGCGGCGGTGGCAAAGGGTGTTTGCATTAGAGACCGGTGATGAACCGCCTTTAGAACATGACGGCTTCATCTTCCGGTTGCGGGCGTCTGAATGCCATTCGGCCATTCGGCTAATGGCGCGTTTCGCGAGCCTGTGCGATGCTGACCGTAAATCAGCGTGCGGCGGCGCGAAGTTCAGGCTGACCTTGCTTTACCGGCCTTCGTGCGCGACGGCGGTTTGAAAAGCTTGACGGTGCGGATCGCCTGATCGTCGCTGCGCATCACTTCGAGCTTGGTGTCTCCGATGCGCACGCAGACGTCGCCGTCGGGGATGTCTTCGAGGATTTCGAGAATCAGGCCGTTCAGCGTTTTGGGGCCATCGGTGGGCAGCCCGAGTTGCAGCCAGCGGTTCAGCTCGCGCAACGGCATGCTTCCCGCGACGATGCATTCGCCCGCCTCGTTCCAGCCGCCGCGTGAGCTGGCGCTGCGCGGAATCGACGTGGTGAATTCGCCGATCAGTTCCTCGATGATGTCTTCCGGTGTGACGAGGCCTTGCAGTTCGCCGTATTCGTTGACGACGAGCGCGATGCGTTGCCGGCTCTCCTGAAAGTATTGCAGCTGCTGGAACACCGGCGTGCCGCTTGGCACGAAGTACGGCTCGGCGAGCAGCTCGCGCAAGGTATCGCGCTCGAGCTCCTGGTTGTGCAGCGCTGAGAGCGTCTTGCGCACGTGCAGCACACCGAGCACGCGGTCGATGTCGCCCTGGTAGACGATCAGCTTGTTGTGATAGCAGGTCTCCAGTTGATGCAGGATCTGTTCGAACGGGGCATCGAAGTCGAGGGCCTCGATACGGCGACGCGGGATCATCACGTCATCGACGGAGATGTTTTCGAGGTCGAACAGGTTCAGCAGGATGCTGCGGTGCTTGGTGGGCATGAAGCTTCCCGACTCGAGCACGATGGTGCGCAGTTCTTCCGTGGACAGCCGCTGGTCGCGTGCGCCCTTCGTGTTGATATGCAGCACACGCAGGATGCCGGTCGCGAACAGGTTGACAAACCAGATCAGTGGTCTCGCGACGCGCATCAACGGCGCGATCAGCAGGCTCGCGGGCAGCGCGATTTTCTCGGGAAACGTCGCGCCGACGATCTTCGGTGTGATCTCCGCGAACACGATAATGAGGAACGCGACGATACCGGTCGCGATCGACAGCACGAGGCTATTGCGGCCGAACGTATGCAGCGCGAGCGATGTCGTGAGTACCGGAATGATCGTGTTGAACAGGTTGTTGCCGATGAGGATCACGCCGAGCAGCTGATCGGTTTTTGCGAGCAGGCCCTGAGTCGTCTTTGCGCCGAGCGTGTTCTTGCTGGCGAGATGTTTGAGGCGATGACGATTGAGCGCCATCATCGCTGTCTCGGAAATGGAAAAGAAGGCGGAGCAGACAAGCAGCAGAAGGACGGCGCCGATCTGCGCCCATAAGGGAAGTTGTTCCACGCGTCGTGAAAAATAAGGGAAAGGATGGAGAGAATATAGCAGAGGGGGCCGCGCGCTCCGGTGTGGACGACGGCTGACGCCGCTAGGACGACAACGTGGCAACGTACGCGCTGCGCCTGGCGAGTCGGAGGAAAGAAAGCGGCGAAGGGCAGCACGAGAGCAACGAAAAAAGCGCCGCGCAAAACAAAAAACCGCCCAGCAACGCTGCGGCGGTTTTGAACCTTGAGCTAACAAGGAGAATCTGGTCGGGGTGAGAGGATTCGAACCTCCGGCCTCTACGTCCCGAACGTAGCGCTCTACCAGGCTAAGCTACACCCCGATTGGGTACTGCCGACTCGATTCAGACTAATTCGGTGTACCAGTCTCGTTCAAGACTGTCTTGCCGTCGAGTAAGAGCATAATTCTAGCAGGCTCTCCTTGAAAATGGAATGGGGAAATGACGAAATTGCTGCCGCGGCTGCCTGCGCCTCCTGTTTCGCGCACTCGAGCGTGTGATCCAGCGCGCCTGAGCGCGTGATCGCGTCGAAAATCGTATCGAAACGGTCGGTGCCACCTTGCTCGATGGCTTCGCGCGCGAGCGCCGACTGCTCGGGCGTGCCGCGTTCGATCAGATAGATGAGCGGAAGCGTCGGTTTGCCTTCGCGCAGATCGTCGCCGGCGTTCTTGCCCATCGACTCGGCCGTCCCCGTGTAGTCGAGCCAGTCGTCCATGATCTGGAAGGCGGTGCCGATGCGACGACCGTACTCGGCGGCGGCGGCTTCGGTTTTCGCGTCCGCGCCGGCCAGCACCGCGCCGAGCTGGGCGGCCGCCTCGAACAACTTTGCGGTCTTGTAGCGGATCACCTGCATGTAACGGGCTTCGTCGACGTCGGCATCGTGCATGTTCAACAGCTGCAGCACTTCGCCTTCAGAGATGATGTTGGTCGCCTCCGACAGAATTTCCATCACGCGCATCTTGCCCACGCCGACCATCATCTGGAACGACCGTGAGTAAAGAAAGTCACCGACCAGCACGCTCGCCGCGTTGCCGAACAGCGCATTGGCGGTCTGGCGGCCGCGCCTCAGGTCGGACTCGTCGACCACGTCGTCATGCAGCAGCGTGGCCGTGTGGATGAATTCGACGACCGCTGCCAGCTCGTACCGGTGCCCCGTCGTATCGCCCAGCGCGCCCGCCACCAGCAACAGCAGCGCGGGCCGCAGCCGCTTGCCGCCGGCGCTGATGATGTACTCGGAAATCTGATTGATCAGCATCACGTCCGACGCAAGACGTTGCCGGATGACGCGATTGACCTGCTGCATGTCTTCGGCGATCGGAGCAAGCAGGCTGGCGACGTTGGGGGAGGTGGTGGCAGTCGACGACATGATGGCTGAATTGGGTAGTGCCGCGAATTATAAGGCGATCGGGGCGCTTCTGGGTCGTCGGCTGCGGCGTGGATGCGGTCCGCATGGCGCGCGGGGCGCCTGCCAGGGCCGTCTGCGGGGCGCCGCGCGATACAGGTTTGCCATCTGCGAGCGCCTGCGAGGGAGGGCGAAGCCGGACGGTAGACGGTTTGGTAAGCAGGTTTTGACCGAGCAGCTAACTCTATGTATAATTGAGAGTTTCCGCGCGCGGTGCGTGGGAAAAATGAATACAGAGTGAGGTTCTCAATGTACGCGGTCATAAAAACCGGTGGCAAGCAGTACAAGGTTGCCGTCGGCGAAAAACTTAAAGTAGAACAGATACCGGCAGACATTGACGCTGAAATCACGCTCGACCAGGTTCTCGCAGTGGGCGAAGGCGAATCGATTAAGTTCGGTACGCCGCTGGTCAGTGGGGCTTCCGTCAAGGCTACCGTCGTGTCGCAAGGTCGTCACGCCAAAGTGACGATCTTCAAGATGCGTCGCCGGAAGCACTACCAGAAGCATGGCGGCCACCGCCAGAACTATACCGAACTGCGCATCGACGCGATCAACCCGTAAGCGCACCGGTTAAGGAGCAAATCAAATGGCACACAAAAAGGCAGGCGGATCGTCCCGAAACGGCCGCGACTCCGAATCGAAGCGCCTCGGCGTTAAGGTTTACGGCGGCCAGGCTATCAACGCTGGTGGCATCATCGTGCGTCAGCGCGGTACGCGCATGCACGCTGGCGAGAACGTCGGCATGGGCAAGGATCACACCCTGTTCGCGCTGAAGGACGGCCACGTCCAGTTCTCGACGAAGGGCGCGGCGAAGAAGCACACCGTTTCCGTCGTCCCGGCAGCCTGAGTTTAATCAGGCACGGGCTTCAGGACCGGAAAAAGGCCCCGCGAAGTTCGCGGGGCTTTTTTTATTGCGGCGCCTCTTTAGCTTGGCGCCGAAGCCGCGCAGCCGACCGCTCCTCATCGGCGGACTATGCCGTTCGGTCGATTGATCAACGCGCGGCGCGCGCGGCAAAATAGCAGCATCCAATCAGTATCAACCCCTGCATCGAATCGGGCAGTACACCACGGGACGGAGTAACACATGAAGTTCATTGACGAAGCGAGGATTGAAGTCATCGCCGGCGACGGAGGGGATGGCAGCGCGTCGATGCGCCGCGAGAAGTTCGTCCCGTTCGGCGGCCCCGATGGCGGTGACGGCGGCCGGGGCGGCAGCGTGATCGCGGTGGCTGACCGCAACATCAACACGCTGATCGATTACCGCTACGCGAAAAAACATCTGGCGCGCAACGGCGAAAACGGCCGCGGCTCGGATTGCTACGGCAAAGGCGGTGATGACATCACGCTGCGCATGCCGGTCGGCACCACCATCACGGACATGGAAACCGGCGAGCTGATCGCCGATCTGACCGAGCACAACCAGAGCGTGCAAATCGCGCAAGGGGGAGCCGGCGGCCTCGGCAACCTCCATTTCAAGTCCAGCACGAACCGCGCGCCGCGTCAGAAGACCGACGGCAAGCCGGGCGAGCGCCGCATGGTCCGCCTCGAACTGAAAGTGCTGGCCGACGTCGGTCTGCTCGGCATGCCGAATGCGGGCAAGTCGACGTTTATCTCGTCGGTGTCGAACGCGAAGCCGAAAATCGCCGATTACCCGTTCACCACGCTCGCGCCGAACCTCGGCGTCGTACGCGTCGGGCCGAGCCGCAGCTTCGTGATTGCCGACATTCCGGGGCTGATCGAAGGCGCGGCGGAAGGCGCCGGCCTAGGCCATCAATTCCTGCGTCACCTGCAGCGCACCGGGCTGCTGCTGCACATCGTCGACATCGCACCGTTCGATGAATCGATCGATCCAGTCGCGGAAGCGAAGGCGATCGTCAACGAACTGCGCAAGTACGACGAAGAGCTTTATCAGAAGCCGCGCTGGCTTGTGCTGAACAAGCTGGACATGGTGCCTGAGGAAGATCGCGAAGCGCGCGTGGCGGCGTTCCTCGAAGGCTTCGGCTGGGACGGTCCGGTGTTCGAGATCTCGGCGCTGACTGGCCAGGGCTGTGAAAATCTTTGCTACGCCGTGTTCGACTACCTCGCCGAGCACTCCGACGCGCAACGCGCGGCCGAAGCCGAAGACCTGGCCTCCGACGTGCGTTTCCGCGACGGGACGCAAGTATCGGCCGCGACCCGCGAAGCCGGCACCGATCCGCAGGAATAACAACTCGAGCGCCGGCGCCAGCGGCGGGTGCCGGTATGCATCACGCGTCATCTTGGGAGACAGCGCACAATGCGTTCCGTCATCGCAGATTCACGGCGATTGGTCGTCAAAGTCGGTTCGAGTCTCGTCACGAACGACGGGCGCGGCCTCGATCATGCGGCGATCGGCCGCTGGGCCGCGCAAATTGCAGCACTGCGCGCGCAAGGCAAGGAAGTCGTGCTGGTCAGCTCGGGCGCGATCGCCGAGGGCATGCAGCGGCTCGGCTGGACGAAGCGGCCGCGTGAAATCGATGAGCTGCAGGCGGCCGCAGCGGTCGGTCAGATGGGTCTCGCGCAAGTGTACGAAAGCCGCTTCGCCGAACATTCCATCCAGACTGCGCAGATCCTGCTTACTCACGCTGACCTTGCTGACCGCGAGCGCTATCTGAACGCTCGCTCCACGCTGCTCACGCTGCTGGGGCTCGGAGTTGTACCGATCATCAACGAGAACGACACGGTCGTCACCGACGAAATCAAGTTCGGCGACAACGACACGCTCGGCGCGCTGGTTGCCAATCTGATCGAGGGCGACGCGCTGATCATTCTGACGGACCAGCAAGGCCTCTTCACCGCAGATCCGCGCAAGGACCCGACCGCGACACTCGTCCAGCAAGCCGACGCCGGCGCGCCCGAGCTCGAGGCGATGGCGGGCGGTGCGGGCTCGAGCCTCGGCCGCGGCGGCATGCTGACCAAGATTCTCGCTGCGAAGCGTGCGGCCCATAGCGGCGCCAATACGGTGATCGCGAGTGGGCGCGAGTCGGACGTGCTGGTGAGACTGGCGGCCGGCGAGGCGATCGGCACCCAACTGATCGCGCGCACCGCGCGCATGGCGGCGCGCAAGCAATGGATGGCCGATCACCTGCAGGTGCGCGGCCACGTCGTGATCGATGACGGCGCGGTCGAAAAACTGACCGCCGGCGGCAAGAGCTTGCTGCCGATCGGCATCGTCGGTGTGCAGGGTGCATTCGCGCGCGGCGAGGTGATCGCGTGTCTGAGCGCGTCAGGCCGCGAGGTCGCACGTGGTTTGACGAACTACAGCAGCGCGGAAACCAAACTGATCCAGCGGCGTCCGAGCGGCGAAATTGAGTCAGTGCTCGGCTATATGCTCGAGCCCGAACTGATTCATCGCGACAATCTCGTGGTGCTTTGATCTGCGCGGCGGCGCGCATATCGCGCGTATGAAGAGCCAACAATTACGCCGTTCCAGCGCAGGCTGGAACGGCTTTTTAATCGTCACGGATAAGCAACGGCGCCTGAGTCGGGCGCGCGCCGCGCAACCGGCCTCAATGAATCTGCGACGTCTGCGTGCGCTTGTAACGAATGTTCTCGACGATGTGCTGCGCGCTGCCGGTCGGAATCTTGTTTGCGCACATATAGTCCTGATACAACGCGGCCTGGTACGCATTCAGCGCGCCGTTTTCTATCCGCGAAAACGGGTTTGCGACCGTCGTGTCCCAGCCGTCGTGATCGGCGTTCAGGCCCGCATACTGACGCCATTCATACGTGTCGCAACGGATGCCCTCGTAATTGACGTTGCGCGCACCGCCCGGGCTCGTGACGACCACCGTGTAACGCACGACGCCGTCGTTGCCGACGCTGACGGACTTCGGGTCGATCGCAAATTGCAGCGGCGTATTGCCGGAGACTTCGAACGGCAGCAGGTTCGCGTCGGAGGGCAGCGGCGGCAACGTGTCGACCTTGTTTTCAACCCAGTTGCTCTTGCGATCCAGCAGATAGGTGAACTCGCTGTCGTCTTTGTTGGTCGGTTTGCCGGCGCTCGAACAGCCTGCCAGCAGGGCGCCGGTGGCGACGCACGCCACGGCGAATGCAAGTGCTTTCAATCTGATTCCCTCGAGAGACAGACGCGGCTCGAAAGCCGCGCCAGAGAGAGGCGGCGCGAGCCGCCGCCTGGAATGGTTAATCGCGCACGCCTCGTCGGACTAACGGGGCGACGGCCTCGTCGGCTTCGGCCGTTTCGCGCTCATCCTCCGATCTCATGTTGGCATCCGGTGAGCCGGGACCGCAATCCGGCGCGACCAGCACGTGCGTCGAAGTTTCGACGCTGACCGAAGTTACGGTCGTGACGGTGGTGACCACCGTGCTTACCGTGGAATCCGGCGGGCTTTGCATCGACGACGCTATTCGGGGATAACGCGACCCATGATGCCCGCCAGGTTTTTCCGCACGCGGCGCAGGCCGGCGCATGAAACGGGACAGCTCCGTTAGCGCCAACTGATACACATCCCGCTTGAACTCGATCACACAGTCGAGCGGCACCCAATACTCGTTCCAACGCCACGCATCGAACTCAGGGTGGTCGGTGGCGCGCAAACAGATGTCGCAGTCGCGTCCTACCATCCGGAGCAAAAACCAGATTTGTTTCTGGCCGCGGTAATGACCGCGTACTTCGCGCTTGATGAACTTGTCAGGCACCTCATAACGCAACCAGTCGCGCGTGCGACCGATCACCTTGACGTGCTCAGGAAGCAGCCCGGTCTCTTCGTGTAACTCCCGATACATCGCTTGCACGGGGGTCTCACCATATTTGATGCCCCCTTGCGGAAACTGCCAGGAATGTTCACGGAGTCGTTTGCCCCAAAACACCTCGTTGTGCGCGTTCAAGAGGATGATGCCGACGTTCGGGCGAAAGCCTTCACGATCCAGCATACAACCACCTTCGAATCCTTTAAAATTGCTTTGATTATAAACAGATAACGGACCCTACGCACCGAATCGCATCAGAATGGAGCGATTCGCCGCAACAGGCCCGGGTTTGCGGTAGCCTGTCGGTTTTCCGTGCCTATCCCTTGTGAGAGAGGCTTTGCGCGGCGGTTTCGGCGCCGCACGGGGGCAGGGCGCCGCCGGTCGGGCGAACCCTGCCGGCTTCGCCGCGGATCTGTGTCGATTTCCCTCATTTTCCCCTTTTCTGGCGGTCCTACCGGAAGCCGCCGCTTTTGGACACCTTGAATGAAAGCTTCCCGTTTCTTTATCGGCACTCTCAAAGAAGCGCCCGCCGACGCCGAAATCATCAGCCACAAGCTCATGGTGCGCGCGGGCATGATCCGTCGCGTCGCGGGCGGTATCTATAACTACCTGCCGGTCGGCCTGCGTTCGATCCGCAAGGTGGAAGCGATCGTGCGTGAGGAAATGAACCGGGCGGGCGCCATCGAGCTGTTGATGCCGGCCGTGCAGCCAGCCGAACTGTGGCAGGAATCGGGGCGCTGGGAGAAGTACGGTCCCGAGCTGCTGCGCTTCAAGGACCGCAAGCAGGCCGATTTCGTGATGGGCCCGACGCACGAGGAAGTGGTCACCGACATCGCGCGCAATCAGATCAAGAGCTATCGCCAACTGCCGGTCAACTTCTATCAGATCCAGACGAAGTTCCGCGACGAGATCCGTCCGCGTTTCGGCGTGATGCGCGGCCGCGAGTTCATCATGAAAGACGCGTACTCGTTCGACAAGGACGCGGAGGGTCTGCGCGAGTCGTATCGCAAGATGTACGACGCGTACGTGCGCATCTTCACGCGCCTCGGTCTGGACTTCCGCGCGGTGGCGGCCGACAACGGCTCGATCGGCGGCAGCGGCTCGCATGAGTTCCATGTGATCGCCGACACCGGCGAAGACGACATCGCGTATTGCCCGACCTCCGATTTCGCCGCGAACGTCGAGGCGGCCGAAGCGCTACCGCTGATCGCAGAGCGCGCGGCGCCGGCAGAAGAGATGAAGAAGACCGCGACGCCCGGCAAGGCGAAGTGCGAGGCGGTTGCCGAACTGCTGAACGTTCCGCTCGAACGCACGATCAAGTCGGTCGTGCTCGCCACCGAGAACGAAGGCGCCGAGCCGACGATCTGGCTGCTGATGCTGCGTGGCGATCATGATCTGAACGAGATCAAGGCGGCCAAGCTCCCGGGCCTCGGTAATTTCCGCATGGCGACCGAAGCCGAGATCGTCGAGACGTTCGGCACACCGCCGGGCTATCTCGGTCCGATCAACACGAAGAAGCCGGTCAAGGTGATCGCGGACCGCACGGTCGCGAACATGAGCGACTTCGTGGTCGGCTCGAACGACGTCGACTATCACACCACCGGCGTGAACTGGGGCCGCGACCTGCCGGAGCCGGTCGTCGCCGACATCCGCAATGTGAAGAAGGGCGATCCGTCGCCGGACGGCAGGGGCGTGCTCGACATCTGCCGCGGCATCGAAGTGGGCCACGTGTTCCAGCTCGGCACCAAGTATTCCGAAGCGATGAACGCGGCCTGTCTCGACGAAACCGGAAAGCCTCGGCCGATGGAAATGGGCTGCTACGGCATCGGCGTCACGCGGATTCTCGGCGCCGCGATCGAACAGAATTTCGACGACAAGGGCATCATCTGGCCGGAGTCGATTGCGCCGTTCGAAGTCGTGCTGTGCCCGATGGGCTATGACCGCAGCGACGCGGTGCGTGAGCAGGCCGACAAGCTGTACGCGGAACTCGTCGCGGCCGGTATCGACGTGATCCTCGACGATCGCGGCGAGCGGCCGGGCGTGATGTTCGCCGACTGGGAACTGATCGGCGTGCCGCATCGACTGGTGATCGGCGACCGTGGTCTGAAGGACGGCAAGATCGAGTATCAGGGCCGTCGCGAGGCCGAAGCGACGCTGCTGCCGGTCGCGGATGCCGCGCACACCGTGATCGGCAAAGTGCGCGCGGCGCTGGCGAACTAAGCGGAGCGGGCGGTGGAGTACACCTTCCTGTCCGCGACGGTGCTGCTAATCCTGATCACCGATCCGCTCGGCAACATCCCGATCTTCGTCAGCTGTCTGCGCGGTGTGTCGCCGGAGCGTCGCACGGTCGTGATCCTGCGCGAGGTCGCGATCGCGTTTGCGATCCTGCTGGTGTTCATGATGCTCGGGCAGAGCTTTCTGCGCATGATGAGCCTCAGCGACCAGTCGTTGCGGATCGGCGGCGGCATTGTGCTGTTTCTGATTGCGCTGCGCATGGTGTTTCCGCATCCGGACGGTCCGTTCGGCGGCGACGCGCGCGGCGGCGAGCCGCTGATCGTGCCGCTCGCGATTCCTGCGCTAGCGGGTCCGTCGGCGTTGGCGACGGTCATGCTGCTGACCTCGCAGGCGCCGGGCAAGACGTTCGAGTGGGTCGGCGCGCTGACCGTCACGATGATCATCTGTGCGATCGTGCTGATGCTCGCCGAGCGCATTCAGGCGTGGCTCGGTGAACGTGTGATGGCGGCGTTCGAGCGGCTGATGGGGCTCGTGCTCGTCGCGATTTCAGTCGAGATGATGCTCGGTGGAATCCGCTCTTTCGTGCACAAGCTGTGAAACGCGAGCCGGTGCGCGCATTGCCACCGTCGCAGCCATAAAAAAGCAGCCAGGCAGGCTGCTTTTTTTTCGCCGGCAGGGCGGGCGGATGCCCCGCTCACGCTCCCTCGGTCAAGGCCCGAATGGTCGGCAGGTTGCGCCAGTAGCCCTTCGCATCCATCCCGCAGCCGAACACGTACCGGTCCGGCACTTCGAAGCCGCAGTAATCGGGGCGCAGCGGTTTCGCCTTCGGAATGATCTTCTCGCACAGCACCGCGGACAGGAAGCGCTTCGCGCCCATCGCGAGGATGCGGTCGCGGATTGCGGCCATCGTCTCGCCTTCGTCGAGGATGTCGTCGAGCACGAGCACCACGCGATCCTTGACCGACTCCGCCGGCGCGACGCGCCATTGCATCTCGTTGCTGCCCTTCGTCGTATTGCGGTAGCGCGTCAGGTGGATGTAGTCGAACTCGAGCGGGAAATCGAGGTGCGGCAGCAGCATGCCGGTGAATACCGCGGCGCCGCCCATCACCGACAGCACGAGCGGGAAGTCCTCGCTCATCTCGTCGCGGATGGCAGCCGCCATGCGGGCGATCGACGCAGTGACGTCCGAGGCCGAAACTATCTCTTCGGAGTGTTGAAAAATGTGGAGGGCTTCTTCGCGGTTCATGACGTCTGACGGACGGTAACTGTATACATAGTGTGAGTGGCAACGTCCCGAGGGACGTTCCCGCGAGGGACGGCGCAATGCGCTACAGAATAAACCCGCACGATGCCGAAGTCAGCCGCGCCGCACTCGGCGCGAGCGCGCGCCGGTCCCATCAAGCTTAGCGCATGCCGGGCATCATGCCCTTCATGCCGCGCATCATCTTCTGCAGGTTGCCGCCCTTGAGCTTCTTCATCATCGTGCGCATCTGTTCGTACTGGTTCAGCATGCGGTTGACTTCCTGCACCTGCACGCCCGCACCCGCGGCGATGCGGCGCTTGCGGGTCGCCTTGATCAGTTCGGGCTTGGCGCGCTCGGCCGGCGTCATCGAGTTGATGATGCCTTCCATGCGGCGCATCTGCTTCTCGGCCTGACTCATGTCGGCGCCGGCCGCGGCTTGCTGGAACTGCGCGGGCAGCTTGTCCATCAGCGACGACAGGCCGCCCATGCCCTTCATTTGCGTGAGCTGGGCGCGGAAATCGTTGAGGTCGAAGTCGCCGCCTTTCTTGACCTTGTCGGCGAGCTTCTGCGCGGCCTGCACGTCGACGCCGCGCTGCGCTTCCTCCACCAGCGCGAGAATGTCGCCCATGCCGAGAATCCGGCTCGCCATGCGGTCCGGGTGGAACACTTCGAGGCCGTCGAGTTTTTCGGCGACACCCACGAACTTGACCGGCTTGCCCGTCACGTGACGCACCGAGAGCGCCGCGCCACCGCGCGAATCACCGTCGAGCTTGGTGAGCACGACGCCGGTGAGCGGCAGCGCGTCGCTGAACGCCTTCGCGGTGTTGACCGCGTCCTGGCCGAGCATCGCGTCGACGACGAACAGCGTTTCCGCCGGCTTCAGCTCGGCGTGCAGCGCGGTGATTTCGTTCATCATCACCTCGTCGATACCGAGACGGCCGGCCGTGTCGACGAGCAGCACGTCGTGATAGTGGCGCTTGGCCCAGTCGAGCGCGGCGCGGGCAATGTCGACCGGCTTCTGGTTCAGCTCCGACGGGAAGAAGTCCGCGCCGACCTGCTCGGTCACCGTTTTCAGCTGCGCGATGGCGGCGGGACGATAGACGTCGCACGAAACGGTCAGCACCTTCTTCTTGTACTTCTCGCGCAGCAGCTTGGCGAGCTTGCCGACCGTGGTCGTTTTGCCGGCGCCCTGCAGACCCGCCATCAGGATGATCGCGGGCGGCGCGACGGCGAGATTGAGCTCGGAGGCCTTGCCTTCGTAATCGCCGCCGATCACCGCGGTCAGTTCGCGCTGCACGACGCCGACGAGCGCCTGACCCGGCGACAGGCTGGAGATCACTTCCTCGCCGAGCGCCTTCTCCTTGACCTTCGCGATGAACTCGCGCACGACGGGCAGCGCCACGTCGGCCTCGAGCAGTGCGAGACGCACCTCGCGCAGCATTTCCTGGGTGTTCGCCTCGGTGAGCCGGGCTTCGCCGCGCAGCGTCTTGACGACGCGCGCCATCCGTTGAGTCAGATTGTCGAGCATGGGGAGCGATGAACGGTGGGGCCCGCGCAGCGCGCGAAGCGCAAGACGTCGCGGAGTAGGACCCTAGTGTAAACTTCGAATATGGATATTGTACTGTATGCCCTCACCGCGCTTCTCTATGGCGGTCTTGCCGTGGCCGGCTGGCGCTCTCACCGGCACGCGGCCGTGCGGCCGCTGCTCGAGAGCGTGCCGCCGCTGCCCGGTCATGCCGCCAACGCGGGCGCTCTGGTGGCCTCCGGCATGAGCGCGCCCGGGCGCGCGCTGCTGTTCGTCGCGCTGCTCGCTCACGGCGTGCTGCTGCATAGCACGATCTTCCCGCAGAACGCGATGGTGTTCGGCTTCGCGTTCGCGCTGTCGGCGATGTTCTGGCTCGGCGCCGGCATCTACTGGATCGAGAGTTTCTTTTTCCCGCTCGACGGACTGCGCCTGCTGGTGTTGCCACTCGCGTGCGTCGCGTCGCTGCTGCCGCTCGCGTTCGGCGGCGTGCGCGTGCTGCCGTATGCGGCCGCGCCGATGTTCAAGCTGCACTTCCTGATTGCGAATATCGCGTACGGTCTGTTCGCGATCGCGGCGCTGCACGCGGTGCTGATGCTGGCGGTCGAGCGGCGTCTGCATTCGATGCGCGGTGGTCTCGCGCAAAGGCACGCGGCGGCGGACAATGGCTGGTGGTCGAGTTGGCTCGACGCGCTGCCGCCGCTGCTCACGCTCGAGAAGCTGCTGTTCCGTCTGATCGGCGCCGGCTTCGTGCTGCTCACGCTGACGCTGCTGTCGGGCATCCTGTTCAGCGAGCAGCTGATCGACCGCGCGTTGCGGCTCGATCACAAGACCGTGTTCGCGATTCTTTCGTGGGTGATGTTCGGCGCGCTGCTGACCGCGCGCAAGGTGTCCGGCTGGCGCGGCCGTGCGGCATTGCGCTGGGTGCTGGCCTCGTTCGTCGCGCTGTTGCTCGCGTACGTCGGCAGCCGTTTTGTTTTCGAGGTGCTGTTGCACCGGCCCGTGGTGTGAGTGTCCCCATGCGACAAATCTTTTTGCTGATTCTGCTGTTCATCGTCGGTCAATGGCTCGTGAAGGCGCTGCGCCGCCACGACGCGCAATCCGCGCAACGCACCGGTGCCGGCGGCGCCAACGCTGCCGGCACCGCGAATGGCGGCGCGCGTTCTTCGAATGGGCAACAGCCGCAGCTTGCCGAGCCGATGATCCGCTGCGTCGAGTGTGGCGTGCACGCACCGAAGAGCGACTCGGTCAGCGTCGCGGGGCAGGCGTTCTGCTGCGCCGCGCACGCGCAGCGCCACGGCGCGCGTCCGAGCGGGCGCGACGCCCGATGAGCGGCGCGTACAGCGTCGATGCCGACGGTTGGGTTCCTGCCGCACGCAAGCTTGCCTCGCCAAACTTCGAAGCGCGGCCGCAAGGCGCGCTGCCGACGCTGATCGTCGTTCACAACATCAGCCTGCCGCCGAACCAGTTCGGCGGCACCGCGATTGCCGAGCTGTTCCAGAACGCGCTCGACTGCAACACTCACCCGTACTACGACACGCATCTGCGCGGCGTGCGCGTGTCCGCGCATTTCGTGATTCATCGCGATGGCGCACTCGAGCAGTTCGTGTCGTGCAACGAGCGCGCGTGGCACGCGGGGCCGTCGAATTTTTTCGGCCGCGAGCGCTGCAATGATTTCTCGATCGGCATCGAGCTCGAAGGCAGCGACACCACCGCCTTCGAAGCGGCGCAATACCGCACGCTCGCCGCGCTCGTCAGAGCACTGAAGGCACGCTATCCGATCGACGCGCTTGCCGGCCACTCCGACATCGCACCCGGTCGCAAGACCGATCCCGGTCCGTATTTCGAGTGGCCGCGACTGCAGCGCGACACCTTGCTCGACGGTCGGTATTTCCCCTATCTCAAGTTTTCCGAAACGCGGTAACCCCCTTCGCACGATCTTGCGTGATCCACGGAGAACGAGGCGCAGCCTGCTTCTCCGGGGAGCTTGTGCGCGCCGCGTGAAGCAAAAGTCAAGACTGCGAGCGCAAATAAAACCTTTTGACCTGTCTCGAAACTCCACTATACTTGGTGCCGACAACTGAGTTTCGCACTATATCTTGTGTTGTGCTGTGAATAACCATGTGCATAACCGAGTGAATAAGAGTGGATAAGTCTGCGGCGTCCCGCTCCCCGAGCATGGCACCGCAAGCATTCCAGACAGCGAAAAAAATTCCTGGGGCGCAGCCGGTAGGGGATCTCCGGCCGCATCCAGAAGCATTCAGGAAAGGACCAGCCAGTGATCGCGACCGACCCGATGAAGACCGTCATCAAATCGAACCAGGCTTCCTCGCAGTTGCATTCCACCAACCGGCGTAGCCGGCCTTCCTGCACCTCATCGCACGCGCACGCGGCGGCGCGGCGTTTGATTTAATCCGCGGCACTCGCCGCAATATTTCCAAGACCAGGAGCTTTGCACATGCAAACCACCGACAACGTGACGACCCGTTACGAGGGCTCACCGACTGGCCAGGCCTTCGGCCAGACCCAAGGCGCGCAGGCGCTCGCGCCGCAAGCGAATTACGCCGACTACAAGGTGATCCGCCGCAACGGCAGCGTGGTGTCGTTCGAGCCGTCGAAAATCGCGATCGCCGTGACGAAGGCGTTCCTCGCCGTCAACGGTGGTCAGGGCGCGGCGTCGGCACGGGTGCGCGAACTGGTCGAGCAACTCACGCTGAACGTGGTGCGCGCGCTGGTGCGCAGCCGTCCGAATGGCGGCACGTTCCATATCGAAGACATTCAGGATCAGGTCGAACTCGCGCTGATGCGCGGCGGCGAACACAACGTCGCGCGTGCTTACGTGCTGTATCGCGAGAAGCGCAACCAGGCGCGCGCGCATGACGCTCATGAAGGTCAGGCAGCGGAAGGGGCCAGCACCCCGGGCCTGAACGTGACCGACAACGGCATCACGCGTCCGCTGGACATGGCTGCGCTGCGCGGCATCATCGAGTCCGCGTGCGCGAACCTCGGCGACGCCGTAAGCGCCGAGCCGATCGTCGCGGAAACGGTGAAGAACCTGTACGACGGCGTGCCGATGAGCCAGGTGTACGACTCGGCGATCCTCGCTGCCCGTACGATGATCGAAAAGGACCCGGCCTACAGCCAGGTCACCGCGCGCATCCTGCTGCATACGATCCGCCGCGAGATTCTCGAAGAGGAAGTCACGCAAGCCGAGATGGGCGAGCGCTACGCCGAGTACTTCCCGCAGTTCATCAAGCGCGGCGTGCAAGCCGAGCTGCTCGACGACAAGCTGCTGCAGTTCGACCTGAAGCGCCTCGGGGCCGCGCTCGACGCGAACCGCGACCTGCAGTTCGGCTACCTCGGTCTGCAGACGCTGTACGACCGCTACTTCCTGCATCACGACAACGTGCGTATCGAAATGCCCCAGGCATTCTTTATGCGTGTCGCGATGGGTCTGTCGCTGAACGAGATCGACCGCGAAGCGCGCGCGATCGAGTTCTACAACGTGCTGTCGAGCTTCGACTTCATGAGTTCGACGCCGACGCTGTTCAACTCCGGCACGCGCCGCTCGCAGCTGTCGTCTTGCTACCTGACCACGGTCGACGACGACCTCGACGGCATCTACGAAGCGCTGAAGGAAAACGCGCTGCTGTCGAAGTTCGCCGGCGGCCTCGGCAACGACTGGACGCGTGTGCGCGCGCTCGGCTCGCACATCAAGGGCACCAACGGCAAGTCGCAGGGCGTGGTGCCGTTCCTGAAGGTCGTCAACGACACGGCGGTCGCCGTGAACCAGGGCGGCAAGCGCAAGGGCGCGGTGTGCGCGTACCTCGAATCGTGGCACCTCGACATCGAGGAATTCCTCGAGCTGCGCAAGAACACCGGCGACGACCGTCGTCGCACGCACGACATGAACACCGCGAACTGGATTCCCGACCTGTTCATGAAGCGCGTGATGGAAGGCGGCGACTGGACGCTGTTCTCGCCGTCCACCTGCCCGGACCTGCACGACAAGTTCGGCGCCGAGTTCGAAACGGCTTACACGGCTTACGAAGACAAGGTCGCGCGCGGCGAGATCAAGCTGTTCAAGAAGATCCCGGCGGCGCAGCTGTGGCGCAAGATGCTGGGCATGCTGTTCGAAACCGGCCATCCGTGGATCACGTTCAAGGATCCGTGCAACGTGCGCTCGCCGCAGCAGCACGTCGGCGTCGTCCACTCGTCGAACCTGTGCACGGAAATCACGCTGAACACGAGCGACGCCGAAATCGCCGTCTGTAACCTCGGCTCGGTGAACCTCGTCGCGCACCTGAAGGAGCAGGCCGACGGCACGCTCGCGCTCGACCACGACAAGCTGAAGCGCACGATTAGCGTCGCGATGCGCATGCTCGACAACGTGATCGACATCAACTACTACGCGGTTGCCAAGGCGCGTAACTCGAACCTGAAGCACCGTCCGGTCGGCCTCGGCATCATGGGCTTCCAGGACTGCCTGCACGTGCTGCGCACGCCGTACGCGTCGCAGGAAGCGGTCGAGTTCGCCGATCGCTCGATGGAAGCGGTTTGCTACTACGCGTACTACGCGTCGACCGAGCTTGCCGAAGAGCGCGGCCGCTACTCGAGCTACCGCGGTTCGCTGTGGGATCGCGGCATCCTCCCGCAGGATTCGGTGGCGCTGCTCGCCGAAGCGCGCGGCGGTTATGTCGAGGTCGATTCGAGCGAGTCGATGGACTGGCCCGCGCTGCGCTCGCGTATCTCGACCTACGGCATGCGCAACTCGAACTGCGTGGCGATCGCGCCGACCGCGACGATCTCGAACATCATCGGCGTGTCGGCGTGCATCGAGCCGACCTATCAGAACCTGTACGTGAAGTCGAACCTGTCGGGCGAGTTCACGGTGGTCAACGACTACCTGGTGCGCGACCTGAAGGCGCGCGGCCTGTGGGACGAAGTGATGGTCGCCGACCTGAAGTACTTCGACGGCACGCTGTCGCGCATCGACCGCATCCCGGCCGACCTGCGCGCGATCTACGCGACCGCGTTCGAAGTCGATCCGGTGTGGCTCGTCGAGTCGGCTTCGCGTCGTCAGAAGTGGATCGACCAGGCGCAGTCGCTGAACATCTACATGGCGGGCGCATCGGGCAAGAAGCTCGACGAGATCTACAAGCTCGCATGGCTGCGCGGTCTGAAGACCACCTACTACCTGCGCACGATGGCGGCGACGCACGTCGAGAAGTCGACGGTCGCGCACGGCGCGCTGAACGCGGTGAGCTCGGGTCATGACGGCTCGGGTGGCGCAGGCGGCGCGGCAGGCGGCTTCGGCGTGGGCGGTGGCGCGGCGGGTGGTGTGGGCGGCGGCTTGCAGGCTGCTGCAGCGGTCGCAGCGACTGCCGCGGTCGCGGTCGACGCGGCACCCGAAGCGGATGGTCCGGTCTGCATGATGCGTCCGGGCGATCCTGGCTTCGACGAGTGCGAGGCTTGCCAGTAAAGATTGGCAAGCAGCGGGAGCGATGCTTGCTAACTGCACGCGAGGGTCGTAGGTGGTGATCCGCAGGCGGTGAGCGACGCGCCCCGTCGATGAAGTAGAAAGCAGGTCGACGAGCGGTGAGCAGTATCGAAGTCTCACCGCTCGTCGATGCAGTAAAGCAACCCAGCCGTTGGCAACACCAGACGATCGCACGACATGGCATCGCACCTCGACCGCCAACGCTGACGCATCACGCTCGACACGGCTCACCGCCGACTCTCGCGATGCGCGGCTCGTGCGGCATCGATCAGTCGATCAGTCCATCGATCAGTCGGCGGATGCCGTGAACGCACTGCGCAATACATATAGATAGAGCAACGAAACGTCGTGTCGAAACGTTGCTCTTCGAGTTCGCGAAGGACCTCGGCAACACATGTTCAACTCGCGTTCATCACGCGTCACTCGATGCGTCACTGGATGGGTCACACGCAGCATGTCGAACAAAGTGTTGTATGAACGTAGCAACGCGAATCGAAAACAGGAATTTTCGCGAGTGAACTCTTTTATCGCTCGTGAAAAGATGGTACAAACCGTTCTAAATTGATGGTGACATTTATGCTCAACTGGGATGACGAGATCACTGCCGTAACTCCCTCGAGCGCGACGCAACCGAACGTGTTGCGCAACGCTGCGGGGTCGGCTGTGGATTCGCAAATCGGAACGCGTTCCGCGCCGCATGCTCCCTCCGCTCAAGAAGTCTTCGCGAACGACGTCGCTGTCGCTCCCGTCGCTCATATTGGCAACGCGGTTGCCAACGCGGCGGCCGCTTCCGAAGCGCGCGTCAATGTCGCCGACAAGCGCATCATCAACGGCCAGACTGACGTCAATCAGTTGGTGCCGTTCAAGTACAAGTGGGCTTGGGAAAAGTATCTGGCGGGTTGCGCCAACCACTGGATGCCGCAGGAAGTGAACATGTCGCGCGACATCGCCTTGTGGAAAGACCCGAACGGGCTGACCGAAGACGAGCGCCGCGTCGTCAAGCGCAACCTGGGTTTCTTCGTGACGGCAGATTCCCTCGCCGCCAACAACATCGTGCTGGGCACCTACCGCCACATCACGGCGCCCGAATGCCGCCAGTTCCTGCTGCGCCAGGCGTTCGAAGAGGCGATCCACACGCACGCTTACCAGTACATCGTCGAGTCGCTCGGTCTGGACGAGGGCGAAATCTTCAACGCGTATCACGAGGTCCCGTCGATCCGCGCGAAAGACGAATTCCTGATTCCGTACATCCACGTGCTGACCGACCCGGCCTTCAAGACCGGTACGCTCGAAGCAGACCAGACGCTGCTGCGCTCGCTGATCGTGTTCGCCTGTGTGATGGAAGGCCTGTTCTTCTACGTCGGCTTTACGCAAATCCTGGCGCTCGGCCGCCAGAACAAGATGACCGGCGCGGCGGAGCAGTACCAGTACATCCTGCGTGACGAGTCGATGCACTGCAACTTCGGCATCGACCTGATCAACCAGATCAAACTCGAAAACCCGCACCTGTGGACGGCCGAATTCCGCGCCGAGATTCGCGCGATCTTCCAGCAGGCGGTCGAGCTCGAATACCGCTACGCCGAAGATACGATGCCGCGCGGCGTGCTCGGCCTCAACGCGTCGATGTTCAAGAGCTATCTGCGCTTCATCTGCAACCGCCGTTGCCAGCAGATCGGTCTCGATCCGCTGTACCCGAACGAGGAAAACCCGTTCCCGTGGATGAGCGAGATGATCGACCTGAAGAAGGAACGCAATTTCTTCGAGACGCGAGTGATCGAATATCAGACTGGCGGTGCGCTTTCCTGGGAGTAAGCCGGGATTCGTATCGCGGATGTATTCATTGATGGGGATGCCGCCGCCTGTGGCCGCGGCGCCCCGGGTTAGGAGCAGAACGGCCTGATGCAAAGCGTGCCCGGTGCCTTGACGGCCCACAAACATGACAGGCACTTTGCGGACCCTTCAGTGGGATGGGCAAACTTCCCCCCGGAAAAAGCCGCTGGCGTCGTTGCCGGCGGCCCGATCAAGCAATTGCCGGCGTCGCCTTGCGACGCCGACCAGATTTGGCGCGCGGTGCCTTCGGGCACGGCGCGCCTTACCGCATTCATTAGCGTAAGCGCGCCGCACCTGCGTACGCCGATGAATAGCCCGCTTCGTAGCGCGCGCCCTGAGAAGCGTCCGCGGGAAGCGGGTTTTGACGAAGGGTGTAGTTTGAACTGACCTCATCTGAAAACCTGAAGGAGAAAATGATGGCAACTGCAAAGAAGGCCGCGGCCAAGAAGCCCGCAGCAAAGAAGACCGCAGCAAAGAAGGCTGCTCCGGCTAAGAAGGCTGCTCCGGCCAAGAAGGTCGCCGCGAAGAAGGTCGCAGTGAAGAAGGTCGCCGCGAAGAAGGTTGCAGCGAAGAAGGTTGCAGCGAAGAAGGTCGCGGCGAAGAAGGCAGCACCGGCGAAGAAAGCCGCAGTGAAGAAGGTCGCGGCGAAGAAGGTTGCAGCCAAGAAGGTCGCGGCGAAGAAGGCAGCACCGGCGAAGAAAGCCGCGGTGAAGAAGGTCGCAGCGAAGAAGGTCGCAGCGAAGAAGGCAGCACCGGCGAAGAAGGCCGCAGCGAAGAAGGCAGCACCGGCGAAGAAGGTCGCGGCGAAGAAGGCCGCTGCCAAGAAGGCGGCGCCTGCCAAAAAGGCTGCAGCCAAGAAAGCTGCACCTGCCAAGAAGGCTGCCGCGAAGAAGGCCGCTGCGCCTGCGAAGAAGGCTGCCCCTGCGAAGAAGGCTGTCGCCAAGAAGGCCGCGCCTGCTCCCGCTGCGCCTGCTGTCTCGAGCGCACCGGCGGCGACGGTGAAGACCGCGCTGAACCCGGCAGCGGCATGGCCGTTCCCGACGGGCAGCCGTCCGTAAGCAGTAGCAGTAAGTCGACACATCGTACGATGTGTCGGATGACCGGGTCGTGCTCGATTTCTTGCGAGCGCCACCCGGTCAATGACCCGTTACCGGTGTGCCGGTGGCGGGTTTTTTTTGACCGTCGTCCCGAAATGAAAAAACACGCATGGACCCGTGAGGACCCATGCGTGTGAAGTCGTCGTCGCGGCGCTGAACTACGCGCCGCCGCGCGGGAGGTGAACTTTAGTGTGTGATGCGCGTGACGCCGCCGCTCGACAGCAGCCTCACGCGATCGCCGGCGCGGAAGATTTCGCCGGTAGCAGTTTGGGTGACGGCGCGCATGTCGCCGTTGTCGAGGCGCACGGTGATTTCGATACCGTCGCGCATGGCGACGCGGTTTTCGATTGCATTGCCGGCGACCGCACCGCCGATGCCGCCGACGATACCGGTCGCGACCGAGCCACGTCCGCCGCCGATCGTGCTGCCGGCGAGCGCGCCGAGCGCCGCGCCACCGAGTGCGCCGATGCCGATCGGCTGACCGTCGTTCGTGCTGATCCGCACCGCGCGCACGCTCTCCACCGTGGCCATGCGAACCGTCTGTTCACGCTGCGCCTGCGAGGCGGTGAAAACGTCGGGAGAGCTGCTGTTGACCGCACACCCCGACA
This sequence comes from Paraburkholderia sp. Cpub6, assembly GCF_014201065.1. Lineage (NCBI taxonomy): Bacteria > Pseudomonadati > Pseudomonadota > Betaproteobacteria > Burkholderiales > Burkholderiaceae > Paraburkholderia > Paraburkholderia sp. Cpub6. The sequence goes on from NZ_JACHDM010000002.1 coordinate 61,556, forward strand.
TGGCCAGCGAACCGGCGATCAAGGTGACGACGATCAGGCGACTCGATGTTCTCATTCCCAAACTCCCATAGCACGCGATATCAGTGCAGGTCGTATCCGAAGGCCTGCTTGAACCGCTCGTTGATTTCCGCCCGGCTGGGCGCGTAGTTTTGCGGGCCTTGATGCTCGATCTTCAGTGCGCCCATCAGGCTGGCGAGACGGCCGGTCGTGGCCCATCCGAGACCCTTCTCGATACCGTAGAGCAAGCCACCGCGAAACGCGTCGCCGCAGCCGGTGGGATCGAGCACCTGCCTGGCCGTTACCGCCGGAATCTCTTCGATACCGCCGCCGTGATGGATCTGCGCACCCTTCTCGCCGAGCGTGATGATCAGCGCGTCGACCTTGCCGGCGATCTGTTCGATCGACCAGCCGGTCTTGTTGCTCACCAGCGCGGCTTCGTAATCGTTGACCGCTACATAAGTAGCAAGTTCAATGATGCGCCGCAGCGTCTCGCCGTCGAACAGCGGCAAGCCCTGGCCCGGATCGAAGATGAACGGCACGCCTGCGGCGGCAAGCTGTTCGGAGTGCTGGACCATGCCGTCATAGCCGTCCGGCGCGACGATGCCGAGCGTCAGGCCCGCCACTTCGTCGGCGCGGTTCTGATGCGACTGCATCATCGCGCCCGGATGGAAAGCGGTGATCTGGTTGTTCTCGAGGTCGGTCGTGATCATCGCCTGCGCCGAGTAGGTGTCGGGCACGACGAGCACGTTTTCCGTCGACAGGCCGAGCTGCGCGAGCCGGTCCAGATAGAGCTGTGCGTCGACGGCGCCGATCGCGCCCATGATGCGTGCGTCGCCGCCGAGCAGATTCAGCGCATAGGCGATGTTGCCCGCGCAGCCGCCGAACTCGCGACGCATGGTCGGCACGAGAAAGCTTACGTTCAGGATGTGGACCTGCTCCGGCAGGATGTGCTCCCGAAAGCGGCCTTCGAAGGTCATGATGTTGTCGTACGCGAGCGAGCCGCAGATGAGCGTAGCCAAGGCGAGCGTTCCTGTATGAAAGCGGTGGGAAGAGACGCGCCGCGCCGACAGCGCCGCGCGCGAGGCGCGGCGCCGTGGTTCGCGCGCGAGAGGGCTTACTTCAGCGCGGCGAGCGCTGCGTCGTAGTTCGGCTCGTTCTTGATCTCGCCGACCAGCTCGGCGTGCACGACCTTGTCGTTTTCGTCGAGCACGACGACCGCGCGCGCGGTCAGGCCGGTCAGCGGACCGCTCGTCACGTCGACGCCGTACGCTTGCGCGAACTCATGGCCGCGGAACGTCGACGCGGTCACCACGTTCTCGATGCCCTCGGTCGTGCAGAAGCGCGACGCCGCGAACGGCAGGTCGCCCGACACGACGATGACGGCCGTGTTGCTGAGCTTCGCGGCGGCTTCGTTGAACTTGCGCGTCGACGTCGCGCAGGTCGGCGTGTCGAGACTCGGGACGATGTTGAGCACCTTGCGCTTGCCGGCGAAGTCGGCGAGCGTCAGCGGCTTCAGGTCTCGGCCGATCAGCGAGAATGCGGCGGCCTGCTGGCCGACCGACGGGAACGTGCCGCTTACTTCGATCGGGTTGCCACCCAGCGTGACTTGACTCATGTGTTGTGCTCCGAAAAGGGCGTCAGTGATGACAATGATGCGCCCGCTCGGGAGCGGGCGCGCGAGGGTGCGTTACGGATAAAAAATCTGTACGCGAAAATTGGAGGCAATCGCGCTGCCGGTGTCGAGGTGCACGATCATCGTCTGCGTCGCGTGCGCGGGCAGGCCGGACGCGATCACGGTGCCGGGCGGCACGTAATCCTGCGGCCACAGCACGCGCCGCACGGCGACGTTGTTCTGATCGTCGAGCAGCGTGAGTTCGATCGCGGGGTAGGCGAGCGCGATGTTCAGGCGGTTGTGCAGCGGCATCTTCAACTCGAGCTTGTGCGGGCCGTCGATCTGCCGCAGATCGGAGGGCTCGACCAGCAGGCCTTCGATATCGTGCGGCGGCGTCAGCTGACAGCCGAGATGCGCGCAGGCCTGCGCGTACAGGATCTGCGAGCGCGGCAGGTTGACCATCACGGTCTCGCGTTGCCACCACGCGAGTTGCGCGAGCAGCGCAATGACGAGCAGCGCGGCGAGCACCACACCGGCGACGATCCAGCCGACGCGTCTGGCGTCCACCGGGCGGGTTTCGCGCACGACCGGGAACGGATCGTCGCCATCGCTGACGGGAGGATTGACCGAGAATGGCTCGCCGCTCGATGGGGCGAGCGACGGACCGCCCGGCGGGCGCGGGCCGCCGGGACCGCCGGCGCCCGAAGCACCTGCGGCACCCATGCCTGCGGCGGCGCCGAAGCCGCCCACGCCCCCACCGACCGGGCCGAAGTGCGGCTCGTTGTCGGGCATGCCATGCAGACTTGCTGGTTCGCGCAGCGCCGGTTCATCGAGCGTGGACGGCTCCGGGCGTTCGATCTTGTGCCAGACGCGCGGCGCTTCGTCTTCGACTCGCGGTGGGGAAGCAGGCGCGGTGGGCGGGACGACAGGCGGTTCATCGACCGCGTTGTCGGCGGGATAGGCGAAGGGTTCGAGCGGCGCGTCGGCCAGCGTCGGCTCATCGTCCGCGGGTAGCGGTGCCGTGAAAGCGCCGGCGCGCAATTCCGGTTCGGTCGCCTGGCGAGGAGTGCCCGATGTGACGGGTGCGTGCTCGTTGCCGCCAGGCGGCAGCGGCGCGAGCGGCACGCTGCTCGCGTGGTCGCGCAAACGGGCATCGAGCGTGCTGCGGGAAATGCTGGTGGAGTCCTGTTCCGAAGCCGGCGCCCACGGGTCCCACGCGACGCCGCTGAAGTCCGGGTTGGGTTGCCGCACACCCGACAGCGCTTCGATTGCCGCCGCGGCGGCAACCGGTTTGGCCGTGGAAAAATCGCCGCCTTCGGAGACGTCGAACAGACTGCTCGACGCGTCGAAGACTTCCTGGCAATGCCCGCACCGCACGAGGCCGCGGCGCTGCGCAAGCTGCGCCGGTTGCAGAAGGAAGACAGTTTCGCAGAAGGGGCAACGCGTCGCCAGGTGCATATCGAGCCGTTGAGCCTGAGGCCGTTAGGTTGACAATACGCCTTATTCTAATTGCTTTCGCGGCGCGTTCCGGCGAGGCACACCCAACCTTCATGTTCGCGCCACACGCTGATATCGATCCAGCGCGCGTAGACCTGCGCGACCTCCTCGGCCTGGCGGGCGAGAATGCCCGACAGCGCGATGTGGCCGCCCGGCTTCACCTTCGACGACAGCATCGACGCCATCAGCTTGAGCGGATTGGAGAGAATGTTCGCGACCACGACGTCGAATTCGCCGGCCGGACAGGCGTCGGGCAGGCCATAGGTGACTTCGGCGTGATTGCGTTCGCTATTGTGACGCGCCGATTCGACCGCCTGCGGATCGATATCGATGCCGATCACCGGATCGGCGCCGCACTTCTTCGCGAGAATCGCGAGGATGCCCGAGCCGCAGCCGTAGTCGAGCACGGACTGGCCGGGCTTGATCGACTGCTCGATCCACTCCATGCACAGACGCGTGGTGGGGTGGCTGCCGGTGCCGAACGCGAGACCCGGATCGAGTTCGAGCACGAGCGCGTCGGGGTCCGGCGCATCGTGCCACGACGGCACGACCCAGATGCGCTCGCCGATCTGGATTGGATCGAACTGCGACTGCGTGAGCCGCACCCAGTCCTGCTCCTCGACCTCGCGCACGGTGTATGCCGGCGCGGCATCGAGTCCGATCTCGTTGGCTGCGGCGGTCAGCAGCACGGCCGGATCGTGTTCCGGCGCGAGCAGCGCGATCACGCGCGAATGCTGCCATGCCGTGCGATCCGGCGTGAGGCCGGGCTCGCCGAACAACGGCTGCTCGTCGGGCGTGTCGGCGTCGGCGTCTTCGACCGACACCGACAACGCGCCCAGCTCGAGCAGCGCGTCGGACAACTCCTCCGCGTGCTCGCGCGCCAGTTCGGCAACCAGTTCCCGATAGCTCATGACTTACGCTTCTTCCGCGACCTGCTGACGCGCGGCCAGCCGGTTTTCGAGGTAGTGGATGCTGGTGCCGCCTTCGACGAACTTCGCGTCGAGCATCAGCTCACGGTGCAGCGGGATGTTGGTCTGAATACCTTCGACCACCATTTCCGACAGCGCGATGCGCATCCGCATGATCGCCTGTTCGCGCGTGGCGCCGTAAGCGATCAGCTTGCCGATCATCGAATCGTAGTTCGGCGGCACGAAATAACCATTGTAGGCGTGCGAATCGACGCGGATGCCGGGACCGCCCGGCATATGCCACGAGGTCAGGCGTCCCGGTGACGGCGTGAACTTGAACGGATCTTCGGCGTTGATCCGGCATTCGATCGCATGGCCGCGGAACTGGATGTCGCGCTGACGGAACGTGAGCTTCTCGCCGGCCGCGATGCGGATCTGTTCCTGCACGATGTCGACACCGGTGATCAGTTCGGTCACCGGATGCTCGACCTGTACGCGCGTGTTCATCTCGATGAAGTAGAACTCGCCGTTTTCATACAGGAACTCGAAGGTGCCCGCGCCGAGATAGCCCATCTTCTTGCACGCGTCCGCGCAACGATCGCCGATACGGTCGATCAGGCGACGCGCGATGCCCGGCGCCGGCGCTTCCTCGATCACCTTCTGGTGACGGCGTTGCATCGAGCAGTCGCGCTCGCCGAGCCACACGGCGTTCTTGAACGAGTCGGCCAGCACCTGGATTTCGATGTGCCGCGGGTTCTCGAGGAATTTCTCCATGTAGACCTGCGGGTTGCCGAACGCGCGGCCGGCTTCCTCGCGGGTCATGATGACCGCGTTGACGAGCGCCGCTTCCGTGTGGACCACGCGCATGCCGCGGCCGCCGCCGCCGCCAGCCGCCTTGATGATGACCGGATAACCGATCTGGCGGGCGATCTTCACGATCTCCTTCGGATCGTCCGGCAGCGCGCCTTCCGAACCCGGCACGCAAGGCACGCCGGTCTTGATCATGGTCTGCTTGGCCGTGACCTTGTCGCCCATCATGCGGATCGTTTCCGGACGCGGGCCGATGAAGGTAAAGCCGGACTGCTCGACGCGCTCGGCGAAGTCGGCGTTCTCCGACAGGAAGCCGTAGCCGGGGTGGATCGCTTCGGCGTCGGTGACTTCGGCCGCGCTAATCAGCGCGGGCATGTTCAGATAGCTCAGATTCGACGGTGCCGGGCCGATGCAGACCGCCTCGTCGGCGAGCTTCACGTACTTGGCTTCCTTGTCGGCTTCCGAATAGACGACGACCGTCTTGACGCCGAGCTCGCGGCAGGCGCGCTGGATACGAAGCGCGATCTCGCCACGATTGGCAATGAGGATTTTTTCAAACATAGCGGGTTTTCGACTCATCAATGGGCGCCGGGTCGGTCACGACGCCGGCTGCCGCAGAGGATCGGTCGCGCGCCTCGGGACGAGCGGCGCGCGGGCGGCAAATAGTGCGTGCCGCGTTAGCCGACCACGAACAGCGGTTGGCCGTATTCGACCGCCTGGCCGTTTTCGACGAGGATTTCCTTGACTACGCCGGACTTGTCCGACTCGATCTCGTTGAGCAGCTTCATCGCTTCGATGATGCAGATGGTCTGGCCTTCCTTGACCGTGTCACCGACCTGCACGAACGGATCGGCGCCCGGCGACGGCGCGCGGTAGAACGTGCCGACCATCGGCGAGGTGACGACGTGACCCTGCGGTGCGGCGGCGGCCGGCGTGGCCGGAGCACCCGCGGGGGCTGCCGGTGCTTCGACAGCGCCGAACGGTGCCGGTTGTGCGAATTGCGGTGCGTATGAGGCGGACGGTTGGACGTAAACCGGCGGCGCATTCTTGACGATGCGGACCTTGCCTTCGCCCTCGGTCACTTCGAGTTCGGAAATACCGGACTCCGAGACGAGGTCGATCAGAGTTTTGAGTTTACGTAGATCCATCAGGGTGCCCCTTTCAATGCGTAGTGTGCCGGCGTGTGCAAGTCGCAGTAGCCGGCTCAAATTGGACGTGTTTGGATTCAGCCGCGCGACGACCCGGCCGCGAGCCGGTCGAGCGCGAATTCGAGCGCGTACAGATACCCCTTCCAGCCGAGGCCGCAAATGACGCCCTCAGCCTGGTCGGAGAAATACGAGTGATGCCGGAACGGTTCGCGGCGATGCACGTTCGACAGATGAATCTCGACGAACGGGATGCCGACTCCCGCCAGTGCGTCGCGAATGGCCACGCTCGTGTGTGTGTACGCGGCGGGATTGATCAGGATGAAATCGGTTTGCTCGGTGCGGGCCGCCTGAATACGGTCGACCAGTGCGCCTTCGTGATTGCTCTGAAACGACGCGAGTTCGACGCCTGCGTCGGCTGCGCGGTCCGCCAGCGCCTGATCGATCTGCGGCAGGGTCACGCGACCGTAGACCTCGGGTTCCCGGCTGCCGAGAAGATTGAGGTTGGGTCCGTGCAGTACCAGCAGTCGCGTCATGGTCGCTTCTTTTTCCGTGGAATTGCGCGCACTTTAGCGCTGATTAGAGAAACTTGTCTAGTTTCGCGCGCGTACGCGACGACGGCCGGCGCGGGCCGCGGCGCAGCCTTGGGTCCAACTTCACTCAAATTCGGGAATTATCCGTGTATTTTTGCTCGTTCTGCACGGAATCGCATGCCAAAAAGCGTAGCGTGGGAAATCGGGAAATTTACAGCGCGTCGAGCGTCTGGCGCAGCGCCGTCGGGTCGATCTGGCCCAATTTTGTCGAGCGGATGTTGCCTTTTGCGTCGATCACGACGGTAAACGGCAAACCGCCCGCATTGTTGCCGAACGCGCGCGCGAGGTCGGCGCCCCCGAAGCCGGTCACGTAGACGGGGTACGCGACCTTGACCTTCTGCAGGAAGGTCTGGATGTTCTTTTCCGAGTCGACGCCGAGGCCGACGAACTGGATGCCTTTCTTCGCGTACTCGCGCTGGATCTGCGACAGCGCCGGCATTTCCTCGACGCACGGAGCACACCACGACGCCCAGAAGTTGACGACGATCGGATGGCCCTTGAGCAGGCTCAGCGACTGCGGTTTGCCGTCGACGTTCGTGACCGGCGCGGTCCACAGTTGCTGCACGGGACTCGCAGAGGTGGCAGGCTGCGCTCCGGCCTGCGCCGCGTACGCGACGTCGGAACCGCGATTGAGCCAGTGATTGGCCAGTACGCCGCCGCCCGCGGCAATCAGCGCGACGACCGCGCCCGCCAGCATACGTCTCGTGTTCATCGTGCTCCGTTCTGTCTGATCAATTGGTGAAGGACGGCACTTCGTCGCCGTCGAGCAGCGCCTGCACCGCCGGCAAATTGGCCCGCGCCGTGCGGCCGCGCGCGTCGGCGCGTACCGCGCCACGCAGGTCGTCGGTTTCGTACAGCGCGACGTGGATGCCGACCGGCTCGGCGTTGCGCTCGCCCGCGGGGCGCCACAGAAAGCTCAGCGTCTCTACGTAGCCGCGGCCCGCGAAGTGGCGCGTTTCCGACACGTCGTACTGGATGTTTGCATTGAGCATGTAGATCGCGACTTCCTTCGGGTTGTCGCAAAACACCTGCAGATGCACATCCGAATGCTCGCCGGCCGTACCGCCGAGCACCGCGCCCGTCAGATACGGATTGAACGGCGCGAGCCGCTCCATCCAGTCGATCGCGATTATGCGCAGGCGCCGCAGCAGCGCCGGCTGGCTGTCACTCTGGAACAGCGACTGATATTCGCGGATTTCTTCTTCGATCTGATCGTTGTCCGGCAGCCATTCGCCGGCAACACGAGTCTCGCCGACGACCTGCCGGGCCGCCTTGCGCTTCGCGCTGGCGTAATCCAGGCCGTCTTCGGCAATCAGGCGTGCCGCCGCGATTGCGATTTCCTCGCGCAGGCGCTGCGGATCGAAATGTGATTTGCGGACCATCCTTGCATGATACTCGATCGAGCCTGCGACGCGGTTCGGCGGCCCGCACGGGGCGGCGCCGGGCGTGGCCGGCAGGGGGCAGCGCGCGTCGCGTCGGTTACAATAGGCGTCCTTTGCAGACGGTCGTTCCGACCGTCCTGTGGCTCTCTCATCCCTCGCAAGAAACGCCCCCGCGGCACGACAGGCTTATGCATATCCACATCCTCGGCATCTGCGGCACCTTCATGGGCGGTCTCGCGGTGCTCGCGCGCAATGCGGGCCACACGGTGACCGGCTGCGACGCCGGCGTCTATCCGCCGATGAGCACGCAGCTCGAGGCGCAAGGCATCGGTCTGATCGAGGGTTATGACGCGGACCAACTGAACGGCCTGAACGCGGATCTGTTCGTGATCGGCAACGTGGTCACGCGCGGCAACCCGCTGATGGAAGCGATTCTGGACCGCGGCCTGCCGTACGTGTCCGGTCCGCAGTGGCTCGGCGAGCACGTGCTGAACGGCAAATGGGTGCTGGCCGTGGCCGGCACGCACGGCAAGACCACCACGAGCTCGATGCTGACCTGGCTGCTCGAAGATGCGGGCCTGAACCCGGGCTTCCTGATCGGCGGTGTGCCGCTGAATTTCGGCGTGTCGGCGCGGCTCACCGATTCGAGCTTCTTCGTGATCGAAGCGGACGAATACGACACCGCGTTCTTCGACAAACGCTCGAAGTTCGTCCATTACCGCCCGAAAACGGCGGTGCTGAACAATCTCGAATTCGATCACGCCGACATCTTCCCTGATCTCGCCGCGATCGAAACGCAGTTCCATCATCTGATCCGCACGGTGCCACGCCTCGGCCGCGTCGTCACGAACGGCCGCGAGGACGCGCTCGAGCGCGTACTGACGCGCGGCTGCTGGAGCGAGGTCGAGCGCTTCGGCGTCCAGGGCGGCTGGGAGACCCAGGCGGCGGAGCAGGGCGTGCCCGTCGACGAACGCTTCGCCGTCTATCACAACGGCGAGCGCGTCGGCGTGGTCGACTGGCAGGTGCAGGGCGAGCATAACCGCCTGAACGCGCTCGCCGCGATCGCCGCCGCGCGCCATGTCGGCGTGCCGCCCGCGCAGGCCGCGAAGTCGCTGTCAGGCTTTCGCAACGTGAAGCGCCGCATGGAAGTGCGTGGCAGCGTCGAGGGTGTGACCGTGTACGACGACTTCGCGCATCACCCCACGGCGATCGAGACGACGGTGGCCGGCCTGCGCGCGCGGGTCGGCCGCGACAACACGCGGATCCTTGCGGTGCTGGAACCACGCTCGAACACGATGAAGCTCGGCGTGATGAAAGCGCAACTGCCGGCGAGCCTCGCCGACGCCGATCTCGTGTTCGGCTACGGCGCGCCGGGCGGGCGCGACGCGCTCGGCTGGAACCTCGGCGAAGCGCTCGCGCCGCTCGACGGCAAGGCGCAGGCGTTCGACAACCTCGACGCGCTCGTGAAGGCGGTGGTCCACGCGGCGCGCCCCGGCGACCAGATTCTGGTGATGAGCAACGGCGGCTTCGGCGGCGTGCATCAGAAACTGCTCGACGGTCTTTCGACGCGAGGCGCGTCGTGATTCTGTATCTGCACGGTTTCCGTTCGTCGCCGAATTCGTTCAAGGCGCGCCTGCTCGCGGCGCGTCTCGCCGAGCTGGGTCGCGCCGACGAGTGGTGCTGCCCGATGCTGCCGGTGTCGCCGTTCGAAACCGTGGCGCTCGCCGAATCGCTGGTCGCCGACGCACGCGCGAAGGGCGATGCGCGGCAGGTGACCGTGATCGGCAGTTCGCTCGGCGGCTACTTCGCCACCCATCTGGCCGAGAAACACGGCTGGCCGGCCGTGTTGCTGAACCCGGCGGTCGTGCCGCAGCGCGACCTGAGCGCGTATCTCGGCGAGCAGCCGTTGTGGCACGGTGGCGGCAGCATCGTCGTCGAGCCGCATCATCTGGATGAATTGCGCGCGCTCGGCGTCGCGTCGATCACGCGGCCCGAACGCTATTATTTGATGGCAGCCACCGGCGACGAAGTCCTCGACTACCGCGAAATGCTCGCGCACTATCCGGGCGCGCGCACCACGCTGATCGAGGGCAGCGACCATGCGATCAGCGAGTTCGCGCAGTATCTCGATGACGTGCTGGCCTTTTGCGACGCCGAACATGTCGAGCCGCCGGCGCCGCGCGCGGCGGCCTGACGGCACGCAAGGGCGGCGACACCGAACCCTGCCAGGACGTCAGTCAGAGAGGCACACCGACCGCCACCGCTGGTCGCAAGATTCAACCCGCTGGCACGCGCAGTGCGCGCCGCGGATTCACTATCACGAACAGGTTGCCGTGCCGCGCATGCAGTGATCGATCGCCACGGGGCGTCGGGCGCGACGGCAGACGCAAGTCAGAACGAGAGTATTGAGTGAACGTCTTCTTCGAGGAATCGGGCAGTTTCAAGGCCGGCAGCGTGCTGTCGCGCCAGGGCGACGCGTTTCAGGTCGAGTTGCCGGGCGGGCGGCGCGCGAAGGTGCGCGCGAAGGATGTGCTGATCGAGTTCGAGAAGCCCACCGCGGCCGAACTGATGCAGCAGGCCGACGCGTTGGCGCAAGAGATCGATCTGGACTTCCTGTGGGAATGCGCGCCGGACGATGAATTCCCGTTCGCGACGCTGGGCGCCGAGTACTTCGGCGCGAGCTTCGGCGCGATCGAGCGCGCGGCGCTGGTGCTGCGCATGCACGGCTCGCCGGTGTACTTCCGCCGCAAGGGCCGCGGCATGTACCAGCGCGCGCCGCAGGAGCAACTGAAGATGGCGCTCGCGGGCCTCGAGCGCAAGCGTCAGCAGGCGCTCGTGCAGGCGCAGTACGAGGAAGAGCTGAAAGCAGGCCGTCTGCCTGAAGCGTTCGCGGGCGGCAAGGGGCTCGCGCTCTTGACGAAGCCCGACAAGAACACCATCGAGTACAAGGCGCTCGAGGGCGCCGCGGCCGCGCGCGGCATCTCGCAGGCGCGGCTGATGCTCGAATGCGGCGCGATCGCGTCGCCGCGCGCGCTGCACGAAGCGAAATTCCTGTCCGAGTTCTTCCCGCACGGCACCGGCTTCCCGTCCGTCGCGGCCGCGAACGTGCCCGACGATCTGCCGCAGGCCGACGTCGAAGCGTTCTCGATCGACGACATCACCACGACCGAAATCGACGACGCGTTCTCGGTCGAGCATCTGGCCGACGGCCGTGTGCGCATCGGCGTGCACATCGCCGCGCCGGCGCTCGGCATCCAGCGTGGCGACGACGTCGATGCGATTGCGCGCGCGCGTCTGTCGACGGTCTACATGCCCGGCGACAAGATCACGATGCTGCCCGACAGCGTCGTCGACACCTTCACGCTTGCCGAGGGTGGGTATCGGCCGGCGCTGTCGCTGTACGTGATCGTCAATCGCGAGACGCAGGAGATCGTCGCGAGCGAAACGCGCGCCGAGCGCGTGTTCGTGAAGAACAATCTGCGCCACAACACGCTCGACGAAATCGTCACCGAGAAGGCGCTCGCCGAGGGCACCGGCGAGTATCCGCACAAGGACGATATCGCCGTGCTGTGGCCGTTCGCGCAAGCGCTGTTCGAAAAGCGCCAGACCGCGCGCGCCGGCTACGGCCTGCGCCGCGAAGTGCAGCGCAATACCGACTTCAATTTCTACGTCGACGGCGAGCATGTCACGATTACGCCGCGCCGGCGCGGCTCGCCGCTCGACACGATCGTCGCCGAGCTGGCGATTCTCGCGAACTCGTCGTGGGGCGGGTTCCTGCACGATCACGGCGTGCCGGGCATCTATCGCACGCAGCGCGCGTTCGGCGTGCCGAGCGGCCCGAAGCGCACGCGCATGCAGACCAACGCCGCGCCGCACGAAGGGCTCGGCGTCACGCAGTACGCGTGGAGCACGTCGCCGCTGCGCCGCTACGTCGACCTCGTGAATCAGTGGCAGCTGATCGCGTGCGTGCAGCATGGCGTGACCGCCAAGCTCGCCGCGCCGTTCAAGCCGAAGGACGCCGATCTGTTCGCGGTCGTGCAAGGCTTCGACGACACCTACACCGCGTACGCCGACCATCAGCGTCGCATGGAGTACTTCTGGTGTCTGCGCTGGCTCAGGCAGGAAAACCGCAAGCAGGTGGTCGCGTCGGTCGTGAAGGGCGATCTCGTGCGTCTCGAGGAAATTCCGCTGCTGCTGCACGTGCCGGGCCTCGGCGTGCATGCGCGCGGCACGCGTTTGCAGATGGAAGTCATGTCGATCGATGAGCTGACGATCGAAGCGTCGGTGCGTCTGTTGCACGTGCTCGATGCACCGACCGTGACGAGCGGCGGCGAAGCCGAAGAAGGCGAGGACGAGGGCGAGGAAGAGTTGCTCGACGCATCCGACGACAGCGCCGAAAGCGAAGCCGAAGCTGAAGCGGAAGCCGACGGCGGCAATCCCAACGACAACCCCAGCGCAGACGAATCCGCGGCGACCGGCGACGGCAACGACGCCGCGAACAACGCCGACCGCGACCAACACATCACGGAGCCGGGACGATGAGCGGCAACCCAACGCGCGAGCGCTACGCGGTCATCGGCAACCCCGTCGGGCATAGCAAGTCACCGTTCATCCACGGCCGCTTCGCCGCGCAAACCGGCGAGCCGGTCGAGTACGGTCATCTGCTCGCGCCGCTCGACGCGTTCGTGCCGCACGTGCGCGCGTTCATCGAAGCGGGCGGACGCGGCCTGAACGTGACGGTGCCGTTCAAGCTCGACGCACATGCATTCGCGAACACGCTGTCGCCGCGCGCGGCGGCGGCCGGCGCGGTGAACACGCTGCGGGTCGACGCCGACGGCATCTACGGCGACAACACTGATGGCTTCGGCCTCGTGCGCGACATCGAGGTGAATCTCGGCGTGTCGCTGAAGGGCGCGCGCATCCTGCTGCTCGGCGCGGGCGGGGCCGCGCGCGGTGTCGTGCTGCCGATGCTCGAGCGCGCACCGCATACGCTGACGATCGTCAATCGCACGGCGCAGAAGGCCGAAGCGCTGGTCGACCAGTTCGCGCAGGCTGCCAGCGGCGCGCACTGCCGTCTGACCGGCGGCAGCGCCCGCGCGATCGAAGCGGGCCAGTACGACGTGATCGTCAACGCGACCGCGGGGAGCCTCGATGCGTCGCTGCCCGAGTGCGACGATCGCGCGTTCGGCAACGGCACGCTCGCCTACGACATGATGTACGGCGCGCATCCGACCATCTTCATGCAGCACGCGGCGAAACTCGGCGCGCGCGGCGCCGACGGACTCGGCATGCTGGTCGAGCAGGCCGCCGAATCGTTCCATGTGTGGCGCGGCGTGCGTCCGGACAGTGCGCCGGTGCTCGCCGAATTGCGCGCGCTGCTGACGGCGCCGTCGCCCGCGTAACGTCGGCACGCGGATAGCACGCACCATGACAGCGACGCGACGCGCCAGCGGTTCGCGCGGCCAGTCCGGCCCGCTGCGCTGGCTCGCCTGGTTGACCGCGGTCGTGGCCATCGCCTGGCTCGCGACGCAGGCGTACTACTTCGCGCAGATCGCAATCTGGAACGTCGTCAATCCGCGCTCGACCGCGTTCATGCGCTCGGACGCATGGCGTCTGTCGCAGGACCGGCCGGATCTGTCGGTGCAGCGAACGTGGGTGCCGTACGATCAGATTTCGCGCAACCTGAAGCGCGCGATCATCGCGTCCGAAGACGCGAACTTCGTCAACAACAAAGGCTACGAAACCGACGCGATCCTGCAGGCGTGGGAGCGCAACAAGGCGCAAGGCCGGATCGTGCGCGGCGGCTCGACGATCTCGCAGCAGCTTGCGCGCAACCTGTTTCTGTCGCGCGAGAAAAGCTATATCCGCAAGGGCCAGGAGCTGATCATCACGTGGATGCTCGAAACGCTGATGGACAAGCAGCGCATCTTCGAGATCTATCTGAACTCGGTCGAATGGGGCAGCGGCGTGTACGGCGCTGAGGCGGCCGCGCAGTACTACTTCAAGACCTCGGCGAGCAAGCTCACGGCCGCGCAGTCGGCGCGGCTCGCGGTGATGCTGCCACGCCCCAGGTATTTCGATGAACACAGGAATTCGGCGTATCTCACGCAACGCGCGCGCGTGATTGCGCGGCGGATGGGCGCGGCTGAATTGCCGGATTGAAAGAGCCCTCGATCTCATTGTCCTGCTTCGAAGCCCGCCTCGCGCGGGCTTTTTTGCGTCAGCAGACCGCGACCGCGACAGTTTGCTAAACACTCGATCGCCCACTAAAATCTCACTATATGGACTCAACATTCACATATTGGTGATTCTCAAAAGTCGCCCTACAATCCAAGCCAACATGCATCGCGAGTCGGCGCCCCAGCGCGCCGAAACAGCGAACAGCGACAGAAAAAAACCGGAGACGAGACCGACCATGTCTGGCAGCCAACCACAGCAGCCGCGCGAGCGCGGCGCCGCACCCGTTCCCGCCCTGTTCTCCGGCCCCGCGCGCTAAGCGCAGAAACCATCCGAAGGCGAATCGCCATGAACAAAGCGATGCCCACTCCCGCCGCCAGCGCGGCCGAGGCCGCGCAGGACTCGAACGGCGGGCCGAACAGCGCCGCGAATCCGGCGCTGAATTCCGCGCCGCGCGAGGCTTCAGCCGTCAACGCCAATGTCGCCGCCAGTGCGTCCGCTACCGCGAGGGCGTCGCGCCCGGTGGCGCGCGCGGCGACCGTCGACGGTCTCGGGCTGCCGGTCACGCTGCTGGAAATCACGCCGCAGCAGGCCGGCACGCAGACGCTGTTGCGCGGCCTTGCGATTCTCGAGGCGGCCGCGGCCGGTGTGCGCGATCTGCGCAGCTTCGGCGCCGCGCTCGGCACGACCCGCAGCACCACGCACCGGCTCGTCAGCAGCCTCGTGCAGGCGCGCTATCTGCGCCAGGTGCAGGGCGGCTATCTGCTCGGGCCGAAGCTGATCGAGCTCGGCACGATCGCTCTCGAACAGATGCCGCTGACGGCCGTCGCGCGTCCGCACCTCGAGTCGCTGGCCGAGCAGACGCTCGACACGATCCACCTCGGCGTGCGCGACGGCGACGACGTGCTGTACATCGACAAGATCCCCGGCACGCGCGGCCTCGAAATGCGCTCGCGCGTCGGCCATCGGATGCCGCTCGCGTCGACCGGCATCGGCAAGGCGATGATGCTCGACCTCGCGCCGGACGCATGGCAGTCGCTGTTCGACGCGTCGCGCCGCGCGCTCGCGGGCGTCAGCTTCAAGCCGGACAACCGCCCCGATGCGCCGACCTTCCTGCAGCGCATGACGAACTACGCGGCCGGCGGCTACACGTTCGATCTCGAAGAGAACGAAGCGGCGATCCGTTGCGTCGCGGCGCCGGTGCGCGATGCGTCGGGGGCGATCGTCGCGGCGTTGTCGGTGGCCAGCACGATTCCCTATATGCCGCTCGAACGGATGGACGAACTGATTCCGGTCGTGCAGCGCGAGGCGCGCGCGATTTCGGAAGAACTCGGTTGGCGCGCACCGCGACCGGCCACGCGCAGGATCAAGCGATGAAACAAGCGGGCACCGCCACGCTGGCGAACCACCGGGCGGCCGCCGCGCCCGACACGGGCGGGAAGCCGGACGCGACCGCCGCCGCCGATACCGCCGCCGTCGATTTCACGCACGCCGCGCTGATCGCGCTCGACTGGGGCACGACGTCGCTGCGCGCCTATCTGTTCGACGCGCACGGTCGCGTGCTGGCGACGCGCGCATCGACGGCCGGCATCATGAATCTGCCGCGTGGCGCGGCCGAGGGCGGCTTCGACGCCGCGTTCGAGGACGCCTGCGGCGCATGGCTCGACCATGCGCGCGGCGCGCCGGTGATCGCGGCGGGGATGATCGGCAGCGCGCAGGGCTGGCTCGAAGCGCCGTATGTCGAGACACCCGCGAACGCCGATGCGTTGGTGGCCGGTATCGTCCGCGTGCAGACCGCGCGCGGCGCGACGCTGCATATCGTGCCGGGCGTGCTGCAACGCGGTGAATTGCCGAACGTGATGCGCGGCGAGGAGACGCAAATTTTCGGCGCGCTCAGCGCGGACGCGGACGGCGCGCACGACGCGAACTCGGTCGACAGCAACGCCCGCTCGCTGATCGGCCTGCCCGGTACGCACGCGAAATGGGCGGTCGTGCAGGCGGAGCGCATCGAGCGTTTTCATACGTTCATGACCGGCGAGGTGTTCGCCGCGCTGCGCGAGCACACGATTCTCGGCCGCACGATGGTCACGCCCGATCGCCCGGATACCGAAGCATTTCTGCGCGGCGTGAACATCGCGCGCGAGAAGGGCCAGGCAGGCGTGCTCGCGACCGTGTTCAGCACGCGCACGCTCGGCTTGACCGGCGCGCTGTCGAGCGAGGCACAGCCCGACTATCTGTCGGGCCTGCTGATCGGGCACGAACTCGCCGGCCTCGAAGCGGTACTCGCGCAGCAAGGCAGCTCGCTCGCGCAGCAGAGTCTGCGGCTGATCGGCAACGACGCGCTGTGCGAGCGCTACCGCCTCGCGCTCGCGCAATTCGGCTGTCTGCGCGCGGAGCCGGTCAGGCATGCAACCGAACGCGGCCTGTGGCGCGTCGCCGTCGAAGCGGGGCTCGTCCGGCCGTCCGCCCAGGCGGCGCGCGCAGGCTGACCGGCGGCAGAGCCCTTTACGACGCTCACGAAACAAGGAACCGACATGCAACCACACATCAATCTGCCCGCACCGTACATGCCGCACGCGGGTCTGATCGCCGCGTTCGAAGCCTGTCCGCTGATCGCGATCCTGCGCGGCGTCACGCCCGCCGACGCGGCCGATCACGGCCAGGCCCTGTACGAAGCCGGTTTTCGCATCGTCGAAGTACCGCTCAATTCGCCGCAGCCGTTCGACAGCATCTCGGCGATCCGCAAGGTGCTGCCGGCCGACGCGATCGTCGGCGCGGGCACGGTGCTGCATCCGCTGTTCGTGGACGACGTGAAGGCCGCGGGCGGCGAACTCATCGTGATGCCGCACAGCGATCCGGAAGTCGTGATCGCCGCGAAGGCGCGGGGCCTCGCCTGCGCGCCCGGCGTCGCGACGCCGACCGAGGCGTTCATCGCGCTGAAGAACGGCGCGGACGTGCTGAAGATGTTCCCCGCCGAGCAGCTCGGCTGCCAGGTCGTCAAGGCATGGCGCGCGGTGATCGCGGCGCAGGTGCCGCTCGTGCCGGTCGGCGGCGTCACGCCGGACAACATGGGGCCGTTCCTGAGCGCCGGCGCGAACGGTTTCGGCCTCGGCTCGGCGCTGTACAAGCCGGGCCAGAGCGCGGCGGTGACCGCGTCGCATGCGAAGGCGTTCATCAACGGTTTGCGGATCGCCCGCGCGGGCGTGAAGAAATGAACCGGCTCGCCGGCAAAGCCGCTCTCGTAACCGGCGCTGGACGTGGCATAGGCGCGGCGATCGCGCTGGCGTTCGCGCGCGAGGGCGCGGCGGTCGTGCTGGCGGAACTCGACCTCGACCTGGCGCAGCGCACGGCCGCGCAGATCGAGGCAGACGTTGGCACCGGCGCCGGCGCGCGCGTGCTCGCGGTGCAGACCGACGTGACGCAACCGGCGTCGGTGCGGCACGCGGTCAGCGAAGGCGAACGCGCGTTCGGCGCGCTCGACATCCTCGTCAACAACGCGGGCATCAACGTGTTCTGCGATCCGCTGACGATGACCGACGCCGACTGGCGGCGCTGCTTCGCGGTCGATCTCGACGGCGTGTGGAACGGCTGTCGCGCGGTGCTGCCGGGCATGGTCGAGCGTGGCGCGGGCAGCATCGTGAACATCGCGTCGACGCACGCGTTCAAGATCATTCCGGGCTGCTTTCCGTACCCGGTCGCGAAGCACGGCGTGATTGGCCTCACGCGCGCGCTCGGCATCGAGTACGCGCCGCGCAACGTGCGCGTGAACGCGATCGCGCCGGGCTACATCGAGACGCATCTGACGCACGACTGGTGGAACGAGCAGTCCGATCCGGCCGCCGCGAAGCAGGCGACACTCGATCTGCAGCCGATGAAGCGCATCGGCCGTCCGGAGGAGGTGGCGATGACCGCGGTGTTCCTCGCGTCGGACGAAGCGCCGTTCATCAATGCGAGCTGCATCACCGTCGATGGCGGGCGCTCGGTGCTTTACCACGACTGAATTTGCGTCGCCAAAAGACGCACAGAACACCGGACGACGCGCTGGCCGCGCGTGTCAGACCGGTACAAGAAGACGCGGCCGATTACCTTCTCGTTATCAATTAGTCAGGAGACACGCATTATGAAACGTAGAATTTTCCTCACGCTGGCAGCGGCGGCGGCGGGTGTGTTCTTCAACGCACCGGTCGTACAGGCCGCCGATTCGGTCAAGATCGGCTTCCTCGTGAAGCAGCCGGAAGAACCGTGGTTCCAGGACGAATGGAAGTTCGCCGAGATGGCCGCCAAGCAGAAGGGCTTCACGCTCGTGAAGATCGGCGCGCCGTCGGGCGAGAAGGTGATGAGCGCAATCGATAACCTCGCCGCGCAGAAGGCACAGGGCTTCGTGATCTGCACGCCCGACGTCAAGCTCGGGCCGGGCATCGTCGCGAAGGCGAAGGCGGACGGCCTGAAGATGATGACGGTCGACGACCGCCTCGTCGACGGCGCGGGCAAGCCGATCGAAGCGGTGCCGCACATGGGCATCTCGGCGTATAACATCGGCAAGCAGGTCGGCGACGGCATCGCGGCTGAAATCAAGAAGCGCGGCTGGGACATGAAGGACGTCGGCGCGATCGACGTGACCTACGAGCAGTTGCCGACCGCGCATGACCGCACCACCGGCGCAACCGACGCGCTGGTCGCCGCGGGCTTCCCGAAAGCGAACATCGTCACCGCGCCGCAGGCGAAGACCGACACGGAAAACGCGTTCAACGCCGCCAACATCGCGCTGACGAAGAACCCGCAGTTCAAGCACTGGGTCGCTTACGCGCTGAACGACGAAGGCGTGCTCGGCGCGGTGCGCGCGGCGGAAGGCCGTGGCTTCAAGGCCGACAACATGATCGGCATCGGCATCGGCGGTTCGGAGTCCGCGATGAACGAGTTCAAGAAGCCGCAGCCGACGGGCTTCTACGGCACCGTGATCATCAGCCCGAAGCGCCACGGCGAGGAAACCTCGGAACTGATGTACGCGTGGATCACGCAGGGCAAGGAACCGCCGCTGCTGACGCTGACGACCGGCATGCTGGCGACGCGCGACAACGTCGGCGAAGTGCGCGAGAAGATGGGCCTCGCGTCGAAGTAATCGCAAGACTTGCGGTGGTATGAAGTACACCGCCGGCGCGTCGCTTTCCCTGCCTGGCGCAGGGGACGGCGCGCCGGCGGCGAGAGACGATCTGCGGTAGACAGACGGATCGCGCGCAATACGCGTACGGTCAACATGACGCAGCAATATCTTGCATGGGACCGGAGTAAGCGCTAAAGCGCTAACTCCGGTCGACCGCGATGAAACTGCATGGGACCGGAGTAAGCGCTAAAGCGCTAACTCCGGTCGACAAGGAGGCGAAGTGTCAGCGACGCTACGTTTTGACAATATCGGCAAGGTTTTTCCAGGCGTGCGTGCGCTCGACGGTGTGTCCTTCGACGTCAACGTCGGCCAGGTGCACGGCCTGATGGGCGAAAACGGCGCGGGAAAATCGACGCTGCTGAAAATTCTCGGCGGCGAGTATCAGCCCGATTCGGGCCGCATGCTGATCGACGGCAACGAGGTGCGCTTTCCGAGCGCGGCCGCGTCGATCGGTGCCGGCATCGCGGTGATTCACCAGGAACTGCAGTACGTGCCCGACCTCACGGTCGCGGAGAATCTGCTGCTCGGCCAGCTGCCCAATGCGCTCGGCTGGGTCAACAAGCGCGAGGCAAAGCGCTTCGTGCGCGAGCGGCTCGAAGCGATGGGCGTCGCGCTCGATCCGAACGCGAAGCTGCGCAAGCTGTCGATCGCGCAACGGCAGATGGTCGAAATCTGCAAGGCGCTGATGCGCAACGCGCGCGTGATCGCGCTCGACGAGCCGACCAGCTCGCTGTCGCACCGCGAGACCGAGGTGCTGTTCAAGCTGGTGCGCGATCTGCGCGCCGACAACCGCGCGATGATCTACATCTCGCACCGCATGGACGAGATCTACGAGCTGTGCGACGCGTGCACGATCTTCCGCGACGGCCGCAAGGTCGCGTCGCATCCGACGCTAGAAGGCGTGTCGCGCGACACGATCGTCAGCGAGATGGTCGGGCGCGAAATTTCGGACATCTATAGCTATTCGGCGCGGCCGCTCGGCGAAGTGCGTTTCGCGGCGAAGGCGATCGAAGGTCATCCGCTCGCGCAGCCGGCGAGCTTCGAGGTGCGGCGCGGCGAGATCGTCGGCTTCTTCGGACTCGTCGGCGCGGGCCGCAGCGAGCTGATGCATCTGGTGTACGGCGCCGAGCATCGCAAGGGCGGCGAACTCATACTCGACGGCAAGCCGATCAAGGTGCGCAGCGCGGGCGAGGCCATTAAGCACGGCATCGTGCTGTGCCCCGAGGATCGCAAGGAAGAGGGCATCGTCGCGATGGCGAGCGTCGCGGAGAACATCAACATCAGCTGCCGCCGTCACTATCTGCGCGCGGGCGTGTTTCTCGATCGCAAGAAGGAGGCGCAGACGGCGGATCGTTTCATCAAGCTGCTGAAGATCAAGACGCCGCATCGGCGGCAGAAGATCCGCTTCCTGTCGGGCGGCAACCAGCAGAAGGCGATTCTGTCGCGCTGGCTCGCCGAGCCCGATCTGAAAGTCGTGATTCTCGACGAACCGACACGCGGCATCGACGTCGGCGCGAAACACGAGATCTATAACGTGATCTATCAGCTCGCGGAGCGCGGCTGCGCGATCGTGATGATTTCGTCGGAATTGCCGGAAGTGCTCGGCGTGTCCGACCGGATCGTCGTGATGCGCCAGGGCCGCATTTCCGGCGAGCTCGCGCGCAAGGACGCGACCGAACAGTCGGTGCTGAGCCTCGCGCTGCCGCAAAGCTCGACCGCGCTGCCTGAAAACGCGAACGCCAACGCCGCCAACCAGAGCGCGTCGCGCGCGGCCTGAACCTTATCCGGACGTGAGTCCGCAACCCGTGGGGAACGGGGAGGAGTATTGAACATGCAAGCCAGAGAAAACCTCGCGCAGCAGACCGCCAAGAGCGCGGCCGACGCGCTGATTCCGCAGACCGGCGACAAGGCCAAATGGTGGCAGCAGATCACCGAATACAGCCTGATCGTGATCTTCATCCTGATGTTCGTCACGATGTCGCTGACCGTCGATCATTTCTTCTCGATCGAGAACATGCTCGGCCTCGCGCTGTCGATCTCGCAGATCGGCATGGTCGCGTGCACGATGATGTTCTGCCTCGCGTCGCGTGATTTCGACCTGTCGGTCGGCTCGACCGTCGCGTTCGCCGGCGTGCTGTGCGCGATGGTGCTCAACGCGACCAACAGCACGGTCATCGCGATCATCGCGGCGGTCGCGGCGGGCGCGGTGATCGGCTTCGTCAACGGCGCGGTGATCGCTTATCTGCGCATCAACGCGCTGATCACGACGCTCGCGACGATGGAAATCGTGCGCGGCCTCGGCTTCATCGTGTCGCATGGGCAGGCGGTCGGCGTGTCGTCGGATACGTTCATCGCGCTCGGCGGCCTGACGTTCTTCGGCGTGTCGCTGCCGATCTGGGTCACGCTGATCTGCTTCATCGTGTTCGGCGTGATGCTGAACCAGACCGTGTACGGCCGCAATACGCTGGCGATCGGCGGTAATCCGGAAGCGTCGCGGCTCGCCGGTATCAACGTGGAGCGCACGCGCGTTTACATCTTTCTGATCCAGGGCGCCGTCACCGCGCTTGCCGGCGTGATTCTCGCGTCGCGTATCACGTCGGGTCAGCCGAACGCCGCCGAAGGCTTCGAGCTGAACGTGATCTCCGCGTGCGTGCTCGGCGGCGTGTCGCTGTTGGGCGGCCGCGCGACGATCTCCGGCGTCGTGATCGGCGTGCTGATCATGGGTACGGTCGAGAACGTGATGAACCTGCTGAACATCGACGCGTTCTATCAGTACCTGGTGCGCGGCGCGATCCTGCTCGCGGCCGTGTTGCTCGACCAGTTGAAGAACCGCGGCTCGCGCGATTGAGTCGCTTTCACCCCATCCCAAGCACATCCAAGCTCATAAAGGAATCGAACGATGTCGTCTCCGGCCAATGCAAACGCCAGCCTCGCTGACACCGCGTACGCGCGCTATCCGAGCCTCGTCGACCGTACGGTGCTGATCACGGGCGGCGCGACCGGAATCGGCGCATCGTTCGTCGAGCACTTCGCGGCGCAGGGCGCGCGCGTCGCGTTCTTCGATATCGACGCGAGCGCGGGCGAAGCGCTCGCCGACCAGCTCGGCGATTCGAAGCACAAGCCGCTGTTTCTGGCCTGCGATCTGACCGACGTCGACGCGCTGCAAAAAGCGATCGCCGACGTGAAGGCCGCGCTGGGTCCGATCCAGGTGCTCATCAACAACGCTGCGAACGACAAGCGCCATCAGATCGGCGACGTGACGCGCGAGTCGTTCGACGCGGGCATCGCCGTGAACATCCGCCATCAGTTCTTCGCGGCGCAGGCCGTGATGGAGGACATGAAGGCCGCGCGTAGCGGCTCGATCATCAACCTCGGCTCGATCAGCTGGATGCTGAAGAACGGCGGCTATCCGGTGTACGTGATGTCGAAGTCGGCGGTGCAGGGTTTGACGCGCGGGCTCGCGCGCGACCTCGGCCACTTCAATATCCGCGTCAACACGCTGGTGCCGGGCTGGGTGATGACCGACAAGCAGCTGCGCCTGTGGCTCGACGACAACGGCCGCCGCCAGATCAAGGAAGGCCAGTGCATCGACGCCGAGCTGATGCCGGCCGACCTCGCGCGCATGGCGCTGTTCCTCGCCGCCGACGACAGCCGCATGATCACCGCTCAGGACATCGTCGTCGACGGAGGCTGGGCGTGAGCGCCAGCCCGCGCGTGCAACGGGCCACGCTGCTGCTCGACGCGCAATGCGAGCTCGGCGAAGGCGCGACCTGGTGCGCGAGGAGCGCCCGCTTCTACTGGACCGACATCGAAGGCGCGCGGCTGTGGCGCTACGATCCGGCCGACGGCCGCAGCGATTCGTTCGACATGCCCGAGCGGCTCGCCACCTTCGCACTGTGCGAAAACCCGCGCTACGTGCTGCTCGGGCTCGCATCGCACCTCGCGTTTTTCGATCTGCAGACAGGCAGCACACAGCGCATCGTCGACGTCGAGCCCGGTCTCAACACGCGCGTCAACGACGGCCGCTGCGATCGGCAAGGGCGTTTCGTGTTCGGCACCAAGGACGAAAGCGGGCAACGGCAGACGGTCGCCGGCTTTTATCGGTTGAATCACGATCTGTCGCTCGAACGTTTACCGTTGCCAGCGCCGGCGATTTCGAACAGCATCGCATTCAGTCCCGACGGCGCGACGATGTACTACTGCGATTCGCCGACGCGTGAAATCCGCGCGTGCGACTATCGCGCGGACGGCGGCATCGCGAACGATCGCCTGTTCACTCGCCTGACCGATGCGAACGGCATCCCCGACGGCTCGACCGTCGACAGCGACGGCGGCCTGTGGAACGCGCAATGGGGCGGCGCGCGCGTGGTGCGCTACGGCCCCGATGGCGTGGAAACCGAGCGCATCGACGTGCCGACCACGCACCCAAGCTGCGTCGCGATCGGCGGTGCCGCGCTCGGCCAGACCACGGGCAGCGCCCAGGGCGAGACTGCGCTCGACACGCTGTACATCACGAGCGCCTACGCCGAGCTCGATGCGACGGCGCGCGCGGCCGACACGCTCGCGGGCGACCTGTTCGTCGCGACGCTCGCGCGGCGCGGTGTTGCGGAGCCGCTGTTCCAGGGCGCGCCTATCTAGCGCAGAATGACGCAGCCCCGGCCGCACGCCGGGGCCGCGATCCTGAAGGTGAAGCAGAAGTCGATGTGGCAGTTTCGGTCCGCGAGCAATACGCGCGCGACCGGCCGGCAACGAATCGGCAGCATGCAGTTCGGACTCGAGGCGAATTGGTCACAAAAAGTCGCCCGCCACTCCCGTCAACCCTGACGGCAACGTCCCACGCCTCTCGATGGAGCCAGATATGACTGTTGCGAATCTCGTTTCAGCCTCATCCCCAACCTCTCAAACGCGACGCTCGCGACTCGCCGCGGCCGCCAATCCCGTGCTGGCGGGCCCGAGCACGTCGGCGGTGGCCCTCGGCGAAGGCAGCGCCGGCGATGTCGCGTGCATCACGCTCGCCAACTCGCAATTGCGTCTCGATGTCGCGCCGGCGCTCGGCGGCGGCGTGACCCGCTTCGACTGGCGCGACGACGGCGCGCTGACGCCGATCTTCCGGCGCTGCAGTCACGTCGGTGTCGATACGCAACCGAACCAGCTGGCCTGCTATCCGCTCTTGCCGTACTCGAACCGCATCGGCGGCGGCCATTTCAGCGTGGCCGGGCGGCGCGTCGAGGTGCCGCGCAACCGCGCCGACGAGCCGCTGCCGATTCACGGCGACGGCTGGCTCGCGCAATGGCAGGTGCTCGACGCGGGCCGCGAGCACGTGCGTCTCGCGCTCGACCGCAGCGACGGCAAGCCGTACGCGTTCCGCGCGACACAAACCTATACGCTGGACGGCCCAACGCTGGTCGTCTCGCTCGACATCGAAAACGCCGGCCGCGAGACGCTGCCGTTCGGGCTCGGCGTGCATCCGTTCTTCGTGCGCGACGCGGACACCGAGCTGTCGGCGGCGGCCGGCGGCCTGTGGCTCTCGGGCGACGACTGGCTGCCGGTGCGCCACGTGCCGGCGCCCCCCGCGTGGCAGTTCGGCGTCGCGTATCCGCTGCCGGAGACGATCGTCAATCACGCGTTCACCGGCTGGAGCGGCCAGGCGGCAGTGGTATGGCCGAAGCGCCGTCTGTCGCTGAACATCGCCGCCGACACCGACTATTACGTGCTGTACACGCCGCCCGGCGAAGACTTCTTCTGCTTCGAACCGGTCGATCATCCGATCAATGCGATGAACCTGGCGGGCGGCGCGAGCGAAAACGGCATGACGCTGCTCAAGCGCGGCGAGCGGTTGACGCGCACGTTCCGCTTTACGGTCGAGCGGACTGGACTGCGCTCGATGCCGGGCGGGCGTGGCGCGCGGCGCAGGCAGTAGCCGCAGTCGTAGCCGCCGGGCCGCCGGCCGGACGAACGTCCGAACGGGCGGCCTGGCGCTGCTACCGCCAATGAGGCGCGGGCCGCGCGGTGACCGCCATCGACGGACGGCGATCGTGGGACAGGTAAAATACGCGCCTCCTCCGATTACCGGCTCGCCGCGAGACTCACCATGTCCAATTTCATCCAGACACTCAACGACGCCTGGCAGCGCACGAACTCGCTGCTGTGCGTTGGCCTCGATCCCGAGCCCAGCAAATTCCCGGGTGCGCTCGCGGGCCGCGCCGACGCGATCTTCGAGTTCTGCCGCACGATCGTCGATGCAACCGCGCCGTACGCGTCGTCGTTCAAGCCGCAGATCGCCTACTTCGCCGCGCATCGCGCAGAAGAGCAGCTCGAGCAGCTGATCGCCCACATTCACGCGAACCATCCGGGCCTGCCGGTGATTCTCGACGCCAAGCGCGGCGATATCGGCAGCACGGCCGAGCAATACGCACGCGAGGCCTTCGAGCGCTACCAGGCCGACGCGGTGACGGTCAATCCGTACATGGGTTTCGATTCGATCGAGCCGTATCTCGAGCACGCAGGCAGGGGCGTGATCGTGCTGTGTCGCACGTCGAACGCGGGTGGCTCGGATCTGCAGTTTCTCGAGACAGGTGGTCGGCCGTTGTACCAGGTCGTCGCGCAACTGGCCGCGCAGAAGTGGAATGCGAGCGGCCAGCTTGGGCTCGTGGTCGGCGCGACGTTTCCGAAGGAAATCGAAGTGGTGCGCGGAATCGTCGGCGACATGCCGCTGCTGATTCCGGGCATCGGTGCGCAAGGCGGCGACGTGCAGGCCACCGTGAGCGCCGGACGCACCGCGAACGGCACCGGCATGCTGATCAACTCTTCGCGCGCGATCATCTACGCAGGCAAGGGCGACGATTTCGCGCAAGCGGCCGCGCAGGCGGCGAAGGACACCCGCGACCGGATCAACGCGTTTCGTTGAACCGGCGGGCGATCCCGCGGCGGGCGGTCCCGCGACGGCCGGCGCGGCGCGTCAGCGCGCCGGTGCGAGCCGCCCGATCAACCCCGCATGCCGCGGATGCCGCGCCTTCAGCGCGTCCACCTCCGCGAGTTCGAACTCGCTGAATTCGAAACCCGGCGCGACCGTGCAGCCGACCAGCGCGAACGATGCCGGATCGGCACACTCGGCCGCGAACCACAAGCCGGCCGGCACGACGGCCTGACAGACCGTATCGGGATGCGTGAGCGGATTGCCGAGCCGGTGCGTGACGAGCACACCGCCGGCATCGCTTTCATCGAGCACGTGGACCAGCAGCGGCTCGCCGGCATAGAAATGCCAGACTTCGTCGGAACGGATCCGATGCCACGCCGAATGCGCGCCGTCGCACAGCAAGTAATGGATCGCAGTCGACGCCGCACGGGCGTTCCCAACCTCGCTCGGTTCGCCGGCGCGCAGCACACGCGCGGCCGAGCGGTAGGTCTCCGCGAAAAAGCCGCCTTCAGGATGGGGCTTCAGATCGAAGCGGCGGATCAGTTCGTCTGCGATCGCGCGCGAATCCGGCATTGTCCGCCTCCTCAGTGATAGTTAGCCGCCGCTCAATGCTCGCGTTCATCGAGTAGCGCCAGCAGGCCGCGCAGCGCGTGCGCCGCGGCCTGCACGCGGATCTGGTCGCGGTCGCCCTTGAAAATCTTCGTTTCCACCGACGTGTGCAGCCGGTTGCTCCAACTGAACGACACCATGCCGACCGGCTTGGTTTCCGTGCCGCCGCCGGGGCCGGCGACGCCGGTGATCGACAGCGACACCTGCGCTCGGCTGTTGCGCAGCGCGCCTTCGGCCATCGCTCGTGCGACCGGCTCGCTGACCGCGCCGTGCTTTTCGATCAGGTCGGCCGGCACACCGATCATTTCGCTTTTCGCCTGGTTCGAATACGTGACGAAGCCGCGTTCGAACCAGCCGCTGCTGCCGGAGATGTCGGTGATCGCGGTCGCGACCATGCCGCCCGTGCAGGACTCGGCGGTCACGAGCATCAGGCGCTCGTCGCGCAGACGGTTGCTCACGCGGATCGCAAGCTGGTGAACGACGGAATCGGTAGGCATGGCGTCAGTCAATCCGGAAAACGAAGCCGGCCGGGCGGCGCGGCGAACGGCAGGGGCTGGGCGGCGACCAAAAGAGTCGAACGGTACTCGAACGGCGAACAGGCAGCGCTCAAACCGACATCCGCCACAGCGCAATCACCAGCAACGTAAAAAATGCGGCGATCAGGTCATCGAACATGATGCCAAAGCCACCTTTCAGCCGGCGGTCGAAGTAGCCGATCGGCGGCGGCTTCACCATGTCGAAGAAGCGGAAGATCAGGAACGCCCACACCTGGCCGGTGAGCGTGGCAGGCGTGACCATCAGCAGCACGAGCCAGAACGCGACGATTTCGTCCCACACGACCGCCGACGGATCCTCGACGCCGAGCCGCTTCGCGGTAAAGCCGCACAACGCGATGCCGCCGAGAAAGCCGACGCCGATCAGCACGCCCCATTCGATAACTGTCAGATAACGACTCAGCACCGCGAACGAGGCCCACCCGAGCAGCGTGCCCATCGTGCCCGGTGCGACGGGCGACAGCCCGCTACCGAAGCCGAGCGACAGAAGGTGGACTGGATGCGACAGCATGAAGCGCGCGGTCGCGCGGCGCGGCTGAGCAGGCTTCGGCGCGCGCGGTCCAGGCGCCTGGGGCGGCTCGCCGCCGAGGAAGTCGTCGGCGGGGCCGAGCGGGGGGTCATTCTGCATGAAAGTGATCGAAACCTTGCAAGGTCAGAGTGAGCGGCGCGCCGCTGGCGTTGCGCCACGCGATGGCCGGGCGGTCGGTGGCCGCCTCCAGTGCGCTTATTGTACCGATGCGGGTGACCGGCACGGCGGCCTTCTGCGCGGCGGCCTCGACCGCGGCGCGCGCGGCGGCGGGCGCGGTGAAGCACAGCTCGTAGTCGTCGCCGCCGGCGAGCGTGCAGCGCTGCTGGACGTCGGGCGGCAGGCGGCGTAGCGCGGCCGAGCGCGGCACCGCATCGACGTCGACGCTCGCGCCCACCGACGAGCGTTCGAGGATGTGCCGCAGATCGCCGGCGAGTCCATCCGACAGGTCGAGCGCCGCGTGTGCGATGCCGCGCAGCGCGAGGCCGAGCGCGATGCGCGGCTCGGGGCGTTCGAGCGCCCGGCGGAACGTCGCGGCGTCATTCGGGGTGGCGGACCATTCGCCGCGCTGCGCGCCGAGGCCGGCGCGCGCGTCGCCGAGAGTGCCGGAGATCCAGATGTCGTCGCCGGGTTGCGCGGCATCGCGGCGCAAGGCTGTTCGTGGCGGCACGCTGCCGAATACCGTAATGCACAGATTGAGCGGCCCGCCCGTCGTATCGCCGCCGATCAGCTCGCAACCGTAGCGCTCGGCGAGCGCGAACAGGCCTTCGCTGAAACCGGAAAGCCAGGCTTCGTCGGCTTTCGGCAGCGAGAAGGCCAGCGTGAACGCCCGCGGCTGCGCGCCCATTGCGGCGAGGTCAGACAGATTGACGGCAAGCGCCTTGTGACCGAGCGCTTCGGGATCGATATCGGCAAAGAAATGACGGCCTTCGACCAGCATGTCGGTCGATATCGCCAGCATTTCGCCGGCAGGCGGCGCCAGCAACGCGCAATCGTCGCCGATGCCGAGCGTGCCGCCTTCGGCATTGGCGGGCCGCACGGCGGCGGCGCGGCGGGCAAAGAAGCGATCGATCAGCGAAAACTCGGAAAGCATGATGGCGAACGGTGAGCGGAGAACGATTGGAGAAATAGCGCGGATCAGGGTGATTGAGCGTGATGCCCCGTCGCAAGCGCCGGACCATCCGGACGACGGGCAACGCGCGCTTTCACGCTGTTTCAGTCGCGGCTGTTGTACCCGTATTGAAGGAATTGCGTAGGCAATTGGGGCTACAATGCCGTCGAACGTCTATTCTAATCTGCCCTCCGAAGCCCGCCTTATGTCGAATCCCGTCAATACCAAACTCCGCGAAGCAGCTCTCGATTACCACGAGTTCCCGACT
Organism: Paraburkholderia sp. Cpub6; assembly: GCF_014201065.1. Classification (NCBI taxonomy): domain Bacteria; kingdom Pseudomonadati; phylum Pseudomonadota; class Betaproteobacteria; order Burkholderiales; family Burkholderiaceae; genus Paraburkholderia; species Paraburkholderia sp. Cpub6. Next base: position 90,825 of record NZ_JACHDM010000002.1, read on the forward strand.
CCCGGCAAAATCGCGATCGCCCCGACCAAGCAGATGATCAACCAGCGCGACCTCGCGCTGGCGTATTCGCCTGGCGTCGCGTTCGCGTGCGAGGAAATCGTCGAGAGCCCGCTGAACGCCGCGCGCTTCACCGCGCGCAGCAACCTCGTTGGCGTCGTCACGAACGGGACCGCGGTGCTGGGCCTCGGCAACATCGGGCCGCTCGCGTCGAAGCCGGTCATGGAAGGCAAGGCCGTCCTGTTCAAGAAGTTCGCCGGCATCGACGTGTTCGATATCGAGATCAACGAGACCGATCCGCACAAGCTGGTCGAGGTGATCGCCGCGCTCGAACCGACCTTCGGCGGCATCAACCTCGAAGACATCAAGGCGCCGGACTGCTTCATCGTCGAGCGCGAATGCCGCAAGCGCATGAAGATTCCGGTCTTCCACGACGACCAGCACGGCACCGCGATCGTCGTCGCGGCGGCGGTCACCAACGGGCTGAAGGTCGTCGGCAAGGACATCAAGGAAGTCAAGCTGGTCGCGTCGGGCGCGGGCGCGGCGGCGCTCGCGTGTCTGGACCTGCTGGTCGACATAGGCCTGTCGCTCGAAAACATCACCGTGACCGACCTCGCGGGCGTCGTGTACAAGGGCCGCACCGAACTGATGGACCCGGACAAGGAGCGTTTCGCGCGTGAAACCGACGCGCGCTCGCTTGCCGAGGTGATCGAAGGCGCGGACGTGTTCCTCGGGTTGTCGGCCGGCGGCGTGCTCAAGCAGGACATGGTCAAGCAGATGGCCGCCAGGCCGCTGATCCTCGCGCTTGCGAACCCGACGCCGGAAATCCTGCCGGAACTCGCGCTCGAAGTGCGTCCGGACGCGGTGCTGTGCACGGGCCGCACCGACTACCCGAACCAGGTCAACAACGTGCTCGTGTTCCCGTTTCTGTTCCGCGGTGCGCTCGACGCCGGCGCGACGACGGTCACGCGCGAAATGGAAATCGCCGCCGTCAACGCGATCGCCGAGCTGGCGCGCCAGGAGCAGAGCGACATCGTCGCGACCGCGTACGGCATCCAGGATCTATCGTTCGGACCGGAATACCTGATTCCGAAACCCTTCGATCCGCGTCTGATCGTCAAGGTCGCGCCCGCGGTGGCGAAGGCCGCGATGGAATGCGGCGTCGCCGAGCGTCCAATCGAGGACATGGACGCGTACGCGCAGCATCTGCAGCAGTTCGTTTATCACAGCGGCACGACGATGAAGCCGATCTTCCAGCTCGCGCGCAGCGTCGAGCCGGAGAAGAAGCGCATCGTGTTCGCGGAAGGCGAAGAAGAGCGTGTGCTGCGCGCGATGCAGATCATCGTCGACGAAAAGCTCGCAAAGCCGATCCTGATCGGCCGGCCGGCCGTGATCGAGCAGCGGATCGCGCGTTATGGCCTGCGGCTCGTCGCGGGGCAGGACTACACGGTCGTCAACACCGATCATGACGAACGTTACCGCGAGTTCTGGCAGGAATACGCGAAGATGATGTCGCGCAAGGGCATCACCACGCAGATGGCCAAGCTCGAGATGCGCCGCCGCACCACGCTGATTGGCTCGATGATGGTGAAGAAGGGCGAGGCGGACGGCATGATCTGCGGTACGGTCAGCACCACACACCGCCACCTGCACTTCATCGATCAGGTGATCGGCAAGAAGCCCGGCGCGAAAGTCTATGCGGCGATGAACGCGCTGGTGCTGCCGAATCGGCAGATTTTCCTCGTCGATACGCACGTGAACGTCGATCCGACACCGGCCGAGCTGGCTGAGATCACGATCATGGCAGCCGAGGAAGTGCGCCGTTTCGGCATCGAGCCGAAGGTTGCACTCGTGTCGCACTCGAACTTCGGTTCGAGCAACGCGCCGACGGCGCAGAAGATGCGCGATACGCTCGAGATCCTGCGCGAACGCGCGCCGGGGCTGCAAGTTGACGGCGAAATGCACGGCGACGTCGCGCTCGACGCCAACCTGCGCCGTGAGGTATTGCCCGATTCGACGCTCGAAGGCGACGCGAACCTGCTGGTGCTGCCGAACATCGACGCGGCCAATATCTCGTACAACCTGCTGAAGACGGCGGCCGGCAACAACATTGCGATTGGCCCAATTCTGCTTGGCGCGGCCAAGCCGGTGCACGTGCTGACGCCGTCGGCGACGGTGCGCCGGATCGTCAACATGGCGGCGCTGCTGGTCGCGGACGTCAGCGCAACCCGCTAACTGCGCATCGTGATCGGGCCGCGACGGGCCCGGCGCCGGTTTTCCAACCGGCGTACCTGAAAAAAAGGCGTGCCCGCAATGGGCACGCCCTCAGGGCAAGCTGGGGATCGCCACCCCGAAAAATGGCAATGACACGGCCTTTCGGCTCAGTGGTTTCAGGCTCTAACAACCGCAATCGAGCGCCTCTGCCAGCGGCCGCTTGCACCGCTCGCACTGCACTCGATCACGGTTGAGCTCAGTTTAGCCTGATCGAGCTAAACATTCTGTCAAAAGTCGTCAAAGTCCCCGCCACCGGCTTTTCCGCGGGGTGAGGCGGGGTTGCCATCGGCCGTCGAACGTTGATTCCAAAGGCTATTAGCGATACCCTTACGACTTTCATGGTCGTCAAACTCGTGATCTGACAGCGGGGAAACCTGATACATGGCACGCAACTGGTTGCGCATGAAAGGCGTGCTGATCGGTGCCGCCGCACTCTGCGCGTTGTCCAGTTCCGCGCCCGAAGCGCTGGCGCGAGATTACTCGGCGCCAACTGGGGTGGAAGCGCAGGTGGGCACCATCGCGCTGGCGCAATTGCCGCGCGAGGCAGTCGATACGTTGAACCTCATTGCCGCCGGCGGGCCTTACCCGTATCAGAAGGACGGCGTCGTATTTGGCAACTACGAACGGGTGCTGCCCGCCCATCGGCGCGGCTATTACCATGAATACACCGTCCCCACGCCTCACGCGCGTAATCGCGGGGCGCGCCGCATCGTCTGCGGAGGTCCGCTACAGCGGACCGACAATTGTTATTACTCGGACGACCATTACACCAGTTTTAACCACATTGTTGAATGACATTGGGATGAACGGCATGAGCGACAACATCTACGCGCACGATTCCGGAGTCGCGACGGATCTTTTCGCGGCCGGCGACGGCAATTTGTTCCAACGCGTCATGAAGATGCGCGCCGACGAGCAGGGCCGCGACAATCAAAGCGAGGCTGCCACGGTGGTTTCATCGAACGAGGAGCCCATGAGCCTTTTCAGGACGGTGCGGCCGAACATCGTGCAGTCGATCCGCGCGTTCCGCGTGCAGGATCTCGCCGACGAGGCCAACCTGCTCGGCCAGCACTTTCTGTATGCGCACTGCGCGAACGCCGCCTCGAAGCAGGAAGTGCTCGAGACGATCGCGACGTCGTTCCTGTTTCCCAAGCATTTCGGCAAGAACTACGACGCGCTCTACGACTGCCTGACCGACCTCGTGCACAAGGCCGGCGCGCAGCCCGGCTTCGTGATCGTGCTCGAACACCTGCCGATCGCGCAGAAATTCGACAAGGAAGGGCGCGAGACGCTGCTCGACGTGTTCCGTGAAGCGGCCGAATTCTGGGCCGAGCGCAAGGTCGCGTTCCGGGTGTTCTACTCGTTCGCTTGAAGTTCGCCGGATTTTCGCCTGTTCAGGCGTAGCTGCTTGAGTCTGACAGTGAACGTCGCGGTATAAACGGCAAAGGCCCGCTAATTGGCGGGCCTTTGCTTTTGTCGCGCGGCTTGGGCAAGCTCCCGCTCACCAGCCGCCCCAGCGCGCCGCGAGCCCCGCCAACACTGCGATTCCGGCGGTCTCGGTGCGCAGCACACGCGGTCCCAAGCCAATCGCGGTAAAGCCCTGTTCGACGGCGGCGGCTTCCTCGTCGGCGCAAAGGCCGCCTTCGGGGCCGATCAGCAGCGTCACGCCACCAGGCGGCGGCGCGTCAGGCAGCGCCGCAAAGCCGATGCTCGCGCGCGGCGATAACAGCAGGCGCAGCTCGTCAGGCGCCGGCTCGCGCGACAGCGTATCGAGCCACGCGCCAATCTTGCACACCGGCATCACGTCCGGAAGCCGATTACGTCCGCACTGCTCGCACGACGCCCGCACCACACCCTGCCAGTGCTGCTGCCGCCGCTGCGCGCGCTCGCCGGTAAGCCGCACGATGCTGCGCGCGGTCGCGAGCGGCACGAAGCCCGAGGCGCCGAGTTCGACCGCCTTCTCGATCAGCCAGTCCATCTTGTCGCCGCCGGCGATGCCTTGGGCGAGCGTCAGCCGATACGGCGGCTCGACCTCGATCGCGCGAAATTCGCCGATTTTCACGCGAGCCGCACGACGCTCGACCTCCACGAGTTCGGCGCCGTATTCGCCGCCCTTGCCGTTGAACAACGCCAGGGAATCGCCTGGCTGCAGACGCAGCACGGCCACGTGGCGCACGACGTCGTCGGGCAGTGCGATCACGTCGTCGGCGTAAAGCGGGATATCAACAAAAAAACGGGGCATCGACGGGAGACTCTTAAATTCAGGACAGGTGGCGGGCGAGCGCCCAGCGATAGCCGTCGATATCCTCGACCTGCGCGAAGCGGTCGCCCCAGAACTGGTCCTGTGGCTCGCTCAGCGACTTCGCGCCGGCCGCGAGCGCGCGAGCATACACGGCGTCGACGTCCTCGACATAGACATAGAACGATTGCGGCGCGATCGTGCCCGCGCTTTTCGGCGTCTTCGCGGTCGAGCCGAACGCGCCTTCAGGCGCGAACATCACGATCAGCTGGCCTTGATAGGTCATCTCGACGTGCATGACGACGCCGTCGTCCTGCACGCTGTCGCGCACGTCGAAACCGAACGCCGCCGAGAAGAATGCCGTCGACGCGCGCGCGTCGCGCACCGTCAGATAGGGGGTGAGCCAGGGCACACCGGCGGGGTGGGGGGCGGTCATGGAGTTCTCCGGATCTCGTGAGGCGGCGAGGCCACGGTTGCGGGTTTCGGTCGGGCGCGGCACGCCGGCATCACACGAACCGATTCGCGCAAGGTGTCCGCGCTTCAAAAGGACGACTTCGTCAACGGGCTCAGTTTATCGCGCGCCGATCGCGCCGCCGAGAATAGCCCCGCGTGCAGGGCTGGTTCGTAATGACGCAGCGAATCGATGCCGCGCGCGGCGAGACGCTCGGTGAGCGTGTCGGCTGTGAGCGCGGCGGGGTCGAGCGTGTCGCTGGCGATCGCCATCAGCCATAGCGAGCCGTAGAGCGGCACGAAGGTGCCCAGCGTGCGCACCTGTGCGAACGCGGCGTGCAGATCGCCGAGCAGCGCGGCGATGCGCGGCGCGTGGTGGTACGGCGAGCCGAGATGGAGCGACAGCAACGCATCAGCGCGCAGCACGCGCTTCAACTGCGCGTAGAAGGTCGGCGTGTACAGGCCGGCCGCGGGCGAATCGGGTGGCGTCAGGTCGAATACGACGAGGTCGAACTGCGCGGCCGCGACGTTCGTTGCACCCTGCGTCGCGCGGGCCGCCGCCGCGACGTAGTCCGCCGCATCGCCGATCACCAGCTCGACGCGCGGATCGTCGAACGCACCGCCATGCACCTGCGGCAAATGTCCGCGCGTGAGCCGCACGACCTCGGGATCGAGCTCCGCGACGACGATCCGCTCGATGCCCGGATGCCTGAGCAATTGCCTCGCGGCCCCTCCATCGCCGCCGCCGAGCACGAGCGCCGCGCGCGGCGCCGGATGCGCGAGCGCGGCCGGATGCACCATGGATTCGTGGTAGATGAATTCGTCGCCTGCGGACGTCATCGGACGGCCGTCGAGCGTGAACAGCGCGCCGAGCTGCGGCGTGTCCCAGATCTCGATCGTCTGATAACGGGATTCGACACGCTCGACGAGGCGCGCGTGAGGAAAGCCGTAGACGGCGTCGGGACAAGGCTGGAACAATAGCGGGGCGTTCACGGCGGACGGGCTCGATCGGTAGTGCGGGCACACAGCTGCTCGAATTGTAAATGCCGCCGCCTGGCGGTGTGCGTTGAACCTCGCGGCCAGGCGGCTTTCCGGCCGGATAGGGGTTAACCTTCTGCTAGAATGTAACGCTTTCAGCCTTGTCCGCTTGCTCTGCCCGTTTCGCGTCTCCTGGCGCCGCATCGTGCGCCGTAGCGAAGTGACCGCCGAGCTTCCGGGCCTCAAGCGCGCCCCCGCTTTCTGACTCTGTCTCCGGACTCGACATGACGACCCCGTCTCCCGCACCCACCTCCCTGATGGCCAACGCGATCCGCGCGTTGGCCATGGACGCCGTTCAAAAGGCGAACTCCGGTCACCCCGGCATGCCGATGGGCATGGCCGAAATCGGCGTCGCCCTGTGGTCGCGTCATCTGCGCCATAACCCGAAGAACCCGCAATGGGCCGATCGCGACCGCTTCGTGCTGTCGAACGGTCACGGCTCGATGCTGCTGTACTCGCTGCTGCATCTGACCGGCTACGACCTGCCGATGGACGAGCTGAAGAACTTCCGCCAGCTCCATTCAAAGACGCCGGGTCACCCGGAATATGGCATCACGCCGGGCGTCGAGACGACCACCGGCCCGCTCGGCCAGGGTCTCGCGAACGCGGTCGGCATGGCGCTCGCCGAATCGCTGCTCGCCACCGAATTCAACAAGCCCGACGCCAGGATCGTCGATCACCACACGTACGTGTTCGTCGGCGACGGCTGCCTGATGGAAGGCATCTCGCACGAAGCCTGCTCGCTCGCGGGCGTGCTGAAGCTGAACAAGCTGATCGCGTTCTACGACGACAACGGCATCTCGATCGACGGCGAAGTGGTGCACTGGTTCCACGACGACACGCCGAAGCGCTTCGAAGCGTACGGCTGGAACGTGATCCCGAACGTGGTCGGCCATGACGTCGACGCGGTCGACGCGGCGATCAGGCAGGCGAAGCTGTCGGACAAGCCGACGCTGATCTGCTGCAAGACCGTGATCGGTGAAGGCGCGCCGACCAAGGCGGGCTCGCACGATTCGCACGGCGCGCCGCTCGGCGACAAGGAAATCGCGGCGACGCGCGAAGCGATCGGCTGGAAGTGGGAGCCGTTCGTGATTCCGCAGGAAGTCTACACGGCATGGGACGCGAAGGAAGCGGGCGCGCGCTTCGAAGCGGAATGGGACGAGGCGTTCGCTGCCTACGCGGCGAAGTACCCGCAGGAAGCGGCCGAATTCAAGCGCCGCAGCGCGAAGCAACTGCCGGCCGACTGGAAAGATAAGGCGCAAGCGATCATCGCCGGCGCGAACGAGCGCGCTGAGACCGTGGCGACGCGTAAGGCATCGCAGCAGGCCATCGAAGGTCTGTCGGCCGTGTTGCCCGAACTGCTCGGCGGTTCCGCCGACCTGACCGGATCGAACCTCACCAACTGGAAGGCCGCCAAGCCGGTGCGCGTGAATGCCGAAGGCCGTGCCGCCGGCAACTACGTGAACTACGGCGTGCGCGAATTCGGCATGAGCGCGGCGATCAACGGCGTCGCGCTGCATGGCGGCTACAAGGCGTTCGGCGGCACGTTCCTGACGTTCTCCGACTACAGCCGCAACGCGCTGCGCGTCGCCGCGCTGATGAAGTCGCCGTCGATCTTCGTGTTCACGCACGACTCGATCGGTCTCGGCGAAGACGGCCCGACCCACCAGTCGATCGAACACGTCGCGAGCCTGCGCCTGATCCCGAATCTGCAAACGTGGCGCCCGGCCGACACGGTCGAAACCGCGGTGGCCTGGACCCATGCGATCGAGCATGAAGGTCCGTCGTGCCTGATCTTCAGTCGCCAGAACCTGCAGTTCAACGAGCGCACCGACGCGCAGATCGCCAACATCGAGAAGGGCGGCTACGTGCTGCGCGACTGGGATGAAGAGATCGTCGCGCGTAAGATCATCCTGATCGCGACGGGCTCGGAAGTCGAACTCGCGATGAAAGCCGTCGAGCCCCTCGCGCGCGAAGGCATCGCCGCCCGCGTCGTGTCGATTCCGTCGACGACCGTGTTCGACAGGCAGGACGCCGAGTACCGCGAACGCGTGCTGCCGCATGGCGTGCGTCGCGTCGCGATCGAAGCGGGCGTGTCGGATTTCTGGCGCAAGTACGTGGGTCTGGAAGGCGGCGTGGTCGGCATCGACACGTTCGGCGAATCGGCCCCGGCAGGCGTGCTGTTCAAGCATTTCGGTTTCACCGTCGAGCACGTGGTGGCGACGGTCAAGGCCGCGCTCGGCTGATGGTTGCGTCGCGTTGCCGTCGTGCCCCTCGTGGCTGCGCGCGGCAACGCACCGAACCGGATGTCCGAGCAGCCGAACATACACGGATTTTTTAGCCATCAGGAGATAAATCATGACGATTCGCGTCGCAATCAACGGCTACGGCCGGATCGGCCGCAATACCCTGCGCGCCTTCTATGAAAACGGCAAGAAGCACGATATCGAAATCGTTGCCATCAACGATCTGGGCGATGCGAAGACCAACGCCCACCTGACGCAGTACGACACCGCGCACGGCAAGTTCCCGGGCGACGTGTCGGTGGACGGCGACTACCTCGTCGTGAACGGCGACAAGATCCGCGTGCTGGCGAATCGCAACCCGGCCGAACTGCCGTGGGGCGAGCTGGGCGTCGACGTCGTGATGGAGTGCACGGGCTTTTTCACGACCAAGGAAAAGGCGAGCGCGCACATCAAGGGTGGCGCGAAGAAGGTCATCATCTCGGCGCCGGGCGGTAAGGACGTCGATGCGACGATCGTCTACGGCGTGAACCACAACGTGCTGAAGGCGTCGGACACGGTCATCTCGAACGCATCGTGCACGACCAACTGCCTCGCGCCGCTGGTCAAGCCGCTGAACGACAAGATCGGTCTGGTGAACGGCCTGATGACGACGATCCACGCGTACACGAACGACCAGGTTCTGACCGACGTGTACCACGAAGACCTGCGCCGCGCGCGTTCGGCCACGCATAGCCAGATCCCGACCAAGACCGGCGCGGCATCGGCGGTCGGCCTCGTGCTGCCGGAACTGAACGGCAAGCTGGACGGCTACGCAATCCGCGTCCCGACGATCAACGTCTCGGTCGTCGACCTGTCGTTCATCGCCGCGCGCGACACGACGGTCGAGGAAGTCAACGCGATCATGAAGGAAGCATCGGAAGGCGCGCTGAAGGGCGTCCTCGGTTACAACGACGCACCGCTCGTGTCGATCGACTACAACCACAACCCGGCTTCGTCGACGTTCGATTCGACGCTGACCAAGGTGTCGGGCCGACTCGTGAAGGTGTCGAGCTGGTACGACAACGAGTGGGGCTTCTCGAACCGCATGCTGGACACGGCTGTGGCGCTCGCGAACGCGAAGTAAGTTTCGGGTTTCACGCTGCATGAAAAAGCCGCTCTTCGGAGCGGTTTTTTTTCGTCTGCGATTTTCGCCGTCTACGGCGTGGGGAAATAGACGCCGGCGCGCTGCGCGGCGTTCGCGATGTGCGTCTCGATCGCGTTGCCCGCGGCGAGCGAATCGCGGGCCTTCAACGCGTCGAGAATCGCGCGATGTTCGGTGTACGTGGACAGCACCCGCTCGCGCCGGTAGAACGGCATGCGCTGGCTTTCCTGCATGATCTCGGCGCTGCTGCGCAGGATCGACTCGATCGCCGCATTGCCCGCGATGCTGACGATGCGCATATGGAACGCGTAGTCGAGCCGAGCCGCTTCGTCGAGTTCCTCGCAGGCGAGCGCGCTTTGCATCGCGGTGATGTTTTCCTCGAGCCACGCGAGGTCGTCGTTGGTGACCGCGAGCACCGCCATGCGCGCGACGAAGCCTTCGAGCGCGTAGCGCATCTGATACGTGTCGGGCAGCGACGACTGCTCGGCGAAGCGCCACGCCTGCGCGTTTTTCGCCTGCGCGCTTTCCACGTAGACGCCCTTGCCGGGGCGGATCACCAGCAGACCAAGCGCTTCCAGCGTGGAAAGCGCTTCGCGCAGCGACGCGCGGCTGATCGACAGTTCATCGGATAGCTGGCGCTGCGCCGGCAGCAGACTGCCCACCGGATAGACGCCCCCCTCGATACGCTCGCGGATGGTCGCGATGGCCGCGTCGGTGACGGTGTGCGGGACGTTTTTCATGAGGGATCGCTCGGTAGCGTGGTCTGACCGCAATTCTAATACTTGCGCGCGAGAAGGCGCGCCGCGCGCCGTCTGAAATCCCGAATCCGACCCGAAATCGCCGAAGAAACAACGGGTAAACACTCTTCGATGAGTTCTTGACGTGGGTATATCGGCTTCCTACTATTCGCCATAACAGCACTGGTCGGACCAGTCTGAACAGAAGTGACCGAGACAACCATCCGCAGGAGGAAGCCGTGTTGAAATTCTTCAATTCGCTATTTGGCCGGGTCGTGATAGCGCTCGTGGTCGGCGTCGTGCTCGGTGCCGTTTTTCCGCATTTCGCGCAGTCCTTGCGGCCGCTTGGCGACGGCTTTCTGAAGCTGATCAAGATGGTGATCGGGCCGGTCGTGTTCTGCGTGGTGGTGAGCGGCATGGCGCACGCGGGCGATCTGCGCAAGGTCGGCCGCGTCGGCTTGAAGTCGGTGATCTACTTCGAGGCGATGACGACGATCGCGCTCGTGATCGGCGCGGTGCTCGCTTACGCGACGCGTCCTGGTGCAGGTATGAACGTGAACCTGAACTCGCTCGATGCGGCATCGCTCGCGACCTATACCGAGCACGCGAAGAGCCTGAAGGACACAGCGGGCTTCCTGCTGAAGATCATCCCCGACACGGCGATCAACGCGTTCGCGACCGGCGACATTCTGCAGATCCTCGTGTTCTCGGTGCTGTTCGGCTCGGCGCTGTCGCTGCTCGGCAAGCGCGCGCAGCGCGTGAGCGGGTTGATCGATGAGCTGTCGCAGGTGTTCTTCCGCGTGATGGGCTTCATCATCAAGCTCGCGCCGCTCGGCGTGCTCGGCGCGATCGCGTTCACGACCGGCACCTACGGCGTCGAGTCGCTGAAGCAGCTCGGCTTGCTCGTGCTGGTGTTCTACGCGAGCTGCGTGGTGTTCGTCGTCCTCGTGCTCGGCGCGGTGATGCGGCTCGCCGGCTTCAGCATCTTCAAGCTGATCCGCTATCTGCGCGAAGAACTGTCGATCGTGCTCGGCACCGCGTCGTCCGACGCCGTGCTGCCGCAGATCATGCGCAAGCTCGAATGGATGGGCGTCAAGGATTCGACGGTCGGTCTCGTGATTCCGACCGGTTACTCGTTCAACCTCGACGGCTTCTCGATCTATCTGACGCTCGCCGTGCTGTTCATCGCCCAGGCGACCAACACGCCGCTGTCTATTCATGACCTGATCGTCGTCGTGCTGGTGTCGCTGGTGACGTCGAAGGGCGCGCACGGCATTCCGGGCTCTGCGATCGTGATTCTCGCGGCGACGCTCTCCGCGATTCCCGCGATTCCTGTGCTCGGTCTCGTGCTGATTCTGCCGGTCGACTGGTTTGTCGGCATCGCCCGGGCGCTCACCAACCTGATCGGCAACTGCGTCGCGACGGTGGTGGTCGCCGTGTGGGAAAACGATATCGACAAGGCGCGCGCGCATCGCGTGCTGAATCGCGACGCGGCGCTGCGCTACGTGCCCGTCGTCGACGACACGCTCGTCGAACCCGGTGCGGCCGAACCCGCGCCGGCGGTCTGACGGCTGCGCGGGGATCTGGTCTGACCGGACGAACCAGCATCGCTTTCCAGATAGCTCCTCGACCTTTTTTCGCAAAGCCGGCGGTTGCCGTGGCGCCGCCGGCTGTTTCCGACCTCTTCGACACCGACCGACATCATGGCCAACCCGATCCTCGACCCGAACGCTCCCGCCTTCACACGCCGCTACATGAACCTCGCCGATCCGCGCCTCGGCGCGAAGGCGCTGTTCGCCAGCGACGAATTCTTCGCGCCGAAAGAGCGCATGCTCGACCCGCAGCCGGCGGTGTTCATCCCCGGCAAATACGACGACCACGGCAAGTGGATGGACGGCTGGGAGACGCGTCGCAAGCGCACCACCGGCCACGATCATTGCGTGATTCGGCTCGCGCGGCCGGGCGTCGTGCATGGGGTCGATCTCGATACGAGCCACTTCACCGGCAATTTCCCGCCGGCGGCGTCGATCGATGCCTGTCATAGCGACACAGACGTGCCGCCCGAGCACGCCGACTGGCAGCCGCTCGTCCCGGCGACAACGCTACAGGGCAACCAGCATCACTACGTCGAGGTGAAAGACGCGCGCCCGGTCACCCATCTGCGCGTGAATCTGTATCCGGACGGCGGGCTCGCGCGACTGCGCGTGTATGGCCAGCCGCAGCGCGACTGGAGCCGCGTCGAGCGCGGCACGCTGCTCGATCTCGCTGCGATCGAAAACGGCGCGTACCTCGTCGCCGCGAACAACCAGCATTTCGGGCCGGCCTCGCAGATGCTGATGCCGGGCCGTGGCGTGAACATGGGCGACGGCTGGGAAACGCGGCGGCGTCGCGAGCCGGGCAACGACTGGGCGATCGTCGCGCTCGCGCGGCCCGGCGTGATCCGCAAGGTCGAAGTGGACACCGCGCACTTCAAGGGCAACTTCCCGGATCGCTGCTCGCTGCAGGCGGCATCGGTGACGGGCGGCACAGACGATTCCCTCGTCACGCAGGCGATGTTCTGGCCGGTGCTGCTCGGCGAACAGAAACTGCAGATGGATCACGTGCACGCGTTCGCGGACGACCTCGCCGCGCTCGGGCCGGTCACGCACGTGCGCTTCAACATCTTCCCGGACGGCGGCGTGTCGCGCCTGCGTCTGTGGGGCGAGATCGCTTAACGCAAGCAACGTCATGGAGCGGCACGCATGAAGATCCTGCAGATGGAACGCCTGACGCGCGCGGCCTTCGCGCCGTTCGGCGACGTGATCGAACTCGACGGCGCGCGTCGTTTTCCGATCAACGGCGGTACCACCGAGCGCTATCACGACCTCGCGCGCGTCGACGTGGTGGAGCAGGGCGGCCGGCCGCTCGTCAGTCTGTTTCGCGCGCAGCCGCGCGCGCTGCCCGTCGAGATCACGATGATGGAGCGGCATCCGCTCGGCAGCCAGGCTTTCATTCCCTTACGCGCGGGCCGATATCTGATGGTGGTCGCGCCGGCCGGCGAGTTCGACGGCGCGCGCATGCGCGCGTTCTGGACCGATGCGTGGCAGGGCGTCAATTACGCCAAAGGGGTCTGGCACCATCCGCTGCTCGCGCTGGATCAGGTCAGCGACTTCATCGTCGTCGATCGCGGCGGCGATGCGCCGAATTGCGACGAATTGCAGTTGGCCGAGCCGTGGCGCCTCGCCTTCGAGCCGAGCGTGGAGTTGGTCGGATAGCGGCGATTGCCGCCGCCTGAATAGAAAAGACCCGGCCGATGCCCATCGGCCGGGTCTTTTTTCTGACTTGCCAGGTCGCGTTCGCAGGCGACCCGCGACGCATCAGTGCTTACGATGCGGACAATTTTCCTTCGTGCACGCCCCATACAGCGCCAGCGCGTGTTCCTGCAGCTTGAAGCCGCGTGCCTTGGCGATGGACTGCTGACGGCTTTCGATTTCGGGGTCGAAAAATTCCTCGACCAGCCCGCAATCGAGGCACACGAGGTGGTCGTGGTGCGACCCCTCGTTCAGTTCGAACACCGCCTTGCCCGATTCGAAATTGCTGCGCGAGAGCAGGCCGGCCTGCTCGAATTGCGTCAACACACGATACACGGTGGCGAGACCGATATCGAGCTCCTCGTGCAGGAGGTTGCGGTACACGTCTTCGGCGGTCAGGTGACGCACCGGGCTATGCTGGAAAATCTCAAGGATTTTGAGGCGCGGAAGGGTCGCCTTGAGCCCGATATTCTTGAGATCGGTTGGATTGGTCATGACAAGGGATCCCTAGAGTACAATGCTGGGCTCTCATAGTAATGTGTTTTGGCGTTCTGGTCATTTTCGATGGAATGAGCGCGGCCCGCAAGCGGGCCCGCACGGTGAGTGAAATGATTTCTAAATCTCAATTGATCTACCGGGGGAGCCGCATGCGGGGTACCTTGATCGCTGTTGCGACTGTCGCGGTTCTTGCCGGATGTTCCACGTACGACAGCCTGACCCAGCGCGTTGCCCAACGCATTACGCCGTATCGGATTACGGTCGTGCAAGGTAACTTCGTGTCACAGGAAATGGCCGATCAGATGAAGGTCGGCATGACGCGCGCGCAGGTGCGTCAGTTGCTCGGCACGCCGCTGCTGACCGACATGTTCCACGCGAATCGCTGGGATTACGTGTTCTATTTCAAGCGCGGCTCGACGTCGATCGTTCAGCAGCGCGACTTCGTCGTGTTCTTCTCGGGTGACATCGTGACCCACTGGACGGGCGGCGAGGATCTGCCGACCAATCTCGAATTGCTGGCCGAGATCGACGGCGACCGCCGTGGCCGCAGCCCTAACGCGACGCCGCCGCGCGCGACGAGCGCGGCCGAGGCCGCCAACGCCGTGGCCGCCAGCGACGCAGCCGCCGCCAGTGCGGCGGCCGCCGCAGCACCGGCTACCGTGGATACGACGCGCTCGCCGTCGGTCGAAGGCGCCCAGCAGGCCGCCACGCCGTCCATGGACGCAAACGCGGAAGCCGCCCAGGCGGCCAATCGCGCAACGAGCGCGGTGCCGACGCCGAGCCGCGCGCCGTCCGTGCGGTCGGCCGTGCCGAGAGCGGGCGCTGGCGGGATCCCGACGCAAGGCCCGACGTCCGGCGGTCAGCCGCAGTTCCAGTTCAAGCGTCCGCCGCCGCCCGCTCAGGAGAACGAGAGCAACCCGGTCGGCCCGACGGGCTCGCAAAGCAGCGGGAGCCCGACGCTGAACACTTCGCCGGCGACGCCGGGAACGAGCAACTGATTTGCTCGTCGGTGTTGTGAGGCGGGCTGCGCGCCACATGTGCGGCGCCCGCCAGATGTGTGTTTGTCCGGCACCAGGCGAGGTCGGAAATGCGCCGCTTGGGCCGCATGAATGTGTTGCCGCGGCAGTGGGTCGCCGCAGCGGGCCGTATCGGTCAGTCACCTGAGCGAGCCGTCCCGGTTGGCCGCCCGCATTGGCTCCAGCAGCGAGCCGGGTGATTTTGCTCCCTGCCGCCGCGTGTCCCTCCGCGTGTCCCTATATCGACCGGGCGCATTCCCCGGCACACTGGTCCGGGCATTGGCCGGGCCGCGTTTGCCGGGCTCCATACCGGTTGACTCTTTTCGAATCCTCATCGTCATGAAAATTGCCATTGCAGGCGCATCGGGCCGGATGGGCCGCATGCTCATCGAAACCGTCCTCAACGATGCCGACGCGACGCTGTCCGGCGCGCTCTGCCGCACGGGCGCTGCTCAGCTTGGCCAGGACGCCGGCGCGTTCCTCGGCAAAGAGACCGGCGTGCTGCTGTCCGACGACATCGAGCGTGTGTTCGCCGAATCCGACTACCTGATCGACTTCACGCGTCCCGACGCGACGCTCGCGCATCTCGAAGCCGCGCAGCGCCACGACGTGAAAATGGTGATCGGCACGACCGGCTTCGACAACGCGCAAAAAGCGCAGCTGCGCGCGGCGGCGCAGAAGATCGGCGTCGTGTTCGCGTCGAACATGAGCGTCGGCGTGAACGTCACGCTAAAGCTGCTCGAATACGCGGCGCGGCACTTCTCGACCGGCTACGACATCGAGATCATCGAGGCGCATCATCGTCACAAGGTCGACGCGCCGTCCGGCACGGCGCTGACGATGGGCGAAGTGATCGCCAACGCGCTCGGCCGCAATCTCGACGACTGCGCAATCTACGGTCGCGAAGGCGTGACCGGCGAGCGCGATCCGTCGACGATCGGCTTCTCGGCGATTCGCGGCGGCGATATCGTCGGCGATCATACGGTGCTGTTCGCGGGCATCGGCGAGCGCATCGAGATCACGCACAAATCGGCAAGCCGCCTGTCATATGCACAAGGCGCGCTTCGTGCTGTACGCTTTCTCGAAGGCCACGACAACGGCTTCTTCGACATGCAGGACGTGCTCGGCCTGCGTTGAGCGAAGCCCGTTGCGCAGAGGCGGAGTAGCGCATCCCGAGCGCGCCCTCCCGAAGTCACTTTCCCAAGGCGAGGTCAGATGGCAGGCAGCAGCGGCATCATCCATTACCTGCAAACGAGCGACGCAATCACGCATGGCGTCGCCTATGTGCTGCTGACCATGTCGATTGCGAGCTGGTGTTTTCTGATCGTCAAGAGCTGGATTCTGACGCGCGCGAAACGCCAGGCCAACCGGGCGATCGCGCGCTTCTGGCAGGCGCCGACGCTCGCCGAAGGCGTCGCCATCCTGCGCCGCGCCGACCGCGAGCGCGTGTTCGCGCCGCTCGCCGAAGCGGCGCTCAACGCGGCCGAGATCGACATTCCGGGCGCGCTGCTCGCGCGCGTCGAGCGCAGCGAACGGGTGCTGCGCGCGCTGCGTCAGGCGCTCAACGCGTCGCAGCGGCGGCTCGAGTTCGGTCAGGTGCTGCTGGCGTCGGTGGGCAGCACCGCGCCGTTCGTCGGTCTGCTCGGCACCGTGTGGGGCATCTATCACGCGCTCGGCAGCATCGCGGCGAGCGGGCAGGCGCAGATCGAGAACGTCGCGGGACCGGTCGGCGAGGCGCTGATCATGACCGCGTTCGGTCTGGTGGTCGCGATTCCGGCGGTGCTCGCGTACAACGTGCTGGGCCGCCTCGTGCGGCAATTGTCCGAAGAACTGGACGGCTTCGCGCACGATCTGCACGCGTACGTATGCTCCCCAACCGAGCACGCGCCGACGCCGCCGCGCGCGCAGCACGCGGCGCACGAGGCACACCGCTGACGCGTCACGCGCGCGGCAGACCCGACACTTCGCGACACCGCGACCCACGACCTACGGCCCACCGCCCATCGCACGGGCAAGCTCAGACGCAAGGAGGCGACATGGCATTCGGCGGACTCGAGAAGAAGCAGACGGCCGCGCCGATGGCCGAGATCAACATGACGCCGCTGATCGACGTGATGCTGGTGCTGCTGGTGATTTTCATCATCACCGCGCCGCTGTTCTCGCACGCGATCCGGCTCGATCTGCCGAAGGTCGCGGCGGCGCCCGCGCGTCAGACCCCGCAAACCATCTCCCTTTCGATCGACGGCGCCGGCAAGCTCTACTGGAACGGCAAGCCGATCACGCTCGCGCAGATGCGCGCGCAGTTCGCCGAGGCCGGCAAGCGGGCGGACCAGCCGGACATCCAGTTGCGCGCGGAGCGCTCGACGCGCTACGAAGTGATTGCGCAGGTGATGGGCGCCGCGCAGCAGGCGGGGCTCGAACGGATCGGCTTCGTGACGGACCCGCCGCCCGCCGCGCAGCATTGAGCGCCACCGGGTGCGCACCGCGTTCACGAATCCGGCATACCCAGTCCCGCACCACGCCGCGCGGCGCACCCGTCCGCGAACGGTATAATCAGCCCTTTCCCCGCCGAAGGGGACACGACGCAACGACATTCTGCAGAGCACCGGGCCGGTGCGAAAGCACCGAACCTGGCGATCCGATCACACCATGCACGAAAAATACGTTCCCTCCGACGTCGAAGCCGCCGCGCAAGGGCAATGGCGCGCCATCGACGCCTACAAGACGACGGAAACCACCGACAAGCCCAAGTTCTACTGCGTCTCGATGCTGCCGTATCCGTCGGGCAAGCTGCACATGGGGCACGTGCGCAACTACACGATCAACGACGTGATGTACCGCTATCTGCGGATGAACGGCTACAACGTGCTGATGCCGATGGGTTGGGACGCCTTCGGCATGCCGGCGGAGAACGCCGCGATGGCCAACAACGTGCCGCCCGCGCAGTGGACCTACGACAACATCGCTTACATGAAGAAGCAGATGCAGTCGATGGGCCTCGCGATCGACTGGTCGCGCGAAGTCGCGACCTGCAGCCCTGACTACTACAAGTGGAACCAGTGGCTGTTCCTGAAGATGCTCGAAAAGGGCATCGCGTACAAGAAAACCGGCACCGTGAACTGGGACCCGGTCGACCAGACCGTGCTCGCGAACGAGCAGGTGATCGATGGGCGCGGCTGGCGCTCGGGCGCGCTCGTCGAAAAGCGCGAAATCCCGATGTACTACATGCGCATCACGCAGTACGCGGATGACCTGCTGAACGATCTCGAAGGCCTCGGCTGGCCCGAGCGCGTGAAGATCATGCAGCAGAACTGGATCGGCAAGAGCTTCGGCGTGAACTTCGGCTTCCCGTATGAAATCGACGGCGAACAGAAGCTGCTGCGCGTGTTCACGACGCGCGCCGACACGATCATGGGCGTCACGTTCTGCGCGATCGCCGCCGAGCATCCGCTCGCCACGCGTCTCGCGCAAGACAAGCCGGAACTGCAGCCGTTCATCGACGAATGCAAGCGCGGCGGCGTCGCCGAAGCCGACGTCGCGACGATGGAAAAGAAAGGCATGGCCACCGGCTTCTACGTCACGCATCCGCTGACGCAGGCGAAGGTCGAGGTGTGGATCGGCAACTACGTGCTGATGACTTACGGCGAAGGCGCGGTGATGGGCGTGCCGGCGCACGATGAGCGCGACTTCGCGTTCGTGAAGAAATACGGTCTGCCGGTCAGGCAGGTCGTCGCGGTCGAGGGCAAGGAATTCTCGACCGAAGCGTGGGCGGACTGGTACGGCGAGAAGACCGGCACGCTGGTGAACAGCGGCAAGTACGACGGCCTCGCCTACGACGAAGCCGTAGACCGCATCGCCGCCGATCTCAAGGAACTGGGCCTCGGCGACAAGCAGATCACGTGGCGTCTGCGTGACTGGGGCGTCTCGCGCCAGCGTTACTGGGGCACGCCGATCCCGATCATCCACTGCCCGAAGTGCGGCGACGTGCCGGTGCCGGAAAAAGACCTGCCGGTCGTGCTGCCGGAAGACCTGGTGCCGGACGGCACGGGCAATCCGCTCGCGAAGTCCGAAGCGTTCCTGAACTGCACGTGCCCGAGCTGCGGCGGCGCGGCAAAGCGCGAAACCGACACGATGGACACCTTCGTCGATTCGTCGTGGTACTTCTACCGCTACGCGTCGCCGGATGCGAAGACGATGGTCGACGAGCGCACCGACTACTGGGCGCCGATGGATCAATACATCGGCGGTATCGAACACGCGATCCTGCACCTGCTGTACTCGCGTTTCTGGGCGAAGGTGATGCGCGACCTCGGTCTCGTGAAGTTCGGCGAACCGGCGAAGAACCTGCTCACGCAGGGCATGGTGCTCAACGAAACCTATTACCGCGAAAACGAAGCGGGCAAGAAGACCTGGTACAACCCGGCGGAAGTGACCGTGTCGTTCGACGACAAGGGCCGCCCGGTCGGCGCGGTGCTGAACGCTGACGGCCAGCCGGTCGTGCTCGGCGGCGTCGAGAAGATGTCGAAGTCGAAGAACAACGGCGTCGACCCGCAGACGCTGATCGATCAGCACGGCGCGGACACCGCGCGTCTGTTCGTGATGTTCGCGGCGCCGCCCGAGCAGCAGCTCGAGTGGTCGGGTTCGGGCGTCGAAGGCGCGAGCCGCTTCCTGCGTCGCGTGTGGAACTTCGGCTATTCGAACGAAGCCGCGCTGCGCGCGGGTGGCCAGTTGGACGCCGCACGATTCAACGACACCGACAAGGCGCTGCGTCGTGAGATCTATAGCGTGCTGAAGCAGGCCGATTTCGACTATCAGCGTCTTCAGTACAACACGGTGGTATCGGCCGCGATGAAGATGCTCAACGCGCTCGACGGCGCGAAGGGCGCGCAGACCGCCGTGCTGCGTGAAACCTACGGTGTGATGCTGCGCGTGCTGTACCCGGTCGTGCCGCACCTGACGTTCCAGCTGTGGCAGGAGCTCGGCTATGCCGACGAATTCGGCCCACTGCTCGACGCGCCGTGGCCGAAGGTCGACGAGAAGGCGCTCGAACAGGCCGAGATCGAACTCGTGCTGCAGGTGAACGGTAAGGTGCGCGGCGCGATCACGGTCGCGAAGGACGCGTCTCGCGAAGCGATCGAGCAGCTCTCGGCCGAGCACGCAATGGTCGTGAAGTTCAGCGAAGGCAAGGTACCTAAGAAGATCATCGTGGTGCCGGGCCGCCTCGTGAACGTGGTCGTTTGACGTTCCAGGCCCTCATCCGGCAGACGGAGCGCCGCCCGCCCGGCGGCGTTCCTCGGCACCGCGAATCCACTGCGAACCGGGAGCGAATGTGACTCGCAGATCGTTTTTGACGCTCGCTTGCAGCGTAATGATGTTGTCGGCCTGCGGCTTCCAGTTGCGCGGCCAGCAGGACTTCGCGTTCAAGCGCCTCTATGTGGCGGGCGGCTCGCCCGCGGCCATGGCGCGCTTCACGCGCATCGTGCAGGGCGGCAGCGACACCGTGGTGGTCAGCTCGCCCGCCAATGCCGATGCGCTGCTGCAGATCACGCAGAACCGCAACGTCAGCACGCTGACGCTGAATTCGCTGGGCGTCGTCGCCGAGTATCAGCTGAACCTGCAGATGAACTACACGCTGACCGGCAAGGACGGCACCGTGTTGATTCCGGGCAGCGTGATCGCGCTGAACCGCGCGATGACCTATAGCGACCAGTTCTCGCAGGCGAAGGCCGCCGAGTCCGACATCCTGTTCGCCGACATGGAAAACGACGCGGTCGATCAGCTGGTCCGCCGTCTCGGCGTGGTGCGCTCGCTGCATCCGACGCCGGCCGAGGCCGTGCCGGCCATCGCGCCGCGCGCACCGCTGCCGCCGCCGCCGCTGTGAGCATCGCGCCGTTCGTGATTCGTCGAATCTCATTCATCCCGTCAACCGCCAGCCATGCAACTGCGACCTGACGCGCTCGAAGCGCATCTCGCCCGCGGCCTCGCCGGACTGTACGTCGTATACGGCGACGAGCATCTGCTCGCGCAGGAAGCGTGCGATCGCATCCGCGCGGCGGCGCGCGCGGCCGGTTTCACCGACCGCTCGGTGTTCACGGTCGAGCGCGGTTTCGACTGGAGCTCGCTGCTCGGCGCGAGCCAGTCGATGTCGCTGTTCGGCGACCGTCAGCTGGTCGAGTTGCGCATTCCGTCGGGCAAACCCGGTAAGGAAGGCGCCGATGCGCTGAAGGTGCTCGCATCCACCGTCAACGACGACGTGCTGACGATGATTACGCTGCCGCGCCTCGATGCGGCCACGCAAAAGTCGGCATGGTTCACCGCGCTCGCCGACGCCGGCGTCGCGCTGAAGATCGATCCGGTCGAGCGCGCGCAGCTGCCGAACTGGGTCGGGCAGCGGCTCGCGGCCCAAGGTCAGCGCGTCGCAGCCGGCGAGGAGGGGCGGCGAGCGCTCGCGTTCATCGCCGAGCGCGTCGAGGGCAATCTGCTCGCCGCGCATCAGGAAATCCAGAAGCTCGGGCTGCTGTATCCGAACGGCTCGCTGAGCTTCGATCAGGTTCAGGACGCGGTGCTCAACGTCGCGCGCTACGACGTGTTCAAGCTCAACGAGGCGATGCTCGCGGGCGACGTCGGCCGTCTCGCGCGCATGCTCGACGGGCTGCGCGGTGAAGGCGAGGCCGCGGTGCTCGTGCTGTGGGCGGTCGTCGAAGAAGTGCGCACGCTGCTGCGGATCAAGCGCGGCGTCGCGGCCGGCAAGCCGCTCGCGATGCTCACGCGCGAGAACCGCGTGTGGGGTCCGCGCGAACGGCTGATCGGACCTGCGCTGTCGCGCGTCAGCGAAGCGGCGCTCGAGACGGCACTCGCGCTGGCGGCGCGGCTCGACCGGCAGGTGAAGGGGCTGTCGGGCGGCACGCCGGGTAATCATCGCAACGATCCGCCGCCCGATCCGTGGGACGGCCTGTTCGAACTCGCGATGACGGTGGCGGCGCCGAAACCGTCGGCAGCTTCGCCAGTGCCGCCGCCGCGACCTCGGGTGCCAACGGCGGCGCCAGCGCGGCGGCCAGTCTGAAGCGGCACACCTGAGTCGCGCGAGCGTCGAAGCAGTGGCTGACGCGAGCAATCGTGTACCAACTGCCAGTCGTTCCACACATACAGACCAGCGTGTTTCGCGTGCCACGCGCCGAACGAAACGCATCGGCGAACCTGCGACAGCACAGTGCACCCGCCGCCCGCGTGCGAGCAAAGCCCCGGTACCCGACTTACAATCGTTTGATTTTTCGCTAATCCTGCCCGACCACCGCATGCCAACGTGCGGGGCATCACGAGAATGACCATGGATATCGACCAGTACATGACCGACCTCGGCCAACGCGCCCGTCAGGCTTCGCGCGCGATGGCGCGGGCGTCGACCGCCGCGAAGAATGCGGCGCTTGCGGCCGTTGCCGAGGCGATCGAGCGCGATGCCGATCTGCTGAAGGCCGCCAACGCGCGCGACCTCGAACGCGCCCGCGGCAAGGGCCACGATGCCGCGTTCATCGACCGGTTGACGCTGTCCGACAAGGCGCTGAAAACGATGGTCGAAGGCCTGCGCCAGGTCGCGGCGCTGGCCGACCCCATCGGCGAGATCAGCAATCTGAAGTACCGGCCGAGCGGCATCCAGGTCGGCCAGATGCGTGTGCCGCTCGGGGTGATCGGCATCATCTACGAATCGCGCCCGAACGTGACGATCGACGCGGCGGCGCTGTGCCTGAAGTCCGGCAACGCGACCATTTTGCGCGGCGGCTCGGAAGCGCTCGAATGCAATACCGCGCTCGCGAAGCTGATCGGCGAGGGCCTCGAAGCGGCCGGTCTGCCGCAGGACGCGGTGCAGGTGGTCGCGACGTCGGACCGCGCGGCGGTCGGCAAGCTCATCACGATGACCGGGTACGTCGATGTGATCGTGCCGCGCGGCGGCAAGAGCCTGATCGAGCGTTTGATGAACGAAGCGCGCGTGCCGATGATCAAGCACCTCGACGGCATCTGCCACGTTTATGTCGACGATCGCGCGGACCTGCCGAAGGCGCTGAACGTCTGCGACAACGCGAAGACGCACCGCTACGGCACCTGCAACACGATGGAGACGCTGCTGGTCGCGCGCGGCATCGCCGCTGAGGTGCTGCCGCCGCTCGGCAAGCTGTATCGGGGCAAGGACGTCGAGCTGCGCGTCGATGCGGCGGCGCGCGCAGTGCTGGCCGATGCGGGCGTCGGTCCGCTCGTCGATGCGAGCGAGGAAGACTGGCGCACCGAATATCTCGCGCCGGTGCTCGCGATCAAGGTGGTCGACGGCATCGACGCGGCGATCGAGCACATCAACACGTATAGCTCGCAGCACACCGACGCGATCGTCACCGAAGACCACGATCGCGCGATGCGCTTCCTGCGCGAAGTCGATTCGGCGAGCGTGATGGTCAACGCGTCAACGCGTTTCGCGGACGGCTTCGAGTTCGGCCTCGGCGCCGAGATCGGCATTTCGAACGACAAGCTGCACGCGCGCGGCCCGGTCGGCCTCGAAGGGCTGACGTCGCTGAAATACGTCGTGCTGGGTCATGGCGAAGGCCGTCAATAAAGCACGAATCGAAGCGCCACAACAACAAGGACCACAAGGACCCCCGCCGATGCTTTGGGTAAAGACGTTTCACATCGTATTGATTGCCTCCTGGTTTGCCGGCCTGTTCTATCTGCCGCGCATCTTCGTCAATCTGGCGATGGAAACGGAACCCGCCGCGACGGCGCGTCTTCTGCTGATGGCGCGCAAGCTGTTCCGCTTCATGAGCTTCATCGCCGTGCCCGCGATCGCGTGCGGCCTGTGGTTGTGGCTCGTGATCGGCATCGGCAGCGGGCAGGGCTGGATTCACGCGAAGGTCGGCGTGGTCGTGCTCCTCGTCATCTATCACGCGTATTGCGGCGTGCTGTTGCGCAGGTTCGAGCGCGGCGAGAATCGCCGCTCGGACAAGTGGTATCGGATGTTCAACGAGCTGCCGGTGCTCGGTATGCTCGCCGCGGTCGCGCTGGTGGTGATCAAGCCGTTCTGAGCGGCTGACGGCGTTAAGCAGGGCGCTGGAATAGACCAAAGGGCGGTATGCCGGTTGAATGGCACACCGCCCTTTTGCGTTATTCCGTCGTTCCGCGTTTCATCGCAGCGGTTCACCCCTGCGAATCCACCCGCCGCCGGTGGATCACTTCCTTCGTTTGCGCGAGCTTCTCCAGCAGTTCGGGCCCGCGGCTCAGCGCGACGCCGACCGCCAGAATGTCGCCGATCGCCAGATGTGACACGCGCGAGGTCATCGGGGAGAAGATGTCGGTGTCTTCGTCGACGTTCGCAAAGAGGCCCACGGTTGCGAGCCGCGCGAGCGGCGAATTGCCGTGCGTGATCGCGATCACCTTCGCGCCCGCGTTCAGCGCGGCCTTCGCGGCATCGATGATGTCGCGCGTGCGACCCGTATTGGAAATCGCGACGACCACGTCCCCAGGTCCGAGCAGCGCGGCCGACATCAGAAACGTATGCGGGTCCGAATACGCGACGCTCGGCATGCCGAGCCGAAAGAACTTGTGCTGCACGTCGAGCGCGGCGATGCCTGAGCCGCCCGCTCCGTAGAACTCGATGCGCTTCGCTTGCGCGAGCATGTCGATCGCCGCGGCGACGCTATCCGACGACAGATTGTTGCGCACCTGAATCAGCGCGCCGATCGTCCGGTCGAGCACCTTCGCGGCGACGCCCGGCGTCGGCTCGTCGGGCCGCACGTCGCGATAGACGGCGGGCACTTCGCTGGCGATGCCCTGCGCGAGACGGATCTTGAATTCGCGAAAGCCGGAGAAACCGAGCGCGTGACAGAAGCGCGCGATCGTCGGCTGACTCACGCCCGCGCGCGCGGCGACCTCGGTCATCGACAGATCGAGCACCTCGCGCGGCGCCTCGATCACGTAATCGGCCAGCTTGCGCTCGGACGGGCGCAGCTGGTCGCGCATCTCTTCCACCTGGGACAGCATCATCGGAAAACTCGCACTATGCTGAAGAACGTGTGGACTATATCCGATTGGTCGTTGGCGCACAAAAGATAGGTACAAAAACTACATATCGGCGAGTAAGTGTATTCCCTGGGTTTCTGCTGTAAAGCGCTGAGGCGCGCCAGTAGGGCGACTTGGCGATCCGCGCCATGCGGCGCCGCAACAGAGTTCGTCATTGCGATCATGTAGTTTTTCTACTAAGATGACGTCGTTCAATATCACAACCCCGCGATACCGCCTGGTGTCATGCGTGCGCCTGCCGCCAGCGACGAAGGAGCTCCGATGGTTTCCCCGCATTCGCAATTGTTGAAGGTCACGCAACGCGTGATCGAGCGCAGCAAGCCCACGCGCGAAGCGTATCTGGCCCGCATCGAACATGCGCAGGGGCGCTTTCCGGCGCGCGGCGCGTTGTCGTGCGCGAACCTCGCTCACGGTTTCGCCGGCCTCGAGGGCAACGACAAGCTCGTGATCAAGCAGATTCGCGAGCCGAATATCGGCATCGTGTCGTCGTACAACGAGATGCTGTCGGCGCACGCGCCGTACAAAAACTACCCGGACATCATCAAGCAGGCCGCGCGCGAAAACGGCGGCGTCGCGCAATTCGCGGGCGGCGTGCCGGCGATGTGCGACGGCGTCACGCAGGGCAACGCGGGCATGGAGCTGTCGCTGTTCTCGCGCGAAGTGATCGCGATGAGCACGGCCGTCGCGCTTACCCACAACATGTTCGACGCGGCGCTGTGCCTCGGCATCTGCGACAAGATCGTGCCGGGCCTGCTGATCGGCGCGCTGCAGTTCGGCCATTTGCCGACCATCTTCGTGCCGGCCGGCCCGATGGCAAGCGGCTTGTCGAACGACGACAAAGCCAGGACGCGTCAGCAGTTCGCGACCGGCCAGTGCGGCCGCGACGCGCTGCTCGAAGCGGAGGCGGCCGCCTATCACAGCCACGGCACCTGCACGTTCTACGGCACCGCGAACAGCAACCAGATGCTGATGGAAGTGATGGGCCTGCATCTGCCGGGCTCGGCCTTCGTGCATCCGCACACGCCGCTGCGCGACGCGCTGACCGCGCAGGCCGCGCGCCGCGTGCTCGATCTGACGGTCGAGCGCGGCCACTACATGCCGATCGGCCATGTGGTCGACGAGAAGGCGATCGTCAACGGCATCGTCGCGCTGCTGGCGACCGGCGGCTCGACCAATCACACGCTGCACCTCGTCGCAATCGCGCGCGCGGCCGGCATCGTGATCGACTGGGACGACTTCGACACGCTGTCGCAGGCGGTACCGCTGCTTGCGAAGATCTATCCGAACGGCAAGGCCGACGTGAACCACTTCCACGCGGCGGGCGGCGTCGCGTTCCTCGTGCGCAATCTGCTCGAAGGCGGTCTGCTGCATGAAGACGTGAACACGGTCGCGGGCAAGGGCCTGAAGCGCTACACCGAGGAGCCGAAGCTGCTCGACGGCAAGCTGCAATGGGTGGCAGGTGTCGAGGCGAGCGCGGACACAGCGGTGCTGCGCGACATCAAGGAGCCGTTCCAGCCGGACGGCGGCCTGCGTCTGATGCAGGGCAAGCTCGGCCGCGGCGTAATCAAGATTTCGGCGGTCGCGGCGCAGCATCGCAAGGTGAAGGCGCCGGCAATCGTGTTCGATTCGCAGGAGGCGGTGCAGGAAGCGTTCGACAAGGGCGAGCTCAAGCGCGACTTCATCGCGGTGGTGCGCTTCCAGGGCGCACGCGCAAACGGCATGCCCGAGTTGCATCGTTTGACGCCGCTGCTCGGTGTGCTGCAGGATCAGGGTTTCCATGTCGCGCTGGTGACCGATGGCCGTATGTCGGGTGCGTCGGGCAAGGTGCCGGCGGTCATCCATCTGTCGCCGGAAGCGTTGCTGCAAGGCCCGATCGGCAAAGTGCGCACGGGCGACATGCTGGTGATCGACGCCGAAGCGGGCGTGCTCGACATCGAAATCGACGCAGCCGAGTGGGCCGCGCGTCCGAACGCCGAGCCGCTGCATCAGGCGGACAACGAAGTCGGCTTCGGCCGCGAGCTGTTCGGCGTGTTCCGTGCGGCGGCGGCGCCGGCGGAGCAGGGCGCGTCGGTGTTCGGCAAGCTGGTCGGCGAGGGTGGCACGGTCGACGGCCAGCACGGCCACGGCAGCCATCACAAGCACGGCCACGACGGTGACCATCAGCACGGCCATCAACCCAGCGACCATCACACGAGCACCGCGCAAGCCGGCGCGGCGCCGCAGAAACAAGGAGTCTGACTATGACGTCGAAAACAGTAAGCGATATCGTGCGCCTCGGCCCGGTGATTCCGGTGCTCGCGTTCGACACGGTCGAACAGGGCGAACACGTGTCGCGCGCGTTGCACGCGGGCGGCGTGAAGGTGCTCGAAATCACGCTGCGCACGCCGGCGGGCCTCGGCGCGATCGAGCGTGCGTGCGAACTCGCGGACGACATCGTGGTCGGTGTCGGCACGATCACGAAGCCCGAGCATTGCGCCCAGGCGAAGAAGGCGGGCGCGCAGTTCGGCGTGTCGCCGGGTCTGACCAAGGACATGCACAAGGCCGCGCAGGATGTGGGTCTGCCGCTGTTGCCCGGCGTGATGACGCCGTCGGACATCATCCTCGCGCTCGAGCTCGGCTACGAGATCGTCAAGTTCTTCCCCGCACAGCAGGCGGGCGGCGTGCCGATGCTGCAGGCGTTCCACGGCCCGTTCCCGGCGCTGAAGTTCTGCCCGACCGGCGGCATCACGCCGGAAAGCGCGCCGCACTTCCTGTCGCTGCCGAACGTGGTCTGTGTCGGCGGTTCGTGGCTCACGCCGAAGGCCGCGCTTGCCGCGCAGAACTGGGACGAGGTCACGCGCCTCGCGCGCGCCGCGAGCCAGCTGGCGGCACCCGCGCACTAAGCCCCACAACCCAATAGCGCATCGGTCGACTGAACCGGGCCCAGGAGTCTCGTCGATACAGCCGCATCAGGCTGTCGCGCCGAGACTCTTTTTTTGCTTGATATGCGTGCTGGATTTGCGCGCGCTTTCTGGAAACAAACAGTAGAATTCAGCGTCCGCGCGGCTAGCCGGGTTTTCAGGCATCGCGCAGGTTGCCGTGAGACGTAGTGCCGGCCGCATCCGCACTCTGAAATCAATAAACCAAAGGAGGGGCTTCATGGAATCTGCCCACGGCAGCTTGCTGCTGGTCTACGCATTGATCGCGATCGCGCTGCTGATCTTGATGATCACGCGCTTCAAGGTCTATCCGTTTCTCGTTCTGATCATCGTGTCGTTGCTGCTGGGCCTCGTGGCCGGCATGCCGATGCAGACCATCGTCAAATCGTTCGAAACGGGGAACGGCAACACGCTCGGGCACATTGCCATCGTCGTCGGTCTCGGTACGATGCTCGGCAAGATGATGGCCGAATCGGGCGGCGCCGAGCGCGTCGCGACCACGCTGATCAACTGGTTCGGTGAGAAACACATTCACTGGGCGATGATGGTGGTCGCGATCATCGTCGGCTTGCCGGTGTTCTTCGAAGTCGGCTTCGTGCTGCTGATTCCGATCGCGTTCAACGTCGCCAAGCGCACCAACAAATCGCTGCTGCTGGTCGGCCTGCCGATGGTCGCGGGTCTGTCCGTCGTGCACGGGCTGATTCCGCCGCACCCGGCCGCACTGCTCGCCGTGCAGGCGTATCACGCGGACATCGGCAAGACGATCGCCTACGGTCTGATCGTCGGCGTGCCGTGCGCGATCGTCGCCGGTCCGCTGTTCGCGTTGCTGGTGAGCCGTCATATCCAGTTGCCGAAGGAAAATCCGCTTGCCGCGCAATTTCTGGGCAGCGACGTGAAGGACGCCAACGGCGTGCAAAGTGGTAACGCCGCGAAGGCCGCTGCACCGAAGCGCGAACTGCCGGGCTTCGGCATCACGCTGGTCACGATCCTGTTGCCGGTGGTCCTGATGCTGGTCGGCAGCTGGGCCGACCTGGTCTTCGAGCCGAAGACGCTGCCGAACGATCTGCTGCGCTTTTTCGGCAACACCGACGTCGCGCTGCTGACGGCCGTGCTGGTCAGCTTCTGGACCTTCGGCGCGAGCCGCGGCTTTAACCGCGAGCAGATCCAGAAGTTCTGCGGAGAATGTCTGGCGCCGATCGCGGGTATTACACTGATCGTCGGTGCGGGCGGCGGTTTTGGCCGCGTACTGATGGATAGCGGCATTTCGAAGGAAATCACCAGCGTGGCGACCGCGATGCATCTGTCGCCGCTGCTGTTCGGCTGGCTCGTCGCGGCGATGATGCGTCTCGCGACCGGCTCGGCCACCGTCGCGATGACGACCGCCTGCGGCATCGTCGCGCCGATCGCGGCGGCGGGCGCGGTGCAGGTGAAGCCGGAACTGATGGTGCTCGCGACCGGCTCGGGCTCGCTGATCTTCTCGCACGTGAACGACGGCGGCTTCTGGCTGATCAAGGAATATTTCGGCATGACGGTGGTGCAGACCTTCAAGACGTGGTCGCTCCTCGAAACCATCATTTCGGTGATGGGGCTGGGCCTGACCTTCGCACTCGCGGCGGTCCTGTAAGGAGTTTCAAATGATTCTGATCGCAATGGGCGTGTCGGGCGCCGGCAAGACGAGGATTGGCGAAATGCTGGCCGAGCGCCTGCATTGCGCGTTCACCGACGGCGACGCGTTCCATAGCGCGGCGAACAAGGAGAAGATGCACCACGGCATTCCGCTCACCGACGAAGACCGCTGGCCGTGGCTGAAGACGATCCGCGCGGCGATCGAGGAAAAGCAGAAAGCGGGCGAGACGGCGGTGTTCACGTGTTCGTCGCTGAAGCGCTCATATCGCGACATTCTGCGTGCCGGCGACAAGGACGTGTGCTTCGTCTACCTGAAGGGTTCGCGCGAGGTGCTCGCGGAGCGTCTCGGGGATCGCACCGGGCATTTCTTCGATCCGTCGCTGCTGCAAAGCCAGCTCGATACGCTCGAGGAGCCCGGTGACGACGAAGCGATCACGGTCAGCATCGATCTGACGCCGGAACAGATCGTCGACGAGGTGCTCAGGCAGGTCGAAGCGCGCTGAGTCGTTGATTGCTTCGCGTTCCAGCTTCGAACGCGGGACGAAAAAAAGCCGCTCCTCGGAGCGGCTTTTTTATGCATTGAAGAAGCTGGGCCAGCAGATCAGCCGATCCGCTTCGCCAGTTCGACGGCCCGGCCGATGTACGAGCCGGGCGTCATCGCGAGCAGGCGGTCCTTCGCGTCCTGCGGAATCGCCAGGCCGCCAATGAAGCTCTGCAGCGCCTCGCGCGTGATGCCCTTGCCGCGCGTGAGCTCCTTCAGCTGCTCGTACGGATTCTCGATGCCGTAACGGCGCATCACGGTCTGCACCGGCTCGGCCAGCACTTCCCAGCAGTTGTCGAGGTCTTCGTCCAGACGTTGCGCGTTCACTTCGAGCTTGTCGAGGCCGCGGATCAGCGAGTCGTACGCGAGCAGCGAGTAGCCGAACGCGACGCCGATGTTGCGCAGCACCGTCGAGTCGGTCAGGTCGCGCTGCCAGCGCGACACCGGCAGCTTGTCGGCGAGGTGACGCAACGTCGCGTTCGCGAGGCCGAGGTTGCCTTCGGAGTTTTCGAAGTCGATTGGGTTGACCTTGTGCGGCATCGTCGACGAACCGATTTCGCCGGCCTTCGTGCGCTGCTTGAAGTAGCCGACCGAGATGTAGCCCCACACGTCGCGGTCCAGATCCAGCAGGATCGTGTTCGCGCGCGAGATCGCGTCGAACAGCTCGGCCATGTAGTCGTGCGGCTCGATCTGGATCGTGTACGGATTGAACGCGAGCTTCAGACGGTTCTCGACGACGTCCTTCGAGAATGCTTCCCAGTCGAACTCCGGATACGCGGACAGGTGCGCGTTGAAGTTGCCGACCGCGCCGTTCATCTTGCCGAGCAGTTCGACCTTCGCGACCCGCTCGATCGCACGCGCGAGCCGCGCGGCGACGTTGGCGATTTCCTTGCCGAGCGTGGTCGGGCTGGCCGGCTGGCCGTGCGTGCGCGACAGCATCGGCTGGGCGGCGTGCGCGTGCGCGAGCGCAACGAGGCGTTGATGCACCGAGCGCAGCGCCGGCAGGATCACGTGTTCGCGCGCGCCGGCGAGCATCAGGCCGTGCGACGTGTTGTTGATGTCTTCCGACGTGCACGCGAAGTGGATGAACTCGCTCGCGCGCTCCAGTTCTTCATGGCCCTTCACCGATTCCTTCAACCAGTATTCGACGGCCTTCACGTCGTGGTTCGTCACGCGCTCGATTTCCTTGATGCGCGCGGCGTCGTGCGCGGTGAAGCGCTCGGCCAGTTGCAGCAGGAATTGCTCGGACGCCTCGGAGAAGCGCGGCACTTCGGCGAAGCCGGCGCGCGACAGCGCGATCAGCCAGTGGATTTCGACCGTCACGCGATTGCGCATGAAGGCGGCTTCCGAGAGCCAGTCGCGCAGGGCTTCGGTTTTGGCGGCGTAGCGGCCGTCGAGCGGGGAAAGCGCGTTCAGCGCGAACAGGGTGTCGGGGCGGGTGTCGGACATGATGAGGACCGGGTTGAAGCGGTTGAGCGCTCAGCGAGCGGGTCGGGAACGGAGGGAACCGTGGATTTTACCACTGTGACGCGATCGGCCCGCCCGGATGCGTCGGTCGCAATCCGCGCCGCTAGAATGCAGACTTCTTCCCTCTCGACGGCAAGCGCAATCGCATGGAACTGAAATGGCTCGAAGACTTCATTTCGCTCGCGGAAACGCGTAGCTTCAGCCGCTCGGCCGAGTTGCGCCACGTCACGCAGCCGGCTTTCTCGCGCCGCATCCAGGCGCTCGAGGCGTGGCTCGGCACGGAACTGATCGACCGTTCTGTTTATCCGACGCGGCTCACGGCGGCCGGCCAGGTGTTCAACGAGCAGGCGCTCGCGATGCTGTCGCAATTCCACGAGGCGCGCGCGCTGCTGCGCGGCCACACGGCGACGCCCCAGGCGACGATCGAATTCGCGGTCCCCCACACGCTGTCGCTCACTTACTTTCCGCGCTGGCTGCAGCGCATCGAGGCGCAGATGGGCCCGATCCACACGCGGCTGCGCGCGCTGAACGTGCACGACGCGGCGCTCTCGCTGGTGGAAGGCGGCTGCGATCTGATGATGGGCTACCACCATCCGAGCCATCCGGTCGCGCTCGATCCGGCGCGCTACGACATGCTGACGCTCGGCCACGAGCCGATCAGCCCGTTCTCGGCGCCGGCCCGCGCGGGCCGGCCGCGTCACACGCTGCCAGGCTCGGCCGAGGCGCCCGCGCCGTATCTGTCGTACACGCCGAACGCGTACCTCGGGCGCATGACCGAGGTGATTCTCGCGAACGCGCCGGAGCGCCTGTACCTCGACCGGCTCTACGAAACCGACATGGCCGAGGGGCTCAAGGCGATGGCGCTCGCTGGTCACGGCATCGCGTTTCTGCCGCATAGCGCGGTCGAAGATGCGGTGGCCGAAGGCCGGCTGATCCGCCTCGATCGCGCGACGCGCGGCACGCCCGAAGGGCAGCTGACGCTCAGCATGGAGATTCGCCTGTATCGCGACAAGCTCGCCGCGAAAAGCGACGACGCGCGCCAGATTCTCGTGCGCCAGTTGTGGGACGTGGTGTCGGAGGAACTCCGGCAGAGCGCCGCCTGAGCCGCGGCATAAAACTCAAACTCGAACTGCGTCGCGACGACGCGAATTTGCGGCTTTGCGAACGTTATGCAAGAAAAACATAACGGGATAAGGAAACGGCATTGGATTTCGATACGGCGTTTTTCCACAATGCCCGTACTCGATCAAACGCCGGAGCGTTCATGTCATCCCAGCAACAAGCCGCAGAATCGGTACAAGCCGCCTCAACGTTGCAAGCCGTTCCCTCCTACCTCAATAAGGAAGACCTCGGCCCTTGGGGCAACTATCTGCGCCAGGTCGACCGCGTCGCGCCGTATCTCGGTTCGCTGTCCCGCTGGCTCGAAACCCTGAAACGCCCGAAGCGCATTCTCGTCGTCGACGTGCCCATCGAACTCGACAACGGCACGGTCGCGCACTTCGAGGGTTATCGCGTGCAACACAACGTGTCGCGCGGTCCGGGCAAGGGCGGCGTGCGTTATCACCAGGACGTTACGCTATCCGAAGTGATGGCGCTGTCCGCGTGGATGTCGGTGAAGAATGCGGCGGTGAACGTGCCGTACGGCGGCGCGAAGGGCGGCATCCGCGTCGATCCGCGCACGCTGTCGCGTGGCGAGCTCGAGCGCGTGACGCGCCGCTACACGAGCGAGATCGGCATCATCATCGGACCGAATACCGACATCCCCGCGCCGGACGTGAACACGAACGAGCAGATCATGGCGTGGATGATGGACACGTACTCGATGAATCAGGGCCAGACGGCCACCGGCGTCGTGACGGGCAAGCCGATCACGCTCGGCGGCTCGCTCGGCCGTCGCGAGGCGACCGGCCGCGGCGTGTTCGTGGTGGGCTGCGAAGCGGCTCGCCGCATCGGCTTCGACATCGAAGGCGCGCGTATCGCGGTGCAGGGCTTCGGCAACGTCGGCGGCATCGCCGCGCGTCTGTTCCAGGAGGCGGGCGCGAAGGTCGTCGCGGTGCAGGACCACACCGGCTCGGTGTACAAGTCCACCGGCATCGACGCGGTCGCGCTGCTCGACTACGTCGCGAAGACGGGCGGCGTCGGCGGTTTCCCCGAAGCGGACGCGATCACCGGTGATGAGTTCTGGACCGTCGAGTCGGACATCCTGATTCCGGCGGCGCTGGAAAATCAGATCACCGAAAAAAACGCAGGCAAGATCAAGACCAGGATCATCGTCGAGGGCGCGAACGGCCCGACCACTACGGCGGCGGACGACATCCTGCACGATCGCGGCATCCTCGTGATTCCGGACGTGGTCGCAAATGCCGGCGGTGTGACAGTGTCATATTTCGAATGGGTCCAGGACTTCTCGAGCTTCTTCTGGACCGAGGACGAGATCAACGAGCGCCTCGAGCGCGTGATGCGCGAAGCGTTCGCGGCGGTGTGGCAGGTGTCGAGCGAGCAGAACGTGTCGGTGCGCACGGCTGCGTTCATCGTCGCGTGTAAGCGGATTTTGCAGGCGCGCGAGATGCGCGGCTTGTATCCCTGATGGACCGTGTCCTATCTTGTTTGAAACGGCGGTGACGCGGCGCGGTATCCGGGCCGGGAGGCGCACACCGTCGAAACTTCGTGCATCAACGCGGTCCACAAGACGGCGTGTTTGACCGGCGGGCGGCATCCTATCGATGCCGCCCGCCTTCTCATATCCGCGAAACGGCCGTGCCACGGCGCCGCGGGCCCATCGCGGCGTGCGCGCAACAGAATGGTTAATAGCGATACTTTCAGAAAAATTACTTTGTTACACTGGCGCCGGTTCTTGCCAAGGAGATCAAGATGAAGATTAAAAAAGCTGCGCTGCTGCTCGCGACTCTCGGACTGTTTACGGTTGGCGCGCATGCGCAAGACTCGGGCACGCTGAAAAAGATCAAGGATACGGGCGTCATTTCGCTGGGCCATCGCGAATCGTCGATCCCGTTCTCCTATTACGACGAAAAGCAGAACGTGATCGGCTACTCGCAGGATTACGCGATGAAGATCGTCGAGGCCGTCAAGCAGAAGCTGAACATGCCGAACCTGAAGGTGAAGCTCGTGCCGGTCACGTCGCAGAACCGCATTCCGCTCGTGCAGAACGGCACGGTCGACATCGAGTGCGGCTCCACCACGAATAACCTCGAGCGTCAGCAGCAGGCCGCCTTCACGAACACGATCTTCGTGATCGGCACGCGCCTGATGACCAAGAAAGATTCCGGCATCAAGGACTTCCCGGACCTGAAGGGCAAGACGGTCGTCACGACCGCCGGCACCACGTCCGAGCGCCTGCTTCGCAAGATGAACCAGGAGAAGAACATGGGCATGAACATCATCAGCGCGAAGGATCACGGCGAATCGTTCCTGACGCTGTCGACGGGCCGTGCCGCCGCGTTCATGATGGACGACGCGCTGCTCGCCGGCGAGCGCGCGAAGTCGAGCAACCCGGGCGATTTCGTGATTGTCGGCACGCCGCAATCGCGGGAGGCGTACGGCTGCATGCTGCGCAAGAACGACCCCGACTTCAAGAAGGTCGCCGACGACGCCATCGCGAAGGTGCAAACGTCGGGCGAAGGCGAACAGATCTACAAGCGCTGGTTCGAATCGCCGATCCCGCCGAAGGGCCTGAACCTGAACTTCCCGATGAGCGACGATATGCGTGCGCTGTTCAAGAACCCGAACGACAAGGCAATCGACTAAACCCTAGCTGCTTTTTCGACACTTTCGAAACGCTGAACGGAACGGAAGGGGCCACGCGCTTCTTCCGTTTCTTTTTGCCGGAGTCTTGGTCATGTCATATCACTGGAACTGGGGCATTCTGCTGAGTCCCGTCTCCACGGGCGAGCCGACCACCTATCTGGGCTGGCTGTTCTCGGGGCTGCGGGTGACGGTCACCGTGTCGCTGTCGGCATGGGTGATCGCGCTGATCGTCGGCTCGCTCTTCGGTGTGCTGCGCACGGTGCCCAACAAATGGGCGTCGGGCGTCGGCACCGTCTACGTCGCGATTTTCCGTAACATTCCGCTGATCGTGCAGTTCTTCATCTGGTATCTGGTGATACCGGAGCTGCTGCCCGTGTCGATCGGCAACTGGTTCAAGCAATTGCCGCCGGGCGCGCAGTTCTTCTCATCGTCGATCGTGTGTCTGGGCCTCTTCACCGCCGCGCGCGTGTGCGAGCAGGTGCGCTCGGGCATCAACGCGTTGCCGCGCGGCCAGCGCGCGGCCGGTCTGGCGGTAGGCTTCACGCAGTGGCAGACGTATCGCTACGTGCTGCTGCCGGTCGCGTACCGCATCATCGTGCCGCCGCTCACCTCCGAGTTTCTGAACATCTTCAAGAACTCCGCCGTTGCCTCGACGATCGGTCTGCTCGATCTGTCCGCGCAGGCGCGCCAGCTCGTCGACTACACGTCGCAAACTTACGAGTCGTTCATCGCGGTCACGCTCGCATACATGCTGATCAATCTGATCGTGATGCAACTGATGCGCTGGGTCGAAGTGAAGGCCCGGCTGCCCGGCTATATCGGAGGAAAGTGATGCATCATTTCGACTGGAGCGGTATTCCGGGCGCGCTGCCTACGCTATGGACCGGCGCGATCATCACGTTCAAGATCACGTTGATCGCGATCGTATTCGGCATCATCTGGGGCACCATTCTCGCGATGTTTCGACTGTCGCCGATCAAGCCGCTCGGATGGTTCGCGCAGGGTTACGTGACGCTCTTCCGTTCGATCCCGCTCGTGATGGTGCTGCTGTGGTTCTTCCTGATCGTGCCGCAGGTGCTGCAAAGCGTGCTCGGTCTGTCGGCCGACATCGACATCCGGCTCGCCTCGGCGATGGTCGCGTTCTCGCTGTTCGAGGCCGCGTATTATTCGGAGATCATCCGCGCCGGCATTCAGGCGGTGCCGCGTGGTCAGGTCAACGCGTCGTTCGCGCTCGGCATGACCTATGGGCAGGCGATGCGCCTGATCGTGCTGCCGCAGGCGTTCCGCGCGATGGTGCCGCTGCTGCTCACGCAGGGTATCGTACTGTTTCAGGATACGTCGCTCGTCTACGTGATCAGCCTCGCCGACTTCTTCCGCACGGCTACGAATATTGGCGATCGTGACGGCACGAACGTCGAGATGGTACTGTTCGCGGGCGCGTGTTATTTCGTGATCTGCGTGATCGCGTCGAGCCTCGTCAAAGGTCTTCAGAAAAAGGTCGCAAGATGATCTCTATCAAGAATGTTTCGAAGTGGTACGGCCATTTCCAGGTGCTGACCGACTGCACGACGGAAGTCAAAAAGGGCGAAGTGGTCGTGGTGTGCGGGCCGTCCGGTTCGGGCAAGTCCACGCTGATCAAGACCGTCAACGGACTCGAGCCGTTCCAGAAGGGCGAGATCGTCATCAACGGTCAGTCGCTGACCGACAAGAAAACCAATCTGTCGAAGCTGCGCTCGAAGGTCGGCATGGTATTCCAGCACTTCGAACTGTTTCCGCATCTGTCGATCGTGCAGAACCTGACGCTCGCGCAGGTCAAGGTGCTCGGCCGCTCGAACGACGAGGCGACCGCGAAGGCCCTGAAGCTGCTCGATCGCGTCGGTCTGCGCGCACATGCGGACAAGTATCCGGGGCAGCTGTCCGGTGGTCAGCAGCAGCGCGTGGCGATTGCGCGTGCGCTCTCCATGGACCCGATCGCGATGCTGTTCGACGAGCCGACCTCGGCGCTCGATCCGGAGATGATCAACGAAGTGCTCGACGTGATGGTCGAACTCGCGCAGGAAGGCATGACCATGATGTGCGTGACGCACGAAATGGGCTTCGCGAAGAAGGTCGCGCATCGCGTGATTTTCATGGACAAGGGTTTGATCGTCGAAGACGACCGCAAGGAAGACTTCTTCGCGAATCCGAAGTCGGATCGCGCGAAGGATTTTCTCGCGAAGATTCTGCACTGAGGGTTGGCGCGCAGGCCTCGTTTCGGGGCTCGCGCGGGACGAAAAAAAGCCGCTCCGTGGAGCGGCTTTTTGTTTCGCACGCGTAGGGTGACGCGGCGGCTTACGACTCGAACGCTGCCGTGTCATCGGCGGCTTCGAGATCGGTTTCGCTGTCGGCTGAAAGCGTGGTTGCGCTCGTGCCCACCGCGTGCGCGCCGTTCGACGCCGCGATCGTCGTGGCCGACGCCGATGCGTCGAGCGCCGGATTGCGCAGCTTTTCGAGCACCGACTCCGGCACCGGAATATTGGCGCGGCCGATCACGTCGCCATGCTGGAACATCAGCAGATCGCCGGGCTTGAACGCGGTCCACACTTCGTTGTCGGTCAGCGGCTTGGTCGCGATGACTGCGACGCGGTCTTCGGGTGTCGTGTATTTGGCGAAATCGATCGACACGTCCGCGTCGACCAGATGCGCGGTCGAAAACGGCCAGCGACGCACGACGTAATGCAGATGCGTCGAGCAATGCGCGAACAGGGCCTGGCCGTTAGACATCAGGAAATTGAACACGCCGTACTGCGTGATTTCACGCGTGAGCGTCTCGAGCGCGGCGAACAGCTCGTGAAGCGGCGGCTGCTGCGCGCCCGGAAAAGCCTTACGCAAACCTTCCAGCAGCGCGCAGAACGAGAGTTCGCTGTCGGTCGTGCCGACCGGCTGATACACGCCGTTCAGTTCCGGCGCGTAAGCCTGCAGGTCGCCGTTATGCGCGAAGATCCAGTGACGCCCCCACAGTTCGCGCATGAACGGGTGGCAGTTTTCGAGCAGGATGTGCCCTTGCGTCGCCTTGCGGATGTGCGCGATCGTGTTTTTCGATTTGATCGGATAGCGCTTGACCATCTCGGCGATCGGCGACGTGGCCGACGATTGATGATCGATGAACAAGCGGCACGCCTTGTCTTCAAAGAAAGCGATGCCCCAGCCGTCGGCGTGGTGATCGGTGACGCCGCCACGCGCCGCAAAGCCGGTAAAGGAAAACGTGACGTCCGTCGGCGCGGCGCAGTTCATTCCGAGAAGTTGGCACATGTTGCAGGTGAGCCTGTGAACGGAGTGAGCCGTTACAATGATGATCTTCCAAGCATATCACCGAGCCGAACCCGCCAAATAGCGAAATTGACATGTGTTTGGGCCGCTACAACGCGGTTTGACCGGTCGATCAGCGAGGCGCGCGAAGTCTCGTATTCCTGCCATGACTGCTTCCAACGTTTCCCCCGATTCCGTCACACTGGTCCGCC
Organism: Paraburkholderia sp. Cpub6; assembly: GCF_014201065.1. Taxonomy (NCBI): domain Bacteria; kingdom Pseudomonadati; phylum Pseudomonadota; class Betaproteobacteria; order Burkholderiales; family Burkholderiaceae; genus Paraburkholderia; species Paraburkholderia sp. Cpub6. The sequence goes on from NZ_JACHDM010000002.1 coordinate 129,627, forward strand.
CGGACGACTGGCATCTGCACGTGCGCGACGGCGCGATGCTCGCGGCCGTGCTGCCTGACACCGCGCGCCAGTTCGGTCGCGCGATCATCATGCCGAACCTGAAGCCGCCGGTCACGACGACCGCGATGGCGAAGGCATATCGCGAGCGCATCATCGCCGCGATTCCCGAGGGCGCGAAATTCGAGCCGCTGATGACGCTGTACCTGACCGACAACACGCCGCCCGACGAGATCCGCCGCGCGCGCGAGAGCGGCTTCGTGCACGGCGTGAAGCTGTACCCGGCGGGCGCGACGACGAACTCCGACGCGGGCGTCACCGATCTGATGAAGTGCGCGAAGACGCTGGAAGTGATGCAGGAAGTCGGCATGCCGCTGCTCGTGCATGGCGAGGTGACCGATTCGGACATCGATCTGTTCGATCGCGAAAAGGTCTTCATCGATCGCGTGATGATGCCGCTGCGCCGCGCATTTCCGGCGCTGAAGGTCGTGTTCGAGCACATCACGACGAAGGACGCGGCCGACTACGTCCGCGAAGCGGGCGTCGCGCCGGAACTGCTTGGCGCTACGATCACCGCGCACCATCTGCTGTACAACCGCAACGCGATTTTCCAAAGCGGCATCCGTCCGCATTACTACTGCCTGCCGGTGCTCAAACGCGAGACGCATCGCGTCGCGCTGGTCGAGGCGGCGACCTCGGGCGATCCGCGCTTCTTCCTCGGCACCGACAGCGCGCCGCATCCGAAGGGGCTGAAGGAACACGCGTGCGGTTGCGCGGGCTGCTACACCGCGCTGCACGCGCTCGAGCTCTATACCGAAGCATTCGACAAGGCCGGCGCGCTCGACAAGCTCGAAGGCTTCGCGAGCTTCCATGGTCCGGACTTCTACCGTCTGCCGCGCAATACGGAGAAGGTCACGCTGCGTCGCGAGGAATGGACGCTGCCGGCCGAGCTGCCGGCCGGCGATACGCCGGTCGTGCCGCTGCGAGGCGGGGAGTCGATTGGCTGGCGTCTCGTTTGAGGCTGCGGTAGATGCAGGAGCGTGAGGCGGGGCAGCGCGCTGCCAATATTGATAAGGCGGCGAAAGCGGGCTCCGCGGTAGACCATGAAGCCGCGGCGGCCAAAGCTGCGCGCGGCATGGCACCCGAGCCTCAGCCACCGTGCTTCGCCGCAATCGACTGGTCGAAGCCGTGGTTCGCGCAATTCGCCACACGCGGTCAGCGTTGGCAGCAAGCCGCGCTGAGCGGCTACGTGGACCTTCTCGCCGCGATGAACGCCGACGCCGCCCAGATGCAACAGACCACCGGCCGCGGCCAGCCTCTTGCGTTCATCGCGCAGGACGACCTGCCACCGGGTGCCGCGTACGAGGGGCATATAGCGTCGACCGGTTGCGTGCCGACGCGCCACAATCTGCACGACTTCTTCAACGGTTCGATGTGGTTCGCGTTTCCGCGCATCAAGGCGGCGCTGAACGCGCGCCAGTCGGCGGAGCTCGACGTGCTCGGCGTCGGCCCGACGCGTGGCGGTGCGCGCGACATGCTGACCCTCTTCGACGAAAACGCGCTGCTGTTCGCTTGCGCTGATTCTTCGCTGAGCGCCGCGCTACGCGGCTTCGAGTGGCAGACGCTGTTTGTCGCGTGGCGCGATGCGTGGGGGCGGCGCTGCGAAGTGCGGTGCTTCGGCCATGCGCTGCTCGAAAAGCTGATCGCGCCGTTCAAGGGCTGCACCGGCCATGCATGGATCGTCGACGTTCCGGCAGAGTATTTCGAATGGGACACCCCGACGCGCGACGCATGGCTCGATGAAGCCGTCAGCGCGGCGCTGCTCGGCCCCGGCGCTTTGACGAGCCGCATGTTCGCGCCGCTGCCGGTGCTCGGCATTCCGGGCTGGTGGCCCGAGAACGAATCGCCGGCGTTCTACGACGACACGTCCGTGTTCCGCACGGGGCGGCGCAAGCGCTAGGCGCTTCCAAATTCGGTGTTAAAATTCGCGCCAGCAAAGCAGGCCAGGCAGTCGCGGCCTCGACGGCTTCGGCCAACGAGGGCGAGGAAAGTCCGGACTCCACAGGGCAGGGTGATGGCTAACGGCCATCCGTGGCGACACGCGGAACAGGGCAACAGAAAGCAAACCGCCGATGGCCCGGCGCAAGCCGGGATCAGGTAAGGGTGAAACGGTGCGGTAAGAGCGCACCGCGGCTGTCGCAAGGCAGACCGGCACGGTAACCTCCACCCGGAGCAATTCCAAGTAGGCAGGCGCGCATCTTCGCGATGCAGGACGGGGCCCCCGTCTCGTCTGCGGGTAGGAAGCTTGAGCGCGTCAGTAATGGCGCGCCTAGAGGAATGGCTGCCACGCGGGTCGAGTCTTCGGGCGCGGCGCGTGCACAGAATCCGGCTTATCGGCCTGCTTTGCCGCTGAATAAGGAAAGCCGGCGTCCGTTGGGACGCCGGCTTTTTCATTTGGGGCGGGGTGGCGGCCGTGGCCGCCCATCGCTTTCGCGCTCAGAGCGCGACGATGTCGAACGAATGCGTGAGCTCGGCGGTCTTCGCGATCATGATCGACGCCGAGCAGTATTTGTCGTGCGAGAGGTTGATCGCACGCTCGACGGTCGCCGGGTTCAGATTCTTGCCCGTCACCGTGAAGTGGAAGTGGATCTTCGTGAACACCTTCGGATCTTCGCTCGCGCGCTCGGCCTTCAGCGTCACCGAGCAGCCGGCGATCTCCTGGCGGCTCTTCTTCAGGATCATCACGACGTCGTAGGCGGTGCAGCCGCCGGTGCCGAGCAGCACCATTTCCATCGGGCGCGGCGCGAGGTTGCGTCCGCCACCCTCGGGTGCGCCGTCCATCGCGACCAGATGACCGCTGCCCGTCTCGGCCGCGAACGCCATCCCGTCTTGTCCCATCCAGCTTACTTTGCATTCCATGCTGTCACTCCCACCGCGCATCGCTTTGTCGAGACGGCATTGTAGCCCGGTGTCTGACGATTGGCGCACGCTGAGCGCATCCCGCGTCCATGCACGGCGATTGCTTTCTTGTTGCGGTGCGGAATGGACGGGCGGTTCCAGAATTCCTCGGGCAGTTTAGGGTCCTACTCTAGGGCATGCCTGATGCGATTCGCATTCTTTGGCCTTTAGTGCTTGATCCAAAAGGAGTTTCGTCAAATGTCCTCCCTGCATCGAATCTGTCACATTATGAAAACTAATTTCACAATGCAAATCTTCTTGCGTTGCACAAGGGTGACTCTTATAATTTACTCCATCGTTGCAGCAGTTCTGCAACCTCCGCTGTCTCCTCCACCTCCTCCTTTGGTGGATTAAACCCGAACCGCTCGTTTGGGTTTTTTTTCGGCCCCGTTGTCAGGCGTTTCGCCCCGTTTCCTGGCCGCTTGCGGCGAGCGCATCGCACGTTTTGACTTGCCAGCACAAATTCCTTTATAATTCAGGGCTTTTCCGCATCCGCGCCCGCGGAAGAAGAACCAGGGAGAGCCTGCACGCGCCTCGATGCGCACACTACAAGCAGGAAAGAACACATTGGGCGCAGCAATTTTTTTGGATCGATCATGAAGACGTTTTCCGCAAAAGCCCATGAGGTGACGCGCGAATGGTACGTGATTGACGCGACGGATAAGGTTCTCGGGCGTGTCGCCAGCGAAGTGGCACACCGTCTTCGCGGCAAGCACAAGCCTGAATTCACTCCCCACGTCGACACCGGTGATTTCATCATCGTCATCAACGCCGGCAAGCTGAAGGTCACGGGCAACAAGGTTACGGACAAGAAGTACTACCGTCACTCGGGCTACCCGGGCGGTATCTATGAAACGACGTTCGGCAAGATGCAGGAACGCTTCCCGGGCCGTGCGCTCGAGAAAGCGGTCAAGGGCATGCTGCCGAAGGGTCCGCTCGGCTACGCGATGATCAAGAAGCTGAAGGTCTACGCTGACGCAACGCATCCGCATTCGGCACAACAGCCGAAGGCGCTCGAGATCTAAGGGGAGCCCACATGATCGGTAACTGGAATTACGGCACGGGCCGCCGCAAGAGCGCCGTCGCTCGTGTGTTCATCAAGGCAGGCAAGGGCGACATCGTTGTGAACGGCAAGCCCATCGCCGACTACTTCTCGCGCGAAACGTCGCTGATGATCGTGCGTCAACCGCTGGAGCTCACGAACCACGGTGTCACGTTCGACATCAAGGTCAACGTGACCGGTGGCGGTGAAACGGGTCAGGCCGGTGCGGTTCGCCACGGCATCACCCGCGCGCTGATGGACTATGACGCAACGCTGAAGCCGGAACTGTCGAAGGCTGGCTTCGTCACGCGTGACGCTCGTGAAGTCGAACGTAAGAAGGTCGGCTTCCACAAGGCACGTCGCCGCAAGCAGTTCTCGAAGCGTTAATCGTTTCGGGCGTGAACCGGCCCTCGCGCCGGTTTGCAGCAAAAGCCGCCAACGCCACGCGCGAAGGCGGCTTTTTTTATGGTTCGCCGGCGTTCGCACCCCGGTCCCGTTCCCTCAAGTGCCAACGGATCGCCTCGCATCGACCTTGCAGCAAGAGCGCATTGATTTTGTGGACTTCAGCACGATATCCGGAACAGCCCTACAATATCGGCTAAAGCTTTTTGGAGAGTTCGAAATGAACGCAGTCACCGACACCCCCGTGACCGAGATGCCGGCCCCCTTCGTCTTCACCGACGCAGCGGCTGATAAGGTCAAGCAACTGATCGATGAGGAAGGCAACCCGGAGCTCAAGCTGCGCGTGTTCGTGCAGGGTGGCGGCTGCTCGGGCTTCCAATACGGCTTCACATTTGATGAAGCGATCAACGAAGACGACACCGTGATGAACAAGAGCGGCGTCCAGCTGCTGATCGACTCGATGAGCTACCAGTACCTGGTCGGCGCAGAGATCGACTACAAGGACGACATCAACGGCGCGCAGTTCGTCATCAAAAACCCGAACGCGAGCACGACCTGCGGTTGCGGTTCGTCGTTCTCGGTCTGAGCGGACAGGCTCTTCGTGCCACAGTGAAAACGGTGCCTCGGCGCCGTTTTTTTATTGTTTTCGCGCCGCAGAGGCAACCCGCGACGTCAAAAGGCGTGGGTTTGTTCGCATCTGCCTTTTCTCAGCGCGGATAAATAGCCCCCAACACCCGCTCCGCGGATGCCCCGGTCACGCTTGGCAGACTGCCCGGCAGACGCGCGATGCAGCGCATCGCGAGCCACGCGAACGCGAGCGGCTCGACCTGGCTCGGCGGCACGCCGAGCGCGTCGGTCGTCATCACGGGCACGCCGCTTACGCCGCTGTCTTCGAGCGCCTGCTGCAACGCCTTCATGATCTCCGGATTGCGCGCGCCGCCGCCGCACACGTACACGGCCCGCGCATCGGATGCATGCCGCTCAATCTCGCGCGCGACCGTCACCGCGGTCAGCGCGACGAGCGTCGCCTGTACGTCGGCTGGTGCGAGCGCGGAGAACGGCTCGAGCTTCGCATCGAGCCATGCGGTGTTGAACAGATCGCGGCCGGTGCTCTTGGGCGGCTGCTCTGCGAAGAATGGTTCGTCGAGCAACGCGTTCAGCAGCTTGCGATCGACCTGGCCACTCGCCGCGAAATGACCGTTTTCGTCGAATGGCTTGCCGAGCTGGCGCTCGGCCCACGCGTCGAGCAGCGCGTTCGCCGGCCCGCAGTCGAAGCCGCGCACGCCGCCGGTCGCGTTCAGGATCGTGATGTTGCCGATTCCGCCAAGATTGCAGACGACGCGCGTTTCGTCCTTCGCACCGAAGATCGTCGCGTGAAAAGCGGGCACGAGCGGCGCGCCCTGGCCGCCTGCCGCGACGTCGCGGCTGCGGAAATCGGCGACCACATCGATATGCAGCATTTCCGCGAGCAGCGCCGGGTTGTTGATCTGTCGCGTGTACCCCTTTTCCGGCCGATGCCGCACGGTCTGCCCATGCACGCCGATCGCACGGACGTCATCGGCCGATACGCGGCTGTCGCGCAGCAGATCGTGGCAGCACACCGTGTAGCGCGTCGCGAGCGCGTTGGCGGCGAGCGCCTCGCGCTCGATCTCGTTGTCCCCCGGCTGTTGCAGCGCGAACAGCGCTTCGCGGATGCCGGCCGAAAAGCCGACGAACGCTTCGGCCAGCACCTCGGGCGGCTTCCCATTGGCAAACCGGACGGCCACGCCGTCCACACCGTCCATGCTGGTTCCCGACATCAGTCCGAAATAGATGCCGTCTGCGGGATCTTGCGCCACGTCGCTGCTCCTGTCGATGTTCATTCCGATTCGTTGTAGCAGATTATCGGCGCAAACGGCGAAGGTGACGCGAGCCGCAACGAATTGGCCCGTCGCGGGGCATTGCGGGGCGCGTGAGTGGGCGCGGCGGCGCGCATCTATGGGACAATCCTGTTTTTTCGCGACTTCACGTTTCCAGCATGAGCACCGAGTCCACCCAGCCCAATCCCGCTTCCGCCTTCCCGATCACCGACGAAGTCCGTCACGCGCTCGCCGTGACCAGGCGCGGCGTCGACGAACTGCTGATCGAAGACGAATTCGCGCAAAAGCTCGCGCGCAGCGCGGCGACGGCCAAGCCGCTGCGCATCAAGCTCGGGCTCGATCCGACTGCACCCGACATCCACATCGGCCACACGGTCGTGCTGAACAAGATGCGCCAGTTGCAGGACCTCGGCCACACGGTGATTTTCCTGATCGGCGACTTCACGTCGCTGATCGGCGATCCGTCCGGGCGCAACGCGACCCGCCCGCCGCTCACGCGCGAGCAGATCGAATCGAACGCGAAGACCTATTTCGAGCAAGCCGCGCTCGTGCTCGATCGCGACAAGACCGAGATTCGCTACAACAGCGAATGGTCGATGCCGCTAGGCGCCGACGGCATGATCAAGCTTGCGTCGCGCTACACAGTCGCACGCATTCTCGAGCGCGAGGACTTCACGAAGCGCTTCCAGGGCGGCGTGCCGATCTCGATCCACGAATTCCTGTACCCGCTGATGCAGGGCTACGACTCGGTCGCGCTGAACGCGGACCTGGAGCTCGGCGGCACGGATCAGAAGTTCAACCTGCTGGTTGGTCGCGAGTTGCAGAAGCAGTACGGCCAGGAGCAGCAGTGCATCCTGACGATGCCGCTGCTCGAAGGGCTCGACGGCGTCGAGAAGATGTCGAAGTCGAAGAACAACTACATCGGCATCAGCGAAAAGCCGACCGACATGTTCGGCAAGCTGATGAGCATCTCCGACACGCTGATGTGGCGGTACTTCGAACTGCTGTCGTTCCGTCCGATGGACGAAATCGCCGGCTTCAGGCGCGAGGCCGACGCGGGCCGTAATCCGCGCGATTTCAAGGTGATGCTCGGCCAGGAAATCGTCGCGCGTTTCCACTCGCAGGCGGACGCCGAACGCGCGCTCGAGGACTTCAACCATCGCGCGAAGGGCGGCGTGCCCGACGATATCCCGGCCGTGACGCTCGCGGGCGCACCGCTCGCGATCGGCCAGTTGCTGAAGCAGGCGAACCTCGTACCGTCGACGAGCGAGGCGCTGCGCAATATCGAGCAAGGCGGCGTGAAGATCGACGGCACCGCGGTGTCCGACAAGGGCCTGAAGGTCGAAGCGGGCGAGTACGTCGTGCAGGTCGGCAAGCGCCGCTTCGCGCGCGTGACGCTGACGGCGTGATCGCGCTGATCCAACGCGTGCGGCGCGCCGAAGTGCGCGTCGCCGATCGTGTGACCGGCGCGATCGACGCGGGCCTGCTCGCGCTCGTCTGCGCGGAGCGCGGCGACACCGAGGCCACGGCCGACAAGCTGCTCGCCAAGGTGCTCGGTTACCGCGTGTTCAGCGACGCTGCCGGCAAGATGAACCTGTCGGTGCAGAATCTCGACGGCGCCGGACGCGCGGGCGGCCTGCTGCTCGTGTCGCAGTTCACGCTCGCGGCCGATACCAACAGCGGCCTGCGCCCGAGCTTCACGCCGGCCGCGCCGCCCGACGAGGGCAAGCGCCTGTTCGACTACTTCGTCGCGGCCGCGCGCGCGAAGCATCCGATCGTCGAGACTGGCGAGTTCGGCGCGGATATGCAGGTGTCGCTCGTCAACGACGGGCCGGTCACGTTCTGGTTGCAGACCAACGCGTAAAAGAACGCAAACGTTCGAGCGCGCCGTCGCCGCAGGCGAGCCGTGCCGCTGCTTTTTGCCACAATAGTCGCTCGACACAACCGCGAAAGGCACCTCTCTCTCATGACGACGCAGATCCTGTTTATCCGGCACGGCGAGACCGACTGGAATCGCATCAAGCGCATTCAAGGCCACATCGACATTCCGCTCGCGACGACCGGCGTCGCGCAGGCGCGACGTCTCGCGCAGCGCCTCGCCGACGAGGCGAAGCAGGGCGCGCGGCTCGACGCGATCTATTCGAGCGACTTGCAGCGCGCGCAGCAGACCGCGCAGCCGATTGGCGAGGCGCTTGGTCTGCCGCTGCAGTCGCGCGAGAACTTGCGCGAGCGCTCGTACGGCGCGTTCCAGGGCCATGACAGCGACGAGATCGCGCTGCGTTTCCCCGACGAATACGCGCAGTGGCAAACCCGCGATCCCGGCTTTGCGCCGCCCGAGGGCGAGTCGCACCGTGTGTTCTACCACCGCATCGTGCATGCGATCGAGCCGCTCGTCGCCGCGCATCCGGGCGGGCGCATCGCCTGTGTCACGCATGGGGGCGTGCTCGACTGCGTGCGCCGCTTTGCAACCGGCATGCGGCTCGACGCACCGCGCGACTACCCGCTGCTGAACACCAGCCTGAACGTCGTCGATTACGGGGACGGTCGCGCGACGATCGTGTCGTGGGCGGACGTAACGCATCTCGACGCGGGCAGCGCCGACGATGATGGTTTCAGGAAGGGACCGGGGCGGTAAGCAAAGGCGGGCAATGGCCCGAGACGCATGGCGCAATCAATCCTGCTCCCGCACCGCCGCCGCCGCGCGCCGCCGAGCCCGCTTCGATACTCCATTGACCAGCGCCCAGCGGATCACCGGCGCGACGACCCGCACGGCAGGCCGCGCGAAGGTTCGACGCAGCGCCGCGTGGCGATTCAAGCCGAGCATCGTCTGCGCCCAGTCGGGCAACAGATCGACCCCCGCGTTGAGCATCAGCGTGCCGGCGGGTCGCATCGCGAAGCTCGGTGCCGGCGCGTTCATCAGAATCCTCACGACTTCGCGCGTGCGCTCGCTCGCGACGAGCGCGGGCCGCATCGCGAGCAGGTACGCCTCGATCTCGGCGCGCGAGCGCGGAATATCGACGGCGCCGAGCATTTCCGCGATGCGCGCGGTTTCCGCGAAGTATTGGTCCTGCGCCGCGACGGACAGCACCGGATTCACATAGCGCAGATGCGCGGTCATGAAGCTCGACACTTCCGCGACGTGCACCCACGTCAGCAGCGCGGGCTCGCTCGCGCGATACGACTGGCCGTCCGGTGCGACGCCGGTCACGTCGAGATGAATGCGCTTCACGCGCTCGATCAGCGCGAGCGCATCGTTCTTGCTGCCGTACGTTGTGCCGGCGATGAACGTCGCCGTGCGACGCAGCCGGCCCAGGATGTCGGTGCGAAAGCTCGAGTGATCCCAAACGCCCGCGAGCGCGAGCGGATGCAGCGCCTGAAGCAGCAGCGCGCTGATGCCGCCGGTCATCATCGACGTGAAGTCGGCGTGGACCTTCCAGCAGACGGAGTCCGGCCCGAACAGACCGGGGTCGCCCGGCGGCGACGAGTAGTCGAGCACCGGTCCGCTGCCGGTCGTCAGATGCGTGACGCCGGCGGCGAGCTTCGAGCGCAGGCGGTGGGTGAGGCGCTGCGTGAAATTGCCGGACGGGTCGCCGGCGGGATTGACAGGTGAACGGTTGGAAGGGCCGGGTTGCTGGGTCTGGTCTGACATCCTGGTCGGCCTCGTCGCGTGACTCAGTTCGTGGAATCCCACAGACCCGGCCGCGCGCTCGCCGAATCCGGCGCGGCCAGTCCGAAATGCCGGTACGTGAGCAGCGTGGCGATGCGGCCGCGCGGCGTGCGCTGCAGGAAGCCCTGCTGGATCAGATACGGCTCGAGCACGTCTTCGATCGTGTCGCGCTCCTCGCCGATTGCCGCCGCGAGATTGTCGACGCCAACCGGGCCGCCGTCGAACTTGTACAGGATCGCTTCGAGCAGCTTGCGGTCCATCAGGTCGAAGCCGACCGCGTCGACGTCGAGCATGCTGAGCGCGGCGTCGGCCACCTGCGCGGTGATGTTGCCGTCGGCCTTCACTTCGGCGAAGTCGCGCACGCGCCGCAGCAGGCGGTTCGCGATACGCGGCGTGCCGCGCGCGCGACGGGCGATTTCGAACGCGCCGTCCGGATGGATCTGCGCGCCGAGCAGCGCGGCCGAACGCGTGACGATGCGCGTGAGCTCCTCGGCGTTATAGAACTCGAGTCGCGCGACGATGCCGAAGCGGTCGCGCAGCGGATTGGTCAGCATACCCGCGCGCGTGGTCGCGCCGACCAGCGTGAACGGCTGCAGATCGAGCTTCACGCTGCGCGCGGCCGGCCCTTCGCCGATCATGATGTCGATCTGATAATCCTCGAGCGCTGGATACAGGATTTCCTCGACGACCGGCGAGAGCCGGTGGATTTCGTCGATGAACAGCACGTCGTTGGCTTCGAGATTGGTCAGCAGCGCGGCGAGGTCGCCGGCGCGTTCGAGCACCGGCCCCGACGTTTGCCGCAGATTGACGCCCATCTCGCGCGCGATGATGTGCGCGAGCGTGGTCTTGCCGAGGCCCGGCGGCCCGAACAGCAGCACGTGGTCCAGCGATTCGGAACGGCGCTTCGCGGCCTCGATGAAGATTTCGAGCTGGCCGCGCACTTTCTCCTGCCCGACATATTCGTCGAGCTGACGCGGGCGCAGCGCGCGCTCGAACGCTTCTTCGTTCGGCGACACGGGCGTGGCCGCGATGATGCGCTCGGCGGCGAGTTTGTCGGTTTCGATCATGCGGTCATTGTACCGCGCGCGGCTTGGCGCTTAGCCCTTCGACAGCGCCTTCAACGCGAGCTTGATGCCCTCGGACACGCCCGTACCGGCCGGCACGTTCTTGATCGCCGCGAGCGCTTCTTTTTCCGAGTAGCCGAGCGCGAGCAGCGCATTGAGGATGTCGGACGCGTGGTCGGATGGCGACGCGGCGCCCGCCATCGCGCCGAGGTCGGCGCCGAGCTTGCCCTTCAGTTCGAGCAGCAGCCGCTCGGCGGTCTTCTTGCCGATGCCCGGTACGCGCGTGAGGCGCGCGGCGTCCTGCATCGTGACGGTCTGCGCGAGCTCTGCGACGCTCATGCCCGACAGCACCGCGAGTGCCATGCGCGCGCCGATGCCGGAAATCTTCAGCAGCTCGCGGAACGTCGAGCGTTCCTGCGCGGTGCCGAAGCCGTAAAGCAGATGCGCGTCCTCGCGAACGATCATCTGCGTGAGCAGCACGATGCGCTCGCCGGTCGACGGCAGGTTGTAGAAGGTGCTCATCGGCACGTCCACTTCATAGCCGACGCCGTTGCAGTCGACGAGCAGATGCGGCGGATTTTTTTCCAGCAGAACGCCGGCAATGCGACCGATCATGGCGGATTAGTTTTCAGACTCGGATGGGAAAGCGCGAGTGTAGCGCAGCGGATCGGCGGCGCGGGGCATAGTTGCGCTAGCCGACCAGACGCCCGCGCCGCACTCGCAACCCCTTCTTCGCGAGCGCCGGTGCGATGCCGCCAAGCGTGCTCAGCGTCGAGCCGCCGTGCGCGTGGCAGATGGCCATGCCGAGCGCGTCGGCGGCGTCGGTGCCGGGCACGCCCGACAGGCTCAGCAGCCGCACGACCATCTGCTGCATTTGCTCCTTGGTCGCGCGGCCATAGCCGACCACCGACTGCTTCAGTTGCAGCGCGGTGTATTCGGCGACCGGCACGCCGCCCGCGACGAGCCCGCAGATCGCGGCGCCGCGCGCCTGGCCGAGCAGCAGCGTCGACTGCGGATTGACGTTGACGAAGACTTTTTCGATGGCCGCCTGATCCGGCGCGTGCTCGCGGATCAGCGTCGAGATGCCCGCGAAGATGGTGCCGAGCCGCGACGGCAGATCGGCGTCGGCGGTGCGGATCACGCCGCTCGCGACGTAGCTCAGTGTGTGGCCGTGTTGTTCGATCACGCCGAAGCCGGTCACGCGCAGGCCGGGGTCGATGCCGAGAATTCTCATGAGGTGCCGCACAAGCGATAAAAACCAGGTGCCTGCGATACTACATCGAACGCGGTGCGCGGCGGTCCGCTGGTAGCATGCTTAGCGGAATAAAAGCTGCTAAAGGCTTTGCGCAGGGAGGGCGATCGAGAATGGAGCGCTACCGCAATCTCAGCGGCGACTCGGGTGTCGACGCTTACGAAATCGGCGACGATTTCGTCAAGGTGCGCTTTCGGCCGGGCGTCGTGTATTGGTACACAGAGGCGAGTGTCGGCGCCGAACATGTCGCGGTGCTGAAGCGTCTCGCGCGGCGGGGCCGGGGTTTGGGTACATACATCAGCCAGCATGCGCAGGTGCGGGACGGTTACGCGCGCAAAGAGCCGGACGATTGAACGCGTCGCCGCGAAACAAAAGGCCCGGCGGGACACCCGCCGGGCCTGTCTTGCGGCTACCGAACTTCAGCCGATCAATGACGGAAGTGACGCACGCCAGTCAGCACCATCGCGATGTTGTGCTCGTCGGCGGCGCTGACCACTTCGTCGTCGCGCACCGAGCCGCCCGGCTGGATCACGCAGGTCGCGCCTGCCGCGACGACCACGTCGAGACCGTCGCGGAACGGGAAGAACGCGTCCGATGCGACCGCCGAACCGGCCAGCGTCAGACCGGCGTTCTGCGCCTTGATGCTCGCGATGCGCGCCGAGTCCACGCGGCTCATCTGGCCCGCGCCGACGCCGAGCGTCATACCGTTCGCGCAGAACACGATCGCGTTCGACTTCACGTACTTCGCGACTCGCCATGCGAACAGCAGGTCGTCCATTTCCTTCGGCGTCGGATGACGCTTCGTGACGACGCGCAGTTCGCGCGGCTGCACGTTCTTCGAGTCGAGCGACTGCACGAGCAGGCCGCCGCCGACGCGCTTCAGATCGAATGTGTTATGGCCTTCGCCCAGCGTGATTTCGAGCAGACGCACGTTCTGCTTCGCCGCGAACACCTGACGCGCTTCGGCGCTGAACGACGGCGCGATCAGCACTTCGACGAACTGCTTCGCCACCGCTTGCGCGGTCGCTTCGTCGACTTCACGGTTGAACGCGATGATGCCGCCGAACGCCGAGGTCGGATCGGTCTGGAATGCTTTCGAATACGCTTCGTGCGCGTTCGCGCCGAGCGCGACGCCGCACGGATTCGCGTGTTTGACGATCACGCAGGCCGGCACGTCGAAGGTCTTCACGCATTCCCACGCCGCGTCGGAGTCGGCGATGTTGTTGTACGACAGTTCCTTGCCCTGCAACTGGTTGTAATTCGCGAGCGCGCCGGCCGGCACCGCCAGGTCGCGGTAGAACGCCGCGCTCTGATGCGGGTTTTCGCCGTAGCGCAGGTCCTGCACCTTGTCGAACGCCATGTTGAAGGTGGCCGGGTACTCGTTGCGCGACGAATGCTGCAACTCGTCGGTCAGGCTCGTCAGGTAGTTCGTGATCGCGCCGTCGTATTGCGCGGTGTGCGCGTACACCTTGGTCGCGAGGCGGAAGTTCGTCTTGTACGACACCGTGTTGCCGTTCGAGCGCATTTCGTCGAGCACGACCGCGTAGTCGGCCGGATCGACCACCACCGTCACGTCGCGGTGATTCTTCGCGGCCGAGCGCAGCATCGTCGGGCCGCCGATGTCGATGTTCTCGATCGCGTCCTCGAGCGAGCATTCTTCCTTCGACACGGTCTGCACGAACGGGTACAGGTTCACGACCAGCAGGTCGATGGTCGGAATGTCGTGCTTCTCGAGCGCGGCCATGTGCTCGGGCAGGTCGCGGCGCGCGAGGATGCCGCCGTGCACCTTCGGATGCAGCGTTTTCACGCGCCCGTCGAGCATTTCCGGGAAACCCGTGTAGTCGGCGACTTCGGTGACGGACAGGCCCGCGTCCGCGAGCAGTTTCGCGGTGCCGCCGGTCGACAGGATCTTGATGCCGAGGTCCGACAGCGATTTGGCGAAGTCGACGATGCCGGACTTGTCGGAAACGGAGATGAGCGCTTGCTTGATCATGATGAAGACGAAAAGCCGAAGGGAAACGTGGCAGGGCGCGAGAAACTACGACGCGCTACAGCAAACCGTGTTGTTGCAGCTTCTTGCGCAGCGTATTGCGGTTGATGCCGAGATACTCGGCGGCCAGCGACTGGTTGCCGCCGGCCTGCTCGAGCACCACTTCGAGCAAGGGTTTTTCCACGCATGAAATGACCATGTCGTAGACGTCGTGCGGATTGGAGCCGTCGAGATCCTGGAAATACACGTCCAGGCTGTCGCGGACAGATTGTTCGATGTTGTTCTTGCTCATGCTGCTAGTCGGTCGGAGTTGTCCTCGCTCTCGCTGTCGAGCCCGGGGTTGCCGGGCGCTTCGTCGACGTAGACGAGGCGGTCTGAGATCGCCTTTTGCGCGTCAAAGAACTCGTTGACGGCGAGGAGTTGTTCGCGCGTGGTGTCCAGCGTATTCATGCGATGCCGGAACAGGTTGGCGCCGGAAAGGCCGCGAGTGTACCAGCCGATGTGCTTGCGCGCAGTGCGGACACCGGTAAATTCCCCGTAAAAAGCGTAGTGATCTTCGAGATGTTCGTTCATCACCTGCTGGATTTCGTCGATGCGCGGCGGCGGCAGCAGCTCGCCCGTTTGCAGGAAATGCTCGATCTCGCGAAAGAGCCACGGACGGCCCTGCGCGGCGCGCCCGATCATGATCGCGTCCGCGCCGGTCGCGGCGAGCACCTCGCGCGCCTTTTGCGGCGACGTGATGTCGCCGTTCGCGACGACCGGAATGCGCACCGCCGCCTTTACCGCGGCGATGGTTTCATACTCGGCGTCGCCGTGGTACAGGTCCGCGCGCGTGCGGCCGTGCACGGTCAGCATCGAAATGCCCGCTGCTTGCGCGAGACGCGCGACGTTCAGCGCGTTTTTATTCTCGCGATTCCAGCCGGTGCGGATTTTCAGCGTGACGGGCACCGCGTCGGGCCCGACGCCGACCGCGTTCACGACGGCCTCGACGATGCGCTGCACGAGCGGTTCGTTTTGCAGCAGCGCCGAGCCGGCCGCGACGTTGCAGACCTTCTTGGCGGGGCAGCCCATGTTGATGTCGATGATCTGCGCGCCGTTCGCGACGTTGTAGCGGGCGGCTTCGGCCATCATCTCCGGGTCCGCGCCGGCGATCTGCACCGCGATCGGCTCGACCTCGCCTTCGTGGTTCGCGCGGCGCATGGTCTTTTCGCTCTTCCACAGCTGCGCGTTCGACGCGACCATTTCCGACACCGCATAGCCCGCGCCGAGCCGTTTGCACAGCTGGCGGAACGGTCGGTCGGTCACGCCGGCCATCGGGGCGACGAACAGGTTGTTACGCAGATTGTGGGGGCCGAGAGGGGGCATGGCGTGAGTGCGCGCCGACGACGGGCCAGGATTTGACAATCGTGAGAGCCGGCGCAGCGCGAAATGCGAGGGAAAACCGCTATTTTAGCGTTAACGGGTTGCCGGGACTCGCGAACCGAGTCTCGTAACCCGTTAAATCTTCTATGAAAGTCGCCCGGCTCATAGAACCGCGCAGCGATTTCTCGCGCTTAACGGCGCTGGCCGAACATCATCTGCCGGGCGAGCGCGGTTTTGACCGGCGGCACGAATTCGAGTGCGGTCAGGGCGAGGCCGCGCAATACCGCGAGCGGCGCGAAGTCGACGGTAAAGAGGCGCGCGAGCGTGTCGGTCGAGCCGATCGTCAGGCGCCGGTCGAGCGCGCGGCGTTGCGCGAAGGTGGCGAGCGCGAGCGGGGTCGGGCCTTCGGCCGATAGCGCGTCGACGAGCGCATGCGCATCGCGCAAGCCCAGATTGAGGCCCTGGCCCGCCACTGGATGCAACGTCTGCGCCGCATTGCCGATCGCGACGATGTGGCCGTTCACGAGCGTGTCGACCGTGTTCAGACCGAGCGAAAACGACGCGCGACCCTTGATGTGCGTAAAGCGGCCCATGCGGCCGCCGAACGCGGCGTCGAGCTCGCGCAGGAACGCTTCGTCGGAAAGCTGCGCGCGGCGCGCGGCTTCGTCGGGCGCACAGCACCAGACGAGCGCGTAGTCGGCGCCACGCACGCCACCCATCGGCAGTAGCGCGATCGGACCTTGCGAGGTGAAGCGCTCCCATGCGACGTGCGGCTGCGGCGCGGACACGGTGACCGTGCCGACCAGCGCGGTCTGGCCGTAGTCGCGCGAGCCGGCGTTGTTTTTACCGATGTCGCGTGCGTCGGCGTATTCGTCGGTGGCGCGGCTCGGATTTTTCGCGTGCTTCTGGTCGCCGAACAGGCCGCCCTCGGCGTTGACCAGAATCCGCGTGCGCAACTGGCGCGCGACGCCCGCGGTTTCGATCGGCAGCGTGACGCCGTCGAGCTCCTGAACCGGCGCGCCGGCCGAGGTCGAGCGGAACCAGTGGACCGGCGTCGCATGCACGGCGTCGGCGAGGCCATGCACGATCGAGCCATAGCGCAGCACGTAGCCGAGCGCGGGCAGGCCGTGCTCGCGATGATCGATCAGCGTGCGGCCGAAATGACCGCGTTGCGACACGTGGATGCGCTCGATCGCGGTGGCGTCGGCGGGCCAGCGCAGCGGCTCGAGGATCATCCGGCTGCCGTGCGAGACCGCGATCGCGCGCGGATCGGCGATCGAGTCTTCCGGCTCGCGCGCGTCGACGAGCGCGATCTTCAGCTCGCGCGTCACGCTGCGGCGCGCGAGCCAGCCGGCGAGCGCGAGGCCGACCGGCCCGGCGCCGACGATCGTCACGTCGAAATCGAACCCCTGCTGGTGGGAGGCGGGCCTCAGGATCACCGCCGAGGGAGATGCGTCGTTCATCGCGGATCAGGTTCTCTGTTGATGCGACGCTTGATGGAGGGCTCGTGCTTCCTGCATCAGCGCCTCGATCTCGTCGGCGGCGACCGGCACGTCGCGCGTGATCAGCTCACAGCCGGTCGGCGTCACGATCGCGTCGTCCTCGATGCGGATGCCGATGTTCCAGTAGCGTTCGGGCACACCCTCGGCCGGGCGGACGTACAAGCCCGGCTCGATCGTCAGCGTCATCGACGCGCGCAGCGTGCGCCACGGCAGCACGCCCGCTTCGTCGCGCGGCGCGCCGCGCTCGCGGTAGTCGCCGCAGTCGTGTACGTCCATGCCGAGCCAGTGGCCGGTGCGGTGCATGTAGAACGGCACGTAGGCGCGCTCGGCGATCACGTCGTCGATCGAGGCGAACTTCGCGCGCGGCACGATGCCGGTGTCGAGCAGCCCCTGCGACAGCACGCGCAGCGCGGCCTGATGCGGATCGTCGAAGCTCGCACCGGCGCGCGTCGCGTCGACGGCGGCCTGTTGCGCTGCCAGCACGATGTCGTACAGCTCGCGCTGCGCCGGCGTGAAACGCCCGCTCGCCGGAAACGTGCGCGTGATGTCGGACGCGTAGCCGTCGAGTTCGCAGGCCGCGTCGATCAGGATCAGGTCGCCGTCGCGCGCGATCGCGTTGCCGGCCGGGTAGTGCAGCACGCACGCGTTCGCGCCAGCCGCGACGATCGACGTATAGGCCGGCGCCTGCGCGCCAAACTTGCGGAACGTGTAGAGCAGTTCGGCCTCGAGTTCGTACTCGCGGATACCGGGCCGGCACACCGCCATCGCGCGACGATGCGCGGCCGCCGAAATCTGTCCGGCGCGGCGCATGATCGCGAGTTCGTGGTCGTCCTTGACGAGCCGCATCTCGTCGAGCAACGGCAGCAGGTCGCGCGCGGCCGTGGGCGCGACGGTGCCGCCGCGGCTTTGCGCGCGCACCGCGTCGAGCCAGCCGCGCACCTGCTCGTCGAAATGGGCCGAGGTGCCGAACGCGTAGTGCAGCGCCGGCTTGTCGGCGATGATGCGCGGCAACTGCGTGTCGAGTTCGCCGATCGGGAACGCGGCGTCGAGCCCGAATGCTTCGCGCGCGCCGTCGGGGCCGAAGCGGAAGCCTTCCCATGTCTCGCGCTCGACGCTTTTCTCGCGGCAGAACAGCATCGACGCGGGCGCGCCGGGCACGGCGCTGGCATCGAGCACCAGCAGCGCTTCGGGCTCGGTGAAGCCGGTCAGATAATAGAAGTAGCTGTCGTGGCGGTACGGGTAGTCAGTGTCGCGGTTGCGCAGCGCTTCCGGCGCGGTCGGGACGATGGCGACGCCGCCGCCCGCGGCGCGCAGCGCGGCGAGAACGCGCTCGCGGCGCGTGCGGTAGACGTCGATGGCGATGGTGGGTTCGGTCGGCTGGTTCATCGTGCGATTGTAGCGCCGCGATTCTCCTGGCCCCATTCTCGGCGCACGACATTGACTCGCTTTGTGCGGCTCCGGACGGCGCGGCGGCCGCCGTCATGTTGCAATCCGTCCACAGCGGCTCGGCGGGCGGTTCGCGAAGATGGCGCCAGCACGCTCGCGGAAGCCTTAGACCACTTATACTTTCGCCGGATTCAGAAAAAGGCAGAAGGTCATGATGAAACTCATCGGTTCGTTCGGCAGCCCGTTCGTGCGCAAAGCACGCATCGTGCTCGCCGATAAGAAGATCGACTACGAACTGGTGCCCGAGAACGTCTGGGCGCCGGATACCCGGATTCACACCTTCAATCCGCTCGGCAAGGTGCCGTGCCTCGTGATGGAAGACGGCGAGGCCGTGTTCGATTCACGCGTGATCTGCGAGTACGTCGATACGCTGTCGCCGGTCGGCAAGCTGATTCCGCCGTCGGGGCGCGAGCGCGTCGCAGTGCGCTGCTGGGAAGCGCTCGCCGACGGCCTGCTCGACGCGGCCGTGCTGATCCGTCTCGAAGGCACGCAGCGCGCGCCCGAGCAGCGCGTGGACGCGTGGCTCGCGCGGCAGCAGCGCAAGATCGACGAAGCGCTGATCGCGATGTCGCAAGGTCTCGGCAGCAAGCCGTGGTGCGCGAGCAATCACTACACGCTGGCCGACATCGCGGTGGGCTGCGCGCTCGGCTATCTGGACTTCCGTATGCCGGAACTGAACTGGCGCGAATCGCATCCGAACCTGGACAAGCACTTCCAGAAGCTGTCGCTGCGGCAGTCGTTCATCGATACGGTGCCGAAGGATTGATGAAGCTCGAACGAGCATGAAAAAAAATGCGCCTGCATGTCAGGCGCATTTTTTTTGCGGGTGTCGTGCCTTTGGCGTCGGCGTTACCGCTTGCCGTTGCGTCGCCGCGCGAGCCCCGGTCCGAATGCGAAACCGAACGCGAGCAGCAGCGCCGACACCGCGAGCACCGTGTTGTTGCCGCTCGTCACGTAAGGCGTGTTGCCTGAGGTGCCTTGCACGCGCACGTCGAGCGAACCGACCGTGTAGGGCGTCAGGCGCCCGATCACGCGGCCGTTCGCGTCGATCGCCGCGGTCATGCCGGTGTTGGTTGCGCGCAGCATCGGCCGGCCGGTTTCGAGCGAGCGCATGCGCGCGATCTGCAGATGCTGGTCGAGCGCGATCGTGTCGCCGAACCACGCGAGATTGGTCGAGTTGATCAGCACGCCGGCGGGCGGCGCATTCTCGCGCAGCGTGCGCGCGATCTCCTCGCCGAAGATGTCCTCGTAGCAGATGTTCACCGCGACCGGCTGGTTATGCACCATGAACGGCTTTTGTACCGGCGGGCCGCGGAAGAAATCGCCGAGCGGAATGTTCATCAGGTTCACGAACCAGCGGAAGCCCCACGGCACGAATTCGCCGAACGGTACCAGATGGTGCTTGTCGTAGCGATAAATCTCGTGCGAGCCGGGCGTGACGCCGAACAGGCTGTTGGTGTAGTCGACCACCCGGCCGTCCGGCGTGATCGTGCCGCCGATCGCGCCGAACAGTAGCGCGCTGCCGGTCGAATCCGTGAAATGGCGGATCGCGGCCGCGAAGTTCGGCGGAAGCTGCTGCGCGAGCACGGGGATCGCGGTTTCCGGCGTGACGATCAGATCGGCCGGCTTCGACGTGATCATCTGCTGATACTCGTCGACCGCCGCGCGCAAGCCGGCTTCCTCGAACTTCATCTCCTGCTTCACGTTGCCTTGCAACAGCCGCACCGACAGCGCCGCGTTGGCGGGCGTGGTCCACTGCACGAGCGGCAGCAGCAGGCCGATCACGAGCAGCGCGAGCGCGACGCCAGCAGGCACGACGATAGGGGCGACGCGCGTGCCGCGGCCCCGCGCGGCGCGACCGCCGGCGTCATCGGCGGCGCTGGCGTTCGGCTCGAGCGATTCATTCGCCCGCCCGGAGCGCCACGACGGCAGCAGCGCCAGCAACGCCTGCACGATCAACGCGGCCGTCAGCGCAACCATCCAACCGACGCCATATACGCCGACCACCGGCGCAAACCCCGCCAACGGGCCGTCGACCTGCGCATAACCGGTGGCGAGCCACGGAAAGCCGGTGAACACCGTGCCGCGCAGCCATTCGCCGATCGCCCACGCGCTCGCAAAGGCGAGCGCGCCGTGCCAGGTCGGCGAGAATGGCGCGCGCTCGTCGGCCGCGCCGTTGCGCGCATGGCCCGCGCAGAACGACCACACCCCCGCGGCGAGCGCCGGATAGACCGCGAGATACAGCGAGAACAGCACGAGCGCCGTGCCGGCGAGCGGTGCCGGCATGCCGCCGTAGTAGTGCATGCTCACATACAGCCACCAGACCCCGCTCACGAAGTTGCCGAAGCCGAACGCGCCGCCCGTCAGCGCGGCGCTTTTCCAGCCGGTGCTGCGCGTGAGCCACGCGAAGAAGAACACGAAGATCGCGAGTTGCAGCCAGCCGCCGTGCGGCGTCGGCGCGAACGACAGCGTATTGGCCGCGCCAGCGGCCAGTGCGACGAGGTAGTGCCAGCGCGGCAGCGCGCGGCTGCGCGTGCCGTCTTCGGTGGGAGCGGGAGCGGGGGCGCTCACGCCGCGGTGCGAACGGGAAGTGATCGGGTCGGCCATTGTTGCGCGGTCGGCGTCGGTAGTTGAAAGGGCAACTCGGTAGGTAAAAAAACGAGTTGGCAAATGCGCCGGCAATGAAAGCGCGCGGGCGCTCAGGCCGTGCATCGGCCCGAGCCGCCGGCTCAGGTCTGCACGTGCTCTGACTCGCGCTCGCGCTCGCCCGCGAGCGGGTCGCGGCGCACCAGCAGCATGTGGATCTGGCGGGCGTCGCCGCGCAGGATCTCGAAGATCAGGTCGTCGAGGCGGACTTTCTCGCCCCGATGCGGCACCCGGCCGAAGTGATGCGTGACCAGCCCGCCGATCGTGTCGACTTCGTCGTCCAAATAATGCGTGCCGAAGGTGTCGTTGAACTGCTCGATCTCGGTCAGCGCGCGCACGCGGAAGCGTCCGTCCGGCGAAGCGATGATGTTGCCGCTCTCCTCGTCGAAATCGTATTCGTCCTCGATGTCGCCGACGATCTGCTCCAGTACGTCTTCGATCGTGATCAGGCCCGCGACGCCGCCGTACTCGTCGACGACCACCGCGAGATGGTTGCGGTTCACGCGGAAGTCGTGCAGCAGCACGTTCAGCCGCTTCGACTCGGGGATGAACACGGCAGGGCGCAGCATGCCGCGTACGTCGAACTCTTCTTCGGCGTAGTAGCGCAGCAGATCTTTCGCGAGCAGCACGCCGATGATGTTGTCGCGATTGCCCTCGTAGACCGGGTAGCGCGAATGCGCCTTGTCCAGCACGTAGGGGATGAATTCAGCAGGATTGTCCGCGATGTTGATCGCGTCCATTTGCGCGCGCGGCACCATGATGTCGCGTGCGCTCAGTTCCGACACCTGGAACACCCCTTCGATCATCGACAGCGAGTCGGCGTCGATCAGGTTGCGTTCGTGCGCGTCCTGCAGAATTTCCAGAAGTTCGGCGCGCGAGTCGGGCTCGGGCGAGATGAAGTCGGTCAGGCGCTCGAGCAGCGAGCGCTTTTCCTGCGGTTTGTCGAGTTGACGTCCGGTATGGCGTCGACTGGGATACGTGTCGTTCATGGTAGTGCGCCCGGCGAGACTGGGCGCGCTGTTGCAGAGCGTTAAGGATACACCAGGCGCATGGCGGAACCGTGTCCCGCCGGGCCCGGCGATGAGCGAAGCCAGGGTGAAACGGCCCCGCCGCGACGGCGGAGCGTGGAATCATCCTAACCGATTACGCGGGCAAAAGCGCTCGCTGGCAAAAAAGTCGCGGGTGGGGTTTTCGCCGAGATGCCGCGCTCACACGGCCGGCTTGCAGCGCGCGAGCAGCGCTTCGAGCGCGCGGTCCGGCATGCCGCTCTCGCGCAGCGCGTGCACGGTGCGGCTCACGTAATCGAAGGTCGTGCCGTAGCGGCCGCTCGCACAGCCCAGCACGGTCTGGATGATGTCGTCGCGCAACTTGCCGGTGTAGCTCGGCACGTCGCGGCGCATCACGAATGCGAGCGCGTCGACGCGCCGGCCGTCCGCGAGCACGCACGGCAGCCACGCGGGACGGTACGAGCCCATCGGCATTTCGCGGCGCCACAGTGCGTCGAGATGCGGCCTCGAGCCATCGGCCGCGAGCCGGAAGGCCATGCCGGTGCACGAGCCGCCGCGATCGAGCGCGAGCACGAGGCCGGGCTGCTCTGGCGTGCCGCGATTGACTCGCGACCACAGATAGAGGCCGCGGTGATAGCCGTGCACCTTCGAGCGCATCGCCTCGACGGTCGGCAGGCCCGGGTTCCAGATCAGCGAGCCATAGCCGAACAGCCACAGATCGCTTTGGCGGTCCCGGCCGCGCAACGTGGATTCGAGCGACGCGCGCAGTTCGTCGTCCGTCAGAAGCCGCGAGTCGCCGAGCACCGGCGGGTAGTCCGGACAGCGCACGGGGATATCGGTTTCGGGGGACGGAGTGCTCACGGTGGGTTCGGGCGGGCTGGCGTCGAGGAGGGGCGGAACGCCTATTGGTAAGGGTCCGGAAAGCCGAGCTTGCCGAGGATTTCGGTTTCGATCGCTTCCATTTCCTCGGCTTCTTCTTCGACCTCGTGGTCGTAGCCCTGTGCATGCAGCGTGCCGTGCACGAGCAGGTGCGCGTAATGCGCGGCGAGCGGCTTGCCCTGCTCGGCGGCTTCCTTCTCGACCACCGGGCAGCACAGAATCAGATCGCCCGTGACCGGATCATCTTCCGATTCGGCATAGGCGAAGGTCAGCACGTTGGTCGCGTAATCCTTGCCGCGATAGGTGCGATTCAGCGTGCGGCCTTCTTCGGCGTCGACGAACCGAACCGTCAGTTCGCCGTCCGCGAACAGCGCCGCCTTGATCCAGCCGGCCACCGTCGCGCGCGGCAGCAGCACCTTGTGTTCCGGCCAGGCTTTGGCGGCGGGGAATTGCAGGCTCAACGTCAGTTTCGGGGTGCGGCTCATGCGGTTTCTATGCGTGGCATTCGTGGCTCAGTCTTTTTTTTTGCGGCGAGGCAACGCGGGCCTCGCGCTGCGAAGCGCATCGCTTTAGCGCGGATCGACCGCGGCCGGCGACTTCTGCGCATGCGCATCGTACGCCTCCACAATTCGCGCGACCAGCGGATGCCGCACCACGTCCGCGCTCGTGAAACGCGTGAGCGCGATGCCGCGCACGTTCGCGAGCACCTGTTGCGCTTCGATCAGCCCGCTCTTCTGGCCGCGCGGCAGATCGACCTGGGTCGTGTCGCCGGTGACGACCGCCTTCGAGCCGAAGCCGATTCGCGTGAGGAACATCTTCATCTGCTCGGGCGTGGTGTTCTGCGCCTCGTCGAGGATGATGAACGCGTGATTCAGCGTGCGGCCGCGCATGTATGCGAGCGGCGCGATTTCGATCATCTGCCGCTCGAACATCTTCGCGGTTTTGTCGAAGCCGAGCAGGTCGTACAGCGCGTCGTAGAGCGGGCGCAGATACGGATCGACTTTCTGCGCGAGATCGCCCGGCAAAAAGCCGAGCCGCTCGCCCGCCTCGACGGCCGGGCGCGTCAGCACGATGCGTTTGACCTGGTCGCGCTCGAGCGCGTCGACCGCGCAGGCCACCGCGAGATAGGTCTTGCCGGTGCCGGCGGGGCCGACGCCGAACGTGACATCGTGCGACACGATCTGCTTCAGGTACTCGCGCTGCGCCGGCGTGCGGCCGCGCAGATCCGCGCGTCGCGTGTACAGCTTCGGGCCGTATTCCTCGAAGTCGTCCTCGCTCGCATTGGCGTCGGCGGGCTGGTCGAACGGGTGATCGGGATTGCCGGCGAAGTGCGCGTCGACGGGGTCGCCATTGCCGTTGCCATTCGAACGATGACGCACCGGATGACGCACTTCGACGAGCGCGAGCTGGATGTCGTCGACCGACAAAGGCTCGCGCGCGTTGTTGTAGAAGTTTTCGAGCGCGGTGAGCGCGAGTTTCGCGCCGCGCCCGCGGATCGCGATGCGGTGGCCGCGGCGCTGCAGGGTCACGTCGAGCGCCTGCTCGATCTGCCGCAGATTTTCGTCGAGCGGTCCGCAGAGGTTGGCAAGCCGCGCATTATCTTCGCGCGGTGCGGTGAATTCCAGAGGCTGCTGAGTGGTCTTCAAGGCGGTGAGTCGATCCTGTCGGTTGCGGTACTCAGAATGTCGTTCAATGCGTCGTCGCGGCGCTGTCGTCGTGAACCATCACGAGTTCACCACGCAGCGAGTGTGGATACGCGTGCACGATCTTCACGTCGACCATCTGACCGATCAGCCGTGCATGCGACGCGACCGGCGCCGGGAAATTGACGACGCGGTTGTTCCCGGTGCGGCCCGCGAGCTCGTTCGGGTCCTTGCGCGCCGGGCGTTCGACCAGAATGCGTTCGACCTTGCCGACCATCGCGTCGCTGATGCGCTGCACGTTCTCTTCGATCGTGGCCTGCAGATGTTGCAGGCGCTTGAGCTTCACCTCGTGCGGCGTGTCGTCGTGCAGGTTCGCGGCCGGCGTACCGGGACGCGGGCTGTAGATGAACGAGAAGCTCGTGTCGTACTTCATCTCTTCGACGAGCGCCATCATCTTCGCGAAGTCTTCCTCGGTCTCGCCGGGGAAGCCGACGATCATGTCCGTCGACAGCGACAGGTCCGGGCGGATCGCACGCAGCTTGCGGATCACCGACTTGTACTCGAGCACGGTGTAGCCGCGCTTCATCGCCATCAGGATGCGGTCGGAGCCGTGCTGCACCGGCAGATGCAGGTGGCTGACGAGCTTCGGCACCTTCGCGTAGGTGTCGATCAGGCGCTGCGTGAACTCCTTCGGATGCGACGTCGTGTAGCGGATCCGTTCGATGCCGGGGATGTCCGCGACGTATTCGATCAGCGTCGCGAAGTCGGCGATCTCGGTCGAACCCACGGTCAGCGCGCCGCCGAATTTTCCACGATAAGCGTTCACGTTCTGGCCGAGCAGCGTGACTTCGCGCACGCCCTGGTCGGCGAGGCCGGCGATTTCGGTCAGCACGTCGTCGAGCGGACGCGACACTTCCTCGCCGCGCGTGTACGGCACGACGCAGTAGCTGCAGTACTTGCTGCAGCCTTCCATGATCGACACGAACGCGCTCGGACCTTCGACGCGCGCCGGCGGCAGGTGATCGAACTTCTCGATTTCGGGAAACGAAATATCGACCTGCGCGCGGCCGCTCGCGCGGCGCTCGTCGATCATCTGCGGCAGGCGGTGCAGCGTTTGCGGACCGAACACGATATCGACGTACGGCGCGCGCGCGACGATCGATGCGCCTTCCTGACTCGCGACGCAGCCACCCACGCCAATGATCAGATTCGGATTCGCGTCCTTCAGCTCGCGTACGCGGCCGAGGTCGGAGAAGACTTTTTCCTGCGCTTTTTCGCGCACCGAGCAGGTATTGAACAGGATCACGTCGGCGTCTTCCGGCGTGTCGGTCTTGACGAGTCCTTCAGCGGCACCGAGCACGTCGACCATCTTGTCGGAGTCGTACTCATTCATCTGGCAGCCAAAGGTCTTTACATAAACTTTCTTGGTCATCGAATTTCGCCGGTCGCAGTGGTTAACCTGGGGGCGTCGTAAAGAGGTGAAGGAGGCCGCGGCGCGGGGCAGCGCGGCGCGTGATGGCCGGCTTGCGCGTGTCTTTGCAGCGTAACTCCATATTATAGCCCTTCACGTAACGGGGGTTTCGGCGCTCATTGGCCGGTCCGGCGGCAGTCCCAGCAGGCTTTCCAGTTCATCCGACACCTGCGCGAAGCGCTCGGCGAGAAAATCGAGCAGCACGCGCACGCGCGGTGCCATGAAGCGATTGCGGTGATACAGCGCGTGCAGCGGCGCATCGGGGTAGCGCCATTCCGGCAACAGGATCTTCAGGCGGCCGGCGCGCAGGTCCGCTTCCACGTCCCACATCGATTTGATCGCGATGCCGTAGCCGCGCCGCGCCCATTCGCGCGCGACCGCGCCGTCGTTGGTTTCGCGCGCCGCTTCGAACGGCACGCTGTAGTGCTGCACCTCGTCACCGCGCGTGAGTCGTCAGTTGCTTGCCTCCGCCATGCTGATAACAGTGTGAAGATAACTTCGTTGGGCGCGGCCAAAGCCGATGCTATCTTGCTTCCACTTACTGCTCTTGCGCCGCCTGGCGGCGCTCTGGAGGCCAATATGCATTCCCCGCTCGCGCTGGTCCGCGATCCCTCTGCCGATGCCGACACCGACGCGGCGCCGCGCTCCGCCGAACCCTTCGATGCGCTCGAACAGCTGGTCGGCGTGAATCTGGCGCGGTTGCGCGCCGAACGGCAGCTTTCGCTCGATGCGCTGGCGCGCGCGTCAGGCGTGTCGCGCGCGATGCTCGCGCAGATCGAATCGGCGCGCAGCGTGCCGTCGATCAAGGTGCTGTGCAAGGTGGCGGCGGCGCTGAAGGTGTCGGTGGCGGCGTTCCTGCGGCGTCACGCGACCAACGGCTTCGAGCATCTGCCGGCCGAGCGCTCGGCCCGCGTGGTCAGCGCGAACGGTCGCTACTCGGTGCGGCCGCTGTGTCCCGACGACGAGTCGATCGCCGCCGAGTTTCACGAACTGCGGATCGCCCCGCTACATACCGAAGCGGGCGTGCGCCGCGCGCCTGGCACGACGGTGAATCTGGTGGTCAGCGACGGTACGCTCGAAGTCAGCGTGCACGACCAGCGTCAACTGCTCGCGACCGGCGACGCGGTCGTGTTCGACGCCGACCAGCCGCACAGCCTGCGCAATCCCGGCGACACCGAGGCGCGCGCGTTTCGCGTGACGCTGCGGGCTGAGACGCCGCCGCGCTGGGAAGTGCCGGCCGCGGGCGCCGCACGCGACGAAGCCGCACGCGACGAAGCCGCACGCGAAGGTGTGCCGGGTTGAGAATCGACGGCGTCCGAGGTTCAAGCGCGGGTCAGGGCGTCGATGCAGGTCAAATGCAGTGAGTAGGGTCTTTGTTCGTCGCGCTGCAGCGCTCGCGCGACTGTTGTATGCTTCGCCCGCCGGTCGAACCGGCAATCAGTGCGTCTTCAGGGCGGGGTGAAATTCCCCACCGGCGGTGGGCCGGCAGCGCGACAGCGTGAGCCGGCAAGCCCGCGAGCGCCCGCATCGAGCGGTCTTCGAGTGTTGGAGACAGCGGCGGGGTCAGCAGATCTGGTCAGAATCCAGAGCCGACGGTCATAGTCCGGATGGAAGAAGATGTGCAGATAGTCATGTGCGTTCCGCGACGCCGCCTGTAGCCGGGTGGCGTATCAGCGTCCGCTTTCGCGCGGCGCCTGGGCGGCGCGTGTCAGTCTGTTTGCAATGCCCTGAAACGTTTCTCGCCCAACTTTTGCGATAAGCGTTTCAACTATGTCCTTTGCTACTTTTCCTGCTCCGTCGACGATTGCAGACGATGCCTTCGCCGATCTCCCGCTGCTTGCCACCGAAGCCGTTCCGCCGCGTATCGCCGCCGCCTTGCAGGCGCTGCGCGAGGGCCGTGCCGTGGTGCTGCAGGACGACCACGACCGCGAGAACGAAGCCGATCTGATCGTCGCGGCCGAGCGCCTGTCGGTCGAAACGATGGCGCTGCTGATCCGGGAATGCAGCGGCATCGTCTGCCTGTGCCTGCCCGACGACAAGATCCGCGCGCTCGAACTGCCGCCGATGGCCGTCAACAACGAAAGCCGTCACGGCACCGCGTTCACGGTGTCGATCGAAGCGCGCGAAGGCGTCAGCACCGGCGTGTCCGCGCAGGATCGCGTGACCACGATCCGCGCCGCGATCGCCGATACGGCCAAACCCGCCGACATCGTGCGCCCCGGCCACGTGTTCGCGCTGCGCGCGATGCCGGGCGGCGTGCTGGCGCGGCGCGGCCACACCGAAGGCACCGTCGATCTGGCGATTCTCGCGGGCCTGAAGCCGGCCGGCGTGCTGTGCGAACTGATGAACGCCGACGGCACGATGACGCGCGGCGCGGACGTCGAGCGCTTCGCCGCGCAACATGATCTGCCGATGCTGACGATCGCCGAGCTGGTCGAGTTTCGCGAGTCGCTCGCGCAGGCGCGCGAGGGCGCGATGGCCGAGGCTTGACGGGCCATCCCTCGAGCGGCACGCGACGCCATGACGCAAAAAGCCGGTTCTTCTTCCGAAGAACCGGCTTTTTTTATCGGCGTTGCGCAAAACCGCTACGACTGCACGTCGCCGAATTCGCCGCGCACGCCCGCCTCGATCAGCGCCGGCAGTTCATCCATATGCTTGATGATTCGCGTGATACCCATCGCGCGCAGCGCATCCGCGTAGCCGTCCGGAATATGGCTCGCGCCGACGAACGCGATCGTCTTCATGCCTGCCGCACGCGCCGCGTTCAACCCCGCGACGCTGTCCTCGACGACGAGGCAACGCGCCGGCACGACGCCAAGCGTCGTGGCCGCGAACAGATAGACGTCCGGATACGGCTTCGGCCGCGCGACCTGCTCGGCGCTGAACACGCGCTCGCCGAAAATCTGCTGCAGACCCGCGCGCCGTACCGATGCGGCGACGCGCGACATACGGCTGTTCGACACGACCGCAGCCGGCAGCGTCACGCGTTGCAGCGCGTCGCGCACGCCGTGGATCGGGCCGAGCGACGCGGCGAGCGCGAGCTCGACGTGATGCTCGATCGTGTCGAGGAAGTTCACAGGCAGCGTGATGTCGAACTGCGTTTCGAGGCCGGCGAGAAAGCGCGAGGTTTGCTGGCCGAACGCGGTTTTGACGACGGGGGCGAAATCGATGCCGGGGAAGGTGGCCGTCAGCGTGTCGAACATCACGCGATCGGCGATGACTTCACTGTCGACGAGCACGCCGTCGCAGTCACAGATGAGGTGGTCGATCATGCCTGAAAAACGGTAAGCGCAAAGCGCGCGGGCGGCGGGTTGCGGGCCCGCGCGCCGGGATGAAAAGCGTCATCATACGTACTTTCGGACCACGTCCTTTTGGCGTTCTTCGCGCCCTCGACCTTACGGCGTATCGGCCCAGGCCTTCGCCGCGCGGATCGCGCGCTGCCAGCCATCGAGGCAGGTCCTGACCTCTGCATGCGGTAGCGCCGGCGTGAAGCGGTGCTCGAGCTTCCACTGGCTTTTCAACTCGTCGATGTCCTTCCAGTAGCCCACCGCAAGACCGGCCAGATAGGCGGCGCCGAGTGCGGTGGTCTCGGACACCTGGGGGCGCACCGTGTCGACGCCGAGGATGTCGGCCTGGAACTGCATCAGCAGATTGTTCGCGCAGGCGCCGCCATCCACGCGCAACTCGCCGATGCGAATGCCCGAGTCGGCTTCCATCGCCTTCAGCACGTCGAGCGATTGATAGGCGATCGAATCGAGCGCCGCGCGCGCGATATGCGCGGAGGTCGTGCCGCGCGTGACGCCGAACAGCGTGCCGCGCGCATGCGCGTTCCAGTGCGGCGCGCCGAGGCCGGCGAACGCGGGCACGAGATACACGCCGTCGCAATGCGGCACGCCGCGCGCGAGCGTTTCGATTTCCGCCGCGTTCCTGATGATGCCGAGGCCGTCGCGCAGCCACTGCACCACGGCGCCGCCGATGAAGATGCTGCCTTCGAGCGCGTAGTCGATACGCTCGCCGATCTGCCAGGCGATCGTCGTGACGAGATTGTTGTTCGATTCGATCGGTTTGGCGCCCGTGTTCATCACGAGGAAGCAGCCGGTGCCGTAGGTGTTCTTGACCATGCCGGACTCGGTGCACATCTGGCCGAACAGCGCGGCGTGCTGATCGCCGGCGATGCCCGCAAGTGGAATCTTCGACGCGAACACGGTGGTCACCGTCGGTCCATACACCTCCGACGACGGCCGTACTTCCGGCAGCATGCTGCGCGGAATGTCGAGCGCGGCGAGCAGTTCGTCGTCCCACTTCAGGGTGTGGATGTTGAACAGCATCGTGCGCGACGCGTTGGTCACGTCGGTGACGTGCAGCGCGCCCTTCGTGAAATTCCACATCAGCCAGCTGTCGACGGTGCCGAACGCGAGCCGGCCCTGACGCGCTTTTTCGCGCGCGCCTTCGACGTTGTCGAGAATCCAGCGGATTTTGGTCGCCGAGAAATACGAGTCGATCGGCAAGCCGGTCTTCGCGCGCACGCTCGCTTCGAGACCCTGCGCTTTCAGGTCGTCGCAGAAGTCGGCGGTGCGGCGGTCCTGCCAGACAATCGCGTTGTAGATCGGGTGGCCGGTTTCGCGATCCCACACGATCGTGGTTTCGCGCTGGTTCGTGATGCCGATCGCGGCGATCGACGTGCCGTTCATGCCGGCTCGTGTGACCGCCTCGGCGGCGACGCCGGCCTGCGTCGACCAGATTTCCTGCGGATCGTGCTCGACCCAGCCCGGGTGCGGGTAGATCTGCTGGAATTCCTTTTGTGCGGTCGATACGACGTTGCCGCGCCGGTCGAACAGCATCGCGCGCGAGCTGGTGGTGCCTTGGTCAAGCGCGAGAACGTACTGATCCAGCATTGTCTCTTCTCCATGCATGTTACGGATCGCCGGATTGCTGGCCGGCGATGCGAGCGGCGTGTTGTCGTGAGCGGGCCGCCATAGTGTGAGGGCGCGTGCCGGTGTCGTCCAGCCGAAGCTGCGGTGGGGCCGGCCCGGGACGCGCGGATGGTGTGCGCCGTTTCTACGGGCTCGCGCCGTTTGCTTCCCCCGGCATTGGCGCCGCGTTGTGTTTGCCGCCGCTTTTGTCGGGGCATGCCAGTTTGCCCGGCCGGGCCGCCTACGCGTTCTGCCGGGCCGGTTCGCGCGCGAACCACGCGTCGATATCGCGCGTAACCTCGTCGAGCGTGCCCGGCTCGACGTGCAGGCCGAGCTTCGAGCGCCGCCACAGCACGTCCTGCGCGGTGCACGCCCATTCGGTATCGCGCAGATAAACCAGCTCGGCTTCGTGCAGTCCCGGCGCGAACTCGCGACCAAGCTCGGCGCGCGAGCGCGCGAGGCCGATCACGCGATTCGCGCGCGTGCCATACGCGCGCGCGAGCCGATGCGCGAGCGATGCCGGCAGCCACGCATGCTCGCGCGAGAACTCTCCGAGGAAGCGATTGAAGTTCGCCTGTGCGATGTCGCCGCCCGGCAGCGGCGCGTCGACGGTCCACGCGGACCCGCCGTGGCGCAGCGCGTCGGTGAGCGTATCGACGGCCTGCTCGGCGAGCTTGCGA
The DNA here is from genome assembly GCF_014201065.1 of Paraburkholderia sp. Cpub6. Taxonomy (NCBI): domain Bacteria; kingdom Pseudomonadati; phylum Pseudomonadota; class Betaproteobacteria; order Burkholderiales; family Burkholderiaceae; genus Paraburkholderia; species Paraburkholderia sp. Cpub6. The sequence continues at coordinate 161,407 of NZ_JACHDM010000002.1, forward strand.
AACGTCGTGATCTTGCCGCCGAATACCGACAGCAGCGGCGCCTGTTCCGCGGGCGCGTCGAGTTCGAGCGAGTAGTCGCGCGTGACCGCCGACGGATTGTCCGCGTTCTCGTCCTCCAGCAGCGGGCGTACGCCCGAATAGCTCCAGCGCACGTCGGCCGGCGAGATCTTCTGCCTGAAGTACCGGTTGATCGAATCGCACAGATACTGCGTTTCGTTGGCGTCGATCGCGACTTGCGACGGGTCGCCGCGATACTCGAGGTCGGTGGTGCCGATCAGCGTGTAGTCGTGCTCGTACGGAATCGCGAAGATGATCCGCTTATCGGCGTTCTGGAAGATGTACGCGTGGTCGTGCTCGAACAGGCGCCGCGTGACGATGTGGCTGCCCTTGACGAGCCGCACGCTATGCGACGATGGCCTGCCGAGCGCGCCCTTCAGCAGCTCGCCGACCCACGGGCCCGCCGCGTTCGCGATCGCGGCGGCGCGCACGTCGAGCGTCGTGCCGTCCGCGCGTTGCAGTTGCGCGCGCCACTCGCCGCCGGCGCGCTCTGCGTTGACCAGCTTCGTGCGCGTGAGGATCGTCGCGCCGCGCTCGTGCGCGTCGAGCGCGTTCAGGACGACGAGGCGCGCGTCGTTGACCCAGCCGTCCGAATAAACGAAGCCGCTCTTGATCGTTTCGACGAGCGGCGCGCCGGCCGGATGCCGGCTCATCACGATGCCGCGCGAGCCCGGCAGCAGCTCACGTTTGGCCAGATGGTCGTACAGGAACAGACCCGCGCGGATCAGCCAGGCGGGGCGCAGATCCGGCATATGCGGCATCACGAAGCGCAGCGGCCAGATGATGTGCGGCGCCGCGCGCAGCAGCGTCTCGCGCTCCTGCAGCGCCTTGCGCACGAGCCCGAACTCGCGGTACTCGAGGTAGCGCAGGCCGCCGTGGATCAGCTTGGTACTCGCCGACGAGGTGTGCGCGGCCAGATCGTCCTGCTCGCACAGCAGCACCGCCAGGCCGCGGCCGGCCGCGTCGCGGGCGATGCCGGCGCCGTTGATCCCGCCACCGACGACGAGCAAATCGTATTTCGTGCCTTGCGTCACCTGCTGAGCCCCTGCATCGAATCGGAAAGAGAGTTGGAAAGCCAATTGAACGAAGCATGTTCGTTTTCGAACTCTAATGAACATATTCGAAAAAGTAAAGTTCGCTTCGACCCGAGCGAGCCTGGGTCGAATGGCACGGAGTGGCGCAACGCGCGACCGCGGACGATACTCTCGGTAGCAGCCATTTCGAGGTGATGTATGCGTGGACTTTTGATGATCGGCGCGGCGGTGCTTCTGGCGGGATGCGTGAGTACGCCGAGTCTGGAAGGGACGAGGGGCGCAACGTCGTTCGAGGCGTTGCAGAAGATGTGCTCGCCGCAGACCGTCGACTACGGCAGCGACGCGCAGATCGTCTACGAGACGTTCTTCGATGCCTATGTGGCGAACCGGCGCGGCCGGCTGTCGAACGACGACTTCTGCGCGTTCCAGGCATCGATCGCGCAGCGCCATGCGAGCGAGGCGACGAGCAGCGATCCGAAGGTGCGCAACCAGTGGGTCGAGTTCTTCAACGAGCAGCGCGCAAGGGCGATCAGCTGGCGTGCGAGTGCCGATCCGACCTTGCGCAGCGGGTAAGCAGCAGCGGCTTGACCGGCGAGCCGGATCACTTGTGCGGCGCCAACGCTCCGCGCCACAGCATGCGCAAAATCTGCGCGAATACGGCTTCACGTGATGGCTGCGGCGCTCCGTCGCCGGCGGAATCGGCCTGTTGCGCGGCCGACGGCGGTAGCTGGTTGGCGAGCGCCAGCATCGTGAAGCCGTGCAGGCTCGTCCAGTACGCATAGCCGATCAGGCGCGGATCGCCTTCGAGAATACCCGCCTCGACGAGCCGCTCGAAGTGCGCTTCCAGCAGACGCCACGCGCGCTGCGACGCCGCGGCCAGTTCAGGGTAAGCGCCTTGCTGTTGCGGCGTCTGATCGAACATCAAACGGTAGGCGTGCGGTTCATCGAGCGCGAAGTCGACGTAGGCCCGGCCGACGGCGCTGTGATCGATGGCGGGGGCGTTCGCGGGGATGCCGCGCGCGGCCGCTTCGAGGCGCGCGGCGAAGCGGTTGAACGCGGCGGCGCGGACCATCGCCAGAATCTCTTCCTTGTCGCGGAAATAGCGATACGGTGTCATCGCGCTGCAACCGAGCTCCTTCGCCAGCTCGCGCATCGTCACGCCTTGCGCGCCGCGGGTCGCAAATGCGTTTTCGGCGACGCGTCGCATGGCTTCGCGAAACTGCTGGATGTCGTCGGCGGAGAGCGTCTTGGGCATGCGCGAGGGCGGGGAAGTCCGTCGCGTGAATTTACTGTGTAAATGAGATGCGCACAACAAAGGGCCGCGAAGGCGGCCCGCTGTCAGGGGAATTGAACGATACGAGACCAGTAGTCGCGAGCGAAGCGCGCGGCGCATCCGCCAAGGCGGCGCGGATACGCCGCCAACGGCTCTCGGATCGAACGACAGGAAATCTCAGGAAAAACGTTTGATGGCCCGCAATGCGGTGTCGCCGGTTTCGGTCACGCGCCATTCTTCGTTGCCCGATGCGAGGCGTTCGAGTTGCACCAGTTGGCGTTCGAGCAACGCATCGAGTTCTTCTCGGTCCATTTCGACCTGGTTGGGGGCGTCCTTGACGAGTAACAACGTGGCGAATTCATGCGGACTCAGCATCGTTCTCTCCATGTCAGCAAATTGCGGACAGCCTTGCAGTCGACCGGCAGGCCGGGGCGGGGTCCGCTAAGGATCAGGGCGGGAGGTACGGCTTACACGACAGATTCACAAACCGACGCCGTGCGAAACTCGCAACGCACGTTGGGGAACTGGAGTGTAGGCGAGCACCGATGAAACGCCAACCTGGTCCCCGTAAATTTTCCATTTGACAATTGGTCGCGCGATAGGCGGTCCGGCCCCGCAGCCAGATTCTTGATTTCACGCGAGGTTTTGCGTGCACCGCAGCATGGCGGAGATCGCCTGGAATTATCCGGCGATATAGATTTGACAATTCGCGGCGTTCAGCGCCTCGGCCATGTCGGCGGCCGGCGCGGCGTCGGTGAACAATGCGTCGATCTGCTCCAGATGTCCCTGGCGAACTAGCGCCGGGCGGCCAAACTTGGAGTGATCCGCGGCGAGGAACACGGTGCGTGCGTGCTCGATGATCGCCTCGGCGACACGCACTTCGCGCGTGTCGAAATCGCGCAGCGTACCGTCCGTTTCGATGCTCGACGTGCCGATGATCGCGAAATCGACTTTGAACTGCCGGATGAAGTCGATCGCCAGTTCACCGACGATGCCCTTATCCCACGGCCGCACGATGCCCCCCGTCACCAGCACTTCGCAATCCGGGTAGCCGCTCATCATGCTCGCGACGTTCAGATTGTTCGTGATCACGCGCAGTCCACGGTGGCGGTTCAGCGCGCGTGCCACTTCCTCGGTGGTCGTGCCGAGGTTGATGAAGAGTGATGCCTGATCGGGAATGTGAGTGGCGACTAGCGCCGCGATGCGTCTTTTCTCTTCATGAAACATGCGCTGGCGCGCGGTGTAGGAGACGTTCTCGGAACTGGTCGGCAGACTGGCGCCGCCGTGATAGCGGCGCAGCAGATTCATATCGGCGAGCCAGTTGACGTCGCGGCGGATCGTCTGCGGGGTGACGTCGAAGTGGCTCGCGAGGTCGTCCACGGTCACGAAGCCGTCGCGTTGCACCCACTCCAGCAATTCCTGTTGCCGGGCGTTGAGAGTCAGGCGGGGGTCTCGTGTCATGTGTCTCGGGTGGTGGCTGTCGTGTCGGTGTGGTCCGTCGCGATCATCGAGCGGCTGGCAGAAAGCCCGCCGTCGACGAACGCGATTGCGGCTATTGTAAAACCATCGTGCCCCTTGTCCGCCAACTGGCCGCGAATGCTCCGAACCTGCTCGAACCTTCATTCAGGTGCAATGCGCATTTATTCATTTGATAAATGAATTTGTTTTTTGGTGCGCTTCGCGATGCAATCCTGCGTTCCGCGATTTATCTGCCTTACAACCTTTCCCATGATGTCCGGCGACTTTTTCGTGCCGGCCCGCGCTTTCGAGAGTGTTCGACATGACTGGCTTCAGCAACTGGCAAAACCCTTATCCGACGCAACGTCTGCCCGTATTCGCACGCAATATCGTTTCGACCTCGCATCCGCTCGCGGCGCAGGCCGGGCTGCGCATGTTGTGGAAGGGCGGCAATGCCGTCGACGCGGCCATCGCGGCCGCCGCAGCGATGACAGTGGTCGAACCTGTGTCGTGCGGCCTGGGCGGCGACGCGTTCGCGCTCGTGTGGGACGGCAAGAAGCTGCATGGTCTGAACGCGTCGGGCGTGTCGCCGGCTGCGTGGAACGTCGATTACTTCAAGCGCAAATACGGCGAGGAAAACGGCTTCGCGAAACAGCCGAAGCGTGGCTGGGACGCCGTCACGGTGCCGGGCGTGATCGCCGGTTGGGAAGCGCTGCACCAGAAGTTCGGCAAGCTGCCGTTCGCCGACCTGATGGAGCCGGCCATCGAGATCGCCGAGCGCGGTCACGCGGTGGCGAGCATCGTCGCGTACAAATGGGCGGCTGCGGTGCCGGAACTGAAGGATCAGCCGGGCTTCGCGCAGACCTTCATGCCGCGCGGCCGCGCGCCTGAGGTCAGCGAGCTGGTGCGCTTGCCCGGTCACGCGAAGACGCTGCGCCTGATCGCCGAGCAGGGCCCGCGCGCGTACTACGAAGGCGAGATCGCCGAGCGGATCGCCGCGTTCGCACGCGAAGGCGGCGCCGCGCTGAGCGCCGACGATCTCCGCAACTACCGCGCGGACTGGGTCGAGCCGATCGGCAAGGACTATCGCGGCTACACCGTGCATGAGATTCCGCCGAACGGCCAGGGCATCGCGGCGCTGGTTGCGCTCGGCATCCTCGAGAAGTTCGACGTGAAGTCGCTGAAGGTCGACAGCGTCGAGTCGCAGCATCTGCAGATCGAAGCGATGAAGCTCGCGTTTGCCGACCTGTATCGCTATGTGGCCGACCCGGGGTCGATGGAAGTCACGCCCGAGCAGATGCTCGACGACGCGTACCTGAGCTCGCGTGCGAAGCTGATCGATCCGAAGCGGGCGACGCACTTCGACTTCGGCATGCCGAAGGCGGGCGGCACCATCTACATGTCGGCCGCGGACGAGAGCGGCATGATGGTCAGCTTCATCCAGTCGAACTACATGGGCTTCGGCTCGGGTGTGGTCGTGCCGGACAGCGGCATCGCGCTGCAGAACCGCGGCTGCGGCTTCTCGATGGATCCGAAGTCGCCGAACGTCGTCGAGGGCGGCAAGCGGCCGTTCCACACGATCATCCCGGCGTTCCTCACGCAGCAGGTGAACGGTCAGCAGGAAGCGGTGATGAGCTTCGGCGTGATGGGCGGCGACATGCAGCCGCAAGGCCATCTGCAAACGGTGGTGCGCATGCTCGATTATGCTCAGCAGCCGCAGGCCGCGTGCGACGCGCCGCGCTGGAAGGTCAACCGCGACTTCACGGTCGATATCGAGTCGACGCTCGATCCGAAGACCACCGAGGGCCTGCAGAAGCTCGGCCACACGATCAAGTCGGTCGACGATCCGTACATGGACTTCGGCTCCGGCCAGTTCATCTGGCAACTCGATCGCAACGAGCCGGAGCGCGGCTACGTGGCGGCCAGCGACAGCCGCCGCGACGGTCTCGCCGCCGGCTTCTAGGCCACCACGAGGCAACGCCCGGGGCCGAGGTCCGCACCGGGACTCAGGTCCGACACCCGGTAACACGTAACGAACGCGCGGCATGCCGTATGCCGCGCTATTGCGCGCCCGCCAGCCGCCTCGCTGACCCAGGCGGTGCCGCACCTACCACAGCTATCACGCAGCAGTCAGGCAGGAGACCATCATGAACACCCCCGCGTCGCACTCGACGACCGCTTCCCCCCACGCCGCGCCGCTTTCGAAAGCGATGGTGCGGCGGATCGTTTTCTCGTCGTCGATCGGTAACGCGCTCGAGTGGTTCGACTTCCTGGTCTACGGCTACTTCGCGACGATCATCGCGAAACAGTTCTTCCCGATGCAGGACGAGTGGCTGTCGACGCTGCTCGCGATCGCCACTTTCGGCCTCTCGTTCCTGATGCGCCCGCTCGGCGCGATCGTGCTCGGCGTGTACGGCGACCGCAAGGGCCGCAAGGCGGCGCTCACGCTCGCGATCGCGCTGATGATGGTCGGTACTTTCACGATGGCCGTGATGCCGCCGTTTTCGACGATCGGTCTCGCGGCGCCGCTGCTGGTGCTGCTGGCGCGGCTCGTGCAGGGCTTCGCGGTCGGCGGCGAGTTCGGCAGCGCGACCGCGTTCATGGTCGAGCACAGCGCGACTCGGCGCGGCTACTACGCGAGCTGGCAGTTCGCGAGCCAGGGTCTCGCGGCGATCACCGCGGCGGCCTTCGGTTCGCTGCTGACCGCGTGGCTGCCGGCCGAGCATCTGAACAGCTGGGGCTGGCGTGTGCCGTTCGTGTTCGGTCTGCTGGTCGGGCCGGTCGGCTACTACATCCGCTCGCATCTCGACGAGACGCCCGAATTCCTCGCATTGCGTGAAGAACGCGCGGCTCGCGAGGCGGCTGGCGAGCACAAGGTCGTCAGCGGAATGAAGGACGCGTCGTTCTCGAATCAGTGGGTCAACCTGCTGCTCGCGATCGGCATGGTTGCGCAGTCGACGGTCGGCGTGTACGTGCTGCAGCTCTACATGCCGCTTTACGCGGTCAAGCAGCTGCATATGGCGGCGGCCGCGTCGTTCGGCGTGGTCGTGCTGAACGGCGGCATGCAGTTCATCTTCTCGCCGATCATGGGCGCGCTGTCCGATCGCATCGGCCGAATTCGCATCATGCTGAGCACGTCGATCCTGATGGGCCTGCTGATCTATCCGATGTTCGCATGGCTGCAGACACATCCGACGATTGGCTGGCTGCTCGTGCTGCAAGGCGTCGCCGGTATTTTCAAGGCCTCGTACTCGGGGCCGATGCCCGCGCTGATGTCGGAGATCTTCCCGACCGAGGTGCGCTCGACTGGCCTTTCAATCGGTTACAGCATCGGTGTGACGATCTTCGGCGGCTTCGCGCCGACCATCGTCGAAACCTTCATTCATTTGACCGGCGACAAACTCGCGCCAAGTTATTACGTCCTGCTTGCGGCGGTGCTCTCGGGCGTATCGCTGATCATCGTCGCGCTGCGCATGCGTCGCGTGCCTCCCATCCCGGGCGACGTCCAACCTGCCTGAGGAAGAGGGGGCCCGCCTAGGGGGCCCGCCCGAGGGAGCCCGCCTATGGCGCCCGCCCGTGTCCCCAACCCCGTCGGGTCTGATGTCTGTCCGAAAAGCCAGCCTTTTGGGCTGGCTTTTTTTGCCTTGCGCACATCGTTTTAACACGTTGGAAGATTTCGACTATCTTGAAATCGGAACTGCGTCGATGCGGCATGGTCTGTGCTGTGTGATCTGCATGGTCGGATATCTCCGGCTAAGATGCAGAGTACAAGGGCCCAACTCTAATTCACGGCGTTGTATCCGACACGCAGAAACATCACGGCGAGCGCGGTGGCAGTTGCGAAGAACTCCACGGGTCGGTACAGCATGGGAGCAAGACACGATGCACACAGAGCTGAACCATGTCATGCCCTGGCGGATCGAAGACATCGATCTGACGCGCATTGACCGTCAGAAGGCCGCGGCCAACGAGGACCTGCTGCTGTTGTTGTGCGCGGCTTCGTTCATCGAAAGCGGCACCGATCTCTACACCAGCAATCTGAGTACGTTTTTCAACGACGACCCTGAGGTCTCGGCCTGGCTCAACCATGAGTGGGAGCCCGAGGAAATGCAGCACGGCCGGGCGCTGAAGACCTATATCGCGTATGTATGGCCCGAGTTCGACTGGGACACCGCGTTCCGCAATTTCATGGGCGAGTATTCGCTCACGTGCTCGGTCGAGGATTTCGAAAAGACCCGCGCGCTGGAGATGGTCGCGCGTTGCGTAGTCGAAACGGGTACCGCGACGCTGTACCGCGCGATCAACGAGTGCTCGGACGAAGCGGTCCTCAAGCAGATTACCGACAACATCCGTACCGACGAGGTCCGTCACTACAAGCACTTTTTCAGGTACTTCAAGAAGTACAACCGGATCGAGGGCAACGGTCGGCTCGCGGTGCTGGGCGCGTTGATGCGTCGCGTGATGGAAATCAAGAACGAAGATTCGGAGATCGCGTTGCGGCACGTGTTCGCGATTCGCTATCCGGAGCGCGTGCACGACTCCGCGTATAACCGCGAGCGCGCGGCGCGCATCAACAAGCTGGTGCGCCGCAATCTGTCCGCCGACATGTGCGTGAAGATGCTGCTCAAGCCGCTCGATCTGCCGGCGCGCATTCAGCCGGGCGTGCATTATCCGCTCGCGAAGATCACGCAGCACGTATTCTTTCGCTGAGCTATCGATCGTCGCGCGAGGCATCGGCTGAATGCAGCTGCAACGACCTGACGAAACGAACCAGAGCCCGCTCATGCGGGCTTTGGTTTTTTCGAGGCATGATGGAGCTTTACCGACTACTTCGACTGGATCGATGGCATGAGCGCTTCCTCCTCCGCATCTACGTCCGCGCGTCCGCTCGAACAGATCGTGTTCGACGAATGGCCGGCCAACGTGCGCGCGTTGTTCGACGGTTCGTCGCTTGCGGACAAGCTGGGCTTCACCGCGTCGCTACTGACCGTCGATGCGAACGGCCACGTGCGCACATCTCTGCTGAGCGTCGGCGAACTCTATGCGCCCGACTCGCGCACGCTGTGCATCGCGCTATGGCCGCAGGCGCGCGCGACGCGCGCGATCGCGCAAAGCGGGCGCGCGGCGCTGAGCTTCGTCTGCGATGCGGCGTTCTATCAGGTGCAGTTGCGTGTCGCGCCGCTGCCCGGTGTTGCTGGCGACGACAGCGGCCTCGTCTATCTGCTCGGCTCGATCGACACAGCGGAAGCGCAAAGCGTCCGTTATGCGCGCCTGACGGGCGGCATCACGTTCGAATTGCAAGGAGAGGGAAGTGTGGTGCTCGAGCGATGGGAACGGCAGGTCGAGCATTTGAAGCAGGCTGCCGCCGCGAGCAGCCGTTAGTCTTCGAGCAGGGAAGCGCTAACGGCTGATGCGCGGGCAGCCTTTAGGCCGCGCGACGCTTAACGGCCACGGTCGCAGTTGCGCGACGGTTGCGCACGACGCGGCGCATCGTTGCGCTTCGCGCCGCCGCCGAGCAACGCGCCCGGATTGCCGTTGTGCGAACGATTGCCCTGCGGCTTGCGCGGCGCATGCTGCGCGGGAGCGCCATCATGCGCGGCGGGACGCGGCCGATCGTCGTGACGCTGCGTATCGCGACGCGGCTGATTGCCATTGCCGGCCGGCTTCGCACCTTGTGGCCGCGGCGTGGGCTGAGCGTTCGACGCACGCTGGCCCGAACGCTGACCCGTGCCTTGTCCCGAACGCTGACCGGAGCCTTGAGCCGGCTTGGCCGGTGCGCCACCACCAGCACCGCCGTCACGACGCACCGCATCTTGTCCCTGGCGCGGCGAGCGCCCGCCGCCGCCCTGCCCGCGTCGCAGGATCGGCTCCGGCTTCGCGGTCGGGTCCGGCTCGAAACCGGCGATCACTTCCTGCGGGACCGGACGCTTGATCAGCTTCTCGATGTCCTTCAGCAACTGCAGTTCATCGACGCACACGAGCGACACCGCCTCGCCGGTCGCACCCGCGCGACCCGTGCGGCCGATGCGGTGCACGTAGTCTTCCGGCACGTTCGGCAGATCGAAGTTGACCACGTGCGGCAACTGATCGATATCGATGCCGCGTGCGGCGATGTCGGTCGCCACCAGCACCTGCAGCGTACCGTCCTTGAACTCGGCGAGCGCGCGCGTGCGTGCCGACTGGCTCTTGTTGCCGTGAATCGCGAGCGCGCTGATGTCGTCCTTCGCCAGCTGCTCGGCGAGGCGATTCGCGCCGTGCTTGGTGCGCGTGAACACAAGCACCTGGAACCAGCTGTGCTGACGGATCAGATGCGTGAGCAACTCGCGCTTGCGGTCGCGATCGACCGGGTGAATCTTCTGCGCGACCGTTTCGGCCGTCGTGTTGCGGCGCGCGACTTCGATCAGCGCCGGCGAGTCGAGCAGGCCATCGGCGAGTGTCTTGATCTCGTCGGAGAAGGTCGCCGAGAACAGCAGGTTCTGGCGCTTCGGCGGCAGCTTCGCGAGCACGCGCTTGATGTCGTGGATGAAGCCCATGTCGAGCATGCGGTCGGCTTCGTCGAGTACGAGGATCTCGAGATGCGACAGGTCGATGGTCTTCTGCTGCATGTGATCGAGCAGACGGCCCGGCGTCGCGACGACGATATCGATGCCGCGCCTGAGCGCATCGATCTGCGGATTGATGCCGACGCCGCCGAACATCACGGTCGACTTCAGCTTCAGATACTTGCCGTATGCACGCACGCTTTCTTCGACCTGCGCGGCGAGTTCGCGCGTCGGCGTGAGGATCAGCGCGCGCACCACGCGCTTGCCGCCGGCGGCCGGCGGCATCGAATTCAGGCGCTGCAGGATCGGCAGCGTGAAGCCGGCGGTCTTGCCGGTGCCGGTTTGCGCGCCGGCGAGCAGATCGCCGCCGTTGAGCACGGCCGGGATCGCCTGAGTCTGGATCGGAGTCGGGCTGGTGTAGCCGAGTTCATTGACAGCGCGGACCAGCGGTTCGGACAAGCCGAGGGAATCAAAAGACATAAAAGCTCTTTGCAATGCAGTGTCGCGAACGGCCCCGCTGGGCCCAAAGGACCCCAACGCGGAAAAACCAGCGCGGCATCGACACGCCCGCATGGCGTGTTCGAGGCCGAGGCCCGGTTCCGTTCACGGAGAAATCGGCGGCACGCTCACAGATGTGCCGAATGTTTCAACGCGCTATGCAGACACGTCGACTGGCCTTAAGTTGCAATTCGTCGCCGTGGAATGTCACGCGACATAGCGCGCGACACTGACGAATTGACACAGACTGCCCGCCAGTACGAACAGGTGCCAGATACCATGTCCGTGGCGGATGCGCTCGTCGTTGATGAAGAAATAGATGCCGGCGCTATAGATGACGCCGCCGGCCACGAGCCACGCGGTCCCCGCGGCCGGCAACGCCTGCACCAGCGGGTGGACGGCTACGAGCGCGAGCCATCCCATCAACACATACAGCACCATCGACACGCTGCGGGTGCGTCGCCCGAGCGTGAGTTCCTGCACGATGCCGAGGGCAGCGAGCCCCCAGCTCACGCCGAATAACGACCAGCCCCACGGTCCACGCAACGTGACGAGCGTGAACGGCGTGTAGCTGCCGGCGATCAGCAGGTAGATCGCCGAATGATCGCATTTCTGCAGAATCGCCTTCAGACGCGGATGGCTGACGCTGTGATACAGCGTCGAGATCGCATACAGCACGAACAGCATCGCACCATATACGGCGAAGCTGACGACCTTGTACGCGTCGCCGGCGAGCGCGCCCATCGTGACGAGCGTCGCCAGCCCCACCACCGACAGCACGGCGCCGACGAGATGGGTGATGCTGTTCAAACGCTCACCGAAGGGCACAACTCTTTCCTCCTGCACGGTCCCACGAGGGCAACCTCCAACACAAATAGCCCTACATGATACCGGTCCTGAAAAAACGAAGGGCGCGGCCGCGAATTTCGCAGGCCGCGCCCGGGGTGCGTCGAACCCTGCTTAGTCGAGCGGCGCCGAACGCAGATCGGCCACCTGCTGCGGCGACACGGCCGTGCCGTGGTTGCCCCAGGACATACGGATGTACGTCACGACCGCTGCCACTTCCTGATTCGACAGAGCCTGCGCGAACGGCGGCATGCCATACGGATGCGGGTTCCCTTCCGTGCTCGGCGGATAACCACCGTTCAGCACCATGCGGATCGGGTTGACCGCGGACGGCATCTGGATCGACTGGTTGTTCGCGAGCGGCGGGAATGCCGGCGGCCGGCCGAGACCGTTATCCTCGTGGCACTTCGCGCAGTTGTCAGCGTAGATCTTCTGACCTTGCTTCAGCAGTTCGCCGCCGAATTTTTCCGAGGTTTCGAGCTGCAGCGGTTCCGGTGCTTCGCTCTTCTGCGGAATCGTCTTCAGGTACGTCGCCATCGCGTTGATGTCTTCGGTCGACAGATACTGCAGGCTGTTGTGAACCACTTCGGCCATCGGACCGAACACCGCGCCGCGGCTCGACACGCCGGTCTTGAGCAGGTCGGCGATGTCCTTGAGGTCCCAGTCGCCGAGGCCGGCTTCGCGGTTCGATGTCAGCGACGGCGCATACCAGTTCTGCAGCGGAATCAGGCCGCCCGCGAACGCCGCCGAGTTGACCGGGGCGCCCATCGCATTGATCGACGTGTGGCACATGCCGCAGTGACCAAGGCCTTCGACCAGATACGCACCGCGGTTCCATTCGACCGACTTGGTCGGATCCGGCTTGAACTCGCCTTCACGGAAGAACAGCGTGCGCCAGCCGATCAGCATGTTGCGCTGGTTGAACGGGAATTTCAGTTCGTGCGGACGGCTCGGTACGTTGACCGGCGCGACCGAGCGCAGGTACGCGTAGATCGCGTCCGAGTCGGCGCGCGTGACCTTCGTGTAGCTCGTGAACGGGAAGCCCGGATAGAGCAGGCTGCCGTCCTTCGAGCGGCCGGTGTGCATCGCGCGATAGAAGTCGTCCTGGGTCCACTTGCCGATGCCGTACTGGTCGTCCGGCGTGATGTTCGGCGTGAACATCGTGCCGAACGGCGTGGCCATCGGCAGGCCGCCCGCGAACGGCAGCCCGCCGCGCACCGTGTGGCAGGCAATACAGTCGCCGGCGCGGGCGAGGTACTCGCCCTTCTTGATCAGGTCGGCCTGGTCCGCGGGCGTTGCCGCCACGGCTGCGCCGCTGCTATGCAGATTGTCGCCGCCCGACCACAGGACGGGAACGAGTGCGGCGGCCGCGACCACGACGACTGCCGAGAGGGCGAACAAAGACTTGTGTTTCATTTGAATGTCTCTCCCGGCGCCTTATTGCGGTTCGCTGCCGCAGGCAAGCGGAGTCTTCAAGGAGCGGGCCGGAGCCGGCACGGGGTTTGGCGGAGCCTGCTGCGTGGAAAGCCAGGCCGCGACGGCGTTCACGTCTTCGTCGCTGAGGCGCGTGGCGATCGTGTGCATGCAGTCCGGCGCGATCGCGTGACGCGTGCCCGAGCGCCATGAACCGAGCTGCGCGCTGATGTAGTCGGCGTGCAGACCGACGAGACCCGGGATTGCCGGTTCCATACCGGTCAGCGCCTTGCCGTGGCAGGCCGCGCAAGCGGGCACCTGCTTCGATGCATCACCGTGCAGCACGATCTGCTCACCGCGCGCGAGCGTGGCGGCCGAGACCGTCGGCTTGGCCGGCGTCGGATACGGCGGGCGCTGCTGCGAGAAGAACGTGGCGATCTGATGCAGGTAGTCGTCGGAGAGATACGTGACGAGGTAGTTCATCGGCGGGTACCTGCGGCGCCCTTCACGGAAGTTCTGCAACTGATTGAACAGATATTCCGCCGGCTTGCCGGCGAGGCGCGGGAAGTAGTCGTTGTCGGTGCCTTGCCCATGCGAGCCATGACAGGCCGTGCAGCCTTGCACGCGCGCTTCCATCGTGTCGGGGGCCTTCGGTTGAGTCTGCGCTTTCGCTGCGCTATAGACACCCGCGGTGCCGATCAACAGAAGGGCAAGCAACGGGCGGAAGAGGCGTCTTGAAGACACGCGTAACTCCATCAGAATCGGGGACCTGACCGAACTTCGGGCGGCTCGGTGTGAAGGACAGCCGTCGCTGCGGCGACGCAGCATTCTATCATCGAAGGGTAATGGTGACTATTTGCCGCATTAGAGACGGTTCCAGGTGTGACCGCCATGCGACAGTGTGTCGCGTTATGCCGGTTTCGGACTTTGGTTGCGTCACGGATCGTGGTCGACGTCTTTGCCTCAAAAATAATCACGGCGTCGCCGCCGCAAACGTGATGCCGTGTGACGCATTCGATCAAGCCAGGTTGAACCGATCCCCACGCGCGCCATCGAAGCGTACACTTCCGGGCTCGCCGGCCGTCGTGCAGACGATGCGCCTCGCCGGCCCGCCTATGTTCCGTTCGTTCTCATCCGCTATCGGCCTTACATGAAGCTATTCGATTTCTCCTCGTCGACGCTGCGAGCGTTGATGTCCGGCGCGGTGGCGCTGGCCATGTCGTCCACCGCGTTCGCGCATGCGCATCTGATCTCGAGCGTGCCGGCCGCGAACGCCGACGCCGTCGCGCCTACCGACCTGACGATCCATTTCACCGAGCCGCTCGAGCCCGCATTCAGCAAGATCACACTCGCCGATGCAAACGGCAAGCCCGCGACGCCGGGCGCGTCGACGGTCGATAGCGCGGACGCCCGCGTGATGCACCTCGCGCTGCCTCAGTTGACAAGCGGCCGCTATGCGGTGCACTGGATCGCGGTGGCCACCGACGGCCATCGTACCCATGGCGACTTCGCGTTCAACGTCAAATGAACTTCGACGGACTGTGGATCGGGCAGGTCGCAATGGCCGCGCTCATGAACGTCTCGTTCGGCTTCGCCGTCGGCTCGGCGCTACTCGGCGCATGGCTCGCGAGGGACGGGCTCAAGGGCACTTCACCGGCGCGTCCCGGCGGGATGCGCGCGCAACGCTCGATGCTCGCGGCCACCATCGTGCTGGTGCTCGCGGATCTCGGCTGGCTCCTGTATCAGGCGGCGTCGATGAGCGGTGTCGCATTGTCCGCGGCGTTCGGCGTGGTGCCGACGGTGCTGACGCAAACGCATGTCGGCTATGGCTGGAGCGTCGCGTTCGGCGGCGCGCTGGTGCTGCTCGGCACCGCGCTGAGCCATGGCACGGGCATGCTGCGCAATACGCTGCTGTGGCTCGCGGTGCTCGCGATCGCGGCGGGTAAGGCGTCGCTCGGTCATGCGGCCGATGCCGGCGTGGTGTCGGCCGCGATCGGCATGCAGACGCTGCACGTGCTCGCAACGAGCGTATGGGGCGGACTCGCGATGGCCTCCGGCCTGGCGGTGCTGCCGGCGCTCGGGGCATCCACCGCGCGGGGCATGCTGATCCGCACGGCGACCCAGGTGTCGAACGTGTCGATCGTCGCGGTCGCGTTGGCGTTGCTGTCGGGCGTCTTCAATGCGGTGCGCGACTCGGGCAGTTCGTTCGAAGCGATTCAGGCGAGCACGTGGGGTCATGTGCTGACGTTGAAGCTCGTGCTGGTCGCGCTCGCGCTGGTGCTCGGCGCGCTGAACCGCACATCGGCGCTGCCACGCCTGCGTCGCACCGCATCGACGATGGATGCGCACACCTTCGTCAACGTGATGTATCTGGAAGCGCTCGTGATGATCGGCGTGTTCGTCGTCGCGGCCGCGTTGTCACACACCGTGCCGGCGTTCGCTGTGCTCGGTTGAACGCGCGGCGCGGCATAGGCGATTGACCAATCGGCGATGGATGCGCGACGGCCGCGCGCGTCCATCGTGCGTCAGTTCTACGACAGCACCCGCGGATGCGCGCCGCGTAAAAAAGCGCCGCACTGCGAAGCCCGCTTACTCGAAGCCGAGGCGATGACCGAGAATCGGCGCGCAGAACAACGCGATCGCGCAGCCCGCGGCCTTGCCTTCGAGTTCGGCGCCGGCCGCGTGCGAGCCGACCATCTGCGTGAGCAGATCGAAGACCTGCGGCAGGCAGTACAGCACCGCCGCGGCGATAAAGCATTTCCCGACTACCGAGATGTTCCATCCGCGCTCGTACGCGAGCATCGCGCCGATGATGCGCAGCACGCCGAACGCAACCAGCGCGCCGACCGCCGCCTGTTCGCGGATCAGATAGTCAGGAAGGAATTCGCCCATGGTGCTCCTCGCTGCATGCGTTGTTGGCATGCATTTCAGCAAGGAGCAGGCCATCCGTATGTCCGATACCGAACAAACGTCGCGAAAGCCAGGCGGGATAAGGCTCGGTGGGGAGTGATGCAGGTCGGGGCGGCAGCGCTCGAACGCCGGTTCGAGCCGGCTGGTCCGGGATGTTACGTTACTGCGACGGCCCGGGCGTCACGTGGCCCGCCGGCGGCGTTCTGCCTGCTTCGCTCAGGTGTTCAGATCACCATTCGGCGACGCTGCCGTCCGCGTGACGCCACACCGGATTGCGCCAGCGGTGACCGACCTTCGCCATCTCGCGCACCTTCTCTTCGTTGACCTCGATGCCGAGTCCGGGGCCCTGAGGAATCGACACGAAGCCGTCTTCGTACTTGAAGACTTGCGGATTCTTGATGTAGTCGAGCAGGTCATTGCCCTGGTTGTAGTGGATGCCGAGGCTCTGTTCCTGGATGAACGCGTTGTAGCTGACCGCGTCGATCTGCAGACAGGTTGCGAGCGCGATCGGGCCGAGCGGGCAATGCAGCGCGAGCGCGACGTCGTAGGCTTCCGCCATCGCGGCGATCTTGCGGCACTCGGTGATGCCCCCCGCGTGCGACGCGTCCGGCTGGATGATGTCGACGTAGCCGCCCGACAGGATGTGCTTGAAGTCCCAGCGCGAATAGAGACGCTCGCCGAGCGCGATCGGCGTGTTGGTCTGATTGACGATGTCGCGCAGCGCCTCGGCGTTTTCCGACAGCACCGGCTCTTCGATGAACAGCAGCTTGTACGGGTCGAGTTCCTTGGCGAGCACCTTCGCCATCGGCTTATGCACGCGGCCGTGGAAGTCCACGCCGATTCCGATGTTCGGCCCGACCGCCTCGCGCACCGCCGCGACGTTGTTGATCACGCCTTGCACCTTGTCGAAGGTGTCGATGATCTGCAGCTCTTCCGAGCCGTTCATCTTGACGGCCTTGAAGCCGCGCTCGACCACCGCGCGTGCGTTGTTCGCGACATCGCTCGGACGGTCGCCGCCGATCCACGAGTACACCTTGATTTTGTCGCGCACCTGGCCGCCGAGCAGCGCATGCACCGGTACGCCGTGATGCTTGCCCTTGATGTCCCACAGCGCCTGATCGACGCCGGCGATCGCGCTCATCGTGATCGGGCCGCCGCGATAGAAGCCCGCGCGGTACATCACCTGCCAGTGATCCTCGATCAACAGCGGGTCCTTGCCGATCAGATAATCGGATAGTTCCTCGACGGCCGCGGCGACCGTATGCGCGCGGCCTTCCACCACCGGCTCGCCCCAACCGACGATGCCCTCGTCGGTCTCGATCTTGAGGAAGCACCAGCGCGGCGGGACGATGAAAGTTTCGAGCTTGGTGATTTTCATGGTGTGTGTCTCCGGTGTCGATCGGAGTTGGCACTTTGGCGCTTACTCCGAACCCATGCAAAGCAGGTTTGCGGGCATGCAAAATTTCGGGGAATTCCATGCTACAACAAAACTGCACTAAAATACTATTAATAGTATTATTTGCCACATAGTGGTGAGATCTGGCCGACTTACCGCGCGCGTTGCGCGACGGGATCATCAACCGCGAGGAGAAAACCATTACGCACGATCTGCACGGGCGAGTCGCCCAACTGCTGGCGACCGCGATTCTGCGCGGGGACTATGCGCCGGAGTCGATCCTGCCTCGTGAAGCCGAGTTAATGGAGATGTTCGGCGTGAGCCGCACGGTGCTGCGCGAGGCGCTGCGCACGTTGACGTCGAAAGGGCTGATCGAATCGCGGCCGCGCGTGGGTACGCGCGTGCGGGTCAAGTCCGCGTGGAATCTGCTCGATGCCGATCTGCTCGACTGGTATTCGCGCGTCGCCGAGCCGATGGCGTTCGCGCTCAAGCTGCAGGAAATGCGCGAGATGATCGAGCCTTACGCCGCCGGCCTCGCGGCCGCCGCGCACACCGACGACACGTTGGGTGCGCTTGCGGCCGCGCATACCGCGATGGTGGCGGCGCGCAACGTCGACGAATGGGTGCGCGCGGATCTGCAGTTCCACCTGTGCGTGCTCACCGCGTGCAGCAACGAGCTGCTGATCCCGCTTGGCGCGCTGATCGAGCGCACGCTCGAGGCACAATTGCGGCTCAATGCGAAACGCGCCGATGTGTTCAACGCGTCGCTCGCCGAGCACACGGCGGTGTTCGACGCGATCCGCGCGCGCGATGCCGCCGCGGCGTACGCGGCGATGGCGTCATTGCTCGGCGTGACGCGCGGGCGAATCGAAGGCTAAAACGGACGTCGGCGCATTCGGTCTCAATCCATCGCCGCATGCGCGATCGACGCATCCGGTGCCTTGTGCGACGGCCGGATCAGCAGCAACAGCGGGATGACCAGCAGCGTCGCCACGAACATCAGCTTGAAGTCGTTCAGATACGCGACCATCGCCGCCTGCTGCGTGATCGACGCGTTCAGCGCCGCGATGTCATAGTTCGAGCCGCTGTTGAGCATCGACTGGAGCGCCGGATTGAACGCGGTGACGTTCGCAGCGAGGTCCGCGTGTGAGATCTGCGTGTTGCGCGTCATCAGCGTCTGCACGATCGAAATGCCGATACTGCTGCCGATGTTGCGCATCAGGCTATAAGTCGCGGTGCCGTCCGCGCGCAGCTCCGGCGACAGCGTCGAGAACGTCAGCGTGGACAGCGGCACGAACACGAGGCCGAGTCCGAAGCCCTGGATCACGCCGGGCCACACGATGTCCGATGCCGATAGCACGATCGTGTACTGCATCATCTGCCACAGCGCGAACGCCGATATCAGGAAACCGCAGAGCAGCAACAGCCGCGCATCGACGCGCTTGAGCAGCCGGCCGGCGATCAGCATCGCGACCATCGTGCCGGCGCCGCTCGGTGCGGTGACGAGGCCCGTGGTCGCGACCGGATAGCCCATCAGGTTTTGCAGCATCGGCGGCAGCAGCGCACGGGTCGCGTACATCACCGCGCCGATCACGAAGATGAACAACGTGCCGGTCGCGAAGTTCGGGTCTTTCAGCAACTTGTACTTGAAAAACGAGCGCTCGCCGATCGTCGCCGTGTGCACGAGAAAGAACGCGAAGCTGATTGCCGCGACGAGCGCCTCGATCACGATCTCGGTCGACGAAAACCAGTCGAGCTGCTCGCCGCGATCTAGCATCGCCTGCAACGCGCCGATCGCGAGGCCGAGCGTGATGAAGCCGAACGCGTCGAACTTCACGTCGTGTTTCGGCTCGCGCGTCGGCAGGAAGCTCGCGACGCCGAACAGCGCGATCGCGCCGATCGGCACGTTGATGAAGAACACCCAGCGCCAGTTGTAGCTATCGGTGAGCCAGCCGCCGAGCGTCGGGCCGAGGATCGGCCCGACCATCACGCCCATGCCCCACACGGCCATCGCCTGGCCCTGCTTTTCACGCGGGTTGATGTCGAGCAGGATCGATTGCGACAGCGGCACCAGCGACGCGCCGAAGATCCCTTGCAACAGACGCGACACGACGATCTGCGGCAGCGTCTCGGAGAGTCCGCACAACGCGGAAGACACGGTGAAGCCGCCGATCGCGATCAGCAGCAACCGCTTCACGCTGAGGCGGTCCGCCAGCCAGCCGGTGAGCGGCGTGGCGATCGCGGCGGCGACGATATAGGAGGTCAGCACCCACGTGATCTCGTCCTGCGACGCGGACAGCGTGCCTTGCATATGCGGCAGCGCCACGTTGGCGATCGTGCTGTCGAGGGTCTGGATCAGCGTCGCGAGCATGATCGAGATCGTGATCATCGGCCGGTTGAGCAGCTCAGTGGCGCTCGCCGACGTGGAGGCGGAAGACATGAATGGTGGGGAGGGTCGATATAGTAAGCATGCTTAGTATATCGTCAATACGGGTTGGCGCTATCCGGAGTTGTGCCGGGGATAGAACGCATACGCAGTCGCGCTGTACGCCGAAGTGCTTCCGTATAATCGGCGCATGAAAACCCAATTCGAAGAACGCTTCGGCTTTCTGATCTACGACGTCGGCCGGCTGGCGGGCAAGCGGTTCGACGATCTCGCGAGGTCGTCGGTCGATCTGACGCGCGCGCAGTGTCGCGTGCTGGCCTATCTCGGCCACTACGGCGACATCAATCAGGCCCGGCTGGCGGATCTGCTCGAGGTCGCGCCGATCTCGGCGGGCCGGCTGCTCGACCGGATGGAGGAGGCCGGCTGGATCGAGCGGACCGCGAATCCGCAGGATCGCCGCGAGCGCCAGGTGCGCATGACGCCGAAGGCTGAGCGCACGCTCGGCAAGGCGCGCAAGGTCGGCGACGAGGTCGCGCTCGAAGCGCTCAATGGTTTCAGCGATGAAGAAGCGGCGCAGTTGATCGCGCTGCTGCAGCGGGTGCGCGGCAATCTGAGCCGGCTCGTGGATCGCTGAAGCGTCGCGGTGTTGGCGCGACGCCGAAGTCTTTCGCGCGAGCCGGGGTTACGTTGAACTCGCGCTTCAAATCACGTTATCTGGATTCCGACGCCGGCGTGGCGCCGCTCGGCGGGACCAGCTCGTAACAGCCCGGCGCCACCGACGTTTTTGCTTTTGCATCCGGTTGCTGCGGATCGATGCATTTGAACGCGCTCTGATCGCGCTGCACGAAGATCGTGTCGGCGGTACCGTTGTTGACCACGGCGACGATCTTGTAGCCGTCCTGCAGCAGCGTCGCGAGCAGGGTGGAACTGGCGCGCCATTGACTGTCGGCGGTGCTCGGCGTTTGAGCTTGTGCGATGAGGGCGGCGGTCGTGCCGGCGAGCGTGAGCGCAGCGGTGGTTGCGGCGAGCGCGACGGTGCGGAGCGTCATTAAGGAACCTCTCGAAGTTGCGACGGAATTGCGGAAGGAAGCCGGAGGTGCCAACCAAACCCGCGGCGCTTCACTGCCCATACCCTGCGACGCCGCTGCTCATCGTTCGTTCCATCAGAAACTCGCGCAACGCTCGCTGGCAAGCCATGCTCGCCATCCGCCAAGCTCCGAGATATCGGTTCCCGACTGCACGCCATACGGCTCGCAGAGGAAACCGGTAACCCACGAACCGTCGACGAGTTCGACCTTCCCCAGAACCAGCGGAGACGGAACGGTCGAAATAAACGAGCCGAACTCCACGCTGGGCATTTCCCACACTTCGACAGCAATTTTTGCGCCGCCATCGGTGACGCGCCACAGGCCTGGACGTTTCGTACCGTCCGCCGACGCAGGCAGCGCCGACAACCGGTATTGCGCGGCAGTCTGAGTGGCCTGCAAGAGCCGCGCGCGTCGGGCAAGCAGATCGCGGTTGAGGGGCAAACCTTGCATGTGTGCGCCGCAGACCGCGATCCGCATGCGATCGTGGCTCGCCGCGCATCGTTCGCCGTGCGGCTCCGGCTCGACGGTTAGACCTCCGACGCAGTGCACGCCGCTCTTTCGTTGCAGCAGGTCGGCCACACCCAACAGATACTGGTCGGTGAACGCGCGGCCAAAGACGGTCACGCCCCAAGGCAGACCATTCTTCATGAAACCGGTCGGCGTAGCGACGGCGGCATAGTCCAGCAGATTCATGAAGTTGGTGTAATAGCCGAGCAGGGAGTTCGGACCAATGGGGTCGCGCTCCAACTCGTCGAGCGTCACGGCACGCGGATACGTCGGCGTCAGAACGAAATCGAGTGAATCGATCGACGCATCGCAGAGGGCCTTCAATTCCTGCAAGCGGTACTGCGCGCGAAACAGTTCGACCGCGCTCGCGCCGGGTGCCTTCGCCAACACATCGCGAATGACGGGCAAAACCGCAGCGGGTTTCTCCGTCATCAACTCGCCCGCCACGCTGTAACGCTCGGCCACCCACGGCCCCTGATAGAGCAGATTGGCGGTTTCGACAAACGGCGTGAAGTCGATTTCGACAGCTTCACCACCTGCTTCTTCGAGCAACGCGCGCACCTTCGCGAACAGCCCGGGGCTCTCGGAACAGCCGGCGAATTCCAGTTGCGCCGGCACGCCGAACCTGAACGCCGTGGGCTCGCCAAACGCGCGTGCCGTATTCCATTGCGGATTCGCGCGGCTGTATGCATCGCGAGGATCGGGGTGCGCGCTCAACGCAAGCAGTTCGCTCGCTTCTTTCGCCGTCGCCGTGAAGAACGTCACGCAATCGAGCGTGCGGCACGCGGGCACCACACCCGCGGTGGACAGCAGGCCTTTAGTCGGCTTGAGACCGACGAGATTGTTCAGCGCGGCAGGCACGCGACCGGAACCGGCCGTGTCGGTCCCGAGCGCGAAACTGGCGACGCCGAGCGCGACCGCGAGTGACGACCCCGCGCTCGAGCCGCCCGACGGATAGTCGGGATGCACGCTATTGCGACACTTGCCATACGGCGACCGGGTGCCGTTCAGTCCGGTCGCAAACTGGTCGAGATTGGCTTTGCCGAGCGGCACCGCGCCGAGCGCGATCAATTGCGCAACGACGCTCGCCGATCGCGACGGCGTGTACGCGAACGCGGGGCACGCGGCGGTCGTCTGAATGCCGGCGAGATCGATGTTGTCCTTGATCACGAACGGAACGCCATAGAGCGGCAGGCTTTCGACGTCCTGGGTGTCGAGCCAGTCGAGGTAGGGCGCGACTTCATCTTCGGTCAGAAGATGGATGAACAGATTGAACGATGGATTGAGCGCCGCAGCTTTTTCGAGCAGTTCAGCGACGAGCCTGCGCGGTGTGAGCGTTCCATCACGGTATGCGGAGCGAAGTGTCGGGAGGCGAAGATCGAATGACGAGAATGAAGACATGGTTTGCGTCCAGATAATTAGTGACGTTCGACGACGGCGACGCGTTGCCCCGCGCGCACGGGCGAACCCGGCGCCACGTAGATCTCGCCGACCGTTCCGGCGCACGGCGCACACACCGCGATTTCCATCTTCATCGACTCGATGATGAGCAGCACGTCGCCCGCCTCGACCGCGTCGCCGGTTTTCACCTTGACTTGCCAGAGGCTGCCGGCGATCTCGCTGTCCACGGCGACTTCGCCGTCGTGAAGCGGAGCTAACTGAGTGTCTTCGATGACCGGCGTCTCGAACGTGACTTCCGAGGTGCCCGCTTCACGCCACCGCTCGCGCTCGGCCTGGAAGGCCGCCTGCTGCCTTGAACGGAACTGCTCGATGCTGGCCGATTCGCTAGCGAGAAACGCCTGATAGTCCGGCAACGAAAGCTCGGACTCTTCAATCCGCAACGGAAAACGCCCAAGCGGAAAGTCCGCGCGGATGCGCAACAGTTCGTCGGCCGATACTTCGTAGAAACGAATCTGGTCGAAGAAGCGCAGCAAATAATGCTGTCCGGCGAAATCCGCGACTTCGCGGTAGCGATTCCACATCTGCAACGTGCGGCCGACGAATTGATAGCCGCCAGGCCCTTCCATGCCATACACGCACAGATACGCGCCGCCGATGCCGACCGAGTTCTCCGCGGTCCACGTACGGGCCGGGTTGTATTTCGTCGTGACCAGCCGGTGACGAGGGTCGAGCGGTGTCGCGACGGGTGCGCCGAGGTACACGTCGCCGAGGCCCATCACCAGATAGCTCGCATCGAAGACGATTTGCCTGACCGCGTCGATGGAGTCGAGGTCATTGATGCGGCGAATGAATTCGAGGTTGCTCGGGCACCACGGCGCGTTCTTGCGCACGGTGGTCATATATTTTTCGATCGCGAGCTGGCACGCGGGGTCGTCCCATGACAGCGGCAGATGAACGACCCGCGACGGCACGCGCAGATCCTTCTGCAACAAGACCTCGTCCCACGCCCGCGCGACGATGTCGAGCAACCTGGCGAGCGGCAGATCCTCGGGCCGGTAGTGGATCTGCAGCGAACGGATGCCCGGCGTGAGATCGATGACGCCAGTCAGATGCTTCGCTTCGAGGGACTGCATCAGCGCATGTCCGCGAAACCGTGCCACGAGGTCGAGTTCCGCTGGACCGATTTCGAGCAGCAGATGCGTGTCGCCGGATACACGTGCGACGAGTCTGTCGCGGTCCGCCCCGATATCGAGCACGATCGGCGACGTCAGCGATGCTCTTCTTTCGCTCGGCGCACTCGGTGCAATCTCGAGGCTCTCCAGTTCCCGACGACGCTCACGCGCAGCCTCACGCGCTTCTTCGACTTCGACGGGCGCGAAGCGGATCCTGTCGCCTGCTTTCAACTGGCCGATCTGCCAGAGGTCCGCCTCGATGATCGTCACCGGACAGACGAAGCCGCCGAGACTCGGGCCGTCGGGTCCGAGAATCACGGGCATGTCGCCGGTGAAGTCGACGGCGCCGACCGCGTACGGATTATCGTGAATGTTCGACGGATGCAGTCCGGCCTCGCCGCCGTCCTCGCGCGCCCACTCGGGTTTCGGTCCGATCAGGCGCACGCCAGTACGGCTGGAGTTGAAGTGAACCTCCCACTCGGTGTCGAGCAGCTGCGCGATATAGCGGGCGCTGAAGTATTCGGGTGCGCCGTGCGGGCCATAGATCACGCGAACGGTGCGCACGCCGTCGAGCGTCGGCGCGTTGACGAGCGCCGCGCCGGCCTGTGCATTGTCGAGCGGATAAAGATGCAGCACGTCGCCCGCGCGGATCGCGCGGCCGCCATGTCCGCCGAACTGGCCGAGCGTAAAGGTGCTGCGGCTGCCGAGATACAGTGCGACGTCGAAGCCGCCGCGCACGCACAGATAAGCGCGCGCGCCCGCGCCGCGTATCGTGCCGAGCGCGAGCGTCGAACCCGCCGGCACATGGAGGCTCGTGTTCAGCGGCTGAGCGACATCGTCGAGCAGCACCGGAATCTGCGCGCCGGTGATGGCGACCACGGCATCCGTGTTGAAGCGCAGCGTCGGCCCGCTCATCGTGACTTCGAGAGCGGCGGCGTCGGCCGCATTGCCGAGCAGGCGATTGCCGAGCCGCATCGCCCGGTCATCCATCGGCCCCGACGGCGGGATGCCGACTGCCCAGTAGCCCAGGCGGCCGGGATAGTCCTGCACCGTCGTCTGCGTGCCGCCGCTGACGACTTCGACCGTGCTGGCCCGATACCTGAGCCCTTCGAGACATCGAGTCCACGGTTCGCCCGACGCAAACGGCCGGTCGCGCAGAATCTGGCGCAGATAGTCGCGATTGGTCTCGACGCCGTAGAGTCGGGTGTTGCGCAGCGCAGCGTCGAGCGCATCGCGCGCTTCATCGCGAGTCGGCGACCACGCGATCACTTTCGCGAGCATCGGGTCGAAGTATGGCGGCACTTCGCAACCGGCCTCGATCCATGTATCGATGCGCAATGCGCGCCCGTCGGCATTCGGGAACGCGACATCGGTCAAGAGGCCCGGACTCGGTTTGAAATCACGCCCCGGATCTTCCGCGTAGAGTCGCGCCTGGATCGCGTGCCCTCGCGGCGTTAGACTCGCCGCCAGCTCCTTCAGCGGCGCGAGCGTGCCGGCCGCCAGTTCGATCATCCAACGCACGAGGTCGACGCCCCACACCTGTTCGGTGACGCCGTGCTCGACCTGCAGACGCGTATTGACTTCGAGAAAGTAGAACTGTTCGGCGGCGCTGTCGTACACGAATTCGACGGTGCCGGCGGAGCGATAGTCGACGGCTTTCGCAAGCTTGACCGCTGCCTCGCAGAGCGCGGCCTGAATGCCGTCCGGCAGGCAGGGGGCGGGCGTTTCCTCGAGCACCTTCTGATTGCGCCGCTGCACCGAGCAGTCACGCACGCCAAGCGCGAGCGCGTCGCCTTTGCCATCGCCGAATACCTGCACTTCCAGATGCCGCGCCCGTTCGATGTACTTCTCCAGAAACACGCCGGCATCGCTGAAATTGTTTTCGCCGAGGCGCTTCACGGCATCGAAATGGGCGCCGAGTTCGTCGGCGTTCCAGCACACCCGCATGCCGATGCCGCCGCCGCCCGCGGTGCTCTTCAGCATCACCGGATAGCCGATGGCCTGTGCCGCCGCGAGCGCCGCCGGCAAGTCCGCGAGCAGCCCGGTGCCTTCGAGCATCGGCACCCCTTCGTTGGCCGCGATTTCGCGGGCCGTGTGCTTGAGGCCGAACGCGCGAAGCTGCGCGGGTGTCGGTCCGATAAACGCGATGCCGGCCGCTTCGCAGGCTTCGCCGAACGCCGCGTTCTCCGATAAGAAGCCGTAGCCGGGATGGATCGCCTGCACGCCTTCGCGACGCGCAATCGCGAGGATCTTGGCCACGTCGAGATAAGTCAGCGCGGCCGGACCCTCGCCGAGCGCATGCGCGACAGGCGCATCGCTGACGTGGCGGCTCGCTCGGTCGGCTTCCGCATAGATGGCGACGCCGGTGACGTCGAGTTCGCGCAACGTCCTGAGAATGCGGCACGCGATAGCGCCGCGATTGGCGATCAGAATCTTCTCGAACATGGAAGGTGTGTTGATTCGAAGGCGGGCCGTCCCGCCGTGGGAATGGCCGGCCGTGGTCGTCCACGGCCGAAGTCGCGTCAGCGATGCGTCTGGGTCAGTTCTTCGCGCGTACGGCTGAAGTACCGGCCCGAGCGAACCAGCATGAGCAGAAAAAGCCAGTGGCGGATGCGCTTCAATTCCATATCAGCAGCTCCGCGGGCGTCGGGTTGTAGGCGTTGCACGGATTGTTCAGCTGCGGGCAGTTGGAGATCAGTACGATCACGTCCATCTCCGCGCGCAATTCGACGTATTTGCCCGGCGCAGAAATGCCGTCTTCGAAGCTGAGCCCGCCCGTGGCCGTGACCGGCACGTTCATGAAGAAGTTGACGTTCGCGCCGATGTCCTGCTTCGACAGGCGGCCGTCATGTGCGCAGGCACGCAGGAAGTTGTCGCGGCAGCTGTGCATGTAGCGCTTCTCCAGTGCGTAGCGCACCGTGTTGCTTTCCTGCGCGCAGGCGCCGCCGAGCGTATCGTGGCGGCCGCACGTGTCGGCGACGATCGTCAGCATCGGCTTGCCGAGGTTCGAGTACAGCACCGAGCCCGTCGTCAGGTAAAGGCTTTTTTGCCGGCGCAACGTGCGTTGCGGGTCGAAGCGCTCGCGCGGATCGGCGAGGCTGTAGAACAGCGTGTCGACCGCCTGGTTGCCTTCGAGATCAACGATGCGCAGCGTTTGCCCGGCCTTCACCTCGTGAAGCCACGGCTCGCCGGCGGCGAGTGTCTCGCGATAGACCGCGGTTTCCGGACGTTTGTCGCTGACGATAAGCGTGCTGGTCATAAGCGTGGCCTTCGCTCAAAGAAAGAAGCGTTCTGTGTTGATGAAACCGCGTGCGTTCTCTTCGCATGCGGTGCGGCAAACTTCGGCGACCTCGGGGCGCGCGTCGCTCAACTCGAGCTTGACGGGCCTCGGCGCGTACTCGGGGTTCGGGTCGAGCGGGTGCTGGATCGCGGTGAGCACGACGAGCGTGTTCATCGGTGCGTAGAGCTCGACGTAGTTGCCGGCTTTTGAGTTTCCTGGCACGAAACTGAGAACGCCGTCGTCGCTGACATCGACACGGCTGAACAGATTGAGCGTCATCAGCAGGTCAGTGATGCCGAGCCCCCACTTGCCCATTTCGACGAGCAGGTTGTCCGTGCCGTTGCGATAGAACGCGTTGCGCAGCTCCTGGTAGCGGCCCGCGCCGTATCGTTCGCGGACCTCGTCGGCGTTCGAAGCTCCGCCGATGCTGTCGTGCCAGCCACAGGTATCCGCGACGATCGCGGCAAGCACGCGGCCCATGTCGGAGTACAGGCAGTGCCCGACCGTGAGCCTGGCCGTGTGCTGGCACTTCAACGAATCCGGCAGATTGAGCCGTTCGCTCTTTTCCGTCGCGTTGACCATCATCACGCTGACGTTCGCACCGCCGCGCAGGTCGGTAATGCGCAGCGATCGACCACGCTTGACGATCAGCGACGTGTGGCCGCCGCCTGGGACGGTTTCTTCAAGCAATAAGGTCGTATCTGAGTTCATACCTGAGTTCCCTTCAGTCGGAGACCAGTTCGATATGCGACGCGCCTCGCACGGCAGCCTCGGCGATATGCACGGCGGACATGGAATCGCGGCTACGGTCGAGCGCAATGTTGTACGTGATGCGCGCGCCATAGGCGCCCGGCGCCTGCGGGTCGACGCGCACCTTGTCGAAAACCAGCACGCGGCTTCCCAACGTGAAGCCTTCTTTCAGGTCATGCGTGACCATGAAGATCGTGAGCTTCGCTTCGCGCCACAGGCCGGAGAGCAGCTCATGCATGTCCTTGCGGATGCCGGGGTCGAGCGCGCCGAACGGTTCGTCGAGCAGCAGCACGCGAGGCTTCATCATCAGCGCCTGCGCGATCGCGAGGCGTTGCTGCATGCCGCCCGACAACTGCTGCGGAAACTTGTTCAACGCAGCGCCCAGCCCGACGCGCTCGAGCATGGCCGATGCCTCGTCTTGCGCCACGCGCCGACGGGCACCGAATAGCCGGCCGGTGAACTTCGCCTGTGGAAGCTCCAGCCCCAGCATCACGTTGCGCAACACGCTCAGATGGTCGAACACCGAGTAGCGTTGAAACACGACGCCGCGATGCCTGTCCGGTTCGCCGGGCAGCGGCTTGCCGTCCAGCAGGATCTCGCCGCGCGTCGCGTGCTCCTGGCCCAGCAGCAGGCGCAGAAATGTCGACTTGCCGCAGCCGGACGCGCCGACCATCGAACAGAACTCGCCTTCCTTGACGGTCAGATTCAAACGCTCGAGCACGACCTGGTCGCCGTACTCTTTCCAGACGTTGCGGACTTCGATCATCGCGCGCCTCCGTACCACGGGAAGCACCATTGCGTGATCCGGCGCAGCAGCTCATCGGTGAGCCATGCGAGCAGCGTGATCCACGCGACGTACGGCAGGATCAGATCCATCGACAGATAGCGGCGCACAAGAAAGATGCGGTAGCCGAGGCCATCGGTCGACGCGATCGCTTCGGCGGCGATCAGAAAGAGCCACGCCGCGCCGAGAGAAAGACGCGTCGCCGCCAGCAGACGCGGCAACAGTTGCGGCAGCACCAGACGCAGAATCAACGTCCAGCTGGTGGCGCCGAGCGTCTGCGCCTTGACCCACAGCTCGACCGGAATCTCGCGGGCGCGAGCATGCAGATCGCGAATGATCACCGGCGTGATGCCGACGACGATCAGCACGACCTTCGACAACTCGTCGAGCCCGAACACGATGAACAGGACCGGCAGCACCGCCAGCGGCGGCACCATTGAGATCACGGTGATGAATGGCGACAGCGTCGCGCTGACGAGCGGCAACGAACCGGTCGCGATCGCGGCCACCAGTGCGATCACGGCACTGACGACAAGGCCGATGCCGAGCCGCCGCAAGCTCGACAGCGTGTCGGTCCACAACAGATACTCGCCGGTGCGCTTGTCCTCGGTGAAGGCGGCCGACTTCACCGCGTCGCTCATTTGCGCCGCGCTCGGCAGCAGCTTGTCATCGGGATTGAGCGAGAGTCGCATCGAGGACCCGGTGAAGTAGACCGCGAACAGCACGACGAACGGCAGCAGGAGCAGCATCAAGCCGCCGATCCGGCTCGGATGTCGATTGATGAGTCGCATGGTGAGCGCCTGGTTGGAAAGCTGGGATGCGAGCCCGCTATGGCGAGCCCGTGGCGAGTGCCTGGACGGTCCGTGTCAGAGCTTGCCCGCGGCCGCCATCGCGACGTAGGTCGGATCGAAACGCAGCTTGACGTTGTTCTTGTTGCCGACGACGACGCCCTTGTCGAACGCCATGCCGACCGCGTCCGCGCTCTTCGCGTCCTGTCCGAGCAGGCCGTGATCGAAAGAGAACTTCGCGACGCGCGTCATGATCTTCGGCATGTCGGCGCTGGTGACGAAGTCGAGCGCGGCTTGCGGCGAATAGAAGAGGGCGGTCGTCGCCAGTTGGCCCTTGAAGTTGGCGAGATCGGTGCCCGAGGCCTTCGCCATCGCGGTCAGCGCGGACGTGCTGGCCGCGGAGTCGGTGTGCATCAGCGCGACCATTTCGAACCATGCACCGGTCAGCGCTTTGCCGAGGGCGGGGTTCTGCTGCAACGTCTTCGTGTTGACGACCATCATGTCCATGATTTCGCCGGGGATCTTGCTGGAGTCGAAGACTTCGCTGACGTTCGGCTGCGACTTCAGATCGGCGAGCATCGGATTCCAGGTGACCGCGTTGTGAACCGTGGGGGTCGCGAATGCGCCCGAGATGTCGGCATCCGAGGTGTTCACGACCTTGAGGTCGCGCTCGCTCATGTGAGCGCTTTCGAGCGCGCGTGCGAGCAGGTAGTGGGAGACGGAAAACTGCACGAGGTTGACCTGTTGGCCCTTCAGGTCGGCGATCTGCTTGCCCTTGCCCTTCATCAGCACGCCGTCGTTGCCGTTCGAGTAGTCGCTGACGATCAGGGCCGTCGAATCCACGCCGCCGGAGGCGGGAATCGTGAGCGCGTCCATGTTGGTCATCGCGCAGCCGTCGAACTTGCCGGCCGTGTACTGATTGATGGACTCGACGTAGTCGTTCAGCTGCACGATGTCGACATTGATGCCGTATTTCCGGGCCCATTTGGACACGATGCCCTGGGTTTTCGCCTCACCCCACGGCATCCAGCCGGCGTAGATGGTCCAGCAGACCTTGAAGTCGTTGCGGCCCGCGGCGAACGTGGGGCTCGAGGCGAAGGTGGCGAGGGAGACGGCGGCAATGCCAAGACAGCGGACGAGCTTGAACATGGGTTGACCTCGGAGGGGACGGTTAGCGACGGCAGGGAGCAGCGCAAACATCGCGTTCTCTCCCGGGCTTTTATCCCGCCGTGTAACCTCACCTGAGGTCGACAGCTCTCGGACCAGCACCTGCGTGAAGCAGGCCGGAACCCTAGCCGTCCATTTCCAGATTGTCTGTCGAACCGGAGGTTGCGCCGGCTCCTTGCGCGGTCTTTAAAGCGGGAAGTGTGCCAGGGGCCATACCGCGGGTTGGTCGCTAGCTTTGTGCGGCGAAGGGCAAGTTTTTGCCCTGGGGCGGGGAAGGTGTGCACTGATGTGTGTCAGGGAGTGCACTCGATTCGGGCGTGAGAGGACGGGTATCCGACTCAGCGATGCCAGACAAGATGCAACGGTCGTAGCGGGCTGCCTTGCTGCTCGCTTGCGTCTGCGCCGTTCGAACGTGTTATTTGATGCCATCCCTATCGAATGCGAAACGAACCGCAAGTCAATGTCGTCCGGCAGATTCCACGCAGCGTGTGGGTTCTAGGATGCGTGAGTCTTTTCATGGACATCTCATCCGAAATCATCCACAGCCTGCTGCCGATGTTTCTGCTGGCAAGCCTTGGCGCCGGCGCCGGCACGATTGGGCTCATCGAGGGCATCGCGGAGGCCACGGCCCAGATGGTCAAGGTGTTTTCGGGAACGCTGAGTGACTACCTCGGCAACCGAAAGTGGCTCGCCGTAGCAGGGTATTCGCTCGGCGCAATGAGCAAGCCGCTTTTTGCCATTGCGTCCTCGGTTGGAGTCGTGGTGACGGCGCGCGTCATTGACCGTGTTGGCAAGGGCATTCGCGGTGCGCCTCGCGATGCACTCATCGCGGATGTCACGCCGCAGCACCTGCGTGGCGCGGCCTTCGGCCTGCGCCAGTCGCTCGATACGGTCGGTGCGTTCCTCGGACCGCTGCTGGCCGTTCTCATCATGCTGATATGGGCAGATAATTTTCGGCTTGCCTTCTGGCTTGCCGTCATTCCCGGTGTGCTCGCGGTTGCGCTGTTGACGTTTGGTATCACGGAGCCTGAGCACGAGCCTCGCGCCAAAAGAAGCAATCCGGTGCGGTGGCAGAGTCTCAGGGAGCTTGGTTTGGACTACTGGTGGGTCGTAGGGATAGGCGCCGTTTTTGCGTTGGCGCGATTCAGCGAGGCTTTTCTGGTGCTTCGTGCGATGGGCAGCGGCGTACCGATTGCGCTCGTTCCGCTCGTCATGGTGGCAATGAATATCGTCTACGCGCTGTCCGCTTATCCGTTCGGGAAGCTCGCGGACACGATGCGGCATACGCGGCTGCTGATAGGTGGTCTGATCGTGTTGATTGGCGCCGACCTCGTGCTTGCACACGGCACCCACTGGAGCATAGTCGTCGTAGGCGTAGCGCTGTGGGGGCTGCACATGGGGATGACGCAAGGCCTGCTCGCTACGATGGTCGCGCACACGGCACCTGCGCATCTGCGCGGGACTGCGTTCGGTTTCTTCAATCTGCTGAGCGGCATCGTGACGCTGGTTTCGAGCGTTATCGCAGGCCAGTTGTGGGAACGTCTGGGCGCAGCCACGACCTTTTATGCGGGCGCAGCCTTCGGTCTGATGACCGTGGTGCTGCTGCTTTTTCACCCGACACCGGTTCAATCTCTTCACGACCTGAGCTAACGTGGCATAGCCGGGGTATCCGTCTGGAAAATGCGCGCATTGTTGCCGCTATTTCCCCAACGTCGAGTGGTGTGTCGCTGCATCTGCCTGAACTCGGATGCCCATCGGTCGTCAGGCTTCGTGGCAGCGTTTCAAAACAAAAAAGCCGCTGTCCTTGTGGGACAGCGGCTTTTTTCTTGAAGCTGGTGGCGAATCAGGGACTCGAACCCCGGACCTGCGGATTATGATTCCGTCGCTCTAACCGACTGAGCTAATTCGCCGAAAGAAGCGAGATTATGCTGGGGCCACCGGAGGCTGTCAACCCCAGGCTCACAACTTTTTCAGATAGCTCCGGCTGTCGGTCCACTCAATCCTTCGCGTAGATATCCGAGTCCTTGGTTTCGCGCACGAACAGCATGCCGATCACGAAGGTGACCACCGCGATGATGATCGGATACCAGAGCCCCGAGTAGATGTTGCCCTTCGCCGCGACGATCGCGAACGCGGTGGCCGGCAGGAAGCCGCCGAACCAGCCATTGCCGACGTGATACGGCAGCGACATCGACGTATAACGGATGCGCGTCGGGAACATCTCGACCAGCATCGCCGCGATCGGCCCGTAGACCATCGTCACGTAGATCACAAGGATCGTCAGGATCACGATGCTCATCGGCCAGTTGATCTGAGCCGGATCGGCCTTCGGCGGGTAGCCGGCGGCCTTCAGCGTCGCGGCGAGCGTCTTCTCGAACGTCTTGGCTTGCTCCTTCGCGTCGGCGGCGCGGCCGTCGAACGTGTTGACGACCGTATCGCCCACGCGGATCTGCGCGATCGTGCCGGCAGGCGCCGCGACGTTATCGTAGTTCAGGCCGGCTCGCGACAGCGCGCCCTTCGCGATGTCGCATGAGCTCGTGAACTTCGCCGTGCCCACCGGGTTGAACTGGAACGAGCACTCGGCCGGATCGGCGATCACCACGATCGGCGACTTCGCGGTTGCCGCTTCGAGCGCCGGGTTCGTGTAGTGCGTGAGCGCCTTGAACAGCGGGAAGTAGGTGAGTGCGGCGATCAGCAGGCCGGCCATGATGATCGGCTTGCGGCCGATGCGATCCGACAGCGAGCCGAAGAACAGGAAGAACGGCGTGCCGATCAGCAGCGCGAGCGCGATCATGATGTTGGCGCTCGAACCGTCGACCCTCAGCGTCTGCGTGAGGAAGAACAGCGTGTAGAACTGGCCCGTGTACCAGACGACAGCCTGGCCGGCCGTCAGGCCGAGCAGCGCGATAATCACGACCTTCAGGTTCTTCCATTGGCCGAACGCTTCGGAAAGCGGCGCCTTCGAGGTCTTGCCCTCGGCCTTGATGCGCGCGAACACCGGCGACTCATGCAGTTGCAGGCGAATCCACACCGACACCGCGAGCAGCAGGATCGACACGACGAACGGAATGCGCCAGCCCCAGGCGCCGAAGGCGTCTTCGCCCATGAACGTGCGAACGCCGAGAATCACGAGCAGCGACAGAAACAGACCGAGCGTGGCGGTGGTCTGGATCCATGCGGTGTAGAAGCCGCGGCGGTTCGCCGGCGCGTGTTCGGCCACGTAGGTCGCGGCGCCGCCATACTCGCCGCCGAGCGCGAGACCCTGCAGCAGGCGCATCGCGATGAAGAGCACCGGCGAAGCGATGCCGATCGCCGCGTAGCCCGGCAGGAAGCCGACGAGGAACGTCGACAGGCCCATGATGACGATCGTGATCAGGAACGTGTACTTGCGCCCGACCATGTCGCCGAGCCGCCCGAATACGATCGCGCCGAACGGCCGCACCGCGAAGCCCGCCGCGAAGCTGAGCAGCGTGAAGATGAACGCCGCGGTCGGATTGACGCCGGAGAAGAAGCTCTTGCTGATGAAGGCCGCAAGCGAGCCGGCCAGATAGAAGTCGTACCACTCGAAAACCGTACCCAGCGACGATGCGAAGATCACCCGCTTCTCATCGCGCGTCATCGGCACGTGCGAGATTTGCCCGCCAACGGTAGCCATATTGTCGTCTCCAATATTGATATATCCACGGATCGCCGGCACAGCCGTTCCCGTGCAACCGATTATTGGAGTGGAAACTTACGGCGTTCTGACTCGGCGCCTGAACTTGGGGTAGTCCGGTAAGCCGACGAATAGGCGTTCAATTTCCGTTAATGTGCTGGTATGTGCGCGCAACCCACGCTGAAATATCTCAAAAAAACGCTGACCGTCAAGCTGCCGATAGAGGCGCGTTAGGGTAAGTCCCGCCCCGTTCGAGCACGTGCAAGCTGACGCGCACCAGTGTGCCGGCGAGCCGCGGTGACTCCTGGTAGACGTTGTCGTCGATGGCGAGCTCGCCGCCGTGCATTGCCGCAATCTCGCGCACGATCGCGAGGCCGAGGCCGCTGCCGTCGCCCTCGCGGCCCAGAATCCGGTAAAAGCGCTCGACCACACGCGAGCGCTCGCTGGCCGGAATGCCGAGCCCGGTGTCCTCGACTTCCAGGTGCACGAGCCGCGCGGGGGTGTCGTGCCGCACGCGCACGGTGATGCGGCCGCCCGCCGGCGTATAGCGGATCGCGTTGTCGATCAGGTTCGACAGCATTTCACGCAGCATCACCGGATTGCCGGCGACTTCGACGGGCTCGTTGGGCGCTTCGTAGCCGATGTCCATCTGTTTCGCGAGCGCGGCCTGCACCCATTCGCGCACCGCGCTGCGCGCGAGTTCGCCCAGTTCGACCGGCGTGAAGATCTGCCCCGACCGACGGTTCTCCGCGCGCGCCAGCGCGAGCAATTGCGTGACGAGCCGCGCGGCCTGCTCGGAGCTCGTCGCGATCTGTTCGAGCGAGCGACGAACCTCGGCCGACGCGTTCTGGCGCAGCGCGAGCTCGGCCTGGGTGCGCAGGCCGGCCAGCGGCGTTTTCATCTGATGCGCGGCGTCGGCGATGAAGCGCTTCTGCAGCTCCATGTTCTGTTCGAGGCGCGTGAGCAGATCGTTGAACGACGTGACGAGCGGCTCGATTTCCGGCGGCGCGCGGCGCGCTTCGAGCGGCGACAGATCGTCCGGCCGGCGCGCGCGGATATGCGCCTGCAGCGCATGCAGCGGCTCGAGCCCGCGCGACAGTCCGAACCACACGAGCAGGATCGCGAGCGGCAGGATCACGAACTGCGGCAGGATCACGCCCTTGATGATGTCGTTGGCGAGCTGGCTGCGCTTGTCGAGCGTTTCGGCGACCTGCACGAGCACGGCCTGCGCGCCCGGCGTCTGCGGAAACTCGACGGTCGTGTAGGCGACGCGGATGTCGTTGCCGCGCAGCACGTCGTCGCGGAATTCGACGAGGCCCGGCGGCGGGCGGTCCTCCTCGTGCGGCAGTGGCATGTCACGCTCGCCGGCCACGAGCTCGCCGCGCGTGCCGAGCACCTGAAAGAACACGCTGTCGACGTTGTCGGCGCGCAGGAAATCGCGCGTCGACTCGGGCAGTGACAGCTCCGCGACGCCATTGACCGGATGGATCTGGCGCGCGAGCACGTAGGCGTCGATTTCGAGCGCGCGGTCGAACGGCCCGTTCGCGATCGACTTCGCGACCAGATAGGTGACCGCGAGGCTCATCGGCCACAGCAGCAGCAGCGGCGCGAGCATCCAGTCGAGAATTTCGCCGAACAGCGAGCGCGGACGCGCTTCGGCGGCGGCTTCGGTTTCGTCGGGCGCGGCGAACGGATTGGCGTAGCGCGCGTCGCGCGCCTCGTCGAGGTCCGCAGCGTGCGCCGTGGCGCGATCAGCGCGTGCGGACATCGCTGGCCTCTATTTGTAGTGGTGGCTCGCCGGCATCGCGGTGGACGACGGCGCGGTGGACGATTGTGCCGCTTGTGCCGTCTGCGGCTCGGAGCCGGCCGGGGTGGCGGGCGCGCTCGCATTTGCCGGCGGCGCCGCTTTTTCGAGGCAGTAGCCGAGCCCGCGCACGGTGATGATGCGCACGCCGCTCGGTTCGATCTTCTTGCGCAGCCGGTGCACGTAGACTTCGATCGCGTTGTTGCTGACTTCCTCGCCCCATTCGCATAGATGGTCGACGAGCTGCTCTTTCGAGACCAGCCGGCCGATCCGTTGCAGCAGCACTTCGAGCAGACCGAGCTCGCGCGCCGACAGATCGATCGCCTGGTCGTTGACGTAGGCGATGCGGCCCACCTGATCGAACGACAGCGAGCCATGCCGCACGACGGTCGGGCCGCCGCCCGCGCCGCGCCGTGTCAGCGCGCGCACGCGCGCTTCGAGTTCGTTCAGCGCGAAGGGCTTGGCCATGTAATCGTCGGCGCCGAGGTCGAGGCCTTTGACGCGTTCGTCGACGCTATCGGCGGCGGTCAGGATCAGCACGGGCAGGTTCGAATTGCGCGCGCGCAGGCGGCGCAGCACCTCGAGCCCGGACATGCGCGGCAGGCCCAGATCGAGGATCAATAGGTCGAACGTCTGCATTGACAACGCGGTATCGGCTTCCACGCCGCTTTTCACGTGATCGACCGCATAGGCCGATTGGCGGAGTGATCGAACCAGACCATCCGCGAGTATGCTGTCGTCTTCGGCAATTAGAATTCGCATGATGCGCCAGCCTGGCTTTGCCGGCACCGTGGGGTTGCCCCGGCGCGCAGCGGTCTCCGAACATTATTGTGGGTAGTTGGGGCGATGCGACAGTAAAAGATGCGCGTTCGCATCACAATCGCGCTTGCCAAAACTACTGTTTTTTTATACAGTGTCTGCGTTTCGTGTGATGTCCTGGAGACTCCGCTCAATTCGAGTGGAACCACGGGTGCACATCTGCCTCAGACGCCGTTCATCATAGCAAAGGACGATTCATGGAAGAAAGCAAGAAAGGCTCGGCTGGACTGACTGCTGAAAAGAGCAAGGCTCTCGCCGCCGCGCTCGCGCAGATCGAAAAGCAGTTCGGCAAAGGGTCGGTCATGCGGCTCGGCGCAGGTGAGGCAGTCGAAGACATCCAGGTGGTCTCCACCGGATCGCTCGGCCTCGACATCGCACTGGGCGTCGGCGGTTTGCCGCGCGGCCGCGTGGTCGAAATCTACGGTCCGGAATCGTCCGGTAAAACCACGCTGACGCTGCAGGTCGTCGCCGAAATGCAGAAGCTCGGCGGCACCGCGGCGTTCATCGACGCGGAACACGCGCTGGACATTCAATACGCGGGCAAGCTCGGCGTGAACGTCGCCGACCTGCTGGTCTCGCAGCCGGACACCGGCGAACAGGCGCTCGAAATCGCCGACGCGCTGGTGCGCTCGGGCTCGATCGACATGATCGTGATCGACTCGGTCGCGGCGCTGGTGCCGAAGGCGGAAATCGAAGGCGAAATGGGCGACTCGCTGCCGGGTCTGCAGGCGCGTCTGATGTCGCAGGCGCTGCGCAAGCTGACCGGCACGATCAAGCGCACGAATTGCCTCGTGATCTTCATCAACCAGATCCGCATGAAGATCGGCGTGATGTTCGGCAACCCGGAAACCACCACGGGCGGTAATGCGCTGAAGTTCTACGCGTCGGTGCGTCTCGACATTCGCCGCATCGGCTCGATCAAGAAGAACGACGAAGTGATCGGCAACGAAACCCGCGTGAAGGTCGTCAAGAACAAGGTGGCGCCGCCGTTCCGTGAAGCGATTTTCGACATCCTGTACGGCGAGGGCATCTCGCGTCAGGGCGAAATCATCGACCTCGGCGTGCAGGCGAAGATCGTCGACAAGGCCGGCGCATGGTACAGCTACAGCGGCGAGCGGATTGGTCAGGGCAAGGACAACGCGCGTGAATTCCTGCGCGAAAATCCGGATATCGCTCGCGAAATCGAGAACCGTATCCGCGAATCGCTGGGCGTTACCGCGATGGCGAACGCCGTGACCGGCGCGGACGCTGAAGTCGCGGGCGAAGAAGAGTAAGCATCAAGTGATACGCAAAGGCCGGCCGCTGTCCGGTTTCGACTCCGGACGCTATCCGGACGGCCCGCGCGACGCGGCGGACGGATCGCCTGAGTCCGGCGATCCGTTCGAACCGTTCGACGCACATGACCGCGCCGCGGGCCGCGGCCCGCAGCGTACGCGGTCTGCGCCCGCTGCAGCGTCGTCCAGCCGGGATTCCTCCGGACTCGATTCCCCAATCCCCTCCGAGGTCACCTACACCCGCTCGCGTCGCCAACCCGGCGAAGAGAAGCCGGGCCAGTCCGACAGAGACGACAGCAGAAAATCCCAACGCCCCGCCCGTTCGCTGAAAGCGCGCGCGCTCGGCTATCTGTCGCGCCGCGAATATAGCCGCGCCGACCTCGCCCGCAAGCTGAAGCCTTACGTCGAGGAAACCGATTCGCTCGACACGGTGCTCGACGCGCTGCAGGCCGAAAACTGGCTATCCGACTCGCGCTTCGCGGAAAGCCTGATCCATCGGCGCGCATCGCGGCTCGGCACGAGCCGCATTCTCGGCGAACTGAAGCAACACGCGCTCAACCCGGCGCTCGTCGAAGAGGCGAGCGCGCAATTGCGCGAAACCGAACTCGCACGCGCCCAGGCGGTCTGGCGCAAGAAGTTCGGCCAGTTGCCGCAAACGCCGGCCGAGCGCGCGAAGCAGGCGCGCTTTCTCGCGTCGCGCGGCTTCTCCGGCGCGACGATCGGCAAGATCCTGAAGGGTATCGACGACATCGGGGACGGCGACTAACACGCCAGTCTCGACGGGTAGGGCAATTACCGCGCCGTAACCTGGCGCCAGGCCGTGCGCAATCGGGGCTGTCCCAAATACCCGTTATGCTAAACTCCAGAGGTTTTCCAATCCGGCCTTTCCTTCCCGCATGTCGCTCTCCCCGCCAGTGCCCCGTCAGTTGCGCCATCGTCGCGCAATCAGAGCGGAAGCTTACGAGCGAGCCGATGGCCTGTGGGATGTGGAAGCGTGCCTGACCGACGAAAAGCCACGCGATGTGGCGCTTGCGTCGGGAATCCGGCCCAATGGTCAGCCGATCCATGAACTCTGGCTTCGCATCACCATCGATCGCAAGCTCAATGTCGTCGACGCCGAAGCGTCGTCCGACTGGGTGCCCTATCCAGGGTTGTGCCAGGCCAGCAATCCCGCCTACCGTGCCCTCATCGGGCTCAATCTGTTCCACAACTTCCGTCGCGATGCTGCCCGTTTGCTGGCCGGCACGGCCGGTTGCACGCATCTCACCGAGCTGTGCGCGATCCTGCCGACCGCCGCGATCCAGGCGTTCGCCGGCGACGTATGGAACACCGATGACGGCACGCCGGGCGCGAACGCGGGTTCGGGAGACGAGTCGTCTAACGGCACAGGCGAGCATTCCAACGACAAACCGCCATTCCAGCTGGGACGCTGCCACGCGCTGCGTTTCGACGGCGAGGCGGTGAAACAGTTTTATCCGCGCTGGTATGGCCACGCACCGCGTCCGGCGGAACGCGCGGCCTCGTCGGACGACGCGGCGGCCCGCGAACGAAGCGGCGACGCGTCGGCCTGAACGGCGGCAACGGAAACGAAGTTCTATCCAACTCTCAGACTGAAGGAATCACGCATGAAGATTCACGAGTACCAGGGTAAGGAAATCCTGCGGAAATTCGGCGTCGCGGTACCGCGCGGCAAGCCGGTCTTCTCGGTGGATGATGCGGTCAAGGCCGCGGAAGAGCTCGGCGGCCCGGTGTGGGTCGTCAAGGCTCAGATCCACGCAGGTGGCCGTGGCAAGGGCGGCGGCGTCAAGGTCGCGAAGTCGCTGGAACAGGTTCGCGAGTACTCGAGCCAGATCCTCGGCATGCAGCTCGTCACGCACCAGACCGGTCCGGAAGGCCAGAAGGTCAACCGCCTGCTGATCGAAGAAGGCGCCGACATCAAGAAGGAACTGTATGTCGGTCTCGTGATCGATCGCGTTTCGCAGAAGATCGTCGTGATGGCGTCGAGCGAAGGCGGCATGGACGTCGAAGAAGTCGCGGAAAAGACGCCTGAGCTGATCCACAAGGTTGCAGTCGATCCGTCGACCGGCCTGAAGGACTCGGAAGCAGACGACCTCGCGAAGAAGATCGGCGTGCCCGACGCTTCGATCCCGCAAGCTCGCGCGATCCTGCAAGGCCTGTACAAGGCATTCTGGGAAACCGACGCATCGCTCGCCGAAATCAACCCGCTGATCCTGACCGGCGACGGCAAGGTCATCGCACTCGACGCGAAGTTCAACTTCGACTCGAACGCGCTGTTCCGTCACCCGGAAATCGTCGCGTACCGCGATCTGGACGAAGAAGATCCGGCTGAAATCGAAGCGTCGAAGTTCGACCTCGCGTACATCTCGCTCGACGGCAACATCGGCTGTCTGGTGAACGGCGCCGGCCTCGCAATGGCAACGATGGACACCATCAAGCTGTTCGGCGGCGAACCGGCGAACTTCCTCGACGTCGGCGGAGGAGCTACGACCGAGAAGGTCACCGAAGCGTTCAAGATCATGCTGAAGAACCCGAACCTGACCGCGATTCTGGTCAACATCTTCGGTGGCATCATGCGCTGCGACGTGATCGCGGAAGGCGTGATCGCGGCGTCGAAGGCCGTGTCGCTGAAGGTGCCGCTCGTGGTCCGCATGAAGGGCACGAACGAAGACCTGGGCAAGAAGATGCTCGCCGAATCCGGCCTGCCGATCATCTCGGCGGACAGCATGGAAGAGGCGGCTCAGAAGGTCGTCGCGGCTGCTTCGGGCAAGGCGTAAGCCAAGCTGTCCACGGCGCATTTACCAGCTCATTTGCCAGGTTTACGAGTGGCGGCGCGCAAGCGACACAGGCGTGAAGCATCGCGCCGAGTGGCGCTACCGCGCGACGCCAAACGAACAGAGGTCAATACATGTCGATTCTGATCAATAAAGACACCAAGGTCATCACGCAGGGCATCACCGGCAAGACCGGTCAGTTCCACACGCGTGCTTGCCGTGAATACGCAAACGGCCGCGAAGCGTACGTCGCGGGCGTGAACCCGAAGCGCGCCGGCGAAGATTTCGAAGGCATCCCCATCTACGCGAGCGTCGCTGAAGCCAAGGCTGAGACGGGCGCGACCGTGTCGGTGATTTACGTTCCGCCGGCAGGCGCTGCCGCCGCAATCTGGGAAGCAGTCGAAGCCGACCTGGATCTCGCAATCTGTATCACGGAAGGCATTCCCGTCCGCGACATGATCGAGATCAAGGACCGTATGCGTCGCGAAAACCGCAAGACGCTGCTGCTCGGACCGAACTGCCCGGGCACGATCACGCCGGACGAGCTGAAGATCGGCATCATGCCGGGTCACATCCATCGCAAGGGCCGCATCGGCGTCGTGTCGCGTTCGGGCACGCTGACGTATGAAGCAGTCGGCCAGCTGACCTCGATCGGCCTCGGCCAGTCGTCGGCAGTCGGCATCGGCGGCGACCCCATCAATGGTCTGAAGCACATCGACGTGATGAAGATGTTCAACGACGATCCGGATACGGACGCCGTCATCATGATCGGCGAAATCGGCGGTCCGGACGAGGCGAACGCCGCGCACTGGATCAAGGACAACATGAAGAAGCCG
Organism: Paraburkholderia sp. Cpub6; assembly: GCF_014201065.1. NCBI lineage: Bacteria > Pseudomonadati > Pseudomonadota > Betaproteobacteria > Burkholderiales > Burkholderiaceae > Paraburkholderia > Paraburkholderia sp. Cpub6. Next base: position 203,337 of record NZ_JACHDM010000002.1, read on the forward strand.
GTGGTTGGCTTCATCGCTGGCGTCACGGCGCCTCCGGGCAAGCGCATGGGCCACGCCGGCGCGCTGATCTCGGGCGGTGCGGACACCGCTGAAGCGAAGCTGGAAATCATGGACGCGTGCGGTATCAAGGTCACGAAGAACCCGTCGGAAATGGCGCGTCTTCTGAAGGCGATGCTGTAAGTCGAATTCGCGTGCCGTAGGCGCGCGATTTTGATACGCTTACGAAGTCCTTTCGTGAGCGAGCGGTCCCGAAAAGCGGGGGAGTGCAGACTCCCCCGCTTTTTTTTCGTCCGCGCTAGCGCCTTGTTTCTGTCTGTCCGGCTGATTTTTTCTTACTCTTTTTTCCATGCTCGAATTCTTCACGACCCTCCATTGGGGTGCGGTCTTTCAGATCATTGTTATCGACGTTCTGCTTGGCGGCGATAACGCGGTCGTCATTGCGCTCGCCTGCCGCAACCTGCCGCAGGCGCAGCGCACGCGGGGCATCGTGTGGGGGACCGCCGGCGCGATCCTGCTGCGCGTCGTGCTGATCGCGTTCGCGGTCACGCTGCTCGACGTGCCGTTTCTGAAGTTCGCGGGCGGCCTGCTGCTGCTGTGGATCGGCGTGCGCCTGCTGGCGCCCGCGCACGACGCTCACGACAACGTGAAGCCGGCCGACAAGCTGATCTCGGCGGTGAAGACGATCATCATCGCGGATGCGGTGATGAGCGTGGACAACGTGATCGCGATCGCGGGCGCGGCCGAAGCAGCAGAGCACGAGCACCGGTTGGCTCTGGTGATCTTTGGCCTGGTCGTGAGCATTCCGCTGATCGTGTGGGGCAGCCAGCTGATTCTGAAGCTGCTCGATCGCTTTCCGGGCATCGTGCTGTTCGGCGCGGGTCTGCTCGGCTGGATCGCGGGTGGTCTGATGGTCAACGACCCGGCCGGCGACCGCTGGCCGATCCTCGACACGCCAGTCGCCGAATACGGGATGAGCATCGCGGGCGCGCTGTTCGTCGTGATCGTCGGTTATCTGTTGAAGCGCCGTAACGCGAAACGCGCGGCGGTGTGAGCATGGCGCTGACGGTGCATCGCTGCCTGATTCGTGATGCCGTCCGAATGCAAGCCTGGCCATCCGGCTGACTGTGACGCGCGAGCTTCGCTCGCTACGATTGAAACGCCTGTTCCCGATCCACGGGCCAGGCGTTTCTCGTATCAGGAGTCTGCCGATGATCGTTACCCTGCCATATTCCCCATACTCTCAATCGACGCAATCCTCGCGCAGGTCGCGCCGCGCACGCTGGCGCGCGAGCTGGTTCGCGCGCATCTGCCGCCGCTGCGGCGTCGGCTTCACGCTGATCGAGTTGATGATCGTGCTCGCGATCGTCGGCGTGATCGCGGCCTACGCGATTCCCGCGTATCAGGACTATCTGGCGCGCAGCCGGGTCGGCGAGGGCTTGTCGCTCGCGGCGTCGGCGCGTCTCGCGGTGGCCGAAAACGCCGCGAGCGGCAACGCGTTCAGCGGCGGTTATGCGTCGCCGCCCGCCACGCGCAACGTCGAGTCCATCCAGATCGACGACGACACTGGTCAGATCACGATCACGTACTCGACGCGTGTCGCGCAGGCCGGCGCAAACACCATGACGCTGGTGCCGTCGGTCCCGGACAACGTCGATGCGCCGAGCGCGCGAGTCGCGCTGAGCAAGGACGCGGTGCAGACCGGCGCGTTGACGTGGGAATGCTTTGCGAGCGGCAAGAGCGCGTCGTCGTTGCCGGCGCCGGGTTCGGGGCCGATGCCAGGCGAAGCGCCGACGCTCGCCGCGAATCTGGCGCCGCCCGAATGCCGTTCGTAAGGGGCAAATGAGTGAGTGAACGAGACAGCAGCCGAGCGCTGACTGGATGAGTCGAAGCCACAACGTAAAAGGCTGATTTTCAGCCTATTTCGGCCGGACCGGCGCACAGTGCAACGAAATTTTTGTATAGTGCGCCGGTTGCTGACGCCCACCGTTGATTCGATGCCCACCCCTTTCGCGCGCTACCTGTCTCTCGTACTGCTGGCTCTTGCGTTGATCCTGCCCTACGCGGTTGCCAACCATACGTATCCGATCCCAACCTTCTACGCCGAATTCACCACGCTCGCGCTGTTTCTGCTGAGCGGGGCGGCCGTCGTGCTGCTGGTCGCGACCGCCCGGCCGCGCGTGAGCTTCGCGTCGCCCACGGTCGCGCTCGTACCCCTGCTGTTCGGCCTCGTGCTGGTCGTGCAGACGCTGGTGCTGCCGGTCGCGGAGCCATCGATGAACTGGCTCGGCGCGGGCTTCCTGCTCGCTGCGTGGATGGCCGTGCATGTGGGCTACGGCTTCACGCGCGTGAAGCTCGACGAGACCGCGTTGCGCTGGGCGGCGGGGGCGTTGATCGTCGGCGGTCTGTTCGCGGTGTTCAGTCAGGTGATCCAGCTGTTTCACCTCGAGGCGCGCGTGGCTCCGCTCGTCGTCGCGTACAACATAACCGTCGAGCGCCGGCCGTTCGGCAACATGGCGCAGGCGAACCACCTCGCGACGTATATCGCGTTCGCGATGGCGGGCGCGCTGTACCTCGTGCAGACGCGCCGCATCGCGGTGCCCATCTGGCTGCTCGTGTCGACGATTTTCTCGGTCGGCCTCGCGCTGACCGTGTCGCGGGGTCCATGGCTGCAGATGGGCGTGATCGTCGTCGCCGGCTTCTGGATGGCCTTCGCGCAGACTCGCAACGAACCGCAATTGCGCCGCAGCAACCGTGAATGGCTGGTGCCGATCGCGCTCGCGGTGCTGTTTTTCGTGGTCAATGCGCTGATCCGCTGGGCCAACGTGCGCTTTCACCTCGAACTCGCGCAGTCGGCGGCCGAACGCTTCCAGGATGCCGGCCAGATCGCGCCGCGCCTCGCGCTGTGGAAATACGGCTGGACGATGTTCAAGCAGCATCCGCTGCTCGGCGTCGGCTGGGGCGAATTTCCGAGCCACCAGTTCGAGCTCGTCAAGCAGCTGGGCGGCGTCGAAATCGCCAACAACTCGCACGACATTTTCGTCGACCTGCTCGCGAAAACCGGTCTGATCGGTCTCGCGATCGTGCTCGTGGGTCTCGTCGCGTGGCTCGTGCGCGTCGTGCGTGCGCCGCAAAGCGCCGCGCGCGTGTTCGGCATCGCGCTGATCGGCGTGCTGACGATGCATGCGCTCGTCGAGTATCCGCAGCAGTACATGTTCTTCCTGTTGCCCGCGATGTTCGTATTCGGCCTGCTCGAAACGCGGCCGTTGCGCGCGGTGCCGGCGAATCTGTCGCTCGGCGCGTTCGCGGTGGTGGTGTTCGGCGGACTCGCCGCGCTGTATCCGGTGTATCGCGACTATGCGCGTGCCGAGGTGCTCTACTACGGCGCGCGTCCGGCCGAGCAGTACAGCGCCGATCCGTCGTTCATGTTCGGCGCGTGGGGCGAATACGGTCTAGCGACGCTGCAGCCGATGAATCCGCTGAACCTGCAGCGCAAGCTCGCGATGCACAAGCAGGCGATCGCGCTGTTGCCGGGCGAGACGGTGCTGCGTCGCTACGCGGTGCTGCAGGCGCTGACCGGCGATACCGCGGCGGCGCTCGATACGGTCGGACGCTTGCGGATCTTCGCCGAGGAATTGAAAGACTGGCCGGCGCAGCTCGGCTATCTCTACCAGCTCGTCGACGAGCAGAAGTCGCTCGCGGGCTTCAGGCAGCAGTTGGTGAAGCGCTACGGCACACCGGCGCACGATGCGACGCCGGATGACGACAGCGACGAAGATTGATCGGACCGCGGAAGCTTAGGCGTGCTGGCGCCGCGGCTTCCTCCCTTCAAAGTTCAAAGCTCGGAATACTTCGCGGCCGTGCCTTTCGCCTTGTCGACGGGGTAGCGCGCTTCGTTCAGCTTCAGTTTTTCCGCTGCCGCCTCGACGAGATCGAAGCCGGCGGTATGGGCGACCAGCAGCAGGTACATGAACACGTCGGCGCACTCGTGCCTGAGGTTCGTCGATTGCGCGGGATCGCCGAGCAGCGCGTCGATCTGCGCATCGGTCTTCCACTGAATCGTCTCCAACAGCTCACCGGCTTCGATGCCGGTGGAGACGATCAGGTTGCGCAGCGTGTGAAACTGCCGCCAGTCGCGCGCGTCGCGAAACGCCAGTAGCTGCTCGAGCAGTTCGTCGATGGTCATGTTGCTATCCGGATAGTTGTCGAACCGCACGTCAAGCTTGCGCCACCCAATCCCCCGATTTCCCGCCATGCTTTTCCATCACCTTCACATCGGTGATGGTCATGCCGCGATCCACCGCCTTGCACATGTCGTACACGGTCAGCAGCCCGATCTGCACGGCGGTAAGCGCCTCCATTTCGACGCCCGTGCGTCCAAACGTCTCGACCTGGACCGTGCAATGCACGCCAGGCATCTGCTCGTCGAGTTCGAAATCGGCCTTCACGCGTGTCAGCGCGAGCGGATGACAGAGCGGAATCAGATCGGCGGTGCGCTTCGAGGCCTGGATCGCCGCGATCCGCGCGATGCCGATCACGTCGCCCTTTTTGGCGTTGCCGTCGCGGATCAGCGCGAACGTGTCGGGCAGCATGCGGATCGAGCCACGCGCGATCGCGATGCGCCTGGTCTCCTGCTTGCCGCCGACGTCCACCATATGCGCGTCACCGGCCGCATCGAAATGAGTGAGTTCAGGCATGGTTGACTCCTTCAGAGGGCGCCTATCATAGCAGTGCGGCGCGGCCTCGAATCGTCGCGGCGACTGATTCCACTTGCGCTGTGCCGTGCTCTAAGTTTCGCCTCGTACGCGTCCTGCGACGCCCTTGCCCGTTATCTTAGTCCGGGCCACGGGCGGCGTTTTTCGACTTCGTCAGGCCGGCTTCGCGATGCATCCAAAACGATTCCTCGCTGCGTTGCTATCCGTCGCGCTCGCGATGCCGCCGGGCGCGCTCGCGCAATCGACGGGCGGGGCGGCCATCGTGCCGGGAACGTCATCGTCCGAGGCGCCGCTCGTGAGCGGCCCGAGCGACGCGCATGCCGATCCGATCCTGCCGCCCGACATCGCGCTCGGCGTGTTCGGCACCTACGGCGGCGCGCAGAGCCGCTTTTCCAATGGCGGCGGTAGCGGTGGCACCGGCGGCAAAACCGGCAGCAACGACTGGCGCGCGCCGATCGTCGCGCAGCAGTTGCCCGATCTCGGCAGCGGCGGCGCCGGCTCGCTGACTCCACAGGCCGAACGCAAGCTCGGCGAGCGCGTGATGCGTGAGATACGCCGCGACCCCGACTATCTCGACGACTGGCTCGTGCGCGACTATCTTAATTCGGTTGCCGCCAAGCTAGCGGCAGCGGCCAGCGCGCTGTACATCGGCGGTTATCGTCCGGATTTCGAGCTGTTCGCGGTGCGCGACGCGCAGATCAACGCGTTTTCGCTGCCGGGCGGTTTCATCGGCGTGAACACGGGGCTGATCGTGACGACGCAGACGGAGTCCGAGCTCGCGTCGGTGCTGGGTCACGAGATGGGGCACGTGCTGCAGCGGCACATCTCGCGGATGATCTCGAACGGCGAGCGCGGCGGCTACGCGGCGCTCGTCGGTGTACTGTTCGGCGTGCTGGCAGGCGTACTCGCGCATAGCGGCGACCTCGGCAGCGCGATCGCGCTCGGCAGCGAGGCGTATGCGGTCGACAGCCAACTGCGCTTCTCGCGATCGGCCGAGCAGGAGGCAGACCGCGTCGGTTTTCTGCTGCTCGCCGGCGCCGGTTACGATCCCTACGCGATGCCCACGTTCTTCCACCGGCTCGACCGCGCGGCGATGAACGAAAACGGCATTCCGGCCTATGCGCGCACGCATCCGCTGACCGTCGAGCGGATCGCCGACATGGAGGACCGCGCGCGCGGCGCGCCGTATCGGCAACCGCATCAGGATCCCGAGTACGGCTTCGTGCGGGCGCGCTCGCGTCTGTTGCAGGACCGTTCGCGCAGCGAATACGCGGACGAGATTTCGCGATTGCGCTCGGAAATCGAGGACCGCACCGCGCTGAACGTCGCGGCGAACTGGTACGGCATCGCTTACGGGCAGCTGCTGCTCGAGCGCTACGACGACGCGGCGGCCTCGCTCGCGAACGCGCGCGCGACGTTCGTCTCGGGCGCGCGTGCGCAAGGCGAGCCCGAGCGCGATTCGCCGAGCCTCGACGTGCTCGCGACCGACATCGCACGGAGTGCCGGTCACGCCGACGAAGCCGCGCGTCTCGCCGAGCTCGCGCAGAAGCGCTGGCCGCAATCGAACGCGGCGATCGACATGCATATCCGCACGCTGTTGACGCTGCATCGCTTCACCGACGCGCAGGCGCTCGCGGAGCAGGAGACCCGGGCGCATCCCGATCGACCCGCGTGGTGGCTCTATCTCGCGCAGGCGAGCGCGGGCAGTGGCGATGCATTGACGCAGCATCGCGCGATGGCGGAGAAGTTTGCGCTGGAGGGCGCGTGGCCATCGGCGATCCGGCAGCTGAAGGACGCGCGCGACCTGAAGACGATCGGCTATTACGACCTCGCGACCGTCGACGCGCGCCTGCACGAGATGGAGAGCCGCTACAAGGAGGAGCGGCTCGACGAGAAAGGGTAGGGTGGACGTGAACGCGCGCCGCTGCGCGCGTCAGACCTGCGCCGCCGGGCTCGCAACGAAGTCAAAGCGCTCGGCCACCTGATCGCGTCGCACGCTTTGCAGCGGCAAGGTGCGCTGAACACGCCAGTGGAACGCACCGCTCAATGAGCCATCGTCGGCGAGCGTCGCGTGATCGGAGAAGATTTCAAGGTCGTGATCGTGCAGCACCGCGATACGTGCTGGCTGCGAGCGATCGGCAAACAGAATGCCGCCGTCTTCATCCGCGAACACCGCCGCCGGCTCGAACGCGCCGCCGCCCTGGTCGTGCAGCGCGAGCGTTCCATCCGCGTGCGCGGACAATCTGACCACCCACGGCGTATAAGCCAGCTCGACGTACACGCGCTGTGGTCCGTTCTGAAAAAACCACTGTCCGCGCTCATCGGCCTCGTAGTTCCGGTTGATGAAGCCAAGCAGCGCCTCATGCCGGATCGGCACGCCGGGCGCGCCGCTCACCTGGGCCGCTTCGTCGCGCATGCGCCAGTTGCCGCGCCGGTCGAGCATCAGCCAGCCGGTGCAACTCGGCACGTTCGGCCATTTGGCGAGCGCCTGTTTGACGATGTCATCCATGATCGACGTGTCGCTCCAGATAGCCGAACACGCGCCGCGACAGCCAGTCGATGCGGCCCGGGAACGGCCCGGTCATGAAGCCCGCGTGGCCGCCGTGCTCAGGCTGATAAAGCTCGACCGCCGCCGATACCTCGTGCCGCGACGGCAGCGCTTCGGCCGGCAGGAACGGGTCGTTGCGCGCGTTGAGCACGAGCGTCGGCACCTGAATGTGCGGCAGCAGCGGGCGGGTGGTTGCGGTGCTCCAGTAGTCGTCGGTATCGCGAAAGCCGTGCAGCGGCGCGGTCACGACATTGTCGAACTCGTACATCGTGCGGCTCGCGAGCATCGCGTCGCGATCGAACAGGCCCGGGAACTGCTCGAGCTTCTGGTTGGCCTTGTGTTTCAGCGTCTTCAGGAAGCTGCGCGTGTAGACGAGGCCGAAGCCCTGCGACAGCGCACGGCCACCCGCATGGACGTCGATCGGTGTCGAAATCGCGGCAGCGGCGGCTACCACCCGCGCCGCATCGGCCTGCCGCTCACCGAGCCAGCGCAGCAGCACGTTGCCGCCGAGCGACACGCCCGCCGCGACCACCGGCCCGCGATGCGCGGCGCGCAGGCGGCGCAGGATCCAGTCGACCTCGTTGCTGTCGGCGAGATGGTAGAAGCGCGGCAGCCGGTTCAGCGGGCCGCTGCAACTGCGAAAGTGCGGCACCACGCCGTGCCAGCCGTATTCGCGCGCGGCGGCCATCAGCGCGACCGCGTAGTGCGACGACGAACTGCCTTCGAGGCCGTGAAACAGCACGAAGAGCGGCGCGGTGTCGGTGGGCGGAGTATCGTGCGCGACCCAGTCGAGATCGATGAAATCGCCGTCCGGGGTGTCCCAGCGCTCACGGCGAAACGATACCGCGGGGCGGCGCGCGAACAGCGACGGGACGATCGTCTGCACATGCCGGTTCGGCAGCCACAGCGGCGCGCGGTACAGCAGCTCGACGGTCGCCTCGACGGCGGCCGCCACCTTGGCGGGGGCCGTACCGGAGGAAGCGGGTTTATGTGGCGTCGAACTCATACCGGCGGAAAAGCGAGAGAACGTGATTCTGAATCTGTCGTGGTGCCGCGCGTCAGTGCAGCGGACCCTGGCCATGCCGCATCTTCGTTGCAAACTGGCTGGCGGTCTCGTTCGGCATCGGGCTTGCGTGAATATGCGCAATGCGCCATTCGCCGCGTTCATGGACCAGCACGTAGGTGGTGAAGACCATCGCGGGCGTGGCGGTCGGGTCGGCCGGACGATGTGCTTCGGCAATCGCATAGACGACGGTGCCTAGGCTGTCGTAGACGCGGATGTCGAGCGGCTCGATCGACACCGGCAGCGCTTCGAGCTGGACCTGCAAGCCATTGCGGATGCTCTCGAGGCCGTGCAGATGCGAGCCGTCCGCGCAGATGCAGCTGACGAACTCCTCGTCGATCCACAAGCCCATCAAGCTGTCGATATTGACCTCGGCGACGGCCTGATAGTAGGCGTTCAGGGTGTCGGCGGCGGCTTCGAAGATATGGGCAAAACGTGGCATGGCTCGTCAGTCTCTTGTGCGCGGCGCGCGGTTGCGGGTCAGCGGTAGCGGGACGGTCCAGAGCGCCGGACCATCGCCCCCGGCGTCAGCTTGCCCGTGCCGCAAGGCGCGAACATGACGCGACGCGCCCGGGGCGTGCGGTGTTGCGTGCAAGTGCCAGTCGGCTCAGCGCTGCGCGAGCAGCATGCCGCGCAAATCGCCGAAAACCTGCTCGGCGCTCAGCTGCTTCAGACAGTTCAGATGACCGAGCGGGCACTCGCGCTCAAAACAGGGGCTGCATTCGAGATGAAGCCATTGTACCTTCGCGAGCTCGGACAAGGGCGGGGTGTGGCGCGGATCGGTCGAACCGTAGACGGCCACGAGCGGGCGGCGCAGCGCGGCGGCGACGTGCATCAGTCCGGAGTCGTTGGTGACGACCGCGTTGGCCCGCGAGATCAGCGCGCAAGCCTCGCCGAGTGCGGTCTGGCCGCACAGGTTGCGCACGTTCGGCGCTTTCTCGGCGATCGCCTGCGCGAGCAGCGCGTCTTTCGGCGAGCCGAGCGCGACGATTTGCGTGTACGGGAACGACTGGCCGACCATCTGCGCGAGCGACGCGAAGTGCTCGGGCGGCCAGCGCTTCGCGGGACCGTATTCGGCGCCGGGGCAGAACACCAGCAGCGGCACGCGCGTATCGAGATTGAAGCGCGCCGACACGCGCGAGGCCTCGTTCAGGTCCGTGTCGAGGCGCGGCATCGGCAGATCTTCGGGGACCTTGGCGCCTGGCGCATAGGCGAGGGCGGCGTAGTGGCCGACCATCGGCGGGCGGGCGTCCTTGCGCGGATTCGCGTGACGCACGTTCAGCACGCCGTAGCGACTCTCGCCGGTGTAGCCGATGCGCAGCGCAATGCCCGCCAGCCACGGAATCAGCGCCGACTTGAACGAATTCGGCAGCACGTAGGCCGCGTCGTAGCCGACGTCGCGCAGATCGCTCGACAGCTGCCAGCGGCGCAGCATCTGCAGCTTGCCGTGGGCGAGATCGGTCGCGTAGACGTCGCGGATTTCCGGCATGCGTTCGAGCACGGGTGCGACCCAGCTGGGCGCGACCGCGTCGATGACGATGCGCGGATGCAATTTCACGAGGCGCGCAAACAGCGGCTGCGCCATCAATGCGTCACCGATCCAGTTCGGTGCGATAACCAACGCGCGACGCATCAGGGTGAGTGTCCGGTGTCGATAACAAGCGCCGCGCGCGCGATGCGCGCGGCACTCGGATAGGTAAATGGGGAAAGCGGAAAGCCGCACGGCGCGATGCCGTTTGGCCACACGCGCCGCGATGGCGGCGCGGCGGCGGTGCGGCCGCACGGGTCGTGCGGTCGAGCCTGCGGCGCGGCGGGCGCGTGATTCAAAACGCGCGCCTCGTGCCGTGCAAGCTGGCTCAGAACCGCTCGATGCGTTGGATCAATGGCCCTTGATCACTTCGCCGTCGCGCAGCTTGTAACGCGTGCTGCAATACGGGCAACGCGCTTCGCCGTGCGACACGTCGATGAAGACGCGCGGATGCGCGCTCCAGCGCGGCATGGCCGGGTTCGGACAATACGCCGGCAGATCTTTTGCCGACAGTTCGACCAGCGGCATTTCCTTGATTTCGCTCATGAGACTTTCTCGTTGTATGCGGGGTGCTTACAGTGCGCCGCCGTTGGGCTGCGCGGGGCATCTCGAAACGTCGCTCAGATCTTCGTGAGCCAGTGCGCGTATTTCGCGCTCCTGCCGTTCACAACGTCGAAGAAAGCCGACTGCAGCTTTTCGGTGATCGGGCCGCGCGCGCCAGCGCCGATCGTGCGGTTGTCGAGCTCGCGGATCGGCGTGACTTCGGCCGCCGTGCCGGTGAAGAACGCTTCGTCGCAGGTATAGACTTCGTCGCGCGTGATGCGCTTTTCGATCACCTGCAGGTCCATGTCGCGCGCGAGCGTGATGACGGTGTCGCGCGTGATGCCGTCGAGGCACGACGACAGATCAGGCGTGTACAGCTTGCCGTTGTTGACGAGGAAGAAGTTCTCGCCCGAGCCTTCCGACACGTAGCCGTCGACGTCGAGCAACAGCGCTTCGTCGTAGCCGTCGGCGATCGCTTCCTGGTTCGCGAGGATCGAGTTCACGTACCAGCCCGACGCCTTCGCGCGCACCATCGACACGTTCACGTGATGGCGCGTGAACGACGACGTCTTTACGCGGATGCCCTTGGTGATGCCGTCTTCGCCAAGGTATGCACCCCACGGCCACGCGGCGATCGCGACGTGAATCGTGTTGCCCTTGGCCGACACGCCGAGCTTTTCCGAGCCTACCCAGATGATCGGGCGCAGATAGCACGAATCGAGCTTGTTCTCGCGGACCACTTCGCGCTGCGCGGCGGCGAGCGTTTCATGGTCGAACGGCACGGCCATCTGGAAGATCTTCGCCGAGTTCAGAAGGCGCTTGGTGTGCTCCTGCAGGCGGAAAATCGCGGTGGCGCCGTCGGCCGTCCTGTAAGCGCGCACGCCCTCGAACACGCCCATGCCGTAGTGCAGCGTATGGGTGAGCACGTGGATTTTGGCATCACGCCACTCGATGAGCTTGCCATCCATCCAGATCTTGCCGTCGCGGTCGGCCATTGACATACGGTTCTCCAGCAGGTGCGTTATGAGGTGCGGCCATGAGCGCAGGACATGGCCGGGAGCGCTATTTTAGCGTCTTTTGCACACACCACGGGCATTTGGGCGCACCCCGGACGCTATAATCCAGCGCACGCATAAATCAAATCCGGATGCGCCAGCGGGTGGTCTCGCAAGCTGGCGCCGACCTGGCCTTTTTGACGGCGTTTCCTGCGCCCGCACCCTTCGCCCGATGCTCGCTCGACTGTCCGAAACCGATCGCCGCGCTTTTCGTGAAGGCGCGCGCGCCTACGCCCCCACGCTGATGGCGATTTTTTCCTGGGGCCTCGTGACCGGCATCGCGATGAGCAAGTCCGTGCTGACGCTGCCGCAGGCACTGACCATGTCGCTGCTGTGCTACGCCGGTTCGTCGCAGCTGGCGGTGTTGCCGCTCCTCGCCGCGAAGCTGCCGGTGTGGACCGTGTTGCTGACCGCGGCGATGGTCAACACCCGCTTCGTGATCTTCAGCGCCGGCCTCGCGCCGCACTTCCCGTATCTGTCGATGTGGCGGCGCATCGTGCTGGGCTATTTCAACGGCGACGTGATCTATCTGCTATTCGTCAAGAAGAGCTTTCCGACCGGCTACGTGCCTGGCAAGGAGGCGTACTTCTGGGGCATGGCGGTATCGAGCTGGCTGTCGTGGCAGGTGTCGTCGATCATCGGCATCCTGCTCGCGAGCCTGATTCCGGACAACTGGGGGCTCGCGCTGGCCGGCACGCTCGCGCTGCTGCCGGTGATGGTGTCGGCGATCGCCACCCGCTCGACGCTGGTCGCGGTCAGCGTGGCCGGCATCGTGTCGCTGCTCGCGCTCGATCTGCCGTACCGGCTGGCGTTGCCGCTCGCGGTGATCGCGGCGATCGCGGCCGGCAGTGCGGCCGACCTGATGATCGAGCGCGCCGACCTGCGCCGCATTCGTGGCGTGAACGATCGCGCCGGAGACTCCCGATGACCTCCACGCAAATCTGGCTCGCCATTTTCGGCATGACCTTGGTCACCGCGCTCACCCGCGCGATGTTCCTGATCGGCGGCGAGCGCACGGTACTGCCGGCGCGCGTGCAGAAGATGCTGCGCTACGCGCCGGCCGCCGCGCTCGCCGCGGTGGTGGTGCCCGACGTGCTGACGACGTCCGATGGGCTGTCGTTCGCGCCTTCCAACCATGAGCTTTACGCGACGCTCGCCGGCCTCGGCTGGTTTTTGTGGCGGCGCACCATGCTCGGCACGATCGTGACCGGAATGGTCGTATTCACGCTGATGCGCGTCTTCCTGTGAGGGCCGGGCCCGGGGTGCGGCGATGAATGCTACGCCGCGGCATCTGCGGCCTTGCGATCAAATGCGCGACATTCGCCGTGTCGCGGATCAGAAGGCCGTTGGGATCAGTTAAAATGCCTTTTCCGGGTTGAGCGCGCCGCGGCAAGGCGCCTGGTGCCGCGGCCGGCCGCCGGCGCCCGATCCCGCGGAGCCGTTGGGCCGAAGCGCTGGAGTTCGCTGCGCCTCGTCCCCGCGCGCTGTCCGTCACCGCCTTCTCATCAACTCGCATACTCAAGCCCATGAACAAGGTATTGCGTCTCTCCGACCTGATCGCCGAAGGCAAGCTGTCCGGCAAACGCGTGTTCATCCGCGCCGATCTGAACGTGCCGCAGGACGATCAAGGCAACATCACCGAAGACACCCGCATCCGCGCTTCCGTGCCGGCCATCAAGGCCGCGCTCGACGCCGGCGCCGCGGTGATGGTCACCTCGCACCTTGGCCGTCCGACCGAAGGCGACTTCAAGCCGGAAGATTCGCTCGCACCAGTGGCGAAGCGTCTCGCGGAGCTGCTCGGCCGCGACGTGCCGCTCGTCGCGAATTGGGTCGAAAACGGCGTGAACGTCGCGCCGGGCTCGGTCGTGCTGCTCGAAAACTGCCGCGTCAACAAGGGCGAAAAGAAAGATTCCGACGAGCTCGCGCAGAAAATGGCCAAGCTCTGCGATATCTACGTGAACGACGCGTTCGGCACCGCCCACCGCGCCGAAGCGACTACGCACGGCATCGCGAAGTACGCGCCGGTTGCCTGCGCGGGTCCGCTGCTCGCCGCTGAGCTCGAAGCGCTCGGCAAGGCGCTCGGCGCACCGAAGCGTCCGCTCGTGGCGATCGTCGCGGGCTCCAAGGTGTCGACCAAGCTGACCATCCTGAAGTCGCTCGCGGAGAAGGTCGACCAGCTGATCGTCGGCGGCGGCATCGCCAATACGTTCATGCTCGCGGCCGGCCTGAAGATCGGCAAGTCGCTCGCCGAAGCCGATCTCGTCGACGAAGCGAAGGCGATCATCGACGCGGCCAAGGCCCGCGGCGCCTCGGTGCCGATCCCGACCGACGTCGTCACGGCCAGGGAGTTCTCGCCGACCGCGAAGGCAGAAGTAAAGGCCGTCGCCGATGTGCAGGACGACGACATGATCCTCGACATCGGCCCGGAAACGGCCAAGGTGCTCGCCGCGCAACTCGAGAAGGCCGGCACGATCGTGTGGAACGGCCCGGTCGGCGTGTTCGAGTTCGACCAGTTCGGCAACGGCACGAAGACGCTCGCGGACGCGATCGCGCGCTCGGCGGCGTTCTCGATCGCAGGCGGCGGCGATACGCTCGCGGCAATCGCCAAGTACGGCATCCACGACCAGGTGAGCTACATTTCCACGGGCGGCGGCGCATTCCTCGAGTTCCTCGAGGGCAAGAAGCTGCCGGCGGTAGAAGTTCTGGAATCGCGGGCTTAACGTGGCGACGCGCTCCCCAGCGGCGAAGTCGACCAAGGCGCGTGGCGTGAAAGCGCCGCGCGGTAACGCGGCAACGCCGGCAGGGGAGCGCGCGACACGCGCGGCCGCTGCGTCGGCAGCGGCCGGACAGGACGAGGCTGCCGAAGCGCCGATAGCGCCCGCGGCCACCGAACCGGCGCTAGCCGCCGGAGCGCCCGCGGGACCGGTTGCAGCGCATGCTCCGACCGGCGACGCGGAGCAGCCCCCAACGGCACAGGTCGAAGCTGCTCAACACGATTCGGCCCAGCCGGAACAGCCTTCCGGCAAGCAGGGCAGCAAATCTCCGGCGCGCGAGGCGCCGCTCTCGAATACCGCATCACCCGCATCACTCCACAAAGCGACACCGGCCACAACCGGCGCGCGACCCCAGGCAGCATCTTTCGATGCGCGAACTCCGCAGCAGCCCCGCAGCGCTCTTACCAGCGATCCTATCCAGACGAGGAGACTCATGCATCGCGCCACCAAGATTGTCGCTACTATCGGTCCGGCTTCCAGCACGCCGGAAATCCTGCTGCAAATGATTCAGGCGGGATTGGACGTGGTGCGGCTCAATTTCTCACATGGCACCGCGGACGACCATCGCGAGCGCGCCGAATTCGTGCGCGAGGCGGCCCGCCAGGCCGGCCGCGAAGTCGCCATCATGGCTGACCTGCAAGGCCCGAAAATCCGCGTCGGCAAATTCGAGAACGGCCGCACGACGCTCGTCACCGGCAATCCGTTCGTCCTCGATGCCGACTGCGAGCTCGGCAACGACGAGCGCGTCGGCCTCGACTACAAGGATCTGCCGCGCGACCTGAAGCCGGGCGACGTACTGCTGCTCAACGACGGCCTGATCGTGCTGAACGTGCAGCGCCTGATCGGCAACGAGATCCACACGGTCGTGAAGATCGGCGGCGAGCTGTCGAACAACAAGGGCATCAACCGCCAGGGAGGCGGTCTGTCGGCGCCCGCGCTGACCGCCAAAGACATGGAGGACATCCGCACGGCGATGTCGCTCGGCGTCGATTTCGTCGCGGTGTCGTTCCCGAAAAACGCGACCGACATGGAAATGGCCCGCCAGCTCGCGAACATCGCCGGCGCGCCGTACGGCATCAAGCCGAAGATGATCGCGAAGATCGAGCGCGCGGAAGCGATTCCGGCGCTGCAAGGCATCCTCGACGCGTCGGACGGCATCATGGTCGCGCGTGGCGATCTGGCCGTGGAAGTGGGCAATGCCGCGGTGCCGGCGCTGCAAAAGCGCATGATCCGGATGGCGCGCGAATCGAACAAGTTCGTGATCACCGCGACGCAGATGATGGAGTCGATGATCCACGCGCCGGTGCCGACCCGCGCGGAAGTGTCGGACGTCGCCAACGCGGTGCTCGACGGCACGGACGCGGTGATGCTGTCGGCGGAATCGGCGGCGGGCAAGTACCCGGTGCAGACCATCGAGACGATGGCCGCGATTTGCGTCGAAGCGGAAAAGTCCGAGCAGTCGGAGCTCGACAAGGACTTCCTCGACCGCACGTTCACGCGGATCGACCAGTCGATCGCGATGGGCGCGCTGTTCACCGCCTATCACCTTGGCGCCAAGGCCATCGTCGCGCTGACCGAATCGGGCTCGACCGCGCTGTGGATGTCGCGTCACTGGACCCACGTGCCGATCTTCGCGCTGACGCCGCGCGTCGGCAGCGAACGGGCGATGGCGCTGTACCGCAACGTGACTTCGCTGCATCTGGACACCAACACCGACCGCGACACGGCGCTGCAGCAGGCGCTCGAAACGGTGGTCGGCAAGGGCTACGCGTCGCACGGCGACATGGTCGTGCTGACGGTCGGCGAGCCGATGGGTCAGGCGGGCGGCACCAACACGTTGAAGATCGTGCGGGTCGGTGAACCGTACTGATCAGGCAGGACTGCTCGATCGGTACAGGCTCGATTGAGCGAAGCAGGGCGGCGAAACCCGCACGGGTCCATGTGCGACGGCGCACCAAAGCGCCGGTGTCATCGCGGGAACGCCGCCTGCTTCGCGATAAAATCGCCGCAAAAGATGCCGACGGCAAAAGAATTCGTCTCAATCTAAGGAGTTTCAGCATGCCTCTCGTATCAATGCGTCAACTGCTGGACCATGCTGCGGAAAACGGCTATGGCCTTCCGGCATTCAACGTGAACAATCTGGAGCAGGTGCAGGCGATCATGGCCGCGGCCGACAAGGTCAACGCCCCGGTCATCATGCAGGCGTCGGCCGGTGCGCGTAAGTACGCGGGCGAGCCGTTCCTGCGTCATCTGATCGAAGCGGCGGTCGAGTCGTATCCGCACATTCCGGTCGTGATGCACCAGGACCACGGTCAGTCGCCGGCGGTGTGCATGGCGGCGATTCGCAGCGGCTTCACCAGCGTGATGATGGACGGTTCGCTCGAAGCCGACGGCAAGACGGTCGCATCGTACGAGTACAACGTCGAAGTGTCGCGCAAGGTCGTCGAGGCGGCGCACTCGATCGGCGTCACCGTGGAAGCGGAGCTGGGCGTGCTCGGTTCGCTCGAAACGATGAAGGGCGACAAGGAAGACGGCCACGGCGCCGAAGGCACGATGACGCGTGAACAACTGCTGACCGATCCGGAGCAGGCCGCCGACTTCGTCAAGCTGACCCAGTGCGACGCGCTGGCCATCGCGATCGGCACCTCGCACGGCGCCTACAAGTTCAGCAAGAAGCCGACGGGAGATATTCTCTCGATCCAGCGCATCAAGGAAATCCATCAGCGCATTCCGAACACGCACCTCGTGATGCACGGCTCGTCGTCGGTGCCGCAGGAGCTGCTCGCGGAAATCCGCGAATTCGGCGGCGACATGAAGGAAACCTACGGCGTGCCGGTCGAAGAAATCCAGGAAGGCATCCGTCACGGCGTGCGCAAGGTCAACATCGATACCGACCTGCGTCTGGCGATCACGGGCGCGATCCGTCGCTACATGGCGACCAACCCGGGCAAGTTCGATCCGCGCGATTACCTGAAGCCGGCGCGCGAAGCGGCGATGAAGATCTGTATCGACCGTTACACGCAATTCGGCTGCGAAGGCCAGGCTGGCAAGATCAAGCCGGTTTCGCTTGATAAAATTGCGCAGAAGTACAAGTCGGGCGAGCTCGCGCAAGTCGTCCGTTAAGCTGTAGTTTTGGCTCCGCGCCTGGCCGTTTGGCCAGGTTGTCGTCCGATCGCCGTTCCCGCATCATCGGGGGAACGGCGTTTCCCTTTTGTTCCGGTCACATTTTTTGCACCACTTTTAGCGAACCACGACGATGTCTACCCTCTACGAATCCACGCTCCGCTCGCTGCCGCTGCTCGGCCGCGGCAAAGTCCGCGACAACTATGCGGTGGGCAACGACCAGTTGCTGATCGTCACGACCGACCGTCTGTCGGCGTTCGACGTGATCATGGGCGAGCCGATTCCGAACAAGGGTCGCGTGCTCAACGCGATGGCGAACTTCTGGTTCGAGAAACTGAAGCACGTGGTGCCGAACCACCTGACGGGCGTCGCGCCGGAGTCGGTGGTCGCGCCGGACGAAGTCGAGCAGGTCAAGGGGCGTGCGGTGGTCGTCAAGCGTCTCGAGCCGATCCTCGTCGAAGCGGTGGTGCGCGGCTATCTGGCCGGCAGTGGCTGGAAAGATTACCAGGCCACCGGTTCGGTGTGCGGCGTGCAACTGCCGCCGGGTCTGCAGAACGCGCAGAAGCTGCCCGAGCCGATCTTCACGCCGGCCGCCAAGGCCGAGATGGGCCACCACGACGAAAACATCACCTACGA
Source organism: Paraburkholderia sp. Cpub6 (assembly GCF_014201065.1). Lineage (NCBI taxonomy): Bacteria > Pseudomonadati > Pseudomonadota > Betaproteobacteria > Burkholderiales > Burkholderiaceae > Paraburkholderia > Paraburkholderia sp. Cpub6. The sequence goes on from NZ_JACHDM010000002.1 coordinate 221,319, forward strand.
CGAGATGGAGCGCCGCATCGGCACCGAACTGTCGGCCACGATCCGCGACATTTCGATCCGTCTGTATCAGGAAGCCGCTGATTACGCGGCCACGCGCGGCATCATCATTGCGGACACGAAGTTCGAATTCGGTCTGGACAATCACGGCAAGCTGTACCTGATGGACGAGGCGCTGACCGCCGATTCGTCGCGCTTCTGGCCGGCGGACCAGTACCAGGTCGGCACGAACCCGCCGTCGTTCGACAAGCAGTTCGTGCGCGACTGGCTCGAAACCCAGCCGTGGAAGAAAGAGCCGCCGGCGCCGAAGCTGCCGGACGACGTGGTCGCGAAAACGGGCGAGAAGTACCAGGAAGCGCTCGAGCGCCTGACCGGCCACAAGCTCGACTGATCTGATCGCGCGCGCCGTGTCAGGCGCGCATAGCCGGGAAACAAGGAAGCCGTAAAGATGAGTGAAGCACAAACCGCCCATACGCATGATGCGCCGGTCGTCGGCGTATTGATGGGCTCCAGTTCCGACTGGGAAGTGATGAAAAACGCCGTCGCGATTCTGCAGGAATTCGGCGTGCCGTACGAAGCGAAGGTCGTGTCCGCGCACCGCATGCCCGACGAAATGTTCGCCTATGCTGAAAGCGCGCGCGAGCGCGGCATTCGCGCGATCATCGCGGGTGCGGGCGGCGCTGCGCATCTGCCGGGCATGCTGGCCGCGAAGACCACGGTGCCGGTGCTTGGCGTGCCGGTCGCGAGCAAGTATCTGAAGGGCGTCGATTCGCTGCATTCGATCGTGCAGATGCCCAAGGGAGTGCCGGTCGCGACGTTTGCGATCGGTGAGGCGGGTGCCGCGAACGCGGCGCTGTTTGCGGTGTCCCTGCTCTCCGGCACCAGCGCCGAATACGCGGACAAGCTCGCTGCATTCCGTGTGCGCCAGAACGAAGCGGCTCACGCGATGGTATTGCCGGCGCTGTAAGCGCGCTGGTTGTTTTATACGACGTCTCCTGTCCGACCCCCGGCCGGATGCCCGCCGCTCGCTGTGCGAGCGCGACGCGTATCCGGCCGCGACCGACCACCAAGATGAACCCTGACAACACACCGGTTTCACCGATTCTGCCCGGCGCATGGCTTGGCATGGTCGGTGGCGGCCAGCTCGGCCGCATGTTCTGTTTTGCCGCCCAGGCGATGGGCTATCGCGTCGCCGTGCTCGATCCGGACGAAACCAGCCCGGCCGGCGCGGTCGCCGACCGCCACCTGCGCGCGGCCTACGGCGACGAAGCGGCGCTGACCGAACTCGCGCGGTTGTGCGCGGCGGTGTCGACCGAATTCGAGAACGTGCCGTCCGCGAGCCTCGACTTTCTCGGCAAGACCACCTTCGTGAGCCCGGCGGGGCGTTGCGTCGCCGTCGCGCAGGACCGGATCGCCGAGAAGCGCTTTATCGCGTCGTCGGGTGTGACGGTTGCGCCGCACGTCGTGATCGAGTCGTCGGATGCGCTTGCGGCGCTGGGCGATGGCGAGCTCGAAGCGGTGCTGCCCGGCATCCTGAAAACGGCGCGCATGGGTTACGACGGCAAAGGCCAGATCCGCGTGCGCAACGCCGAGGAAGTGCGCGAGGCGCATGCGTCGCTCGGCGGCGTGCCGTGTGTGCTCGAGAAGCGCCTGCCGCTGAAGTTCGAGGTGTCGGCGCTGATCGCGCGCGCGGCGAGCGGGGCGTCGGTGGTCTATCCGCTCGCGCAGAATACGCATCGCGACGGCGTGCTGTCGCACACCATCGTCCCCGCGCCGGACGCGTCGCCGGCGCTCGTGCAGCAGGCTCAACAGGCCGCGCTGCAGATCGCCGAGAAGCTCGGCTACGTCGGCGTGCTGTGCGTCGAATTCTTCATTCTCGAAGACGGCTCGCTAGTCGCCAACGAAATGGCGCCGCGCCCACATAACTCCGGCCACTACACGGTCGACGCGTGCGCGACGAGCCAGTTCGAGCAGCAGGTGCGCGCGATGACCAGCATGCCGCTCGGCGACACGCGCCAGCATTCGCCGGCTGTGATGTTGAACATCCTCGGCGACGTGTGGTTTCCGGACGGTCCGAAGCGCGCGGCGGTCACGCCGCCGTGGCAGGAAGTCGCCGCGATGCCGTCAGCGCGCCTGCATCTGTACGGCAAGGAAGAGGCGCGTTGCGGCCGCAAGATGGGCCACGTGAACTTCACCGCGCCGACCCTCGAAGAAGCCCGCACCGCGGCGCGCGATTGCGCGCGGCTGCTGCACATCGCCACCAGCTGACGCGCGCGCCATGCCGGATCAACAGAAACCCGCCGAGGACGCTACCAACGCATTGCCGGTCAGCGCCGCGCAGATCGAGCACGCGGCGGCCTTGCTCGACGCGGGGGGGCTGGTCGCGTTTCCGACGGAAACCGTGTACGGCCTCGGCGGCGATGCCGAGAACCCGGACGCGGTCGCGCGCATTTACGCGGCGAAGGGGCGGCCGGCCAATCATCCGGTGATCGTGCATCTCGCGCCGCATGGCGATCCGAACTACTGGGTCGAGTATTTGCCGGCGGATGCGCAGCGCCTGATCGACGCGTTCTGGCCGGGACCGCTCACGCTGATCCTCAAGCGCGCTGCGCGCATTCCGGCGGCGGTCAGCGGCGGGCAGGACTCGGTGGGACTGCGCTGCCCGTCGCATCCGGTTGCGCAGGCGTTGCTCGATGCATTCAGCGCGTTGCGCGGCGGGCATGGCGGCGTCGCCGCGCCGTCGGCGAACCGCTTCGGGCATGTGAGCCCGACCACGGCGCAGCATGTGCGCGACGAGTTCGGCAGCGCGATTCATGTGCTCGATGGCGGCGCGTCGGATGTCGGCATCGAGTCGACGATTCTCGATCTGTCGCGCGGCTTTCCGGCGCTGCTGAGGCCCGGTCGCGTGACGCCGCAGGATATCGCCGACGTGCTCGGCGAGGCGCCGCGTCTGCCCGACGGGTCGGACGCGACCGCGCCGCGCGCGTCGGGCACGTTGAAAGCGCATTACGCGCCGCGCACGCCGCTCGTGCTGCTGCCATTCGGCGAGCTCGAGCCGCTTCTCGCGGTGCGTGAGCCGGGCGAGCGCGTCGCGCTGGTCGCGCGCGCGTCGCGTGCGGGACAGTGGGCCGATGTCGACGGCGTGCATTTCGTCGCCGCGCCGGAAGATCCGCACGTCTATGCACGCGAGCTCTATGGCTTGCTGCGCGCGCTCGATCGCGCGAACGTCACGCGGATTCTGATCGAGAAGCTGCCCGATACGATCGAATGGATTGCGGTCAACGATCGGCTCGGGCGCGCGGCGGCGGCATTCGAAGCGCACGAGTCCTGAAGGCGCTACGTTTTCGCCTCTGATACTTCGCGCGCCAAGCAAAAGCGAACACGCAAAACCAGAAAGCCCGACTCGCAATGAGGCGGGCTTTTTTCGTATCGAACTAAAGTTCGAGAAGACGTTAGCGGGAGACAACGCTCCCGCCGGACGCCGGATGTGCGCTTACTTGCCCAGACCCGTCGCCGCGATCTGCTGTTCGACGAAAGTTGCGAACGCAGCGTGTGCGTGCGTCGTCGGATGGAGCGTGTCGGCGAAGACGTACGACTGGTCGGCGCCCGCTACCGTGAGGGTCTGCGGCGAGCAGAACAGCGACGAGCCGAATTGCTGGCCGTACTGCTGCGCCGTCATGCCGCCTTGCAGCACCGACGGATTGGCCGTCGCATACGCGGTCGCGTTCTGCTCCATCTGTTGGAGCGCGCAGGCCGTGCCCGTTGCATTGGAAAATCCCTGCGACTGGTAGCTGGCGAGCAACTGATGCTGCCAGGCGAACGAGCTGACCGGAATCACTTTCGTGTCAATCCCGGCTGTCTTGAGTCCATTCGCGACCAGCGTGTTGTATGCGGTCACGATGGCAGTGATCAGCGTCGGCAGTTGCGGCGCATTGCTTGCTGCCGCTTGGGCAGCCGCGAGCGGCGCCTGGCCGATGTCCGGCACGTCCATGACGACGACATGTGTCGCACCTTTCGAGAGGGCGGTGCCGACGACGCCCACAAAGCTCTGGATAGTCGTCTGAAGCTGCGTTCCAACCGCCGTCCCAATGATCAACTGCTGTTGCTGCAAGGAGGTGGCCGTCGCGAGCTGGGTCTGGAGGTCGGTCATGAACTGCGTGTTCTGCAACAGTTGCAGGACGTCGTTGGCGCCGCCGCTCACCAGCACGAGCTGATTCGAATTGAAGCTGCCGTGGTCCGTCAGGTACTGCGCGATCTGCGACGTGACAGGTACGGTCGTGGCCGCCATGCTATTGGGTGCGAAGCCAATGCCGATGGGGTTCGCCACATCGGAGCCGCCTTGCGCATAGCCCAAGCCGCCGTTGGCCTTCAGTGGCACTCCGAAGCCGCCCACAAAAGCTGGCGTCAGCGTATCCCCATAGTACTCAGCGACTTTCTGCGTCCAGACTTCGCCAGGATTCGTCGTGAAACGACCGCCGCCGAAACTGGCCTGGATCACCGGCGAATACGTGCCGACGTCCGACAGGCTGTCGCCGAACGACACGACCTGCAACTTGACGCCACCTGACGGCGTGCTGCTGCTCGAACTATTGTTGTCGCTGCCACCGCCGCATGCCGCGAGCGCGGCGAACGCTGCGCTCGCCACTGCGATCTGCGTGACGCGCAGCCATTGCTGTTTCTTCGAAGCGGTTTGATTCATGTTGACTGCATCTCCTCGTATGTGTGGCCCTTGATGCCATGTGTTGCAGGCGGCGTCCACCGCGTTGGCGGCGTGACGACAGCTTACAGAATCTTCTACGGCCTGCGCGATGTCCGAAGCGCGACCGTATGGTTTGAGTTCAAGCCGGCTCCCTTCGCGCGCTGCGCATGATAAGCGGCGGCCCAGGCGGGCGGCGCGAACAGCGCACGCCATTTGTTGCGCCAGCCTCGCACGCTCGCGAAGTCGGCGGCCATCGATGCCCATTCGTGAAACGTCGCCTTCAGCGGGTTGTACGTGTGCAACGGCTCGACGATGCCGTACCGCGGCGCCTCGTGCGGATCTTCTTCGACGTAGCTGCCGAGCAGGCGATCCCAGATCACCAGTACACCTGCGTAATTGCGATCGATGTAGCGATCGTTGCGTGCATGATGCACGCGATGGATCGACGGCGTATTGAACACGTATTCGAGCCAGCCGAGCTTGTCGATCGCCTGCGTGTGCACGAAGAACTGGAAGCCGAGATTGATCAGCACGATCGCGACGATCTGCTTCGGAGCAAAGCCAGGAATGGCGAGCGGAATCCAGAACACCCACATGCCGGCGATCGGGTACATCAGGCTCTGGCGGAACGCGGTCGAAAAATTCATCCGCTCCGACGAGTGATGCACGACGTGCGCGGCCCACAGCCAGCGCACGCGATGACTGCAGCGATGAAAGACGTAATAGAGCAGGTCCTGCGCGACGAACAGCACGACGAACGACAGCCATGTCGCCGGCCATGTATGAATGCGGTAATGCTCGTAGAAAAACGCGTAGACAGGGATGATCGCGAGCCACGCGAGCTTGTCGGCGGCCTGCTGCAGCAGCGCGAGCGCGGCGTTGCACAGCGTGTCGCGCCAGCTGTAGAGCCGCTCGGCCGGGCGCGTGCGGCTCACGTGCCACGCCTCCCAGCCGATGCAGGCAAGAAAGACGGGCGCCATGGCGAGCAGCAGCAATTCGGCATCGAATTGCATCTTGTCTCCCTTCCTGGTCCCTGACCGCCGCGCGGTACGCGGCGGGTGGTGTCGTTATCGTTCGTGAGGTCGCGCGGTCTGCACGACCGGCGCCCTGCGCGGCAAGCCCGTGATGTCGCGCGCCGCATGCTGCCCGACAGCGTACACGGTTAGGAGCTTGCCGCGCGCGGCATCGCTAGAAGGAATACTCAGTGGCTGCCGCGCTTGCGCGGGTTTTTCCTGGGCTTCTCGCGCGCTTCCTCGATGGGCGCGGAAACCTTCGTAAAGCCCTGCGACGGGCCTTCGTACACCCATTCGAGCAGCGCGTCGTGCGCGGCGCGCGCCGCTTCCGAATGCGGATCGTTGATCAGGCTGACGACGACATAGCTGTTGCCGTCGGCCGACGCGACGTAGCCGGCGATCGCGCGTACGTCGCGCAGCGTGCCGGTCTTGATGTGCGCGTTGCCGCCCGCGCCCTGGCTGGTCAGGCGATTGCGCATCGTGCCGTCGACACCGGCGATCGGCAGCGAGTCGACGAACACCTGCGCGACTGGGCTCGCGTTCGCGCGTTGCAGGACATCGGCGAGCGCGAGCGCGGTGATGTGTTCGTCGCGCGACAGGCCCGAGCCGTTATCGAGCGAAAGGTATTCGGTGTTCAGGCTGTCGCGCGTCAGGAAAGCTTCGACCGCGTGCGCGGCTTTCGCGGGCGTGGCGGGCGGCCTTTCTTCGGCGGCGCCGATTGTCAGGAACAGGTTGCGCGCCATCGTGTTGTTGCTGAACTTGTTGATGTCGCGAACGATGTCCGACAGCATCGGCCCCTCGTGCCTGGCGACGAGCTTCGCGCCGGGGGGCACTGCGCCTTCGCGGGTCGCGCCCGTGAATGTGCCGCCGGTTTGCTGCCACAGCGCGAGGAAGCCGCGCGCGAAGAACGTCGAGTGATCGAGCACGGCGACGTTTACCGTGCGCGCGTCGCAGCGCACCGGAAAGTCGCCGATGAACGACGCGACGAGCGTGCCGTCAGGCTCCGGCGTGACGGTCGGCGTCGGCAACTCGCCCCGGCATGGGCCGCTCGTCGCACGCAGCTGGTTGTCGATGCGCAGTTGCGCGAGCGCGGGCAGCACGTCGATCGCCACCGTGCCATCGGGCGACGGCGTCAGCGTAAAAGACAGCGATTTGAACGCGTACAGCAGCGGATCGGGGCCGACGTTGTACGGCGCGTTCACGTCGTCGTCGAACGCGGGCAGGTCGCGAGTCGACGGATCGAAGTAGCGCTTGTCGAGCACCAGCGCGCCGTCGATACCGTTGATGCCCGCCTTGTGAATCTTCTGCACGAGGTCGATCAGTTCTTCGGGCACGAGCTTCGGGTCGCCGGTGCCCTGGATGTACAGATTGCCGTGCAGCACGCCGCTCGCGTCGAGCGGGCCGTCCGCGTACGCGCTGGTGCGCCAGCGGTAACCGGGACCGAGGATCGACAGGGCCGAGTAGGTGGTGACGAGCTTCATGGTCGAGGCGGGCATCATCGGCTTGCCGGCGTTCAGCGCGAGGATCGGCGTGCGATCGCCGACCTTTTCGACGACCACGCTGATCGACGACAACGGCACGTGCGCGCGCTGCAGACCGACCATCACCGGCTGCGGCAGTACCGTCGTGACGTTGACGCTCGGATGCGTGGCCTTGACGCGTGCCTCCCCCGTCAGCGGCAGTAGCGTGCCTGCGCCGAGCGCGGCGGCGCAGAGCCAGACGGCTGCGCGCGGCACGACGCGGTTAGGCATGAAGGCTGCGCGATCGAACATACGGCGCGAGTGCAGCGCCATACGGCGTGCGACGGAAGACAGAAAAGCGTGCGTCATGAACGGGTGAACGGGTGAACGGACGAGCAGGATTTCAAGGTGTGCGGCGAGCGGCGTGCGAGGGACGATGGAACGGCAAGCTGGGCGCCTTGACGGCGCGGTAGCGCGTCGCGGTCTACCGGCCGTCGCGCGACGCAAAGCGCCCATTGTAGTGACATCCCGCGAGGCTGCGGTGAAAAAAGCGCCACACGCCGCACGGGTCGGAAGCGGGCGCTAGAATGCGGCATCATCGAATGTTTTGGAACGGACAACCATGCGCATCCTGCTAGTCGAAGATGACCGGATGATTGCCGAAGGCGTGCGCAAGGCGCTGCGCGGCGAAGGCTTCGCCGTCGATTGGGTCGAGGACGGCGAAGCGGCGCTGCGAGCGGCGGCGGCCCAGCCTTACGACCTCGCGTTGCTCGACCTCGGTCTGCCTAAGCGCGACGGTCTCGAGGTGCTGCGCGCACTGCGTGCGCGCGGCCATGCGCTGCCGGTGCTGATCGTCACCGCGCGCGACGCGGTCGCCGATCGTGTCAAGGGTCTCGACGCCGGCGCTGACGATTACCTTGTCAAACCTTTCGATCTCGACGAACTCGCTGCCCGGATGCGCGCGCTGATCCGGCGCCAGTCCGGCCGCAGCGATTCGACGATTCGCCACGGCAATTTGACCCTCGATCCCGCGTCGCACCAGGTGACGCTCGATGGCGCCCTGGTCGCGCTATCCGCGCGCGAATTCGCGCTGCTCGAGGCGCTGCTCGCGCGACCCGGCGCGGTGCTGTCCAAGAGCCAGCTAGAGGAAAAGATGTATGGCTGGGGCGAGGAGATCGGCAGCAATACCGTCGAGGTCTATATCCACGCGCTGCGCAAGAAGCTCGGCGCCGATCTGATCCGCAACGTCCGCGGGCTTGGCTACATGATCGCGAAGGACGCCTGAGCCGATGCGCTCGATTCGCCGACAACTGTTGTTCTGGCTGCTCGCGCTCGTGCTGCTCGGCGTCGGCATCGCGGGCTGGCTGATCTACCGGCAGGCACTCGCCGAAGCGAACGAGTTGTTCGACTACCAGCTCGAGCAGATCGCCGCGGCGCTGCCGGCGGAACCGTTCTCGCAGGTGCTCGGCCGCGACACCGGCGACGAGGGCATCGTGCTGCAAATCTGGAACCGCAACGGCATGCTGATGTATTACTCGCGGCCGCGTGCGCCGCTCGCGCCGCGCGCCGAACTCGGTTTTTCGACCGAGCGCACCGACCGCGGCGAATGGCGCGTATATGGCGCGATCGTCGGCGACAACGTCGTGCAGCTCGCGCAGCCGCTGTCGGTGCGCAACCGGCTCGCCGCCAATGTCGCGCTGCGCACGCTGTGGCCGCTGATCGTGCTGCTGCCGCTGCTCGGACTCGCGGTATGGGTGATCGTCGGTCGCGGGCTGCGGCCGCTGCGGCGCGTGACGAGCGCGCTCGATACCCGTCATCCCGAAGCGCTGGATCCATTGCCTGATCAGCGCCTGCCGCTCGAAGTGCGGCCGCTCGTGCGTGCGCTGAACGGGCTGCTGCAGCGGCTCGCGACCGCGCTCGATATCCAGAAGGCGTTCGTCGCCGATGCCGCGCACGAATTGCGCACGCCGCTTGCCGCGGTACAGATTCAGGCGCAACTGGTCGCGCGCGCGAAGGACGACACGGCCCGCAGCGAGGCGCTCGCCGATCTGCAGGCGGGTGTCACGCGCGCGACGCGCCTCGCCGAGCAACTGCTCGCGCTCGCGCGCGCCGAGCCGGACGGCGCCGCCGGCGCAGTGATGCTCGATCTGCGCGAGCTGCTGCAGGAGTGCGTCGCGACCTACGCGCCGCTCGCGATGAATCGCGGCGTCGACCTCGGCATCGAGGCGAGCGAGGCCGCCAGCGTGACCGGCGACGCCGAAGCGCTGCGCGTGATGTTCAACAACCTCGTCGACAACGCGACCAAGTACACGCCGCGTGGCGGCCGCGTCGACGTCAGCCTGCATGTCGAGGACGGCCATCCGGTCGTGCGGATCGCCGATAGCGGCCCCGGTATCGATCCCGCCGATCGCGAGCGCGTGTTCGACCGGTTCTATCGCGCGGGAGCGGGCGCGAATCGCGCGCGCACCGACGTGGCGGGCAGCGGCCTCGGTCTCGCGATCGTGCGTCGGATCGCCACCCAACATCATGCGCAAGTGTCGCTCGATGACTCGCCGGCCGGTGGTTTGCAGGTCGTCGTACGCTTCTGATCATGGTGATTTACTGTTCGGCCAACGCCGGCGTTCGTGCTGACGCGGCGGTCCGCAGCGGCCGGTCCGATAAGGTTCCCATGATCTGGCGCTGCTTAAGACTCTTTTAAGTGATGCCCCTTACGCTCCTCGACATCCAAAGTCACTTTGTCCAGTCAGGAGCTCATGATGAACGCGAAAACCTTGTCCCGCGGCGCCGTTGCGGTAGCTGTGGCCGCTGCGCTTTCAGCCGGCTATGTGGCGGGCCATCGCGACGTGCCAGCACCGCAGATCATCTCGCCGGCGCAAGCCGCCGCGATGATGCCAGCCGAAGCAGCCGCCAAAACCGGTATCCCCGATTTCTCCGGTCTCGTCGAAACCTACGGACCGGCCGTCGTCAACATCAGCGCGAAGCACGTGGTCAAGCAAACCGCGATGCGTGGTAATGGCGGCAACCTCAACGGCAACCAGCTGCCGATCGATCCGAACGATCCGTTCTATCAGTTCTACAAGCGGTTCTTCGGCGGCGTGCCCGGCATGCAGGGCGGCGATGGCGGAGACGCGCCCGACCAGCCGAGCGCGAGCCTCGGCTCGGGCTTCATCATCAGCAATGACGGCTACATTCTGACGAACGCGCACGTGGTCGATGGCGCGAACGTCGTCACCGTGAAGCTCACCGACAAGCGCGAATTCAAGGCGAAGGTGGTCGGCGCCGACAAGCAGTCCGACGTCGCCGTGCTGAAGATCAACGCGAGCGATCTGCCGACGGTGAAGATTGGCGATCCGCGCCAAAGCAAGGTTGGTCAGTGGGTCGTCGCGATCGGCTCACCGTACGGCTTCGACAACACCGTGACCTCGGGCATCATCAGCGCGAAGTCGCGTTCGCTGCCCAACGAGAACTACACGCCGTTCATCCAGACCGATGTGCCGGTGAACCCTGGCAACTCGGGCGGTCCACTCTTTAATCTGCAAGGCGAAGTGATCGGCATCAACTCGATGATCTACTCGCAGACGGGCGGCTTCCAGGGCCTGTCGTTCGCGATCCCGATCAACGAGGCGATCAAGGTCAAAGACGATCTCGTCAAGACCGGTCACGTGAGCCGCGGCCGCCTCGGCGTCGCAGTACAGGGCTTGAACCAGACGCTCGCCGAGTCGTTCGGCATGCAGAAGCCGCAAGGCGCGCTGGTCAGCTCGGTCGACGCCAACGGGCCAGCGGCCAAGGCTGGCTTGCAGCCGGGCGACGTGATCCTGTCGGTGAATGGCGACGAAGTGAGCGATTCGACGGATCTGCCGGCGAAGATCGCAGGTCTCGCGCCGGGCAGCTCGGCGACGCTGAAAGTGTGGCGCGATAAGGCCAGCAAGGACGTGAAGGTGACGATCGGCTCGTTCTCGGACGCAAAGGTTGCGTCGGCGAACAAGACCGATCAGCAGGCCCAGTTGCAAGGCCGTCTCGGCGTCGCGGTGCGGCCGCTGACGCCGGAAGAGAAGAGCAGCGCGTCGGTGTCGCACGGTCTGCTCGTACAGCAGGCAGGCGGCGCGGCGGCGAGCGCCGGCATCCAGGCGGGCGACGTGATTCTCGCGGTCAATGGCCGTCCGGTCACGAACATCGATCAGCTGAAGCAGATGATTTCGGGCGCAGGCAACAGCATTGCGCTGCTGATCCAGCGGGATAACGCGCAGATTTTCGTGCCCGTAGATCTCGGCTGATCCAGTATCCGGGCGGTTCGAGCGGATCGCCCACCCCAGTTTGAGCTGTAGCAGCGATTGCCGGTCCTTTGCATTTACTGCAAGGACCGGTTTTTTTTCGCCTGTCCGCACCGTGCTACGGCGAGCGGCGCGGACAGGGCGAAACGCGCCACGCGGCTTGTTGTCACGGTCGCGCATGTCCAGTCGACGCAACCGGATGGTTGGCACGCAGGTTGCTTCGACCTTGATTTGGGCCTGTTCGGGGACTGGGCAAGGACTGCAACAAGGAGAGCGAACCGATGAAAACCCAACGCAATCAGCAAAGGATCGTAGCCGTCGCGCTGTGCGCGGTGCTCGCGCTCGGACTGGCGGGCGGTGCGTACGCGCAGCAGGCGGGCGTGACCGGTGGCTCGACGACCGACAATACCAGCGCGGGCAACACCAAGGGCGGCGGTCTGCCGCAAGTCCAGCAGCAGGGCGACGTGTCGTACGTGTCGGGCGGCGTCGGCCTCGACGAATCGCGGGCGTTGCGACAAGCGCAAAGCCAGTGGCCACTGACGCTGCGCTTCACCGGACCCAACGCCGAGTTTCTCGCGGATGTGCACGTGCGTATCGTCGATGCCCATAACGGCGAAGTGCTGAACACGACATCGCGCGGACCGTTCATGCTGGTGCGCTTGAGCCCCGGCCGCTATACGGTGCACGCGAAATACAACGACAGCGAGCAAACCCGCTCGGTTAGCGTGCCGGCGCACGGCAACGTCAAATCCGCGTTCATCTGGAACGCGAAGTAACGGGTCGATCCGTCCGCCGCCGCGCAGCAAGCTTGCGCAATCGGCCGAAGTTTGGCCGATAATGAAGCCACGGGCAGTTCCCGTGGCTTTGCCGTTCCGGCGGCAACAGCCGGCAGTGCAGCACCCACCCCATCACGGAGCCTGGACATGAGCGATGCGTCGACATCTGCGGGACGGCTGGACGGCCATACCATCGTGATCCGCGACAACGGTCACCGCGTGCGCGTGATTCACGGCGGCGTGACGATGGCCGACACCCAGGCCGCGCTGACGCTATCGGAGACCGGCCTCGCCGACGTGTTCTATTTCCCGCGCGAGCACGTGAACATGGCCCGGCTCGAACGTTCGACGCACACGTCGCATTGCCCGTTCAAGGGCGACGCGTCGTACTTCCATCTGCGCACCGAAGATGGCGTGATCGAGAACGCGGTGTGGTGCTACGAGGCGCCGTTCGAGCAGGTCAGTCGCATCAAGGGCTATCTCGCTTTTTACGCATCGCGCGTCGACCGCATCGATCAGACGTCCTGATCCCGCAGTCGGCGCGTTCATCGGGGAGGTTGTCATGGAACTGAACGACGCGTTACGGATTCCGCTGGCGCCGTCCGAGGTCTGGGACGCGTTGCAGGACCTCGCGCTGTTGCGTGCCAGCCTCGACAACTGCGAGTCGTTCGTGCGTCTCGCCCACGGCGAATACGCGCTGACGATGACCGTGCCGCTCGGCCCGTTGCGCGCGCATTATCAGGCGCGCGCGCACGTCGCCGGCCAGGATTCCGGCCCGGCGGACGCGCAGCGCCGCACCATCAACTTCAAGGCCCTGGCCGAGGGCATCGGCGCGTTGCGCGGTCAGATCGAAGTGCGTTTGCGCGCGGACGAGGGGCGGGAGCGCGGCACGCGCATCGACTACACACTGTGGGCGACGTCGTCGGGACCGCTCGCCGAGCTGCCGACGCGCCAGCTCGAGAACGCCTTGCGTCAGATCGCCGACGATTTTTTCGCCGAGTTCGACGCGGTCGTGCGCGCCAAGCACGGCAAAGGGCCGAACCGTGCGCGTGGCACGGCGCCGCGTCGCCAGTACGTGTTTTTGCGGCCGATCACCCTCGGCGGCATCGCGCGGCGAGCGCGCATCGAGCACAGCCATGCGCTGTCGGGGCGCGCGGCGAGCGCGTCGCATAGCTGGTCGCATCACGAGCCCGGTCAGCATGTCGTGCCGTACTGGGCGTGGGCCGGGATGATCTTTCTGGTCGCACTATTGTTGTATGTCGCGCGCTGGTTCAGCGAGCATTGAGGCCGCGAGCCGCGCGCAGCCCCTGATGGAACGCGCGACAAACGTCCCGCGCGACTACGAAATCCCGGTGACGCACTACGAAATAGCGGTGCTCCCGCCGCCTTCATCTAATCCCCGCGAAACTCCCGCCGCCACGCGCTCGGCGACGTGCGAAACGCGTCCGCGAAATGCTGCCGCAGCGATGCGGCCGAGCCGAATCCGGCGCTCGCTGCGATCGCTTCGACCGACTCGTCGGTGCTTTCCAGCAGCTGTTGCGCACGCGCGAGCCGCTGCGCGAGCAGCCACGCGCCGACGGTGGTGCCGGTCGCGAGCAGGAAGCGCCGCGTGAAGGTGCGGCGGCTCATCAACGCGCGCTCGGCGAGCGTGTCGAGCGTATGCCGCGCGGCCAGGTTGCCGCTCACCCAGTCGAGCAGGCCGGACAGGCGATCGCCGCGCGGGTTCGGCGGCATCGGCTGCTGCACGTATTGCGCCTGGCCGCCTTGGCGATGCGGCGACACGACCAGCCGGCGCGCGACGTGGTTCGCCACCCGCGCGCCGCAGATCTTGCGCAGCACGTGCAGGCAGCAGTCGAGGCCGGCGGCGGTGCCGGCCGAGGTCAGCACGTTGCCGTCGTCGACGTACAGCACGTCGGCGTCGAGCCGCACGCGCGGGTAGCGGCGCGCGAAGTCGTCGGCCCAGGCCCAGTGCGTCGAAGCGGGCCGTCCATCGAGGATGCCCGCGGCGGCCAGCACGAAAGCGCCGAGGCACAGGCCGACGAGCAGCGCGCCGCGCGCATGCGCGGCCCTCAGCGCGTCGAGCAGCGCGGCGGGCGGGGTTTCGGCGGGATCGCGCCAGCTCGGCACGATGATCGTCTGCGCGTCGGCAAGCGCTTCGAGTCCGTGCGTGACCGCGATCGAAAAGCCCGCGGTCGTCGCGAGCGCGCCCGTCTCCGCGGCGCAGACGCGGAAGTCGAAGTCGGGAACACCGCCGCCGCGACGGTCCTCGCCGAACACGACGCACGGCACCGACAGATGGAACGGGCTGATGCGGTCGAACGCGACGACGGCGACGACGTGGCGCGGCGCCTGATCGGAGACGTCGTCGGAAGGTGCGAAGGTGGTCATGCCGGGCGCCTCATGAAAGCCATAGGTATGGCCCGATTCTAGCGAAGGTTGTCATTCGGGCCGCTGGTCGACAGGCGGGCAGCGGAGCAACAATGCCGTCATTGCCGTTGCGCCGCCGCCACCGCGCTGGGCGCGCACCATCGACCGCTTTTTCTGACAAGGAGCCTTGCCATGAGCACACCCGCGCCGCGCCGTGCGCTGATCGTCATCGACGTGCAGAACGAATACGTGAGCGGCGACCTGCCGATCGAATTTCCGGACGTGCGCACGTCGCTCGCCAACATCGGTCGCGCGATCGATGCAGCGCGCGCCGCCAGTGTGCCGGTCGTGGTCGTGCAGAACCTCGCGCCCGCCACCTCGCCGCTGTTCGCGCGCGGCAGCGCGGGCGCGGAACTGCACACGGTCGTGAGCTCGCGCGCTCATGATCATTTCGTCGAGAAGTCGCTGCCGAGCGCATTCGCTGGGACCGATCTGGCCGACTGGCTCGCCGCCCGGCAGATCGATACGCTGAGCGTCACCGGCTACATGACCCACAATTGCGATGCCTCGACGATCAACCACGCGGTGCATGCTGGCCTCGCCGTCGAGTTCCTGCACGACGCAACCGGCTCGGTGCCGTATGAAAACAGCGCGGGCTTCGCGAGCGCGGAGGAGATTCATCGCGTGTTCAGCGTGGTGCTGCAGTCGCGCTTCGCGGCGGTCGCGAGCACCGATCAATGGATCGCGGCGCTAAAGAGCGGCGCGCCGCTCGAGCGCGGCAACATCTATGCGTCGAATCAGGCGGCGCGAGCGCGCCGGGCGGTTGCCTGAACCCGGCGCAGGGGCGGTGGTCCGGTCCAAAAACAGAAACGGGCGGTTCACCGAACCGCCCGCTGTTCCAATCCGTCACCCTGGCGCGCCTCCTACGCCGCCTTCCTGCGCAACGCCGGACTCAGGCGCAAGGCGTCGAACATCGCTTCCACCATCTGCTGCGCTTGCGCGCCGAAGTCGGTCGCGTCGGGCAAAAACAGCATGTCGCGCAACGAGCCGCCGACGAACGCGTGGACCATCGCCGCGGCAAGCTTCGTGTCGAGGTCGGCGGGCATCTGGCCTTTGGAGATCGCATTGCGCAGACCGCCCTCGATCTTCGCGAGCCCCTCGCGCATATTGGTCTGATACCGTTCCATCACCGGCCCCATATCTTCGACCAGCTCGCACTTCAGAAACAGAATGTCGAACACGCGGCGGCGGCGCGGATCGTTGGCAGTGTCGCGCAGGCAGACCACGCAGACTTCAATCAGGCGCCCGAGCGGATCAGCTTCGTTGGGATCGAGCGACGCCGCCTTCAGTTCGTCGAGCGGCAGCAGCACGCGGTCGAACATTTCGGTGAACAGCTCGCTCTTATGCGCAAAATGCCAATAAATGGCGCCACGCGTGACGCCCGCGGCCTGCGCGATATCGGCCAGCGACGTGCGCGATACACCCTTCTCGAAGAAGACCTGTTCGGCCGCGTCGAGAATCCGGTTGCGCGTCTCCAGCGCCTCTTCTTTGGTTCTTCTGACCATATTGGTGTAGCCTGCGCTGATCCTGGGGTTTATGCGGACAGTTTTAAGTCAGTCTGATGACGCTTTGACTACTTCTGAAGCGAATTGCGACGCGAATCTGCAGTACCCCAGCCTCGGAAGATATGAATGCACTTTTACATGCATTCATGAATGTATATATAATAGCACCCCACGATCGGATAGCCCAAGCCGTGACGAGCGGTTAATATCCGTCACTGTTGCCTTTCGAAAGCGCTTTCGCGGCCGCCAAACGGCGGCGCTGCGTGGCATTCCCCGGTATGGCGCATTCGTAGCAGGGTGCCCCGCAGGCGCAGGTTTGCATCCATGGGCTTCCGGTCGAGCGTCGCGAGACGCTTGTGTGCGCTGTCGTCCCCGGGGTAGGGATGCGCGCACTTTTTCATTACTCAGTCTTTGACAGAGGTCGCTCCATGCGCGTCGAACGGGTTCCATTCCGCTTAATCAGTGCCGCGACGGCTGCCATCTTGCTGGCGGCGTGCGGACCAAAACAATCTGCCCCGCCGCCACAGACGCCCGAAGTCGGCGTCGTCACCCTCCAGCCGACGACCGTGCCCGTCGTCACCGAACTGCCCGGCCGTACCAGTGCCTTCCTCGTCGCGCAGGTGCGCGCGCGGGTCGACGGCATCGTGCTGCGCCGCGAGTTCACCGAGGGTAGTGAGGTCAAGGCCGGCCAGCGTCTGTACAAGATCGATCCGGCGCCGTACATCGCGTCGTTGAACAACGCGAAGGCATCGCTCGCGAAGGCGCAGGCGAACCTGGTGACGACCACCGCGCAGGCCAATCGCTACAAGGTGCTGGTCGCGGCGAACGCGGTCAGCAAGCAGGACTACGACAACGCGGTTGCCGCCGAAGGCCAGGCCGCCGCCGACGTCGCCGCGGGCAAGGCCGCGGTCGATACCGCGCAGATCAACCTCGGCTATACCGACGTGACCTCGCCCGTGACCGGTCGGATCGGCGTGTCGCAGGTCACGCCGGGCGCCTTCGTGCAGCAGAGCGCGGCCACGCTGATGGCCACGGTTCAGCAGCTCGACCCGGTGTACGCCGACCTCACGCAATCGAGCCTCGAGGGTCTGAAGCTGCGCCGCGACATGCAGGAAGGGCGTCTCAAGACGACCGGCCCGGGCGCCGCGCAGGTCACGCTGGTGCTGGAAGACGGCCGCGTCTACTCCGAGAAGGGCAAGCTGCAGTTCACCGACGTGACCGTCGACCAGGGCACCGGCTCGGTCACGGTGCGCGCGATCTTCAAGAACCCGAACCACGTGCTGCTGCCGGGCATGTTCGTGCGCGCGAAGATCGACGAGGGCGTCAACCAGAACGCGCTCATCGTGCCGCAAGTCGGCGTCACGCACGACCAGAAGGGTCAGCCCACCGCGCTCGTCGTCGGCAACGACAACAAGGTCGAGCTGCGTCAGCTCGTCACCTCAGGCACCTTCGGCTCGTACTGGGTGGTCTCGGACGGCCTGAAGGCGGGTGACCGCGTGATCGTCCAGGGCACCGACAAGGCGCGTCCCGGCCAGCAGGTCAAGCCCGTGCCGGCGCAGCTGCCCGGCAACCCGGCTTCCGACGCCGCCGCAAACGGCGCCCAGACAGGTCAACCCGCGGCTCAGCCTGCCTCCGCCGCTTCGGGCGCGTAATAACAGGGAGCCCGCCTCATGGCAAAGTTCTTTATTGATCGCCCGATTTTTGCATGGGTGATCGCCATCATCCTGATGCTCGCGGGTCTCGCGTCGGTGTTCACGCTGCCGATCGCGCAATACCCGACCATCGCGCCGCCGTCCATCCAGATCAGCGCAACCTATCCGGGTGCTTCGGCGAAGACGGTGGAGAACACCGTTACGCAGGTGATCGAGCAGCAGATGAGTGGTCTGGACCACCTGCTGTACCTCGCGTCGACCTCGGACGACACGGGCACGGCCACCATCACGCTGACGTTCGCGGCCGGCACCAACCCTGACATCGCGCAGGTGCAGGTGCAAAACAAGCTGCAACTCGCCACGCCGCTGCTGCCGCAAGCGGTGCAGCAGCTCGGCACCAAGGTCACGAAGTCGAGCAGCAGCTTCCTGCTGGTGATGGCGTTCGTGTCGACCGACGGCAGCATGAACAAGTACGACCTCGCGAACTACGTCGCGTCGAACATTCAGGATCCGATCAGCCGTATCGACGGCGTGGGCACGGTGACGCTGTTCGGCTCGCAGTACGCGATGCGCATCTGGCTCGACGCGAACAAGCTGAATAACTTCGGTCTGACGCCACTCGATGTCGAAACCGCGCTGCAGGCGCAGAACGTGCAGGTCGCGGGCGGCTCGCTCGGCGGCACGCCGTCGGTGCCGGGTCAGGTGCTGCAGGCCACGATCACGCAGGCCACGCTGCTCAATACGCCCGAGCAGTTCGGCAACATCCTGCTGAAGGTGAACCAGGACGGCTCGCAGGTGCGTCTGCGCGACGTGTCGCACGTCGAGCTCGGCGGCGAAAACTACAACTTCGACACCAAGTACAACGGTCAGCCGACGGCAGGCTTCGGTATCCAGCTCGCCACGGGCGCGAACGCGCTCGCCACCGCGAAGGCGGTGCGCACGAAGATCGCCGAACTGTCGAAGTACTTCCCGCACGGCCTGGTGGTGCAGTACCCGTACGACACGACGCCGTTCGTGCGCCTGTCGATCGAGGAAGTGGTCAAGACGCTGCTCGAAGGTATCGTGCTGGTGTTCCTCGTCATGTACCTGTTCCTGCAGAACCTGCGCGCCACGCTGATTCCGACGATCGCGGTGCCGGTGGTGCTGCTCGGTACGTTCGCGATCATGAACGTGGTCGGTTTCTCGATCAACACGCTGTCGATGTTCGGTCTCGTGCTCGCAATCGGCCTGCTGGTGGACGACGCGATCGTGGTGGTGGAAAACGTCGAGCGGGTGATGCAGGAGGAGGGCTTATCGCCTCGCGAGGCAACCCGCAAGGCGATGGACCAGATCACCGGCGCTCTCGTCGGCGTGGCGCTCGTGCTGTCGGCGGTGTTCGTGCCGGTGGCATTCTCGGGCGGCTCGGTCGGCGCGATCTACCGGCAGTTCTCGCTGACGATCGTCGCGGCGATGGTGTTGTCCGTGCTCGTCGCGTTGATTCTGACGCCGGCGCTGTGCGCGACGATCCTGAAGCCGATTCCGAAGGGTCATCACGAAAAAGCCACCGGCTTCTTCGGCTGGTTCAACCGTACCTTCAACACGAGCCGCGACAAGTACCACTCGGGCGTGCACCACGTGATCAAGCGCTCGGGCCGCTGGCTCATCATCTACATGGTGGTGATCTTCGCGGTGGGGCTGCTGTTCGTGCGTCTGCCGAAGTCGTTCCTGCCTGACGAAGACCAGGGCACGATGTTCGTGCTGGTGCAAACGCCGTCGGGTTCCACGCAGGAAACCACCGCGCGCGCCCTCAAGGACGTGTCGGACTACCTGCTGAACGAAGAGAAGGCGATCGTCGAATCGACCTTCACGGTGAACGGCTTCAGCTTCGCGGGTCGTGGCCAGAACGCGGGTCTCGTGTTCGTGCGGATGAAGGACTACGCGCAGCGCCAGCACGCGGACCAGAAGGTGCAAGCGCTGGTGGGCCGTCTCTACATGCACTTCAGCACCTACAAGAACGCGACGGTGTTCCCGGTCAATCCGCCGTCGATTCCTGAACTCGGCACGGCTGCGGGCTTCGACTTCCAGTTGCAGGATCGCGCGGGTATCGGTCACGCGAAGCTGATGGAAGCGCGCAACATGCTGCTCGGTCTGGCGGCGAAAGATCCGACGCTCGCGCAGGTGCGTCCGAACGGCCTGAACGATACGCCGCAGTTCAAGGTGAGCATCGACCACGAGAAGGCTTCCGCGCTCGGCGTGTCGCTCGCCTCGATCGACCAGACGTTCTCGATCGCATGGGCCTCGGCGTATGTGAACAACTTCCTCGACACCGACGGCCGGATCAAGAAGGTCTACCTGCAGGGCGACGCGCCGTTCCGGATGAAACCGGAAGACGTGAATGCCTGGTTCGTGCGCAACGGCGCGGGCGCGATGGTGCCGTTCTCGGCCTTCGCGAGCACCGAGTGGACCTTCGGTTCGCCGAAGCTCGAGCGCTACAACGGTATTTCGTCGGTGGAAATCCAGGGTGCGGCCGGGCCGGGCAAGTCGACCGGTCAGGCGATGGCGGCGATGGAACGGATCGTCACCAAGCTGCCGGCGGGAGTCGGCTACGAGTGGACGGGTCTGTCGCTGCAAGAGCGTCAGTCGGGTTCGCAGGCGCCGATCCTGTACGGCATCTCGATTCTCGTCGTGTTCCTGTGTCTCGCGGCGCTGTATGAAAGCTGGTCGATCCCGTTCTCGGTGATCATGGTGGTGCCGCTCGGCGTGATCGGCGCACTGCTGGCCGCGACGCTGCGTGGGCTCGAGAACGACGTGTTCTTCCAGGTCGGTCTGCTGACCACCGTGGGTCTGTCGGCGAAGAACGCGATTCTGATCGTGGAATTCGCGCGAGAACTGCAGCAGAGTGGAGGCATGGGACCGATCGAAGCCGCGCTCGAAGCGGCGCGTCTGCGGTTGCGTCCGATCCTGATGACCTCGCTCGCGTTTATTCTCGGCGTGCTGCCGCTCGCGATCAGTAACGGCGCGGGGTCGGCCAGCCAGCACGCGATCGGTACCGGCGTGATCGGCGGCATGTTGACGGCGACCTTCCTCGCGATCTTCATGATCCCGATGTTCTTCGTCGTGATTCGCGCGAAGTTCGGCGGTGAGAAGGAAGACCCGGATGAGGCGCTGCGCCACTATGAACAGCACCATCCGCACGATCCGCAAGGCGGCGCGGCGGGTGGCACGACCGACGGGTCGGATGGCAATGGCTCGGGCAAGGATGGGCATTGAGATGCAAAAACACTCTTTGATTGCAGTGGCGATCGCGCTGCTCGCCACGGGTTGCACGCTGGCGCCGCACTACCAGCGGCCCGCGGCGCCCGTGACGGCGACTTTCCCGACGGGCGGCGTGTACGACCAGCAACCGGGCGCGCAGGGCGCGCGCAGCGCGAACGGCCAGGCCGCCTCGGACATCGGCTGGCGCGACTTCTTCGTCGATCCGCGTCTGCAGCAGCTGATCGAAATCGCGCTGAAGAACAACCGCGATCTGCGTGTGTCAGTGCTGAACATGCAGGCGTCGGCGGCGCAGTACCGTATCGTGCGCGCGGGCCTGTTCCCGACGCTCGACGCCGCGGCTTCGCAAAGCCGGCAGCGCACGCCGCGCGATCTGCTGGCGTCGCCCAACGGCCCGACGATTACCAACACGTATTCGGTGGGCTTGAACGCGTCGTGGGAAATCGACTTCTTCGGGCGCGTGCAGAGCCTGAAGGATCAGGCGTTGGCCACGTACCTCGGCACCGCGCAGGCGCGCAAGTCCGCGGAAATCGCGCTGGTGTCGCAGGTGGCGAACCAGTACATGACGGTGCTCGAACTGGACGATCTGCTGAAGGTCACGCAGAACACGCTGAAGACGGCACAGGAGTCGTTTCGGATCACCAAGCTGCAGTTCGACAACGGCACCGGTTCGGAACTCGATCTGCGCCAGTCGCAAACGGTCGTCGAAACCGCGAGCGCGGACCTGCAGGCGCAGATGCGATTGCGGGCTCAGGCTGACAACGCGCTGGTGCTGCTGCTCGGCGAGCCGTTGCCGGCTGATCTTGAGCCAGGCCTGCCGCTGAGCGACCAGAGCCTGCTCACGGATATTCCGGCGGGCCTGCCGTCCGATCTGCTGACGCGCCGTCCCGACATCATGGAGGCCGAGGAAAATCTGCTCGCGGCCAACGCGAACATCGGCGCGGCGCGCGCGGCGTTCTTTCCGAAGGTCACGCTGACCGGCAGCGCCGGCACGCTGAGCCCGACGCTCGGCGGGCTGTTCAAGCCGGGTTCGGCGGCGTGGAGCTTCGCGCCGTCGATCACGCTGCCGATCTTCGAGGGCGGTCAGAACATGGCCAACCTCGATCTCGCCAACATCGAGAAGAACGTGCAGATCGCCACGTATGAAAAGGCGATCCAGACGGCCTTCCGCGAAGTGGCGGACGGACTGGCCGCGCGCGGCACGTACGACGAGCAGATCGCGGCGCTCGAGCGGGATGTCGCGGCCGAGCAGCGCCGGCTGGATCTGTCGACCCTCCGTTATACGAACGGTGTCGACAGCTATCTTTCGGTGCTGACCGCGCAGACCTCGTTGTACGTGGCTCAGCAGGCGCTGGTCACCGCGCGCATGGAACGTCTGCAGAACCTGGTCACGCTGTACCAGGCGCTCGGCGGCGGCTGGATCGAGCACAACGGCGACCATCCGCGTCCCGCCGACGCGCCGGTCGACTACGGTGCGGCGAGCGCACCGGTCGCGGCTTCGGCGGCGACGGCAGGGTAAGCGCTGCGGCTCGACGAACCGCTGAAGTAAAGCAAAAACGCCACGGCATGCCGTGGCGTTTTTGTTGATCCGCGGCGATCGGTGCCGCTCGCCGCATCATCGCTGCATCAAAAGCTCAATGCAGATCCGCCGCCCGCAGCATCTCGTTGCTCTGCGGTGCGCCGCCCGCGCTGGCGTCGAGATCGTGCCCGGCGCGGCGAAGCTCGCTCTTCGCCATCTTCTCGCCCTTCACGCCGTTGAAGATCAGGTTCAGCGCGACCGCCGACACCGACGCGAGCAGAATCCCGCTATGTAGCAGCGGCGACAACGCCGGCGGCAGTTGCGAGAAGAAGTGTGGCGAGACGACCGGCACGAGGCCGAGCCCGATGCTGACCGCGACGATGAAGAGGTTGTGCTGATTCCTCACGAAGTCGACGCGCGACAGCACCTTGATGCCGTTCGCCGCGACCATGCCGAACATCACGATGCCCGCGCCGCCGAGCACGAACGCCGGCACCGACGCGACCACCTGCGCCATCTTCGGGAAGAGGCCGAGCAGCACCAGGATCACGCCGCCCATCGCGCACACGAAGCGGCTCTTCACGCCGGTCACGCCGATCAACCCGACGTTCTGCGAGAACGACGTATGCGGGAACGAGTTGAAGATGCCGCCGATCAGCGTGCCGAGACCGTCGACGCGCAAGCCACGCACCAGCGTTTTCTGATCGACCGGACGATCGACCATGTCGCCGACCGCGAGAAACATGCCGGTCGATTCGATGAACGTGACGAACATCACGGTGACCATCGTCGCGATCGACAGCGGATCGAAGTGCGGCAGACCGAAGTGGAACGGCATCACGAAGCCGACCCACGGCGCGTGCATGACGCCGTCCAGGTTGACGCGGCCGAGCATCAGCGCGATCGCGAAGCCCGCGACGATGCCGAGCAGCACCGAGATATTGGCGACGAACCCCCTGGCAAACCTGTTGATCAGCAGGATCAGCGTCAGCACGAGCAGCGCCAGGCCGAGATATACCGGATTGCCGTAGTCGGGATTGCCGACACCGCCGGCCGCCCAGTTGATGCCGACCTCCATCAGCGACAGGCCGATCACCGAAATCACGACGCCGATCACGACCGGCGGGAAGAAGCGCAACAGCTTGCCGACCGCGGGCGCGAGCAGAATGCCGATCACGCCGGCCGCGATCGTCGAGCCGAAGATGTCGAGGATGCCGAGCGAAGGATTGGTGCCGATCGCGACCATCGGGCCGACGGCCGCGAACGTGCAGCCCATGATGACGGGCAGGCGGATGCCGAAGATCCACAGTCCGAGCGTCTGGATCAGCGTGGCGATGCCGCAGGAAAACAGATCGGCGCTGATCAGGAAGGCGACCTG
Source organism: Paraburkholderia sp. Cpub6 (assembly GCF_014201065.1). Taxonomy (NCBI): domain Bacteria; kingdom Pseudomonadati; phylum Pseudomonadota; class Betaproteobacteria; order Burkholderiales; family Burkholderiaceae; genus Paraburkholderia; species Paraburkholderia sp. Cpub6. Next base: position 245,268 of record NZ_JACHDM010000002.1, read on the forward strand.
GTCTTTCGGCAGCTTCAGCGCCGCGCCGATGATCAGCGGCACCGCGACCGCGCCAGCGTACATGACCAGCACGTGCTGGATGCCGAGAGTGAGCAACTGGCCCGCCGGTAGGCGCTCGTCGCACGGGTGAACCGTGTTCGCTTGCATATCGTCTGTCTCCACCATCTCGTTTTGGGATGACTCCAAGGTATCGGGGACGAAAAGTCGCAACAAGACCATACGTGGCTATTCCGGCATTCCCGGCGACGATATGCAGAGACCTGTTTTGAAAGGCAAATTAAAGCCACGAATGGGACGGATCGGCCGTCGGACGCCAAAGAATCCTATGCAGTGGGGGCCGCGGGCGGTACATGGCGTGCGCGGCGCGGGTTCGTCGCGCGAGGGGATATGTGTGAGAATCAATGACGTGTATCACGCTTCACGCATAGTCCTGTTTTGATGACGCTCGCAGCACGGCGGGGTTAACCCGCGAATGGTTTTTTTTCGCGTGTTTTCCGAGCTGTTTGTTCAACGTTCGCGGCGTCTGTGCAGCTTCGCCTTTGAGCTTCGCTTTCCCACTTCGTCGCCAGTCTCGCTGGCTCCTTCTTCACCTCGTTTCAACGTCCCTGCGCTCATGAGTTTTCTCGGCATCGATCTCGGCACCGGCTCCCTGAAAGCGGCAATCGTCGACGAACATGGACGCGAGCAGGCGGTATCGAGCGTCGCTTATGCGCTCGTTACGCCGCACGCGGGTTGGGCCGAAATCGACGTCGAGACCTGGTGGAGCGCGCTCGTCCATGCGATGGCGGGCCTGCCGCGCGAGCTGCGTGACGGCGTGCGCGCGATTGGCTTCTCTGGCCAGATGCACGGCGTCGTGCTGCTCGATGCAAACGGCGCAGCGGTGCGGCGCGCCATGCTGTGGCCGGACTCGCGCGCGCTCGCCATGCTCGACGCGTGGCCCGAGCCGCAACCGAATCCGGTCGCGCCCGGCATGGCCGGACCGCTGCTGCGCTGGCTCGTGCTGCAAGAGCCGGATGCCGCGCGCCGCACGCGCTGGGCGCTGCAGCCGAAGGACTGGCTGCGCGTCGCGCTCGGCGGCGCGTGCGTGACCGATGCGTCCGACGCGTGCGCGACCGCGCTCGCCGATCCCGCCGGCGCGTGGGACACGGCGCTGCTGCAACGCCTCGAGATTCCGCCTGAGTGGTTCGCGCCTGTGGCGCCGTCATATGCGGCGGCGGGCGCGCTGTCGCCGCAGGCCGCGCAGGCACTTGGCTTACGGGCCGGTATCGTGCTCGCAACCGGCGCCGCGGATACGCCGTGCGCGGCGCTCGGCAGCGGACTCGTGCGTGACGGCGACGCGCTGCTGACGACCGGCACCGGCGGACAGATCGTCGTGCTCGCGAACGACGAGCCTGCGCCGCTGAAGGGCTTGCATCGCTATCGCGCGGCGAGCGATCACTGGTATCGGATGGCGGCGATGCAGAACGTCGGCATCGCGCTGGAGCGGGTGCGCGGGTGGCTGTCGTTTGGGTGGGCGGAGGCTTACCGGGAGGCATTTGACGATGCGGCTGATGCAAGCGCTCATGCCGCCGCTGAAGTGGCGTCGACGCTGAGCTTCCTGCCGTACCTGACGGGCGAGCGCACGCCGTGGCTGAACCCGCAGGCGCGCGGCGGCTGGCTCGGTTTGTCGCTCGAGCATACGCGCGGCGCGATGATGCGTGCCGCGTTCGAGGGCGTCGCGTTCTCGTTGCGCGCGGGGCTCGACGCGATTCGCGCGAGCGGCGCGCCGGTGAGGGCGCTCAGGCTCGCGGGCGGCGGCTCCGTCGATGCGCGCTGGCGACAACTGCTTGCCGATGCGCTCGACGTCGACCTGCATGCGGTCGATTGCCCGAACGCGGCGCCGCGCGGCGCGGCGATCCTCGGCGGTCTCGCGTGCGGCCACTGGCAGACGCGCGATCTCGCCGCGCTCGCGCCGGGCGCGACGCGCGTCGCGGGTCCACGAGGCGATGCGGCGCTTGCTGAACGCTATGCGCGCTTCGTCGATCTGTATGTCCGGGTCGAGCCGTGGTTCGGTGGTAGCGCGCCGTGCGAAGCGCAGTGACAGCGACGGCGTTGAACACGGTGCCGAGCGCAGCCATCGGCGAGGCAGCCTTCACGCACTATGCAATACCATGACGCTTTTCGCGCGCAACGCCGTCGCCCGGCACGCGATACCATTTCGCATTCACGCACTCACGGACTCACAGACTCACAGGAGCATTGACGATGAAGACCAAAGCAGCAATCGCATGGAAAGCCGGCGCCCCGTTGACGATCGAGGAAGTCGATCTCGAAGGTCCGCGCGCCGGTGAAGTCCTGATCGAAGTGAAGGCGACGGGCATCTGCCACACCGACTACTACACGCTGTCGGGCGCCGATCCCGAAGGCATCTTCCCGGCGATTCTCGGCCACGAAGGCGCGGGCGTGATCGTCGATGTCGGGCCGGGCGTCGGCACGCTGAAGAAGGGCGATCACGTGATTCCGCTCTACACGCCCGAATGCCGTCAGTGCAAGTTCTGCCTGTCGCGCAAAACGAATCTCTGCCAGGCGATCCGCGCGACGCAGGGCAAAGGCCTGATGCCCGACGCGACCTCGCGCTTCTCGCTCGATGGCAAGCCGCTGTTTCACTACATGGGGACGTCGACGTTCTCGAACTACATCGTCGTGCCGGAGATCGCGGTCGCGAAGGTGCGTGAAGACGCGCCGTTCGACAAGATCTGCTACATCGGCTGCGGCGTGACGACCGGCGTCGGCGCGGTCGTGTATTCGGCGAAGGTCGAGGCGGGTGCGAACGTGGTGGTGTTCGGGCTCGGCGGTATCGGGCTGAACGTGATTCAAGGCGCGAAGATGGTCGGCGCGGACAAGATCATCGGTGTCGATCTCAACCCGGGCCGCGTCGAACTCGCGAAGAAGTTCGGCATGACGCACTTCATCAACCCGAACGAAGTCGAGAACGTCGTCGATCACATCGTGCAGCTGACCGACGGCGGCGCCGACTACTCGTTCGAATGCATCGGCAACGTGAAGGTGATGCGCCAGGCGCTCGAATGCACGCACAAGGGTTGGGGGCAGTCGTTCATCATCGGCGTCGCGGCGGCGGGCGAGGAGATCAGCACGCGGCCGTTCCAGCTGGTGACGGGCCGCGAGTGGAAGGGCTCGGCATTCGGCGGCGCGCGAGGCCGCACCGACGTGCCGAAGATCGTCGACTGGTACATGGAAGGCAAGATCAATATCGACGATCTGATTACGCACCGTCTGCCGCTCGAGCGCATCAACGAGGGCTTCGAGCTGATGAAGAAGGGCGAGTCGATCCGCTCGGTCGTGCTCTACTAAGCGAGGAGCGTCGCGATGCTCGAACTACTATCGTCGCACGCCTGCCACGGCGGCGAGCAGCGCTTTTACCGGCACGAGTCGCGCACCATCGGTCTGCCGATGCGCTTCTCGGTCTATCTGCCGCCGCAGGCGTTGCGGGGCAATGCGAAGGTGCCCGCGCTGTTCTACCTCGCGGGGCTGACCTGCACAGAAGAGACGTTCGCGATCAAGGCCGGCGCGCAGCGCTTCGCGGCCCGGCACGGCATCGCGCTGATCGCGCCGGATACGAGCCCTCGCGGCGCGGGCGTGCCAGGCGAGAGCGATGCGTGGGACTTCGGCGTCGGCGCGGGCTTTTATGTCGACGCGACCGAGCAGCCGTGGGCGCGGAACTACCGCATGTACTCGTACGTGCGCGACGAGCTGCGCGAAACGGCGCTTGCGAACCTGCCGATCGATGGCGCGCGTCTCGGCGTCTTCGGTCATTCGATGGGCGGCCACGGCGCGCTGATGCTCGCGCTGCGCAATCCGGACATTTACCGGTCGGTGTCGGCGTTCGCGCCGATCGCGGCGCCGATGCGTTGTCCCTGGGGCGAAAAGGCGTTTAGCGGTTATCTCGGCGAGAACCGTGAAGCGTGGAAGCAGTACGACGCGAGCGAGCTGGTTACGCGCGCGACGCACAAGTTCGCGGAAGGGATTCTTGTCGATCAGGGGCTCGCGGATCAGTTCCTGCCCACGCAGCTCAATCCCGACGTATTCGAAGCGGCGTGCAAGGCCGCGGGTCAGCCACTGACGTTGCGCCGGCATGCGGGTTACGACCACGGCTACTACTTCATCTCGACGTTCGTCGAGGATCATCTCGCGCATCACGCGAAGGTGTTGCTCGGCTGAACAACGTCGTAAAACGCGGGGCAAAAAAAACGGCGGCACTTCATGTGCCGCCGTTTTTTCGTGTGATCGGCGTAAGCGCCGCTCAATGCCGCTTCAACAGACTCCCGCCATACACCACCGCCGACAGCGCGGTGATCCAGAAGCTCGTCGGGCAATCGGTATAGAACGCGAGCGTCAGCCCGAGCCACGCCTGCGCGAGCGCGAACACGGCCGCGAGCACGAGACCCGTCGACAGCCGCGTGCTCAGGTTCTGCGCGGCGGCGGCCGGCCCCACCATCAGCGTGAACACGAGCAGCACGCCGACGATCTGCGTGCAAGCGGCGACGGCCAGCGCGGCGATCGCGAGAAACAGCACCGACACGCGGCGCAGCGACACGCCCTTCGCTTCGGCCAGCTCCGGCTGCAGCGACGCGAACAGCAGCGGCCGCATGATGGCCGCGAGCGCGGCCAGACTGACGACGCCCAACGCCGCGAGCACACCGAGCGTCGCTGCATTGACGCCGAGCACGTTGCCGAACAGCAGCGCCGTCACCTGTGTCGCGTAGGCGGTGAAGAAATGCAGAAACAGCAGCCCAAAGCCGAGCGACAAGGAAAGGATTACGCCGATCGCGACGTCGCGGCCGGCGAGCCGTTCGCCGAGCGCGCCCATGCCCACACCGGCCGCGAGCGTGAAGCCGATCATCCCCCAGATAGGCGAGATGCCGATCAGCACCGCGCCGGTCGCGCCGGTGAAGCCGACGTGCGACAGCGCGTGGCCCGCGAACGTCTGTCCGCGCATCACCAGAAAATAGCCGACCACGCCTGCCAGCACCGCGACGATCCCCGAGGCCGCGAATGCGTTCACCATGAAATCGTATTCAAACATCGTGCGTGTGTCCGTCGCGTAAGTCGTGCGGGTTTGGGCGACTGTGTGAGTGGCCGTGCGAATGCGTATGTCCGCCGTCCTCGTCGTGTTCGTGCTCGTGATCGTGCTTCTCGACTTCGACGCCGCCCGACATCACGAAGATGCGGCCGTTCACGCGCATCACGTCGATCGGCGAGCCGTACAGACGCGACAGCACCGGCCGCGTGATCACTTCGTCGACGGTGCCGAGCGCCGCGACGCCGCTGCCGAGATACAGCACGCGATCGATCGAGTTCAGCAGCGGATTGAGTTCGTGCGCGGAGAACAGCACCGCGATGCCGAGCTCCTGCTGCACGCGCCGCACCAGTTCGACGACGCTCTTCTGGTGATGCGGATCGAGACTGATCAACGGTTCATCGAGCAGCAGCAGTTTCGGATTGCCGAGCAGGCATTGCGCGAGCAGGAGCCGCTGCCGTTCGCCGCCCGACAACTCCGACAGTGGCCGCTTCGACAGATTCGTCCCGCCGACGAGTTCGAGCACCCGATCGACGTCCGCGCGCGTTTTTGCATCCGCATGCGGCAAGCCCCAGCGATGACCATCGGCTGCCATCGCGACCAGATCGCGGCCGCGCACGCGACGGCCGGCGAGCGCGCTGCGCGTCTGCGGCATATAGCCGATCGACGCGTTGCCGCGCTCGACCGTCTGCCCGAGCACGCGGATCGCGCCGCCCACGGCCGGCACGAGGCCGAGCACCGCGCGCATCAGCGTCGTCTTGCCCGCGCCGTTGGGCCCGAGCACGCCGATGAACTCGCCCTGGTTTACGACGAAGCTGGTGTCGCGCAGGATCGTGCGGCCGCCCAGATCGAGCGTCGCGTTGTCGAGTTCGAGCACAGGCCTGTCGCCGCGCGCGGTGGGTGCGCCTGATTGCGCACCTGCTGGCGTTTGATGGCCAGTCGGAATCATGGAGCCTTTCCTTGCGCGTTCGCGCTGGTCGCGCCAATCGCGCCGTTCGTGTCACCCGCCGCGAGCGCTTTCTGCAACGCATCGAGCTGCGTCAGCATCCACGTCTGATAGGTCTTGCCGGCCGGCAGGGTTTCGGTGACGCTCATCGTCGGTACCTTCGATTGTTGCGCGAGCTTCAGCATCCGTTGGGTCAGCGCCTCGGTGGCCTGGCTGTTATAGATCAGCACGCGCACGCGCCGCTCGCGCAGATCGCGTTCGAACGCGGCGATATCGGCCGCGCTCGCTTCGGTGTCGTTCATCGTGGCGAGCTGGAAGCGCTGGTTGCGCATGGCGAGGCCAATCGCGTCAGACATATAGCCGAACACCGGCTCCGTCGCCGTGACCGGCAAGCCCGCATAGCGGCCGTGCAGCTCGGCGACCTTCGCGTCGATCGGCTTCAGCGAATCGAGAAACTTCGCGAGGTCCGCATCGTACGCCGACTTGTGCGCCGGGTCAGCAGCGCTGAGTGCGTCGCAGACCGCGCGCGCGACTTTCGGCATCGTCGCCGGGTCGTACCACAGGTGCGGATTGTCGCCGCCTTTTTTGCCGACGAGGTCGGCCGCGACGATCACTGTGCGATGCGCGCCTTTCGACGCGGCCAGCAGCTTCGCCATCCACGGATCGTAGTCGGCGCCGTTGTAGACGACGAGGCTCGCGTGCTGCAACGCGCGCGCGGTGGCCGGGCTCGCTTCGAACAGATGCGGGTCCTGGTCCGGGTTGCTGAGGATGCTGGTCACGTCGACGCGATCGCCGCCGAGTTGCCGGACCACGTCGCCATAAAAGTTCTCCGCGGCGACGACCGGAATTTTCGCGTCGGCGGCGAACGCGTTGTGGCCGAAGCCGAGCGCCGCGATCGCGAGCAGACAGGTGCACAGGGTGCGCGCAGACGTCGAACGCTTCAGCGCGCGGTGCGCTCTGGACAACATCGAGCCGATTGTTTTCATCGTTGTTTCCTGCTGGGTGAGAGTTGAATCAGCCACTCGCGGTGGCAAGGCCAAATACGGGGTGGCGCTTAGCGCGGCGCCGCGCGCCTGATCACGACGAAGTGCCTGCTGCGCCGCCGGCGCCGCCAGGCTTCGCCGCTCGCGCACATGGCCCGCACAGTCCACTTAGCTCGATCACCTGACGATGCACCTCGAAGCCATGCGCGGGTGCGCTGTGCGACAGGCGGTCGGCGAGCTCGTCGCCGGGAATCTCGACGGTCGCGCCGCAACCGTCGCACATCAGGAACTGGCTGCGATGCGGCACGCCGATTTCGCAGCAGGCGACGAACGCGTTCTTCGATTCGATCCGGTGCACGAAGCCGTGCGCGACGAGGAAGTCGAGCGCGCGATAGACGGTGGTCGGCGGCATGCGACCGCGCTCGGGGGCGAGCGCGTCGAGCAACTCGTACGCGCCGACAGGCCGCTCGCTCGCGACGATCGCCGCGTACACCTGGCGGCGCAGCGGCGTCAGCGCGAGCCCCTGCGCCGCAGCGTGCGCGTCCGCATGCGCGAGCCGCATGGCGTGCTGTTCGGCGAGCGAGGTAGTCATCGGCGTGAATCTCCTGACATGGCGGCCCCCGAGCGGGCTGCAAGGTCGAAATGATATAACGTATCGCGGTTTTTTGTCAGCGGCGCGAATCTTCGCACGGCGGCACGCAGCGAACGCGTCGTGGCGACCCGTGGCGCAATGGGCTTGCTCCTGCCGCGCTGCACCATCGAAATCCGTCCGCGTGCCTTGACATGATCCGGTCCGTATCCGATCATTCGATCACTAGCCGAGCAATTGTTCGCGTGATGAGCGTTCGCTCACCGCGCGCCAACATGTAAAAACGAAGCGGAGACAGGCAGTGGCACGATTGCAGGACAAAGTCGCCATTCTGACGGGCGCGGCCAGCGGTATCGGTGAAGCGGTAGCCCTGCGCTATCTCGACGAGGGCGCGCGCTGCGTGCTGGTCGACGTGAAGCCGACCGACGGCCTCGGCGGCGCGCTGCGCGGCATCTACGGCGAGCGCGTGTTGAGCGTCAGCGCCGACGTCCGGCGCCGCGAGGACATCGAGCGCATCGTCACGAGCACGCTCGGCTGCTTCGGCCGGATCGACATCCTGTTCAACAATGCGGCGCTGTTCGACATGCGCCCGCTCCTCGACGAATCCTGGGACGTGTTCGACCGCCTGTTCGCGGTCAACGTGAAGGGCATGTTCTTCCTGATGCAGGCGGTCGCGCGGCAGATGGTCGAGCAGGGCCGCGGCGGCAAGATCATCAACATGTCGTCGCAGGCCGGGCGGCGCGGCGAGGCGCTCGTGTCGCACTACTGCGCGACCAAGGCGGCGGTGTTGAGCTATACGCAGTCCGCGGCGCTCGCGCTCGCGCCGCATAAGATCAATGTGAACGGCATCGCGCCGGGCGTCGTCGACACGCCGATGTGGAACGAGGTCGACGCGCTGTTCGCGCGCTACGAGAACCGGCCGCTCGGCGAGAAGAAGCGCCTCGTCGGCGAGGCCGTGCCGCTCGGCCGCATGGGCGTGCCCGATGACCTGACCGGCGCCGCGCTGTTCCTCGCGTCGGCCGATGCCGACTACATCACCGCGCAGACGCTGAACGTCGACGGCGGCAACTGGATGAGCTGAATAAAGAGCAGGGAGCGGGCACGTTGACTGCTCTGAGCGGCGCGTCATTCCGTCAAACGAACGCAGCATCACATAACGTACGAGAAAGGAGACAACGATGAAACCAGCTTTCAAATTCGCACTGAAGGCGGCCGGTGCCGGCGCGGCCACCTGCTTCGCGCTGAGCGCATCGGCGGCGACGGTGACGATCGCGACGCTGAACAATCCGGACATGATCGAGTTGAAGAAGCTGTCGCCCGCGTTCGAAAAAGCGAATCCGGACATCAAGCTGAACTGGGTGATCCTCGAGGAAAACGTGCTGCGTCAGCGCGCGACGACCGACATCACGACAGGCAGCGGCCAGTTCGACGTAATGACGATCGGCGCGTATGAAACCCCGCAATGGGGCAAGCGCGGCTGGCTCGCGCCGATCACGAACCTGCCGGCGAGCTATGACCTCAACGACGTCGTGAAGACGGCCCGCGACGGCCTGTCCGCTAACGGCCAGCTGTACGCGCTGCCGTTCTACGTCGAAAGCTCGATGACCTATTACCGCAAGGATCTGTTCGACAAGGCCGGTCTGAAGATGCCCGACCAGCCGACCTACGACCAGATCGGCCAATTCGCCGACAAGCTCACCGACAAGTCCAAGGAGCAATACGGCATCTGCCTGCGCGGCAAGGCGGGCTGGGGCGAGAACATGGCGTACGCCACGACGGTCGTGAACACCTTCGGCGGCCGCTGGTTCGACGAGAAGTGGAACGCGCAGCTGACGTCGCCGGAATGGAAGAAGGCGATAACGTTCTACGTCGATCTGCTGAGGAAGGACGGTCCTCCGGGAGCGAGCTCGAACGGCTTCAACGAAAACCTGACGCTGATGTCGTCGGGCAAGTGCGCGATGTGGATCGACGCGACGGTCGCGGCCGGCATGCTGTACAACAAGCAGCAGTCGCAGATCGCCGACAAGGTCGGCTTCGCGGCCGCGCCGATCGAGGTCACGCCGAAGGGCTCGCACTGGCTGTGGGCGTGGGCGCTCGCGATTCCGAAGTCGTCGAAGCAGCAAGATGCGGCGAAGAAGTTCATCGAGTGGGCGACCTCGAAGGAGTACATTGACATGGTCGCGAAGGATGAGGGCTGGGCCTCGGTGCCGCCGGGCACGCGCGAGTCCACCTACGCGCGCCCCGAGTACAAGCAGGCCGCGCCGTTCGGCGACTTCGTGCTAAAGGCGATCCAGACCGCCGACCCGGATCATCCGACCTTGAAGCCGGTCCCGTACACGGGTGTGCAGTTCGTCGGAATTCCCGAATTCCAGTCGTTCGGCACGGTGGTCGGGCAGAGCATCTCCGGCGCGATCGCCGGTCAGATGACGGTCGACCAGGCACTCGCGGCCGGCAACGCGGCCGCGAATCGCGCGGTCAAGCAGGCGGGTTATCAGAAGTAACCCGGCAGGGCCGCCGCATCGACCGATGCGGCTCATGCAGCAGGGCGGCCGTTCGTCTGCGCCCGATGCGATGCGGCGCGTGTCGTGCGCCATTCAGGCACGGCACGCCGCGTCGCACATACGCGGCTCCGGCGAACGCTCCGCGCATTACCGAACAGGTGGTCCATCATGCGTCCTTTGCGCCTACCTCTGATGCAAACCCATCCCCAGACAGAAAAAGAACGCGAGGAGCGTAAGGCCAATTCGGCCCGCTGGCTCGTGGCGCCGTCGGTCGGCGTGCTCGTGCTGTGGATGGTCATTCCGCTCGCGATGACGATCTGGTTCTCGTTCTCGCACTACAACCTGCTCAATCCCGATCTGCGCGGCTTCGCCGGCTTCGACAACTACCGCTATCTCGCGACCGATCCGTCGTTCGGTCCGTCGATCGCGCATACGATCGAGCTGATCGTGTGGGTGCTCGTGATCACCGTGGGCGGCGGCGTGCTGATGGCGATCCTGTTCGACCGCAAGTTCTACGGGCAGGGCGTGGCACGCCTGCTCGCGATCGGCCCGTTCTTCGTGATGCCGACGGTCAGCGCGCTGATCTGGAAGAACATGATCCTGCACCCGGTGTACGGCCTCGTCGCGCAGGGCATGCGCGCGCTCGGCATGCAGCCGATCGACTGGTTCGCCGACTATCCGCTGACCGCGGTGATCATGATCGTCGCGTGGCAGTGGCTGCCGTTCGCGTTCCTGATCCTGTTCACGTCGATCCAGTCGCTCGACCAGGAGCAGAAGGAAGCCGCGAAGATCGACGGCGCCGGTCCGTTCTCGATGTTCTTCTACATCACGCTGCCGCACCTGCGACGTGCGATCGCGGTCGTCGTGATGATGGAGACGATTTTCCTGCTGTCGATCTTCGCCGAGATCTATACGACCACGGGCGGCGGTCCGGGCAACGCGACCACCACCCTGTCGTACCTGATCTTCGCGCTGGGCCTGCAACAGTTCGACGTCGGTCTCGCCTCGGCGGGCGGTATTCTCGCGGTCGTGCTGGCCAACATCGTGTCGATCTTCCTCGTGCGGATGCTCGCGAAGAACCTGAAAGGGGAGTACGAAAAATGAGCCACGTTGCCTCCACTACGGCATCGACGACGCAGCCGGTCGCGGTGCCGACCAAATCGCCGTTCGACACGATTCGTCGCGGCATTCCCGGCGTGATCGCGTGGCTCGTCGCGCTGCTGCTGTTCTTCCCGATCTTCTGGATGACGATCACCGCGTTCAAGACCGAGCAGCAGGCCTATGCGTCGTCGCTGTTTTTCGTGCCGACGCTCGACAGCTTCCGCGAGGTGTTCGCGCGTAGCAACTACTTCGCGTTCGCGTGGAACTCGATACTGATCTCGGTCGGCGTCACACTGCTGTGCCTGATCCTCGCGGTGCCGTGCGCGTACGCGATGGCGTTTTTCCCGACGCGCCGCACGCAGAAAGTGCTGCTGTGGATGCTGTCGACGAAGATGATGCCGTCGGTCGGCGTGCTGGTGCCGATCTATCTGCTGTGGAAAAACACCGGCCTGCTGGATACCGTGTCGGGCCTGATCATTGTCTACACGCTGATCAATCTGCCGATCGCGGTCTGGATGGCGTTCACGTACTTCGCCGAGATTCCGCGCGACATTCTCGAAGCCGGGCGCATCGACGGCGCGGCGACGTGGCAGGAGATCGTCTATCTGCTGATGCCGATGGCGCTGCCCGGGCTCGCGTCGACCGCGCTGTTGCTCGTGATCCTGTCGTGGAACGAGGCGTTCTGGAGCATCAACCTGTCGAGCTCGAACGCGGCGCCGCTGACCGTGTTCATCGCGTCGTATTCGAGTCCTGAAGGTTTGTTCTGGGCCAAGTTGTCGGCCGCTTCGTTGCTGGCGGTCGCGCCGATCCTGATCGTCGGCTGGCTGTCGCAGAAGCAGTTGGTGCGCGGGCTCACGTTCGGGGCCGTCAAATGACGGCTGGCCCGGGCATGGTGCGCTATGCGTTGATCTGCGATTGCGACGGCGTGCTGATCGACAGCGAAGCGGTGGCCGCGCGTATGCTGGTGCGCGAACTCGAGGCGCGCTGGCCCGGCATCGACGTCGCGCCGGTCGTGCTGCCGCTGCTCGGGCTGCGCATCGAGCGCGTGTTGCAGGACACGGCGACTCAGCTCGGCAAACAGCTCGGCGCCGACGATATCGATGCGATCCGCCGCGCGGTCGAAGCGGCGGCGATCGAGGCGCCCGCCGTCGACGGCATCGAGATGGCGCTGACCCAGGTGCCGCTCGTCAAAGGCTGCGCGAGCAATAGCTTCCGGCCCTACGTCGAGACGGTGCTGGCGCGCACGGGCCTGAAGCGTTTCTTCGGCGAGCGGCTGTTCTGCGCCGACGCGGTGCCGAATCCGAAGCCCGCGCCGGACGTGTACCTGGCGGCGGCGCAAGGCTTCGGGCTCGCGCCGGGTGCGTGCCTCGTCGTCGAGGACAGCGTGACCGGCGTCACGGCGGCGGCCACGGCGGGCATGGCGGTGCTGGGGTTTATCGGCGGCGGTCATGCGAGCGATGCGCAGATCGATCGATTGCACGCGGCGGGCGCGCGTCATGTGTTCGAGGACATGCGGCAGTTGCCCGACCTCGTCGCGCAATGGACGCTCTCCGCGACGGCCGCGGCGCCATGAGCGCACGAAGGCGCGCGACGTGACACGGCATCAGGTAGCAGCATGAAGTAACGAGCAGCATCGAACGGCATTACACGGAGACACATCATGGCAAGCGTAACCTTGCGCAACATCAGAAAGGCCTACGACGAAAACGAAGTGATGCGCGACATCAATCTCGACATCGCCGATGGCGAGTTCGTCGTGTTCGTCGGGCCGAGCGGTTGCGGCAAATCGACCCTGATGCGGATGATCGCGGGCCTCGAGGACATCACGGGCGGCGATCTGAACATCGACGCCGTGCGCATGAACGACGTGCCGCCGGCCAAGCGCGGCATCGCGATGGTGTTCCAGTCGTACGCGCTGTATCCGCACATGACGCTGTACGACAACATGGCGTTCGGCCTGAAGCTTGCCGGCGCGAAGAAGCCGGAGATCGACTCAGCCGTGCGCAATGCGGCGAAGATCCTGCACATCGACCATCTGCTCGATCGCAAGCCGAAGCAGCTGTCGGGCGGGCAGCGTCAGCGCGTCGCGATCGGCCGCGCGATCACGCGCAAGCCGAAGGTGTTCCTGTTCGACGAGCCGCTGTCGAATCTCGACGCCGCGCTGCGCGTGAAGATGCGCCTCGAGTTCGCACGCCTGCACGACGAGCTGAAGACGACGATGATCTACGTGACGCACGACCAGGTCGAGGCGATGACTTTGGCCGACAAGATCGTCGTGTTGTCGGCGGGCAATCTGGAGCAGGTCGGCAGTCCGACGATGCTGTATCACGCGCCGGCGAACCGCTTCGTGGCCGGCTTCATCGGCTCGCCGAAGATGAACTTCATGGAAGGCGTCGTGCAGTCGGTGTCGCACGACGGCGTCTCGGTGCGTTACGAGACCGGCGAGACGCAGCGCGTGTTGGTCGAGCCGGGCGCGGCCAAGCAGGGCGACAAGGTGACGGTCGGCATCCGCCCCGAGCATCTGCACGTCAGCACGACCGAGGATGGTATCGAGGCACGCACGATGACGGTCGAATCGCTCGGCGATGCCGCGTATCTGTACGCGGAGTCGAGCGTCGCGCCCGATGGTTTGATCGCGCGGATTCCGCCGCTCGAACGGCATGCGAAGGGCAATACGCAGAAGCTGGGCGCGACGCCCGAGCATTGCCATCTGTTCGACAGCGAAGGTAAGGCGTTCCAGCGCAAGATTGTGGAGGTGCTGGCGGCGTGATCGCGCGATGACGCATTGCAGGAGCAGGCGGCGCACGCAAGGCGCTGTCCGTGGAAGGAGTTAGGCGCGTTCGCTTGCCAAGGTGAAACGAACGCGCGAAAAAACTACCGGACGGCGGGGAGTCGTCCGGTTCGGGGAAAACGAGGTTACTCGCTCATGAGACGCTTAAGTTCATTAAGAAAAGACTCGGTGGTGTGTCCCCACAGTGTCGGATCAAAACCCGCTCCATAGCCTGTTTCAAACGCAGAATCCAGATCGGTCGAGTGCTCATCCATGAACGAATTGATTTCACGAATCAAATCCGAATATGTGTGGGGACTGTCCTTCTTGTAACAAGCCACGATTTCGGCAATGGTTTCGCCAAACAGGTCAAAATCCTGACCAAAATACACGTGAAATATGCGGCGCATCGCCGGGTAGCGTTCGGGCGACATCGTTTCCCTTCAGTCAATGTAAGCGGTAAGCACGTAATATGACATGCCATTATAGGGTTCGTACTTTAGAAAGACTGTTACCCTGTTCATCGTCGTTAGCTTTCCTGTTGCCCTCGATATCCCATATCCAACGTCACCCGCGACGTGCTTAATCAGTGTGAGAGTAAAATCTCGCGTCGGATTCTGCGCCCACGTGCGGATTCTACCTACGTTTGAAGACATAACTTCCGATATAGCCCATTCCGCAGTCCCGCGGCTTGTGAACGACGACACGATTTTCCGCTTCGGCTCATTTACCAATCTTTCCCGCAACTGCGCTTCGGTCCGTCCGACATGTTTCAAGAGCGTATGTCCACCGATCCGGCTGCCCGCCTTCGCCTCATGCATGTCCAGGTTGATCCGGCCCATCGTGACGCGCGCAGCGCGTGCCGCCTTGATCGAGCCGGCAAAGCCGAATGGCACGGCGATATCGAGCGACAGGCCGATATTGTTCGCCATGTCGGGGCTCGCCTTCATCGCTTCAGCGAGTTTCGTCGTGCCCTGCTGGGTCAGCGTGGCCGTATCCTGACCAGTCCAGACCTGCCGCAAGCCAGCCGCCGCCGAGTCGGAGCCATGTACCCCGAACACGACACACCCGGCTTTGCTCGCCATCGTCGGGTCGGGCAAAACGCACAGCGCACCCGCACCGACCATTTCCAGCACGCCGCCGACGAGCTGTAACCCGCCCCAAAGCCGGTTGGAAAGCATCTCGGTCTGGCTGATCGACTGGCGGGATAGCACGGCCGCGAGTTGCGGAGCGCTCAGTACAACCTTCACTCCGTCGGCATTATCTGCACCGGGCATATCGAACCCCTCTGATGTTTTTATGGGGTTCCGATGCTGCCGTGCGGACCGTCTCTCAAGATTCGGAAGACTCCGAATTTTCCGTAGCTCGATGCACGGACCTGTTGTGCATCGGGCGGGACTAGGCGCAACATCACGCACGCCGCGATTTTCCGGTCATATCCTGTCCTGCATCACTACAGCGGGCCGCTACACCAGGCTTTCCCCTTCTCTCCGAATCATCCTTCGCCCATAGCCGGACAGTGAATCCACCGGTTAATGTGAAAGCCCGAGAAAAAAGAAGAGGACTTTCGCATGTCACAGGTGAATGAGTCAGACGGCGTCCGCGTCGTACTGAGCGCCCCGCAAATGGCGGCCGTTCTGGTTCGTCAGTCGATTAGCCAGACTGAGATGCTTTCGAACCGTTTATGGGGCGGTTTGCAGCTTGTCGGCGGAGTATTGGAAATGGTCGGCGCGGGTGCGTTATGCGTGCTGCCAGAGCCGACGATGGCAAGCAAGGCCGGGTGCATTGTGTTTGGCGTGCATGGCTCGGATACCGCAGCAGCAGGTCTGCGACAGGTTTGGACCGGGCGAGATTCCTCCACGCTGATCCAACGCGGTACGGCAAAGCTGGCCGAAACTATGAAGGCCAGCCCCGACATGGCCAACAATATCGGCCTGTCGCTCGATATCGCAGTGTCGGCAGGCGTGGCGGGATCGATCAAGGCGGTGCGGGCGTCCGAGATCACATTGGGCCGGATCAACTTGATGATGCACGAAGCGAAGGCGGGCAGCGGGATTGGCGGGCACACGCTGCTGAAACATGTGGGGCGCACTGAGGCACAATTGTCAGAGAGATTGTTGAAGGAACCGTGGCGAGATCGGGTCTCGTCATTTGCGAATATTGCTGCGGCGGAATGGGCCATCTCGGAGACGATGCAGGCGAACGCCATTGCGCTAAAGTCGTGGGTTGCTTCACCATCACGAGATTTGGCTTTAAAGAAAGATGTCGGGAAAAATGTTGGCTACACCTTGTTTAAAAAATCAGAAAAATTGATAAGTTCGAGCAAGGTCACTGTTATTCTTCGACATCAGGCATACAATGGAATGCCATACTATATTCTCACCGCTTATCTGGATGCCTAATTTAGGGAAATGAAAATGAGTTTAATCGCGGATATCCTCGCGGCGAGAGGCCCAACGATGGTTAGAATTTCCAATGTACTGGACTATTCAAATGACCTGTCCCTGGTACTGTCCAAATTCGGCCTGACTCAAGATGAGGCGATGCTTGTGCGCCATGATAGAGCCGGGGCCATTGCTATTCTCACGAACCTGCTATGGAAAGGGCAGGCTTATGATTGTGAATGCATGGGCAGGAGTAAAGCGGAAGAGCTTGCTGAAAAAATAATTTCTGAAAATGAATCAAAAGAAAGTAGGTATTTTTCAAACAAGGAATCACCGTCATCGGATTCGTGGAATGGTCTTACGGGCTCGACCTTTGACTCAGGTATTGTGATAAGTAGTGGGGATGGGCGATATTTCTGTATCTGGCTTGAAGATGAAGATTAATTTGACGTCTTCAGTTAAGTCATGAAAAACCAGTCAACTTATCCAGAGCTTGGTCATTTCTTCGGAGCCTACCTCAATCAGGATTACGACCTTTCAGGAGACACACTCGCGGAGGTCGTTGAATGCTACAAACAGGGGACGCCTGTGGACGCGCATGAAAGGATGCTGTCCGAGATAGAGCGATTCAAGGGCGAACATCCAGACCTGGACGAGGCATTTGAGGAGGCTTACGGCCAAGATTGTTCGCCAGACCTGTGAGGTCACACGACCGCCTCGCTTCTTATGGAGTTGAAGCAGATCCCGAGCGAGTAAGACTCTCGGCTACGCCAACTTACGGCGCGTCTACACCGATCGCGCCCGCTTCTTCTGCGGGCACCGTTTCACGCCTCCAACGCCGCCCGTGCACACAACTCATCGGTCACGAGCCCCGACAACCACCCCCCCTTGAGCACCGCGATCAGCGCCTCGCGCTTACGCAGCCCGCCCGCGAAGCCGATGGTCGGCCGGCGTGGCGGCGTGTCGAGCGCGATGCTCGTCACGCGTCGGCCGGTCGGCGATTCGACGTGCGCGCCGGCCGCATCGATCGGCAGGCCGAGCATTTCGGCGACCGCGCCGTTGTGCATCAACTCGTTCACCTCGCCTTCCGTGATGAAGCCGTCCTCGTGCAACGGACAGGTCATCCCAATGTTGCCGATGCCGACGAACGCGACATCGGCCTGCGCCGACAGCGATTCGACGATCCGGTACAGACGGTGATTGCACCACTGCGCGCGCTCGGCCTCGCTGTCGGCGAGCAGCGGCGCGGGCAGCAGAAAATGCTTGCCCCCGGTCTTTTCGGAAATGTGCAGCGCGACGTCGTAGCGGTTCGAGGAGCCGTCCTGCGCGATCGCGCCGACCATCGATACCAGCCGATGCTGCGGACGGTCTAGCTGCGCGATCTGATCGACCGCGGCCTTCAGCGTGCGGCCGCTGCTGACCGCGACGACCATCGGCTTTTCCTCGCTCAGATAGCGCTCCATCACCTGCGCGCCGGCCACCGCGAGCTTACGGTCGACTTCCTCGGAGGTATCGCCGTCGATCGGCACGATCTCGCACATGCTGAGGCCATAGCGCTTCGACAGCTGATCGGCGAGCGACAGGCAATCAGCGAGCTTGTGATCGACCCGCACGCGGATCAGGTTCTTTTCGACCGCGAACGCGACGAGCCGCTGCGCGACCGGCCGCGATACCTGCAGCTTCTCGGCAATTTCGTTCTGGGTATTGCCCGCGACGTAATAAAGCCACGCGGCGCGTGTGGCGAGATCGAGTTTTTCTGTGGACCTGGGCACGATGAGGTTTCGGTTGAAGTGCGCCGATGATAGCGGCCGGCGGCGCGTCTGTCGCGCGGGCCGGCCGCGGTTGACGCTCAGGCGAGCGGTGCGCGCGCGGGATCGAACAGCGGCCGTACGTGGCGATACAGCGCGCGATACGCTTCGAGCCGCGTGCGCAACTGCGCGTGGCGGCGCGGATTCGGCGTGAACTCCTTTTCGACAGGCGGCTTGGTCAGCACGGTGGCTGGCTCGCCACCGGCGGCGAGCCAGCCGAGACGCGCCGCGCCGAGCGCCGCGCCGGTTTCGCCGCCGCCGTGCTTGACGGTGACGGTGTCGAGCGCATCGGCGAGCAACTGGGCCCAGTAGTCGCTGCGTGCGCCGCCGCCGAGCAGCGACAACACCTTCGCCTCGGTGCCGGCCGCGCGCAGCGCGTCGAGGCCGTCGGTCAGCGCGAGCGTCACGCCTTCGAGCACCGCGTAGCCGAGCAGCGCGCGGTCGGTTGCGTGAGTCATGCCGAAGAATACGCCTTGCGCATAGGGGTCATTGTGCGGCGTGCGCTCGCCCGACAGATACGGCAAAAAGAGCGGCGCGGTGGGCAAGGCCTCGGCGGGCAGCGCCTCGATTTCGGCGAGCAGCGTCGGCTCGTCGGTCGACGTCAGCTTGCAGACCCAGCGCAAACAGCTCGCCGCCGACAGCACCACGCTCATCTGATGCCAGCGGTCCGGGATCGCATGACAGAACGCGTGCACGGCGGAGGCCGGGTTCGGGCGGAAGCTGTCGCCGACCACGCACAGCACGCCCGAGGTGCCCAACGACACGAAGCCGTCGCCCGGTTGCGTCGCGCCGATGCCGATCGCGCTGGTCGCGTTGTCGCCGCCGCCGGCCGCGACGATCACGTCGTCGCGCAGGCCGAATTCGCGCGCGAGTTCCGGCAGCAGCGTGCCGGCCGGCGCGCTGCCTTCGCGCAGCGCCGGCATCTGCGCGCGCGTCATGTTGCAGGCAGCGAGCAGCGAATCGGACCAATCGCGTTTCGCGACGTCGAGCCACAATGTGCCGGCCGCGTCCGATGGATCGGACACCTTGCCGCCCGTCAGTTGCAGGCGCAGATAGTCTTTCGGCAGCAGCACGCAGGCAGTCCTCGCGAAAATCTCCGGCTCGTGACGCGCGACCCACAGCAGCTTCGGCGCCGTGAAACCGGGCATCGCCAGATTGCCGGCGACGCTGTGCAGTTCCGGCGCGCGCTCGGTCAGCTCCGCGCACTCCTTGTCGCTGCGCATGTCGTTCCACAGGATCGCGGGCCGCAGCACGCGGTTTTCCGCGTCGAGCAGCACCGCGCCGTGCATCTGCCCCGACAGGCCGATGCCGCGAATCTGCGCAAATTCGTCGGGATGACGCGCGCGCAACGCGGCGAGCGCCGTGCGCGTGCCGGCCCACCAGTCTTCGGGATTCTGCTCGGCCCAGCGCTGGTGCGGACGCGAAACGGTGAACGGCGAGCCTGCGGTGCCGATCACGCGGCCGTCGGAGGCGAGCAGCAGAACTTTCACTTCGGACGTGCCGAGGTCGATGCCTAGGTACATGGGAGCGAAACCTTCGTCGTTGGGGATGCGCTACTTTAGCGGTTCATCGCGCGCGCTGTCATGCGCATTAAGCCTGGCTAGTCGCGCCGCGTTCGGCGAGCCATGCGTCGACCCGCGCGAGCGCGCCCGCGAGCGCCGCTTCGAGCTCGGGCGTCTGCGCCATGCCGCCCCACAGCAGCCGGTCGGCCGCGAACGCGCGCAGCGGATCGGGCGCCGTGAAAAAGGCGTGCGCGACGCGCTCTTCCATCACGCCGTCCTGATACGCGTAGGGCAGCTTGCCCGTGTGCCAGCGTTCCAGAAAGCGGAAGAACAACGCGGGCAGCATCGCGCTCGCCGCCGGCGTGACGCCGCGCTCGAAGCATTCGGCGAGTGTCGGCGCGATGAAGCCGGGCAACTTCGAGAAGCCATCGGCGGCGACGCGCTGGTTCGTGTCGAGGATATGCGGGTTGCTGAAGCGCTCGAGCACGACGTCGCGATAGCGTTCGAGATCGAGCGGACTCGGTGTCAGACACGGGATCACGTCCTCGGTCACGTAGTCGTACGCGATCTGGCGGATGTCGGCATCGAGCGTGCCTTCGTGGATGTAGTTCAGGCCGACCAGCGTGCCCGCCCACGCGATGCAGCTATGCGTCGCGTTGAGAATGCGGATCTTCGCTTCCTCGTACGGCAGCACCGAATCGACGAGTTCCGCGCCGACCTTCTCCCAGGCCGGCCGTCCCGCGATGAAGCGGTCTTCGATCACCCACTGGATGAACGCCTCGCCCATCACCGGACTCGCGTCGTCGACGCCGGTCGCGGCCTTCACGCGCTCGCGCACGTCGGGCGTCGGACGCGGCGTGATGCGATCGACCATCGAACACGGGCATGACGTGTTGTCGTCGAACCATTGCGCGAGTTCGTTCGCGCCGCGTCGTTCGAGAAACTCGCTCATGCCCGCATGAAAGCGCTCGCCGTTGCTGCGCAGGTTGTCGCAGGTCTGCAGCGTGACGGGTCCCGCGCCGCGCTTCACGCGCGCGTCGAGAATCGCCGCGAGCGCGCCGTAGATCGTCGTGTGGCCGCCGGCGAGGTCGGCGGCGAGATCGGCATTCGCGGTGTCGAGCCGGTCGTGTTCGTCGAGGTAATAGCCGCCTTCGGTCACGGTGAACGCGATGATCTTGCAAGCCGGATCGGCGCCCGCTTCGATCAGTCCGTCGAGGCTTTCGCTCCACGGCAGCACGCGCTCGATCGAGCGGATCGTCTCGTAGGCGCGCTCGCCTTGCGGCGTGACGGTTTCGAGCGTGTAGACGCCGTTCTGCGCGGCGAGCGCTTCGAGCACCGGGTTCATGTCGCCGCGGATATTGCCCACGCTCAGCGACCAGCGCGGCTCGCCGGCCGTGCTCGCCTCGTTCAGCCGGTGCAGATACCACGCCTGATGCGCGCGATGAAACGATCCCGCGCCGATGTGCAGGATCACGTGTGCGGCCGCGCCGCTGCCTTGCCCGCTGTTCATGTTGTGTCTCCAAAAACTTGTCCGCGGCGCTCGCGGCGCGCGTTCTGTGCGTGCAGAGCATTTGCTCTGTATGTGAGCGAATGATCGTACCCGGAGAAACGAAAGTCAAGGCAAGGGGGCGGGCTTTTGATGGCGCAGCGCGGCATGGGCGATGCGCCGGCGGGAGCGAGGAGCGCCCGAGGCGAGAAAACGGGTCGCGCCACTCCTATTGCATTGCATCAAATTTGACCGCGCACGCGTCGGGGCTAACCCGAATACAAAAAAGTATCGGTCCGCGGTTTCTTTTAAAGTGGTCGCCAACGCGTTTGGCGGTTACTTTTCGCTTTACAAGATCAAGATCGGCGGCGCCTCCCGCGCGCCGCTTCATGGAGGCAGACAGTGCAACCTGATCTCGAAATCGTGGCCGTACGCCACGACGAATCGTTCAAAGTGTGGTCGCATGGCTATCCGTATCGCACGGTGCGCTGGCACTTTCATCCGGAGTACGAAATCCATCTGATCGTCGCGACGACCGGCAAGATGTTCGTCGGCGATCACATCGGCAGCTTCGCGCCCGGCAACCTCGTGCTGATGGGGCCGAACCTGCCGCACAACTGGGTCAGCGACGTGCCCGAAGGCGAGAGCGTCGCGCAGCGCAATCTGGTCGTGCAATTCGGCCAGGAGTTCGTATCGAACTGTCTCGAGAGTTTTCCGGAGTGGCGTCAGGTCGAGGCGCTGCTAGCCGATGCGCGTCGCGGCCTGTCGTTCGGTCTGGAGACATCCGCGCAGATCAAGCCGCTCTTTCTCGAACTGCTCGCGGCGCGCGGGCTGCGCCGGCTCGTGCTGTTCATGTCGATGCTCGAGATCCTGATCAACGCGCCGGATCGCGACACGCTCGCGAGTCCCGCTTATCAGGCCGATCCGACCAGCTTCGCGGCGACCCGCATCAACCACGTGCTCGCGTATATCGGCAAGAACCTCGCGAACGAGTTGCGCGAGTCGGAGCTTGCGCAACTCGCCGGCCAGAGCGTCAGCGCGTTTTCGCGATATTTCCGCCGCCATACCGGGCTGCCGTTCGTGCAGTACGTGAACCGCATGCGCATCAATCTCGCGTGCCAGTTGCTGACCGATGACGAACTGAGCGTGACCGACATCTGCTTCAAGGCGGGCTTCAACAACCTGTCGAATTTCAACCGGCAGTTTCTAGCGATGAAGGGCATGGCGCCGTCGACGTTTCGCCGTTATCAGCAACTGAACGATGCGAGCCGCGATGCTTCCGAGCAAGCGGCCGCGCATGGCAGGGGCATCGACAACGCGCCGGCGATCGTGCTCGCGCCGGGCTTGCCGCGTAGCGGCGTCGCGTACCCGGTCACATAGTGCCCGCCCGGTAGTTCACCACTTTATTCCACTCGCGTTTCAACACGCATCGATCGCGCTGTGCGCCCACAGCGCGAGGGGGCGTGCTCACTTCAAAAAATGGAGACAACCATGAAGCCGTCTACTCTTTCGCTCAACCCTTCGATGATGTTCGCGCGCCGCGTCGCCGCGCTCGCGTTCGGTTTGTCGCTAGTCGCTGTGTCGGCAGCGCAGACCGCGCAGGCCGCGCCGCTGAAAATCGGCATGACGTTCCAGGAACTGAACAACCCGTACTTCGTGACGATGCAGAAAGCGCTGAACGACGCGGCCGCGTCGACTGGCGCGACGGTCGTCGTCACCGACGCGCATCACGACGTCAGCAAGCAGGTCAGCGACGTCGAAGACATGCTGCAAAAGAAGATCGACATCCTGCTCGTCAATCCGACCGACTCGACCGGCATCCAGTCGGCGGTCACGTCGGCGAAGAAGGCGGGCGTCGTCGTGGTCGCGGTCGATGCGAACGCGAACGGTCCGGTCGATTCGTTCGTCGGCTCGAAGAACTACGACGCGGGTGTGATGGCGTGCGACTACCTCGCGAAGTCGATCGGCGGCAGCGGCGAAGTGGCGATTCTCGACGGCATTCCGGTCGTGCCGATTCTCGAACGCGTGCGCGGCTGCAAGGCGGCGCTCGCGAAGTCGCCGGGCGTGAAGCTCGTCGATACGCAGAACGGCAAGCAGGAACGCGCGACCGCGTTGTCCGTCACCGAGAACATGATCCAGGCGCATCCGAATCTGAAGGGCGTGTTCAGCGTGAACGACGGCGGCTCGATGGGCGCGCTGTCGGCGATCGAATCGTCGGGCAAGGACATCAAGCTGACGAGCGTCGACGGCGCACCGGAAGCGATCGCCGCGATCCAGAAGCCGAATTCGAAATTCGTCGAGACGTCTGCGCAATTCCCGGCCGACCAGGTGCGCATCGCGCTCGGCATCGCGCTCGCGAAGAAGTGGGGCGCCAATGTGCCGAAAGCGATTCCGGTCGACGTGAAGATGATCGACAAGAGCAACGCCAAGGGCTTCAGCTGGTAACGCAAGCGCAGGCCGCCGCGCGTGCGGATCATGCGCGGCGGCGCGCGGCACAGGAACATGCGATGGACACGATTCTGAAGCTCGACAACATCAGCAAGAGCTTTCCCGGCGTGAAGGCGCTGCAAGGCATTCACCTCGAGATCGCGCGCGGCGAGATTCACGCGCTGCTCGGCGAGAACGGCGCGGGCAAGTCGACGCTGATGAAGATTCTGTGCGGTATCTACCAGCCGGACGAAGGCACGATCACGCTCGACGGCGAGCAACGCCACTTCGCGAACTATCACGACGCGGTGGCCGCGGGCGTCGCTATCGTGTTTCAGGAGTTCAGCCTGATTCCGTATCTGAACGCGGTGGAGAACATGTTTCTCGGCCGTGAATTGCGCAATCGCTTCGGTCTGCTCGAACGCGGCAGAATGCGGCGCGCGGCGGCGCGGATTTTTGAGCGGCTTGGCGTAGCGATCGATCTGTCGGTGCCGATCCGGGAACTGTCGGTAGCGCAGCAGCAGTTCGTCGAAATCGGCAAGGCGTTGTCGCTCGATGCGCGCGTGCTGATTCTCGACGAACCGACCGCGACGCTGACGCCCGCCGAGGCCGCGCATCTGTTCACGATCATGCGCGAGCTGAAGCAGCAGGGCGTCGCGATGATCTTCATCTCGCACCACCTCGAAGAGATTTTCGAGGTGTGCGACCGCATCACGGTGCTGCGCGACGGCCAGTACGTCGGCACGACCGAGGTCGCGCAATCCGACGTGAGCCGGCTCGTGCAGATGATGGTGGGACGCCGCATCGAAAGCAGTTTTCCGCCGAAGCCGCCGCCGCGCGCCGACGCGAAGGTCGTGCTCGACGTCGCGCGCTTGCAGCTGTTCAAAGACAGCCCCGAGCTGAGCTTCACGCTGCGCGAGGGCGAGATTCTCGGCTTCGCGGGACTCGTCGGTTCGGGGCGCACCGAGACCGCGCTCGCGGTGATCGGCGCGGACCGTGCGTACGCGAAGGACATTCGCGTCAACGGCGCGGCCGCGAAGCTCGCCGATCCGGCCGATGCGCTGCGCGCGGGCGTCGGCATTCTGCCCGAGAGCCGCAAGACCGAAGGGCTCATTACCGAGTTCTCGATCAAGCAGAACATCTCGATCAACAACCTCGGCAAGTACCGGTCGCTACGTTTCTTCATCGACCAACGTAGCGAAGCGCGCGCGACCGCCGACATCATGAAGCGCGTCGGCGTGAAGGCCCCAACCATGCACACTGAAGTCGCGACGCTGTCGGGCGGCAATCAGCAGAAGGTCGTGATCGCGCGCTGGCTCAATCACCACACCAACATCCTGATCTTCGACGAACCGACACGCGGCATCGACGTCGGCGCGAAGGCCGAAATCTATCTGCTGATGCGCGAACTGACCGCGCGCGGCTACTCGATCATCATGATCTCGTCCGAGTTGCCGGAGATCGTCGGCATGTGCGACCGCGTCGCCGTATTCCGGCAGGGCCGCATCGAAGCGCTGCTCGAAGGCGACGCGATCGAATCGAATGCCGTGATGACCTATGCGACCGCCGGTTCGCTCGGAGCCTCTCATGAACATGCCTAATCCTTTCTCTTCGCCGAAAACATCGAGTGTCAACAGCGACACGCCGGGCGCGCCGGTGCGCTTCACGTGGGCCGCGCTGAAGCGCTCGACGCTGTTCTATCCGTTCATCGGCCTGCTGGTCGTCTGCATCGTGATGGTGTTCGCGAGCGACAGCTTTCTGTCGGCCGCGAACATCGAGAACGTGCTGCGCCAGGTGTCGATCAACGCGATCATCGCGGTCGGCATGACCTGCGTGATCCTGACGGGCGGCATCGATCTGTCGGTCGGCTCGGTGATGGCGCTCTCGGGCACGCTGTCGGCCGGGCTGATGGTCGCCGGCATGAATGGGGTGGCCGCGCTTGCGGTCGGCCTCGCGGTCGGTCTCGGCTTCGGCGCGGCCAACGGCTTTTTCGTCGCGTTCGCCGGCATGCCGCCGATCATCGTCACACTCGCGACGATGGGTATCGCGCGCGGCCTCGCACTGATCTACACGGGCGGCTACCCGATCGACGGTCTGCCCGACTGGGTCAGCTTCTTCGGCAGCGGCAAGATTCTCGGCGTCCAGGCACCGGTCGTGATCATGGCGGTGATCTATCTGATCGCGTGGGTGCTGCTCGAACGGATGCCGTTTGGCCGCTATGTGTATGCGATCGGCGGTAACGAGCAGGCGACGCGATTGTCCGGCGTGCGTGTGGCGCGCGTGAAGCTGATCGTCTACACGATCGCGGGTTTGACGTCCGCGTTCGCCGCGATCGTGCTGACCGCGCGCCTGATGAGCGGCCAGCCGAACGCGGGCGTCGGTTTCGAACTCGACGCGATCGCCGCCGTCGTGATGGGCGGCACGTCGATCTCCGGTGGACGCGGCTCGATCATCGGCACGCTGATCGGCGCGCTGTTACTCGGCGTCCTGAATAACGGCCTGAACATGGTCGGCGTGAATCCGTACGTGCAGAACGTGATCAAGGGCGGAATCATTCTGCTCGCGATCTATATCAGCCGCGAGCGCAGAAAGTAACGCTGTCTTCCCCACATCCCTCTTTTCGCAGGACCATGCAATGACGACTCAATCCGACCAGCAGAACATGACCGCCATCGTCTGTCATGCACCGAAAGACTATCGCGTCGAGCAGGTTCAGAAACCACGCGCGCGCGCGCACGAACTCGTGATCCGGATCGCCGCGTGCGGTATCTGCGCGAGCGACTGCAAATGCCATTCGGGCGCGAAGATGTTCTGGGGCGGCCCGAGCCCGTGGGTCAAGGCGCCGGTGATTCCGGGCCACGAGTTCTTCGGCTATGTCGAGGAACTGGGCGAAGGCGCGGCCGAGCATTTCGGCGTGCAGAAGGGCGAGCGCGTGATCGCCGAGCAGATCGTACCGTGCGGCAAGTGCCGCTATTGCAAGTCCGGCCAGTACTGGATGTGCGAAGTGCACAACATCTTCGGCTTTCAGCGCGAAGTCGCGGACGGTGGCATGGCCGAGTACATGCGCATTCCGCCGACCGCGATCGTCCACAAGATTCCCGACGGCATCTCGCTCGAAGACGCCGCGATCATCGAGCCGCTCGCGTGTGCGATTCACACGGTCAATCGCGGCGATCTGCAACTCGACGACGTGGTCGTGATCGCGGGCGCGGGGCCGCTCGGTCTGATGATGACGCAGGTCGCGCATCTGAAGACGCCGAAGCAGCTCGTCGTGATCGATCTGGTCGAAGAACGGCTCGCACTCGCGCGCGAATATGGCGCGGACGTGACGATCAATCCCCGGAAGGACGACGCGCTCGCGATCATCCATTCACTGACGGACGGCTACGGCTGCGACGTCTATATCGAAACGACGGGTGCGCCGATTGGGGTGAATCAGGGGATGGACCTGATCCGCAAGCTCGGGCGCTTCGTCGAATTCTCGGTGTTCGGCGCGGATACGACGCTCGACTGGTCGGTGATCGGCGATCGCAAGGAACTCGACGTGCGCGGCGCGCATCTTGGGCCCTATTGCTATCCGATCGCGATCGATCTGCTCGCGCGCGGACTCGTCACGTCGAAGGGCATCGTCACGCACGGCTTTTCGTTGGAAGAATGGGACGAAGCGATCAGGATCGCGAACTCGCTCGATTCCATCAAAGTGCTGATGAAGCCGCGCGCGTGAATCTGGGGCACGGCGTTTCAACGGAGACTCTATGAACTACGTCATCGGCGTCGATATCGGCACGCAGAGCACGAAGGCGCTGCTGGTCGACGAGCACGGCGCGATCGTCGCGCAGCATGCGTCGAGCTATCAGCCCGATACGCCGAAGCCATTGTGGGCCGAGCAGTGGCCCGCGGTGTGGCTGAAGGCCGTGGTCGAATGCGTGGCCGCGTGCGTCAGCGAGGCGAAGGCGGCCGGCATCGCGCCGGGCGCGATCAAGGCGCTGTGCGTGAGTAGCCTGTACGGCGGCTCGGGCATTGCGGTCGACAACGACATGCGGCCGCTCGCGCCGTGCCTGATCTGGATGGACCGGCGCGCGACCGCGCAGGTCGACTGGGTGCGCGAGAACGTCGATCTCGAACGGCTCCATACGATCACCGGCAACGGGGTGGACAGCTACTACGGTTATACGAAGATGCTGTGGCTGCGCGAGAACGAGCCGGACGTGTGGGCGCATACGCGCTATTTTTTGCCGCCGAACGCATACGTGATCTACATGCTGACCGGCGAGGTCGCCGTCGATCACAGCTCGGCCGGCAATATCGGCGGCGTCTACGATATCGCGCGGCGCGACTGGTCGGACGAAGCGCTCGACATGCTCGGCATTCCCGCGACGATGATGCCGGAGCGGCTCGTCGAATCGTCGGAGGTGGTGGGCGGGCTGTTGTCGCAATGGACCGCGCAGCTCGGGCTCGACGCGGGCACCGCGATCGTCGCGGGTGGCGTCGATGCGGCGACGGCGACGTTCGCGGCCGGCGTCACGCGCGCGGGGCAGCACGTCGCGATGATCGGCACCAGCATGTGCTGGGGTTACATCAATCAGCGTGTCGACGCACGGCACGGTTTGATCAGCATGCCGCACGTTTTCAACGGGCAGCACGACATCTACATATTCGGCGGTGCGATTACCGCGGGCGCGTCGGTCACTTGGTATCGCGAGCAGTTCTGTCACGCGGAGATCGAGGCCGCGCGCGCGACACCGCATGGCGATCCGCATCGGCTACTCGAAGAGAGCGCCGCGCAAGTGCCGGCCGGCGCCGACGGCGTGCTGTTCCTGCCGTATCTGATGGGCGAGCGCAGCCCGGTGTGGGATGCGAAAGCGAGCGGCGCGTTCGTCGGGTTGTCGCTGTTTCATACGCGCGCGCATCTGTATCGCGCGGTGCTCGAAGGCGTGTCGTTCGCGCTGAAGCACAACATCGAGGCGGGGCGCAAAGGCGCGCAATCGCTCGACGACAAGCTGATCGTGGTCGGCGGCGCCGCGCATTCGGACCTGTGGATGCAGATCATCGCCGACGTCACCGGCTATCCTGTCTACACGATCGAGCAGGACGTCGAAGCCGCGATGGGCGCCGCGCTGCTCGCCGCGCTCGGCGTCGGCCTCGTGTCGCGCGAAGCGGCGCAAGGCGGCTGGGTCACGCTGATCGAGCGCGCGCAGCCCGAGGCACGGCGCATGGCGCTATACAAAGAGCGCTTCGGCGTGTACACGGACCTCTATCCGGCGTTGAAGCCGGTCATGCATCGCTTGCAATCATCATGAACGCTACTTTCGATTTTTCCGGCCGCTCGATTCTGGTGACGGGCGCCTCCAGCGGCATCGGCCGTGCGACGGTCGAGGCGCTGTGCGCGAGCGGCGCGTCGGTCGTCGCGGCCGCGCGCAACGTGAACGAGCTCGCGCGGCTCGCCGAGGAAACCGGCTGCGAGCCGTTGAGGCTCGACATCAGCGACGAAGCCGTGATCGACGAAGCAATGGCCTCGCTCGAACCGTTCGACGGTCTGGTGAATTGCGCGGGCATCGCGTTGCTCGAACGCGCGGTGGAAACGACGGCCGCAAGCTTCGATCGCGTGATGGCGGTGAATGCGCGCGGGGCGGTGCTGGTCGCGAAGCACGTCGCGCGTGGCATGCTCGACGCGGGGCGCGCGGGCAGCATCGTCAACGTGTCGAGCCAGGCCGCGCTCGTCGCGCTCGACGATCATCTGAGCTATTCGGCGTCGAAGGCCGCGCTCGATGCAGTCACGCGCGCGTTGTGCATCGAGCTGGGGCCGTACGGAATTCGCGTGAACAGCGTGAACCCGACGGTCACGCTGACGCCGATGGCGGTGCTGGCGTGGAGCGATCCTGTCAAACGCGATCCCGCTTTGCAGGCGATTCCGCTCAGGCGCTTTGCCGAATCCGACGAAGTTGCCGCGCCGATTCTGTTTCTGTTGAGCGACGCGGCGTCGATGATCAGCGGGGTGTGTTTGCCGATCGATGGGGGTTATACGGCGCGTTAGAGGGTGTCTGGCTTTGTCGGTTGCGGGGTGAAATGAAAGTAAGCGGGGCCCCACCAGACGGTGTGGGGCCGTTCGGTGCTAGGAAACGTAGGCTACTCGCTCAGAAGAAGACGCTTCAGTTCGTCAAGAAAAGACTCCGCTGTATGGCCCCACAGTGCCGGGTCGAACTGCCCGCCAAAATTCTCCTCAAAGGCTGCGTCAAGATTTCCAGCATGATCGCTCTTGAATTGGTCTATCTCGGCCACCGTGGCGTTAATCATTTCTGGCGTGCCTCCGCTTGCACAAGCCCGGACCAACTCTTCAATTGTGTTTCCCCAGTAGTCGAAATCTTCATTGAAGTAACCACCGATCAATTGATCGAGATTAAAGTATTTCATATATCAATATCCGCGCGAAATCAGTCACTGAGCATAGCCGTGAGGATGTAGTACGGCATTCCGTTATACGGTCCATACTTCAAGACAACCTCCACTTTACTGCTATCTACCAACCTGTCGGTCTTCCTGACCAATGCGTAACCTACTCTTCTTCCAACGTCCTTTCTCAGCGTCAAAACCCAGTTTGGTGCTTTTGTCCATGTGTTAATCAGCAAGGCATTTGCGTGTATCGTTTCCGATATGGCCCACTCCGCCTCCTCAAGATTGACGAAAGACGAGACTACTTTCTTTCCCGGCTCCAGCCTGAGCCTTTCACGCAACTGCGCTTCAGTCCGTCCGACATGTTTTAAAAGCGTATGTCCACCAATCGAGCTTCCCGCCTTCGCCTCGTGCATTTGCAGGTTAATCCGGCCCATCGTGACACGTGCAGCGCGTGCCGCCTTGATCGAGCCAGCGAAGCTGAATGGCACGGCGATATCAAGCGACAGGCCGATATTGTTCGCCATATCGGGGCTCGCCTTCATCGCTTCAGCGAGTTTCGTCGTGCCCTGCTGGGTTAGCGTGGCCGTGTCCTTACCCGTCCAGACCTGTCGCAGGCCCGCCGCCGCCGAGTCGGAGCCATGTACCCCGAACAAGATACATCCGGCTTTGCTCGCCATCGTCGGATCCGGCAAAACGCATAGCGCACCCGCACCGACCATTTCCAGCACGCCGCCGACGACCTGTAACCCGCCCCAAAGCCGGTTGGAAAGCATTTCCGTCTGGCTGATCGACTGGCGGGATAGCACGGCCGCGAGTTGCGGAGCACTCAGTACAACCTTCACACCGTCCGTGTTATCGGAACCGGGCATATCGAAACCCTCTTATGTTTTTCTGGGGTTCCGATGCTGCCTTGCTGACCGCTCCTGAAGACTCGGATAACTCCGAATCTTTCGATGCCTGATGCACGAAACCTGTTCTGCATCGAGCGGGAATAGCCGCAGCAATACGCTCGCTCGGGGTCTCCGAACGTCAGGAAAGCGAGCTTATGCGAGCTAACCGTTACAGCACCGTCCGCACGTGCCACAGCTCGGGAAACAGCACCACGTCGAGCATCTTGCGCAGATACTGCGCGCCGCTGGTGCCGCCGGTGCCCTGCTTGAAGCCGATGATGCGCTCGACCGTCGTCACGTGGCGGAAGCGCCACTGGCGGAACGCATCCTCCAGATCGACGAGTTCCTCGGCCATCTCGTACAGATCCCAATGCTCGGACGGATTGCGATACACCTCGAGCCACGCCGCTTCGACCGATGCATCATGTTCGGTCGGCTTCGTCCAGTCGCGTTCGAGCCGCGCGGGCGAAATCCTGAAGCCGCGGCGCGCGAGCAGCCTCACCACTTCGTCGTAGAACGACGGCGCTTCGAGTGATGCCTTCACTTGCGCGTACACGTCGGCGCGATGCTCGTGCGGCTTCAGCATCTGCTCGTTCTTGTTGCCGAGCAGGAATTCGATCTGCCGGTACTGATACGACTGAAAGCCCGACGAACTGCCGAGGTACGGCCGCATCGCCGTGTATTCGGACGGCGTCATCGTCGCGAGCACGCTCCACGCCTGCACCAGCTGCTCCATGATTCGCGACACGCGCGCAAGCATCTTGAACGCGGGCGGCAGGTCGTCGCGATGTACGGCCACGAGCGCCGCGCGCAGTTCGTACAGCGCGAGCTTCATCCAAAGCTCGCTCGTCTGATGCTGGATGATGAACAGCATCTCGTTGTGATCCGGCGACAACGGATGCTGCGCGTCCAGCACCGTGCCGAGCGACAGATAATCGCCGTAGCTCATCGACTCCGAGAAGTCGAGCTGCGCGTCGTGCCAGCCGCTGTCGGCCGCGCTCGCGGACGGCGCCGACGCCCTCCGTCCGTGCCCGAACGGGCAGCCTTGTGCCGCCGGTTCTTCTGGCAAGCCCGGCGTGTGCATGTGATCGGTCATTCTGTCGTCCTCAGGTAACGGCGCCGCGCTGGGCGAATTCAGGGGCCCGCCAGGCCTCGCGGGTGAGCACGTCGCGCAAGATTTCGACGGCGTCCCATACGTCGACGAAGCGCGTGTACAGCGGCGTGAAGCCGAAGCGCAGCACGTGCGGCTCGCGATAGTCGCCGATCACGCCGTGCGAGATCAGCGCCTGCATCACCTCGTAGCCGTGCGGATGTTCGAAGCTCGCGTGCGAGCCGCGCTGCGCATGCTCACGCGGCGTCACGAGCTTCAGTGGAAATTCGCTGCAACGTGTCTCGACGAGTTCGATGAACAGATCGGTCAGCGCGAGCGACTTCTGGCGGACCGCCTGCATGGACGTTTGCAGGAACACGTCGAGCCCGCATTCGACGAGCGCCATCGACACCATCGGCTGCGTGCCGCACAGGTAGCGGCCCACGCCGTTGTCGGGCTGATACGTCGGGTTCATCTCGAACGGCGCGCGATGCCCCCACCAGCCCGACAGCGGCTGCGCAAACTCGTTCTGGTGACGTCGGGGCACCCACACGAACGCGGGCGAACCGGGACCGCCGTTCAGATACTTGTACGTGCAGCCGACCGCGTAGTCGGCACCGACGCCGTTCAGATCGACCGGCACCGCGCCCGCCGAATGCGCGAGATCCCACAGCGCGAGCGCGCCCCTGTGGTGAATCAGCTTCGTCAGCGCGGCCATGTCGTGCATGTAGCCGGTGCGGTAGTTCACGTGCGTGATCATCGCGATCGCGGTGTCCTCGCCGATCGCGTCGGGCAGTTCGGACGGATCGTCGACGAGGCGCAGCTCGTAGCCGCGATCGAGCTGCTCGATCAGGCCCTGCGCGATATACAGATCGCTCGGGAAGTTCGAGCGCTCGGACACGATCACGCGACGCTTCGGATCGCGCGCATTGGCGAGCCGCACGGCGGCCGACAGCAGCTTGAACAGGTTGATCGAGATCGTGTCGGTAATCACGACTTCGTCTTCGGCCGCGCCGATCAGCGGCGCGAGCTTGTTGCCGAGTCGGCGCGGCAGCGCGAACCAGCGGGCATTGTTCCAGCTGCGGATCAGTCCTTCGCCCCATTCGGCGGCGATCACGGTCTGCGCGCGCTGCGCGGCGGCGGCCGGCGGCACGCCGAGCGAGTTGCCGTCGAGATAGATGGTCGTCGGCGACAGCGCGAACTGGTCACGCAGCGCTGCGAGCGGTTCGGCGCTGTCGAGCGCCACGGCTTCATCACGATGGTTCATGGTGGTTCGATGGGTTGGGTTGTCGGGTAGATCGCTCGCCGGGGAGCGTGGCTGAGCGCGTGCCGGGCAGTGCACGCAGCACCGCGCGCACCGGGCTCGCGTCGAGCGTGGTCAGCTTCAGCGGCAGCGCGATCAGTTCGTAGTCGCCGGGTTCGACCGCGTCGAGCACGATGCCCTCGAGAATCGCCATCCGGTGCGCGCGAATGCGGTGATGCGCATCCATCGTCTTCGATTCCTGCGGATCGAGCGACGGCGTGTCGATGCCGAGCAGCGTCACGCCGCGCGCGGCGAGCAGGTCGACGGTCTCGGGCGCGACCGCGCAGAACGCACTATCCCACTCGCGCGTCGGCGCTTTTCTGTAAGTGTGCAGTAAGACTCGCGGCGGCAAATCGTCGAGCGAGCTGGCCAGATGTTGTGGCGTCACAACAGGCGACGCGCCGATACAGTCAATCACTCTGCATAAACCGAGATATGCGTCGAGCGGCACGTTGCCGATCGCGGCGCCGTCGGCGTCGTAGTGCAGCGGCGCATCGGTATGCGCGCCGGTGTGCGGCGAGATCGTCAGACGCGCGACATTGACCGGCGAGCCAGCCTCCATGCGCCAGACGCGCTCGATGCCGACCGGCGTGTCGCCCGGCCAGACGGGCGTGGCGGTATCGACGGCGGGGGTGATGTCCCAGAGTGCTCGCATGACGGTGTCGACGGTTGGTAACTATCTCTAAATGATAGAGGTCAAGCTGTGAAATGTGATTGCGAAAAAATCTCCTTACCAGCCGTGTCTTGGAACATAATTTGAGTCAAACCGGAAAGGGAGACCGAATATGAACGCGATCTCGCTCGACGCCACCGATTGCCGTATCTTGACGGTGCTTCAGCAGGAAGGACGGATCAGCAATCTCGACCTGGCGGAGCGCATCTCGCTCTCGCCATCGGCCTGTCTGCGACGCCTGCGTCTGCTGGAAGAGCAGGGCGTCATCGAACACTACCGAGCGTGCCTGAACCGCGAAGTTTTGGGGTTCGAGCTGGAAGCGTTCGTGCAGGTATCGATGCGCAACGACCAGCAGAACTGGCACGAGCGCTTTGCCGAAGCGCTGCGCGACTGGCCCGAAGTGGTCGGCGCTTTCGTCGTGACCGGCGAAACCCACTATCTGCTGCGCGTGCTCGCGCACAACCTCAAACACTATTCGGACTTCGTGCTCAATCGCCTGTACAAGGCGCCGGGGGTGATGGACATCCGCTCGAACATCGTGCTCGAAACGCTGAAGGAAGATTCGGGCGTGCCGGTGTCGCTCGTGAAGAAGAACAGTGGGCACGGAGCCACGCATAGCGACCGTTGAGGATGATGAGGGCGGGGCGCGCCGTTTTCGACGCGTCCGACCGACAGGCGCTACAGACGCCAGGGAAGCGCCGCGCCGCTCAAAGCGGCTTCAGGCCGTGGAACTGCGCGCTCTGGAACACGAGCGGCAGCATGTCCGCGGCATTTTCGTGCACACCGCAGCGCTCCACTTCGCCGACGAAAATCACGTGGTCGCCCTCCTCGTAGCGGCTGCGGTTATGGCATTCGAACCACGCGAGTGCGCCGTCGAGCACCGGCATGCCGCTGTCGCCCGCCGCGTGCGACACGCCCTCGAAGCGGTCGCCCTTCACGGTCGCGAAGCGCTTGCACAGATCGAGCTGCGTCGAGGCCAACACATTGATCACATAGTGACTGTTGGCGCGGAACACCGGCATCGACGCGGAGCGCGTCGCGAGACTCCACAGCACGAGCGGCGGAGAAAGCGACACCGAGTTGAACGAACTGGCCGTGATGCCGATCAGTTGGCCGGACGCGGCGCGCGTCGTAATCACGGTGACGCCGGTCGCGAACTGGCTGAGCGCCTGTTTGAACGCGGACGGGTCGAAGTTGGGTGGGCTCGCGCGCTTCATCGGGGCGAGGCCCCCGTCGCGCGCCGTGTGAAAGACCGACTGCAGCGCGAATCAAGGCGCGAATTGAAGCGTATACCCGCGCGGCGGGAAGCGGATGTTTCGAAAGTCATGGTGAAAATCGTTGATTTCCGCCAATTTTAACTGCAATCGCCGCGCGCGCCGCACCACGATTCGTGCGGTGCGCGGCAGCCGGGCGGCTGCATCGGCGATCTCCTCGAAAGGCTGCACCCGAAAATTTGCCGATCGTGCTGGATCGAGGCGCGGGCGCGGCGCTTGCGTGTGTGAGGCACGGTTATTCACACGTCGCGTGCCGGCGTTTCTATACTCGATATCTGCACGGCCGGATTTGCGGTCATTGCGCGACGGGTGCCTGACTCGTGCCTGACTGCGCCTTTCGGAACGCGTTTTCGGCCATATATTCGGATGCGGTGGCAGATACGGCGGCGCTACGCAGGCCGGCTGCCGATCATTGTGCGAATCTGATCCTGGGGTGAAGCTTATGAACGAGACAGCAACGCTCGGCGGTGGATGTTTCTGGTGCCTCGAAGCGGTGTATCTGGGCGTCGAGGGCGTCAATGCGGTGGAGTCGGGTTATGCGGGCGGTCACACGCGCCATCCGAGCTACGAGCAGGTCTGCGACGGCGACACCGGTCACGCGGAAGTGGTCAAGGTCGACTTCGATCCGGCCAAGATCAGCTATCGCGAGATTCTCGACATCTTTTTCGCGATCCACGATCCAACCCAGCTGAACCGGCAGGGCAACGACGTCGGCACGCAATACCGCTCGGTGATCTTCACGGATTCCGACGCGCAGCGCGAAACCGCGCTGCAGGCGATTCGCGAGATCGGCGAACAGCGCATCTACGACGGCAAGCTCGTGACCGAGGTGCTTCCGCTCGGCGACAACTACTGGCCCGCCGAGGCCTACCACCAGAACTATTTCGCGCAGCATCCGAATCAGGGCTACTGCTCGTTCGTGGTAGCGCCGAAAGTCGCGAAATTCCGCCAGAAGTTCGCGCATCGGATCAAGGCGGGTTAACGGCGCAGCGCGGGGATTGGAGTCGGCAACGGGCGGATGCGTGAGACCGCCCGCTGCTGTTCGTCACTGCGGTTCCTGTGCTCGCGATGGCACCTCGTCGCCGTTATCGCCGCGTCCCTGCGTGACACGCACGCAGGCTTCGACGATTTCTCCGGCCAGTTTCACGCAGCTGAGCGGCGCCGATCCCTCCGCCTTGTTGTTGACCGCGATCACGACCGGCTGACCAGCGAGCGCGTAACGCGCGGCCAGTTCGGCGAGCGACGCGCGCGTCGCCGGATCTTCGTCGACGAGCCGGTTGAACGGCTCGTACTTCGCCTTCGCCTGTTCGTACTTGAAACCGCCGTGCAGGCTCCAGCGCACGATCAGCGGACCGGCCGGCTCGCCATCGAGCAGCGCGAGCGCCGCGGCCTGGCGCAGCGGATCGGGCATCCGCGCATGAATGCCGACGCAGTAGCGCACGCCAGCCGTCTTCAGCATGCGGATGAAGCGCGGCGTGAGCAGGCTCGCGTCGCGAATCTCGACCGCGTAGCAACTGCCGTCGGGCAGCGTGGGCAGCGCGTCGAAAAACTCTCCCAGTCGTTCGATGAATACCGCCGGCTGCGCGAGCATCTGATCCGGCAGCGGCGAGAACTGGAACACCAGCGCGCCGGCCTTTGCGCCGAGGCCTTCGAGGCAGGGCGTGACGAAATCGTCGAGCGCCATCCGCGCGTTCAGGAAGCACGGGTTCAGCGACACCGGCTCGCCGCGCTCGGCGCGCACGGTGGCGTCGGTGATCGTCATCGGCGCCTTGACGATGAAGCGGAAGTGCTCGGGCACCTGCTGCGCATAGCGCAGGTATTCGGTGACCGTCAACGCCTGGTAGAACGAGCGGTCGATGCTGACCGTCTTCAGCAGCGGATGTGCGCCGTACGCACTCAAGCCCTCGCGCGACAGTTTGCTGTTGCTGTAGTCGTCGCCGTAGACGATGCCTGTCCAACCCGGGAACGACCATGTCGACGTGCCGAGGTGGATCTGCGGCGGCAATTGCGCCGCGAGCGCGAGCAGCTCCGGCGACGGCGGTGCAGCGAGCACGGCGCGGCTGCGGCGCTTTTTCGGGGCGTCGGCGGAGACCGGGGCGCAGTCTGGTTCAGGAGCGGGGCTGTCGGGCGGGGTGCCGGCTTCGAACAGCGACGCGTTGGATACTGCGGTCTTCGGCGTGCGCTTGTGCTCTGGCTGCGCGGCAGCGCTTGCGGCCGAATCGGCTTCACGTGCGGACATGGCCGGCGCTTCTGCCGCGGCCTCCACCGGCATCCCGAACAGATCGAACTGCTGCGTGGCCTGATGCGCCGCATCGTCCGCGCTGCCGTCCTTGCCGTTCAACGGCTCTTCAACGTCATTCGTCCTGCTCTGGTCCATCAATGTCCGGCCTGCTGTTCATCAGAATTGCGCCGCGGCGCGCGCTCCATGCACGCCGCCGCGGCGCGACCGGTCACAACCCAGGTCACAGCCGGGTTACAGCGGTTTTTCGTACATGTAGCGGCGCGACCACGGCAGGGTTTTCGCGCTGCGGCCGGCTTTGCGGCACACGACCTGGAAAATCGACACGTCGTCGTTTTCGAACGCATACGCGCAGCCGGCCAGATACACGCGCCAGATGCGGAATTTTTCGTCGTCGACGAGCTTGCGCGCCTGGTCTGCGTGGGCTTCGAAATTTTCCGCCCAGATGTCGAGCGTGTGCGCATAGTGACGGCGCAGGCTTTCGACGTCAACCGGTTCGAGCCCGCCGCGCTGCATCGATTCGAGCGCGAGGCCGATGTGCGGCAGCTCGCCGTCCGGGAACACGAAGCGGTCGATGAACTCACCGCCGCCGAGCGCGGTTTCGCCGCTATCGGCGTCGCTCGACGTGATGCCGTGGTTCATCGCGATGCCGTCGTCGGCGAGCAGATCGTGCATCTTCTGGAAATAGCCGGGCAGGTTCTTGCGGCCGACGTGCTCGAACATGCCGACGCTCGTGATGCGGTCGAACTGCCCCTTGATGTCGCGATAGTCCTGCAGGCGGATATCGATCTGGTTTTCGAGGCCCGCCGCTTTCACGCGCGCGGTGGCGAGATCGAACTGGTTCTGCGACAGCGTGACGCCGACGCACTTCGCGCCGAACTTCTGCGCGGCGCGCAGCACGAGCGCGCCCCAGCCGCAGCCGATGTCGAGCAGACGCTGCCCGGGCTGCAGCTGGATTTTGGTCAGAATGTGATCGATTTTCTTCAGCTGCGCGGTCGCGAGGTCTTCGGTGCCGGTCTCGAAGTACGCGCAGGAGTAGACCATGTTCTCGTCGAGCCACAACTTGTAGAACTCGTTCGACACGTCGTAGTGATACTGGATCGCTTTCTTATCCGACGTCTTCGAGTGATTGAAGTAGCGCCGCACGCGCGCGAGCTTGCCGGCGCTCGTCACGGTGCTGCGCGCGAGCTGATAGCCGATATTGATGATGTCCGACAGCTTGCCCTCGATGTCGATCTTGCCTTTGACATAGGCTTCGCCAAGATTGTCGAGGCTCGGTTCGAGCAGATAGGGCAGCGCGGTTGCGCTCTTCACGTGTAGCGTGACCCGGGGCGCGGCGAACTGCCCGAAGTCGTGTTGCTGACCGTCCCACAGCACGAGGCGTGCGGGCAGGTTAGCTGTGGTTTTGACATCTTCAACCCACTGCGCCAGCTTTTTCTCCCAGAACATGTGATCTCTCCGTGTTCGTTGATTTAAAGCAAAGCTATGTGGATCGCGATACGGCGCGGCGCATTCCGCGGGCCGCGCAACGCAATCCCGCCGACGCGCGCCGCTACGCTGGCGCCGCCGCCGGCCTCATTCGTCCGGTCATCGACCGGTCAGGGCGACAGGCGTGCGATCAGCCAGTTGGCGCTTTCTTCCGCGCGCGTGTAAAGCAGACGATCGTGCAGCCGAGACGGCCGCCCCTGCCAGAATTCGATCGCGTCGGGCACCAGACGGTAGCCACCCCAGTGCGGCGGACGCGGAGGATTTTCGCCATATTGCAGGCTGATTTCGCGTTCGCGTACTTCGAGCTGCGAACGGCTTTCAATCACCTGACTCTGATTCGATGCCCATGCGCCGATCCGCGAGCCGAGCGGACGAGACGCGAAATACGCGTCACTGTCTGCCTCGCTCGTTTTGACGACGCGGCCCTCGATGCGCACCTGGCGTTCGAGTTCGATCCAGTGAAACAGCAGGCTCGCGTAGGGGTTCACGTTCAGTTCGCGGCCCTTGCGGCTTTCATAGTTGGTGAAGAATACGAAACCGCGCTCGTCGACGCCCTTGATGAGCACGATGCGTGCCGAAGGCCGGCCGCGCGCGTCGACCGTGGCCAGCGTCATTGCATTCGGCTCGGGCAGCTTGGCGTCGATGGCCTGCTGGAACCACGTGTCGAATTGACGGAACGGATCGTGGTTGACGTCGGCAACGTCCAGTGAGCCCAGCGAGTAGTTTTTTCGAAGCTCGGCGAGTGAGATCATGTTCTTATGCGAACGCTACAGTGTGGGCCAAGTATAGCTAAGGCGTCAGGTTTTTGCGCGCGAGCGGAGCAACGTATGGCGCGGCGCATGTTGCGCCAGCGCAAGCCTGCAACATTGCGTCGCTGCTCGTGGTCCTGCGCGGCTGTTTTCACGTGTTCAGGCAAAATACGGGCTGCGCGCCCCATTTGC
Source organism: Paraburkholderia sp. Cpub6 (assembly GCF_014201065.1). Lineage (NCBI taxonomy): Bacteria > Pseudomonadati > Pseudomonadota > Betaproteobacteria > Burkholderiales > Burkholderiaceae > Paraburkholderia > Paraburkholderia sp. Cpub6. The sequence goes on from NZ_JACHDM010000002.1 coordinate 285,133, forward strand.
CAAAGCAATTTGCCCAGGCGATTTGCCAGAGCGACGCCGCTTGCTTTGTTCCGCCTGTGTTTTCGAGCCCTGCCATCATGTCCAGCACCACCGCGCAATCCGATCTTACTACCAGCCTCGACGCGAACGAAACCGCCGACCGCGCGCGCCGTTTCGGCGGCATCGCCCGTCTGTATGGCGCGCCCGCGCTCGCCGCATTCGAGGGTGCGCACGTCGCGGTGATCGGCATCGGCGGGGTGGGGTCGTGGGTCGCGGAGGCGCTTGCGCGCAGCGCGCTCGGCACGCTGACGCTGATCGATCTCGACAACGTCGCGGAAAGCAACACGAACCGGCAGATTCACGCGCTCGACGGCAACTACGGAAAACCGAAGGTCGAAGCGATGGCCGAACGCATCGCGGCAATCAATCCGTACTGCGAGGTGCGGCTGATCGAGGACTTCGTCGAGCCGGACAATTTCGCGGCCACGCTCGGCGGCGGCTTCGACTATGTGATCGACGCGATCGACAGCGTGCGCACGAAGACCGCGCTGATCGCATGGTGCGTCGAGCGCAAGCAGCCGCTGATCACGGTCGGCGGCGCGGGCGGTCAGCTCGACCCGACGCGGATCCGCATCGACGATCTCGCGCTGACGATCCAGGACCCGCTGCTGTCGAAGGTGCGCGGGCAGTTGCGCAAGCAGCATGGCTTTCCGCGCGGGCCGAAGGCGAAGTTCAAGGTGAACGCCGTGTATTCCGACGAGCCGCTGGTCTATCCGGAAGCGGCCGTCTGCGATATCGATGAAGAAGCCGAGCACGTGAGCACGTCGCCGGGGCATACGGGGCCGGTCGGCTTGAACTGCGCGGGGTTTGGCTCCAGCGTGTGCGTGACCGCGAGCTTTGGTTTTGCGGCCGCGGCGTACGTGTTGCGGGAGCTGGCGAAGAAGGCGACGGTTTAGGTGGCAGCCCGGGCGGCGGTTTCAACCGCGCTGACCCAGGCTGCCATCGGGCAAAACATCACAATCGATCAATACAACGACGCGCTCAGCCTGCGCCGCCACTGCGACACCAGCTCCGGCTGATGCGCGGCCAGATCGAACACCGACAACATCGTCTTGCGGCCGATATCGTCGCGGAACGCGCGGTCGCGTTGCACGATCGCGAGCAGATGTTCGAGCGCCTGCGCGTATTTGCGTCGCGCGATAAACGCATTCGCAAGATCGAAGCGTGCTTCGAGATCGTCGGGGTGGCCGGCGACGCGCGCTTCGAGCGCATCGGTGGGCGGCAGGTCCGCGGCGGCGTCCACCGCGTCGAGCCGCGTCTTGATCGCGTTGAAACGCGCGTCGATGCCTTGCGTGGTTTTCGGCGACAGCAGATCGACTTCGTTGCGCGCCTCATCGATGCGGTTGTCTTCGAGCAGTAACTCGATGCGGTCCATGCGCGCGTCGTCGAAGCCCGGGTCGTAAGCGAGCGCCGCTTGCAGCAGGTCGTAGGCGTCGTCGCGGCGGCCTTCGGCGAGCGCGGTCTGCGCTTCGATGCGCGCGGCCGGCGCCCCTTGCGGCACGAGCCGGTCGAGGAACTCGCGCAGCTGTCCTTCCGTCAGCACGCCGACGAACTGATCGACGGCCTGGCCGTCGGCGAACGCGATCACGTGCGGAATGCTGCGCACCTGGAAGTGCGCGGCCAGCTCGTGGTTCTCGTCCACGTTGACCTTCACGAGCTTCCATTTGCCGGCGGCTTCGGCTTCGAGCTTTTCGAGCATCGGGCCGAGACTCTTGCAGGGGCCGCACCACGGCGCCCAGAAATCGACCAGCACGGGGGCCAGCATCGACGCCTTGATGACGTCCTGTTCGAAAGTGGCCAGAGTGGTGTCCATTGCGTCCTCGTCGATAGAAACGGTTTGTGCTTAGCTGGGGCCGAATCGCACGAATTCAATGCCCACCCTGGCGTGCGGGCCGGCGCGGTTACTTGCGCTGCGGCAGCGGAATCCATTCGGTTTCGCCGGGCACATGGCCCATTTCCTGATTGGTCCACGCGAGCTTCGCGGCTTCGATCTTCTCGCGCGAGCTCGCGACGAAATTCCATTCGATGAAGCGCTCGCCGTCGAGCTTCTCGCCGCCGAGCAGCATCGCGCGCGCGCCGTGCGTGCTCGCGAGCGTGACGGTTTCGTCGAGCGCGAGCACGGCCATCTGGCCCGCTTCGAGCGGCGTGCCGTCGATCTCCAGATCGCCTTCCACCAGATATACACCGCGCTCCTCGTGCTCCGGTTCGAGCGCGAACGCGCTGCCCGGCGTGAAGTCGGCGGCGACGTACAGCGTGCCCGAAAACGTCGCGACCGGCGACATCGCGCCGAACGCGGTGCCCGCGATCACGCGCAGCGTCACGCCGTTGCGCTCGACGACCGGCAAGGTCGCCGCCGCATGATGCGCGAACGACGGCTCGGCGTCTTCATCGGCGAGCGGCAGCGCGACCCAGGTCTGGATGCCGTGAATCGTCTGGCCGCGCGCGCGGTCTTCCGGCGGCGTTCGCTCCGAATGGACGATGCCGCGCCCGGCCGTCATCCAGTTGACGTCGCCGGGGACGATCTTCTGCTCGGAGCCGAGGCTGTCGCGATGCATGATCGCGCCGTCGAACAGATAGGTGACGGTCGCGAGGCCGATATGCGGATGCGGGCGCACGTCGAGGCCGCTGCCGGGTTCGAGGGTCGCGGGGCCCATGTGGTCGAAGAAAATGAACGGGCCGACGAGGCGCGCCGCCATCGCAGGCAGCACGCGCCGCACGGTCAGATTGCCGATGTCGCGTAAGTGCGGTTTGAGGACGGCTTTGATCGAGGAAGTCATGGGCAGGCTCGACGGGAAAGTGAAGGAGAAGGCTCGAATGGTCGATTCTACTGCGCGTCGCGCGCGGCCGAGGCATCGGCGCACGCTCGCCATGAGCGGGCGCACCGAAGCGAATTTGCGGCCTCCGTTACACTGCCAGACCGAACCATTTCTTTGGAGACCCGGATGTCGCCCAGGGACTTGCTGCTCGCGCTCATCGTCGTGCTCGCGTGGGGCGTCAATTTCGTCGTGATCAAGGTCGGCCTGCACGGCGTGCCGCCGATGCTGCTCGGCGCGCTGCGCTTTACGCTCGCTGCGGTCCCGGCGGTGTTTTTCGTCAAGCGGCCGCAGATGCCGTGGCGGTGGCTGTTCGCCTACGGCGCGACGATCTCGTTCGGGCAATTCGCGTTCCTGTTCTCGGCGATGTACGTCGGCATGCCGGCGGGGCTTGCATCGCTGGTGCTTCAGGCGCAGGCGTTTTTCACGCTGATCTTGGCGGCGCTGTTTCTGCACGAGCGCTTCCGTTTGCCGAACGTCGCGGGTCTGCTGATCGCCGCGGCGGGGCTTGCGGTGATCGGCCTGCAAGGCGGCCATACGATGTCCGTCGCTGGTTTCCTGCTGACGCTGTGCGCCGCGTGCATGTGGGCACTCGGCAACATCGTTACGAAGAAGGTCGGCAAGGTCGATCTGGTCGGACTCGTTGTGTGGGGGAGCCTGATTCCGCCGCTGCCGTTTTTCGCGGCGTCGTTCGTGTTCGAAGGGCCGCGCGAGATCGCCGCCGCGCTGACCGGTATCAGCGCGCTGTCGATCTTCGCGATCGTCTATCTGGCGTTTATCGCGACGCTGCTCGGCTATGGCTTGTGGAGCCGTCTGCTGTCGCGCTATCCGGCGAGCCAGGTCGCGCCATTCTCGCTGCTGGTGCCAATCGTCGGACTCGCGTCGGCGTCGCTACTGCTCGGCGAGCAACTGTCTGCGATGCAGGTGGCGGGCGCGTTGCTCGTGATGGCGGGGCTCGCGGTCAACGTGTTCGGCGGGTGGGTCGTGCAGCGCTTGATACCGGCACGCTGAGCAACCGTTGCGCCACGGGTTGCGAGCGTGAATAACAAAACGGCCGCGAGGCCGTTTTGTTATTGCTTCGTGCGTGCCGACATCACGTCATGCGGCCCTTTGCGAGCGGCGGATTCGCCGCGAAATAGCGCTTGATGCCGGTCAGGATCGCGCTGGCCATCTTGTCGCGATACGCGTCGTCGTTGAGGCGGCGCTCTTCGTCCGGATTGCTGATGAACGCGGTCTCGACGAGGATCGACGGAATGTCCGGCGCCTTCAGCACCGCGAAGCCGGCCTGCTCGACCGAGCCCTTGTGCAGCTTGTTGATGTCGCCGATCTCTTTGAGCACGAAGTTGCCGTAGCGCATCGAGTCGCGAATCTGCGCGGTGGTCGACATGTCGAACAGTGCGCGGTTCACGGTGGCGTCGGCGGACTTGATGTTGATGCCGCCGATCAGATCCGACGAGTTCTCCTTGTTCGCCATCCAGCGCGCGGCCGCGCTCGACGCGCCGTGCTCCGACAGCGCGAACACCGAGGAGCCCTTCGCCTCGGGGGTCGTGAACGCGTCCGCGTGGATCGACACGAACAGGTCCGCGCCAACGCGGCGCGCTTTCTGCACGCGCACGTTCAGCGGCACGAAGAAGTCGGCGTCGCGCGTCATCATCGCGCGCATGTTCGGCTGCGCGTCGATCTTCGCGCGCAGCTTCTTCGCGATGTCGAGCGCGACGTGCTTCTCATAGGTGCCTGCGCCGCCGATCGCGCCCGGGTCCTCGCCGCCATGACCCGGATCGATTGCGACGGTGAGCAGTCGCACGGTGTTGCTGCGGCTCGACTTCGGTGTGGTGAATGCGTAGGTGTCGCCGCTGTCGCCGAGGTTGTCGTTGTTGCTGTCGAGACCGCGTGCGGTGCTGTTGCTGTTGGCGTTGCCACCCTTGTTGCGCGCCAGTGCGGCAGGCGGCGCGGAGGGCGCGGACGGCGCCGCCTGCCTGCCGGCAATGACCGGCGCGGACGGCGCCGTCGTGCCATGCGTGGGCGGATGCGGTACGCCCGCGGCGCCATTGCCCGCGCCACCGTTCTGCGCGTAGTGCTCGAAGAACGCTTCGCTGTTGTCGACCGGCGGCGCCGTGCCGGGGCCGGCAAGCGTCGCGGGCGGCGCGCTGTTTTCTTCGTTGAGCGCCTGCTGCTTGCGCTCGGTCTGCGCGAGCAGGTCCATCAACGGATCGGGCGCGACAGCCGGATACAGGTCGAACACGAGCCGGTACTTGTACGCGCCGACCGGCGGCAGCGCGAACACCTGCGGCTTCACCGAGCCTTTCAGGTCGAAAACCATGCGCACCACGTGCGGCTGATACTGCCCGACCCGCACCGACGAAATCTGCGGATCGTTTGGTGTGATCTTCGAGACCAGCTCCTTCAGCGCCTGATCGAGGTCGAGGCCGTTCAGATCGACGACGAGCCGGTCCGGTCCCTGCAGCAGTTGCTGCGTGTTCTGCAGCGGCTGATCGGATTCGATCGTCACGCGCGTGTAGTCGCGCGCGGGCCACACGCGCACGCCGAGCACCGAGCTCGCAAACGCGAGACGCGGGGCGACGAGGCCGAGCACCAGCGTCGACGCACCGGCGCGCAGGATCTGCCGGCGCCGCCAGTTATGCGTTGCGCCCGCCGCCGATTCGATCGAATGGAATGGTTTGATTAACATCTTTCGAGACATGCCTTTCCTGATTCGCTATAAGCGCGTGCGACGAGTACGCGTGCGTCCGCGTTTGCGTCTGTGTTGCCGACGAGCCCGAGCGAGAAGACGAGATCCGGCACGCCGAGCAGCGGTCCCGCGCGTTGCGGCCATTCGACGAGGCAGACCGCGCCGCTGTCGAAATATTCGCGAAAGCCCGCGTCGGCCCATTCGGCCGGATCGGTGAATCTGTACAGATCGAAGTGATAGAGCGCGAGTTCCCCGGCGGGCCGCTCGAGGACATACGGCTCGACGAGCGTGTAGGTCGGACTGCGCACGCGGCCGGTGTGGCCGAGGCCGCGCAAGGTCGCGCGCACGAGCGTGGTTTTGCCGGCGCCGAGGTCGCCGACCAGTTGGACTTGCAGGCCGTGGAACGCGAGGCTGCTTACAGCGCCAGGTTGGGCTGGCTGTGCCTGATGCGAGGCCGCGCGCACGCTTTCGATCGCCTGTGCGAAGCGCGCGCCGAACGCCTGCGTGGCGGCTTCGTCCGCGAGCGCGACAGAGCGTTCGAGCAGCACGGGAGCGGACGGTAGGGGCGCGTGATCGGGATTGACAGGCATTCTCGTAAAATGGCGTGATGAACCGAAGTCCGAAGTCCCCTGTTTTCTGCACGCCCGCATCGGCCGATGATGCCATGCGAGCTTCTGGCGCAACGTCCCGTTTCGACGAGGCGGCGCTTCGTGCGCTCGCGCTCGACATCAAGACGTGGGGCCGTGAACTCGGTTTCGGGGCGATCGGCATTAGCGATACCGATCTGTCGGCCGCCGAAGCGCCGCTTGCAGCGTGGCTCGAAGCGGGTTGCCACGGCGAGATGGATTATATGGCCAAACACGGCATGAAACGCGCGCGGCCGGCCGAGCTTGTGGCCGGCACGCGACGCGTGATCACCGCGCGCATCGCCTATTTGCCTGCGCAGACGCTGGAAGCAGAGGCGGCTGAAGGGGCGCATGAAGGGGGACATGAAAGCGCGCCTGAAAGCATGCCGCAAGACGTAACGCAACCCGTCTCACGCGCGACACCCTGCGCGCGCGACTGGCGCGCGGCCGAGCACGCGCGGCTCGCGGACCCGTCGACGGCGGTCGTGTCGATCTACGCGCGCGGCCGCGACTATCACAAGGTGATGCGCCAGCGCCTGCAACAACTGGCCGACCGGATCGAAGCGGTGATCGGGCCGTTCGGCTATCGCGTGTTCACCGATTCGGCGCCGGTGCTCGAAGTCGAGCTTGCGCAGAAGGCCGGCATCGGCTGGCGCGGCAAGCACACATTGCTGCTGCAGCGCGACGCCGGCTCGCTGTTTTTCCTCGGCGAGATCTATGTCGACGTCCCGCTGCCGACCGACGCCGAAACCTCACCCGAGGCCGCGCCCGAAACGCCGGGCTCGCATTGCGGCAGCTGCGCGCGCTGCATCGGCGCCTGTCCGACAGGCGCGATCGTCGCGCCGTACAAGGTCGACGCGCGGCGTTGCATCTCGTATCTGACGATCGAGCTGAAGGGCAGTATTCCGCTCGAGCTGCGGCCGCTGATCGGCAATCGGGTGTACGGCTGTGACGATTGCCAGCTCGTGTGTCCCTGGAACAAGTTCGCGCAGGCCGCACCGGTCGCCGATTTCGACGTGCGGCACGGGCTCGATCGCGCGTCGCTGGTCGAACTGTTCGCGTGGAGCGCCGAGGAGTTCGATACACGCATGCAGGGCAGCGCGATTCGCCGCATCGGCTACGAGAGCTGGCTGCGCAATCTCGCGGTCGGCATGGGTAACGCGTTGCGCGCCGCGCCAGGAAGTCTCGACCTCGACGCTCGTGGCGCGATCGTGCTGGCTTTGAGGCAGCGAGCCGACGATCCGTCGGCGGTCGTGCGCGAGCATGTGGAGTGGGCGCTCGAAGCGGCGTAAAGTCGTGGCAATTCGGTGCCGGCAATCTGGCACGCTAGGGTCTGTTTACATATGGAACGCACCCCATTACCTGATTTCATTCCAGGGGAATGCCCGCTATCGGCCGCATGGCGGCGTCGCGCGTCGCTCACGTGGCGCGGCCACGCAGCGCTCCTTGCTCCTTGCCCTGCGCCCCGAAGGAAGTCCCCTTGGGGGACGGCCGATAGCGGGCATTCGCACGTGCGTTCCATATGTAAACAGACCCTAGAGGAGCAGGCAATCATGTTCAACGCAGTGATCGATGCGCCGTTCGGCAAGATCGGCATCCGGCTCGAAGGCGAAGCCGTGCGCGAGATCGTCTATCTGCCCGACTCGACGCCCAACGTCGCGCCCGACACGCCGCTCGCACGCGAGGTGGCCGAACAGATCGAGCGTTATTTCGAGCACGCGTCAGCGAAATTCGAGCTGCCGCTCGCCGAGTGCGGCACCGCGTTCCAGCGGCGCGTGTGGCAGGCGATCAGCGACATCCCGCCCGGCGTCGTGCTGACTTACGGACAACTCGCGAAGCAGCTCGGCAGCGTGCCGCGCGCGGTCGGCCAGGCGTGCGGGGCCAATTTCTTTCCGATCGTGATTCCGTGTCACCGCGTGGTGAGTTCGAGCGGCATCGGCGGCTTCGCGCATGATGGCGGCGACGGCTTCTTCCGCAACGTGAAGCGCTGGTTGCTCGCGCATGAAGGTGTGCCGTACGTATGAGCACGAGCACCACCACCAATACCGCTGTACACGTCGAAGACACGGCCGCCGCATCACCGCTGCTGCTGACCAGCTCCGCATCGATCGACGCCTTCTGCGACGCGCTGTGGCTCGAGCATGGCCTGTCGCGCAACACGCTCGACGCGTATCGCCGCGACTTGCGGCTCTTCTGCGAATGGCTCGCGCACGCGCGCAACGCTTCGCTCGACACCGCGAGCGAAGCCGACCTGAGCGCCTACAGCGCGGCGCGGCAAAAGGACAAGGCGACCTCGGCGAACCGCCGGCTGTCGGTGTTTCGCCGCTATTACGCGTGGGCGGTGCGCGAGCATCGCGCGGCCGCCGATCCGACCTTGCGCATCCGCTCGGCGAAGCAGCCGCCACGATTTCCTTCGACGTTGAGCGAGGTCCAGGTCGAAGCGTTGCTCGGCGCACCCGACATCGACACGCCGCTCGGCTTGCGCGATCGCACGATGCTCGAGTTGATGTACGCGAGCGGCTTGCGCGTGACCGAACTGGTCACACTGAAAACCGTCGAGGTGGGACTCAACGAAGGCGTCGTGCGCGTCACTGGCAAGGGCTCGAAGGAGCGGCTGGTTCCGTTCGGCGAAGAGGCGCACGCGTGGATCGAGCGCTATCTGCGCGAGGCGCGCCCGGCGCTCCTCGGCCCGCGCGCGGCCGATGCGCTATTCGTGACGACACGCGCGGAAGGCATGACGCGCCAGCAGTTCTGGAACATCATCAAGCGACACGCGCAGGCCGCGGGCGTCCATGCGCCGTTGTCGCCGCACACGCTGCGGCACGCGTTCGCGACCCATCTGCTCAATCACGGCGCGGATCTGCGCGTCGTCCAATTGCTGCTCGGTCACACCGATATTTCGACGACGCAGATCTACACGCACGTCGCGCGAGAGCGGCTGAAATCGCTGCATGCGCAGCATCATCCGCGCGGGTGAGCACGACGTGAAGCGCGCGGGTGCCCGCGCGCTTCACACGAACTCGCGTAACCGGTGCTTGAGAATCTTGCCGGTCGATGCGGCCGGCAGCGCCGCGAGCACCTTCAGCTCGGCTGGCCGCTTATACGGCGCGAGCCGCTCGCCGCACCACGCGATCAACTCCGCGGGCGTGACCGTCGCGCCGGAAACCAGTTCGACGAACGCGATCACCTCCTCGTTGCCCTCGACCGCGCGTCCGATCACCGCCGACTGCACGACCTGCGGATGCGCGTTCAGCACGTGCTCGACCTCGGCTGGATACACGTTGAAGCCCGAGCGGATGATCAGCTCCTTGCTGCGCCCGACGATATGCAACGCGCCGTCCGCGGCCTGCCGCGCGAGGTCGCCGGTCTTCAGCCAGCCATCCTCGGTGACGCTCGCGCGGGTCTGCTCGGGGTTGCGGTAATAGCCGAGCATCACGTTCGGCCCGCGCACCCATAGCTCGCCGATCTCGCCCGGCGCGGCTTCGGCGCCGTCGAGCCCGACGAACTTCACTTCGACGCCCGGAATGACCTCGCCGACCGAGCAGTCGACGCGTGGCGCGTCGACCATCGTCTGCGACACGGTCGGGCTGCTTTCGGTCATGCCGTAGCCGTTGTGCAGCGGCAGACCGTACACGGCTTCGACCTGCGCCTTCAGCGCGGCGTCGAGCGGCGAGCCGCCCGAGTACGCGAAGCGCAGTCGCGGCGCGGACCATGCGTGGCCGTGCGTGTGCAGATGTTCGAGCAGCTTCGCGTGCATCGCCGGCACGCCCTGGAAGATCGAGACGTGCTCGGTGGCGAGGGCGAGGCGCACCGCTTCCGGCACGAAGCGCGGCGCGAGCCGCAACGTCGCGCCCGCATGCAGGCTGCCGAGGCACACCGACGCGAAGCCGTACACATGCGAGATCGGCAGCACCGCATAGACGACGTCGTCGGGCCCGACCTGGCGCAGCCGGCTCGACACGGCCGCGATGTACAGCAGATTGCGATGCGACAGCATCACGCCTTTCGGCGTGCCGGTGGTGCCGGTCGTGTAGATCAGCGCCGCGCATTGGCGGTCGCTGGCGGCTTCGACGGCTTCGGCTTGCACGCTGCTGTCCACCGCATACGACCATGCGCCGATGTCCGCCAACAGCCTGGGTGCGTGCGTCGCTCGATGCCGCTCGGCATGCTGGCGCGCGTCGGACGAGCTTTCGAGCGCATACGCGACGACGCGCGGTTGCGCATGCGCGCGGATCGAATCGAGTTCGGCGGCCGACAGTCGGGCGTTCGACACGAGCGCCCACGCATCGAGCTTCGCGGTCGCGAACAGCAGCACGATTTGCGCGATGCTGTTCTCCGCGACGATCATCACGCGATCGCCGCCGCGCACGCCCCAGTCGCGCAGCAGCGCGGCGGCCGCATCGACGGCCTCGCGCAGTTGCGCGTTGGTGAGGCGGCGCGCATCTTCGATCAGCGCGACATGCCGCGGATCGCGTGCGGCGGCGAGCGCCGGAATGTCGCCGATGCGCGCGGGCAGGGCGGCGAGCAGCACGGGGATATCGATCGTGGAACGGATGGATGAAGCCTGCTTCAACACTGTCTCCTCTTTACCAATTCGTAGCCCTGCGCGCAGTATCTCGCACCGCGCCGGCATATTTTCGAACGATCGTGCCACAAGTGTCGAACCCGCACAATTGGCCATCCGGCAAATAGCCGTTGTGCAAACTCGCCATTACAATGCGCCGATGAGCAAATCCAGACATGTGTCGGAAACACCCGCCACGCAGCTGCTGCGCCGTCACGGCGTCACGTTCGGCGAGCATCCTTACGACTACGTCGAGCATGGCGGCACCGCGGAATCGTCGTGCCAGCTCGGCGTCGACGAGCATCACGTCGTGAAGACGCTGGTGATGGAAGACGAGCACGCGAAGCCGTTGATCGTGCTGATGCACGGCGATCGCACCGTCAGCACCAAGAACCTCGCGCGGCAGATCGGCGCGAAGCGCGTCGAGCCGTGCAAGCCCGAGGTCGCGAACCGGCATTCGGGTTATCTGATCGGCGGCACGTCGCCGTTCGGCACGCGCAAGCAGATGCCGGTGTATGTCGAGTCGACCATTCTCGAGATGGACAAAATCTGGTTGAACGGCGGGCGGCGCGGCTTTCTCGTCAGCATCGAGCCGAAGGTGCTCACCGATCTGCTCGCGGCAAAGCCGGTGCAATGCGCGAGCGTGGACTGACGCCGATGAGCGGGTTGACGTTTGCCTGAATGTTTTTCGCGCGGACGCCTTCGGTAAAATGTGCGCCGCCCTGATTCGACGGGCATGCCCTGTTGCGGTTGGGGTATCGAATGTCAGACCGCGATCCTTATAAGAGTCCCAGATGCAAAACCTGATCGTCGCTGTCGTTGCCTATCTGATCGGTTCGTTGTCGTTTGCCGTGATCGTGAGCGCCGCGATGGGTCTCGACGACCCGCGCTCGTACGGCTCGGGCAACCCGGGCGCCACCAACGTGCTGCGCAGCGGCAGCAAGAAGGCCGCGATTCTGACGCTGATCGGCGACGCCTTCAAGGGCTGGCTGCCGGTATGGCTGGTCGTGCATTTCGGCGCGCGTTACGGGCTCGACGAGCGCGCGATCGCGATTGCGTCGCTTGCGGTGTTTCTCGGTCACCTGTATCCGATTTTCTTCCGCTTCAAGGGCGGCAAAGGCGTCGCGACCGCCGCGGGCGTGCTGCTCGCGATCAACCCGACGCTCGGCGTCGCGACCTTGCTAACCTGGCTGATCGTCGCGTTCTTTACGCGCTACTCGTCGCTCGCGGCGCTGTGCTCGGCGCTGTTCGCGCCGCTGTTCTACGTGTTTCTGTTCGGGCCGCGCATCGTCGCGCTCGCGGTTCTGGTGATGAGCCTGCTGCTCGTGTGGCGGCATCGCGGCAATATTGCGAAGCTGATGCGGGGGCAGGAGAGCCGTATCGGCGACAAAAAGAAGGCAGCCGGTCCGGCGGCGGGCAACGATCTTTGAAGTGGGCTGAGCGCTTCGCCCGGCCCGATGGCCCGATGCGAAGCGCTTCCGGGTCCGCGTGAGGCTGGTTGCAAGCCAGGCGCGTCGTGCCGCTTAGTCGCGGAAGTTGTTGAAGTCGAGCGGCGTGTCGGTCACGTCCTTGCGCAGCATCGCGATCACGCTTTGCAGATCATCGCGCTTCGCACCGGTGATGCGCACCGCATCGCCCTGAATGCTCGCCTGCACCTTGATCTTGCTGTCCTTCACCAGACGCACGATTTTCTTCGACAGATCGCCCGAGACGCCCTTCTTGATCTTGATGACCTGCTTGACCTTGTCGCCGCCGATCTTCTCGATCTTGCCGTAGTCGAGGAAGCGCACGTCGACGTTGCGCTTGGCCATTTTCGACAGCAACACGTCCTTCACCTGGCCGAGCTTGAAGTCGTCGTCGGCGTACGCGGTGATTTCGTTTTCCTTGTGTTCGACGCGCGCGTCGGACCCCTTGAAGTCGAAACGCGTCGAAATTTCCTTGTTGGACTGCTCGATCGCGTTCTTGACTTCGATCATGTTCGCTTCGCAGACGACGTCAAACGATGGCATTGCTTTCTCCCAATAGTGCGGCAGTGCGCGACACAGCCGGTCGGCTGAGCGCGAGGCACTCGCTATAATCACGGACCGGACGTCATTTTACCGATGCCGCTCTCTTTTGCCCAAGGCCGCCGCGCGGCGTCGCGACGGCGCGCGATCCCGCGTCGGGCGGCGCCGCTCGTGTCGTCAGGCGCGTCATGGGTTGTTTTTGTCGTTTCCTGTTGCTTCCCGTCGTTGCCCTGTTGCCATTCCGATGTCCCAATCCGCTCTTGCCGCTCCCGCCGTCGCATCCCTCATGGCCGGCTATCCGCTGAAGGCCCACAACACGTTCGGCTTCGACGTACGCGCGCAGTTCGCGTGCCTGATCGAGCGTGAGGAACAGTTGCTCGCCGCGGTGCGCGATCCGCGCGTCGAGGGCCTGCCGCGCCTCGTGCTGGGCGGTGGCAGCAACGTCATGCTGACCGGCGACTTCGCCGGGCTCGTGCTGCTGGTGGCGCTGCGCGGGCGCCGCGTGGTGCGCGAGGATCAGGATGCGTGGTATGTCGAGGCGGCTGGCGGCGAGCCGTGGCACGAGTTCGTCGCGTGGACGCTGGCGCAGGGCATGCCCGGCCTCGAGAATCTCGCGCTGATACCTGGCACGGTCGGCGCGGCGCCAATCCAGAACATCGGCGCGTACGGGCTCGAAATGTGCGAACGCTTCGCGTCGCTGCGGGCGATCGAGCTCGCGACCGGCGAGGCCCTCGAACTCGACGGCGATGCGTGCCGGTTCGGCTATCGCGACAGCCTTTTCAAGCGGGAAGGGCGCGAGCGCTTCGTGATTGCGTCGGTGACGTTCCGTTTGCCGAAGGCGTGGCAGCCGCGCGCGGGCTACGCGGATCTCGCGCGCGAGCTGGCGGCGCGCGGTCATGCGGCGAGCGCTGGCCAGGCCGAGGGTGCGGCCGCGCAGCCGACCGCGCAAGCCATTTTCGATGCGGTCGTCGCCGTGCGGCGTGCGAAGCTGCCCGATCCGCTCGAACTGGGCAACGCGGGGAGCTTCTTCAAGAATCCGGTAATCGATGCCGCCCAGTTCGAGGCGCTGAAGCGTCGCGAGCCGGAAGTCGTGTCGTATGTGCAAGCAGATGGGCGGGTGAAGCTGGCGGCCGGCTGGCTGATCGACCGATGCGGCTGGAAGGGCCGCGCGATGGGCGCGGCGGCCGTGCATGAGCGACAGGCGCTGGTGCTGGTGAATCGCGGTGGCGCTAGCGGCACGGAAGTGTTGGCGCTGGCACGGGCGATCCAGCACGACGTGTTCGAGCGATTTGGCGTGGAACTGGAGGCGGAGCCAGTTTGCCTGTGAGCGACAGTTCTCTCTTTTCGCGCTGAGTTGCCCCGCGGAGCGTCGCCGCCGACGAATGCAAAAGGCGCCGGGAGTTTCCTCCCGGCGCCTTTTTTGTGCCCGCGGTTCCGGCGCGTGTATGGACCAGCGGCTCGCTCAGTGATTGAGCTTGCCGAGCAGCAGGTATTCCATCAACGCCTTCTGCACGTGCAGGCGGTTTTCCGCCTCATCCCACACGACGCTCTGCGGTCCGTCGATCACTTCCGCGCTGACTTCTTCGCCGCGATGCGCGGGTAGGCAGTGCATGAAGAGCGCGTCGGGATTCGCGCGCGCCATCATGTCGGCGTCGACGCACCAGTCTGCGAAGGCCTTCTTGCGCGCTTCGTTCTCGGCCTCGAAGCCCATGCTGGTCCACACGTCGGTGGTGACGAGATCGGCGCCCGTGCAGGCTTCGTTCGGGTCGTCGAATTCCTCGTAGAACGACGCGCTTTCCGCCGCGACGAGCGCACGGTCGAGCTTGTAGCCGGGCGGCGTGGACAGGCGCAGCCTGAAGCCGAGAATCTGCGCGGCTTCGATCCACGTGTACAGCATGTTATTCGCGTCGCCGACCCACGCGACCGTCTTGTCGCGAATTGGACCGCGATGCTCGAAGTACGTGAAGATGTCTGCGAGCACCTGACACGGGTGGTATTCGTTCGTGAGCCCGTTGATCACCGGCACGCGCGAATTCTCGGCGAAGCGCTGGATGATGTCCTGGCCGAACGTGCGGATCATGATGATGTCGACCATGCGCGAGATGACCTGCGCGGCGTCTTCGATCGGCTCGCCGCGGCCGAGCTGCGTGTCGCGCGTGCTCATGAACACGGCGTGGCCGCCCAGCTGGAAGATGCCGGCTTCGAACGACAGGCGCGTGCGTGTCGAATTCTTTTCGAAGATCATCGCCAGCGTGCGGTCATGCAGCGGGTGATAGGTCTCGTAGTTCTTGAATTTGCGTTTCAGGATGCGCGCGCGCTCCAGCACGTACTCGTAGTCTTCCAGCGAGAAGTCCTTGAACTGCAGGTAGTGGCGAATTTTCTTGGCGGTCATGAAACAAATACGGCGGTCTCACCCGGCAGGGTTGCCGGACTGCGCCGCCGTCGGTTTGGTGGTAACTCCATGCAGCATAAAGGATTTCGCCTCGTTTGACGAGTCGGCGGGAAGGCGCCGCAAGCGATTCGAAAGCGTCGTATCGGGCTTCGCGGGGTCATCGGAAGGCGCTTGTGTGCGCTGCGGAAAAGGGCCCGCTGCGCTATAATCTGCGGGTTATCCCAAAGCCCAGCAGGCCGGCGTTTCGCATGAAGAAACGCGGCTCGCGCGGCGCGGAAAGCCTGTCAAGGCGTGGCCGTCATGACAGACGCCAGAGCGGTTCAGCCGGTTCGCCGCAGCGGTTCTCGTGGTGCGGTTCGTCATTGTTGCGTTAGCGCCAGATCCCACGCACGTCGCAGGTGGCTGCAAGCGCTTGCCGCACATGCCGCTTGCGGTGAGTTCGAGCGTACAACTGGCGTCGCCGGTTGGTCGTCATTCCGCTGGGCAGTCACACAGGTATTTCTACATGGCCGAAGCAGCTCCAATCGAATATTTCATTCAGGGCATTACGTCGACCGGAAAAAGATTTCGGCCGAGCGACTGGTCGGAGCGGCTCGCGGGCGTCATGTCGTCGTTCGGGCCCGGCGTGAGGAAGGGGCCGAACGCCTATATGCAGTACTCGCTGTACGTGCGGCCGACCATGATCGGCGACCTCAAATGCGTGATTCTCGATTCGCGGCTGCGCGACATCGAACCAATGGCCTTCGATTTCGTTATGAACTTCGCGAAAGACAACGACCTGCTGGTCACCGAGGCGTGTGAACTGGAGCTCGCGCCTGCGCCGCAAGCCAAACGGCACGTCATCTGATGTAAGTCGACCAGATCGGCAAAAGCAAAAAAACAAAAACCCGCAAGCAGCGGGTTTTTTTGTGGCTGGCAATTCAACCAAACAAAAAAGCCCGCAAAAGCGGGCTTCTTGTGCAGCGGAAACAGGAGGTAGCCCGCCGAAGCGGGCCGACCGGAATTACTGCGCTGCGGGCGCTTGCAGACCCTTGACGGCTGCAGCGAGGCGGCTCTTGTTGCGAGCTGCCTTGTTCTTGTGAACGATGTTCTTGTCGGCGATGATGTCGATGGTCTTCGACGATGCCTTGAAGATTTCGGCGGCCTTAGTGTGATCGCCTGCGTCGATTGCCTTGCGGACAGCCTTGATAGCCGTGCGGAACTTCGAGCGCAGTGCCGAGTTGTGCGAGTTTGCCTTCGCGGCCTGGCGGGCGCGCTTGCGTGCTTGTGCGGAGTTAGCCATGACGGTTCCTTATCCTGTTCCTGTTTCCAGTACCCGGCCTTCAATGATGAGGCGAGGTGCTGCTTCTCGATCCGAACCCTTGGAAGCGATTGCCCAAGGGCGCAAAAGTGTCGAAAAAATCGATCGAACTACGCGAAGGCGGGCCCGTGTTTCAAGGCATCCGGATGTATTGACAGGCGGCGCTGCGCCAACCTGAGAACCGCGTCCGAAGACCATTCGAAAACTGAGCAAGCTTCGAAACCGACGATTATAGCAACAAAATCAGGCACGTGACAACGGAAAACACGCGCCGGCGCCACAATGACCGGAGCGGCGTCATGTCGGCGCGTATGTGCTGGCCCTCCTGCGAGGGCGCCGATGGAAGGCGAGGGCACTGCCGGGAAGACCGCAGAAAACACAAAGAATCGCGCTTTCCAGCCGATCGCGGCGAACGTCCGCGTGGCAAATCGGTCCGAATCGCGTTCTGGCTCGTCGCCCGCATTGGCGGGACCCGTATAATAAGCGCCCCATGAATCTATTACGAGCCCTGCTGACGGTCAGCGGCTTCACGCTGCTGTCGCGCGTGACCGGACTGGCCCGTGAAACGCTGATCGCCCGTGCGTTCGGCGCCAGTCAATACACCGACGCTTTCTACGTCGCCTTTCGCATTCCGAACCTGCTGCGTCGCATTTCCGCCGAAGGCGCGTTCTCGCAGGCCTTCGTGCCGATCCTCGCGGAGTTCAAGAACCAGCAAGGCCACGACGCCACCAAGGCGCTCGTCGACGCCACCTCGACCGTGCTCGCGTGGGCGCTCGCCGTGCTGTCAGTGATCGGCGTGGTCGGCGCGTCGGGCGTCGTGTTCGTCGTCGCGTCGGGCCTCGCGCACGAGGGCCACGCGTACCAGCTTGCGGTCGCGATGACGCGCATCATGTTCCCATACATCATTTTCATCTCGCTGACCTCGCTGGCGTCGGGCGTGCTGAATACGTACAAGAACTTTTCGTTGCCCGCGTTCGCGCCCGTGCTGCTGAACGTCGCGTTCATCGTCTCCGCCGTATTCCTCGCGCCGCGCCTGCAAACGCCGGTCTATGCGCTCGCCTGGGCAGTGATCGTCGGCGGCGTGCTGCAATTCG
Source organism: Paraburkholderia sp. Cpub6 (assembly GCF_014201065.1). Lineage (NCBI taxonomy): Bacteria > Pseudomonadati > Pseudomonadota > Betaproteobacteria > Burkholderiales > Burkholderiaceae > Paraburkholderia > Paraburkholderia sp. Cpub6. The sequence continues at coordinate 302,656 of NZ_JACHDM010000002.1, forward strand.
TCGTGCAGCTGCCGGGCCTCAAGAAGATCGACATGGTGCCGCTCATCGGCCTGAACCCGCTGCGCGCGCTCGCGCATCGCGGCGTAAAGCGGGTGCTCGCGAAGATGGTGCCGGCGATGTTCGCGGTGTCGGTCGCGCAGATCAGCCTGATCATCAACACCAATATCGCGTCGCACATCGGCCCCGGCGCGGTGTCGTGGATCAACTACGCCGACCGGCTGATGGAGTTTCCGACCGCGCTGCTCGGCGTCGCGCTGGGCACGATCCTGCTGCCGAGCCTGTCGAAGGCGCACGTCGATGCCGACTCGCATGAGTATTCGTCGTTGCTCGACTGGGGACTGCGCGTCACGTTCCTGCTCGCCGCGCCGAGCGCGATCGCGCTGTTCTTTTTCGCCCAGCCGCTGACAGCGGTGCTGTTCAACTACGGCAAGTTCGACGGCAATGCGGTCGTGATGGTGAGCCGCGCGCTCGCCGCCTACGGAGTCGGCCTGATCGGCCTGATCCTGATCAAGATCCTCGCGCCGGGCTTTTACGCGAAGCAGGACATCAAGACGCCAGTGAAGATCGGCATCGGCGTGCTGGTCGTCACGCAGTTGAGCAACTACGTGTTCGTGCCGGTGTTCGCGCATGCGGGTCTCACGCTGAGCGTCGGGCTCGGCGCTTGCGTCAATGCGTTGCTGCTATTCATTGGTCTGCGCAAACGTGGCATTTATATGCCGTCGAGCGGCTGGCTCAAGTTTTTCGTGCAGTTGCTCGGGGCGTGCCTCGTGCTCGCCGGCGTGATGCGCTGGCTCGCGATCAGCTTCGACTGGATCGGCATGCATACCCAGCCGGTCAGCCGCATGGTGTTGCTCGGTGCATGTCTCGTGCTGTTCGCCGCGCTGTATTTCGGTATGCTTTGGCTGATGGGCTTCAAGTACGCGTATTTCAGAAGGCGAGTGAAGTGATCACCATGTCGCGGGTTCTCGATTATTTCAGTACGCTCGTCGCCGAAGACGAGAGCCTGCCGCTGACCGAGACGGCGCTCTCGATCGCGCAGGATGCCTATCCCGACCTCGATCTGCAGTCGGTGCTCGCCGAGATCGACGAGCTGGTGCTGCGGCTGCGGCGCCGCATGCCCGACGATGCCGACATCCGTCAGAAGGTTGGCATCCTCAACCGTTTCTTTTTCCGCGAACTCGGTTTCGCGAGCAACCTGAACGATTACTATGACCCCGACAACAGCCATCTGAACGTCGTACTCAAACGTCGCCGCGGCATTCCGATTTCGCTCGCGGTGCTCTATCTGGAGATGGCCGAGCAATTCGGCGTTCCTGTGCGTGGGGTGTCGTTTCCAGGCCACTTCCTGCTGCGCGTGACGATGCCCGACGGCGACGTGATGCTCGATCCGACCACCGGTCATTCGCTGTCCGAAGCGCAGATGGTCGAGATGCTCGAGCCGTACGTCGCGTCGGCTGGCGATTCGGTCGGGCGCGCGCTACGCATGCTGCTGCAACCGGCCACGCATCGCGAGATCGTCGCGCGGATGTTGCGCAACCTGAAGGCGATCTATCTGCAGACCGAGCGTTGGCAACGTCTGCTCGCGGTGCAGCAACGGCTCGTCATTCTGCTGCCGGACAATATCGAGGAAGTGCGGGATCGCGGTTTCGCGTATGCGCGGCTCGATTATCTGCGGCCCGCGCTCGAGGACCTCGAAAGCTATCTCGGCGATCGCCCCGATGCGGAAGATGCCACCGTGGTCGAGTCGCAGTTGCATGAATTGCGGCAGCGCACGCGGCATGATGGCGGCGAATAGCGACGCGCGTTTTCACGCTGCATAAAACACAAACGCCTGCACATGTCGCACATGCACAGGCGTTTTTTTTATCGCCGTATGCCGGCCTTGGCCTGGCATCGGCGACCAGATCGATCGCTAAGCGATCCTCACTTCGGCTGCATGCGGATCGCGCCGTCCAGCCGGATCACCTCGCCGTTCAGCATCGGATTGTCGAAGATCTGCCTGGCGAGCATCGCGTATTCGGCCGGTTTGCCGAGGCGCGGCGGGAACGGCACCATCGCACCGAGCGCGTCCTGCACTTCCTGCGGCATGCCGAGCAGCATCGGCGTTTCGAAGAGGCCGGGGGCGATCGTCATCACGCGGATCGCGTTGCGCGACAGGTCTCGCGCGATTGGCAGCGTCATACCGACCACGCCGGCCTTCGACGCGGAGTAGGCCGCCTGGCCGATCTGGCCGTCGAACGCGGCGACCGATGCGGTGTTGATGATCACGCCGCGCTCGCCGTTGGCGTTCGGCTCGTTCTTCGACATTTGCACCGCGGCGAGCCGGATCATGTTGAACGTGCCGATCAGATTGATCGAGATCGTGCGCGTGAACAGATCGAGCGCATGGGGGCCATCCTTGCCGACGGTCTTCGCGGCCGGCGCGACGCCCGCGCAGTTGACGAGGCCGCGCAGCGTACCGAGCTTCGTCGCGGCTTCGACGGCCTGTTGCGCGTCCTCTTCCCGGCTCACGTCGCATTTGACAAAAGCGCCGCCGAGTTCCTTTGCGAGCGCCTCGCCCGCGTCCAGATTCAGGTCGGCGAGGACGACTTTGCCGCCGTTCTCGACGAGCAGGCGCGCGGTGGCAGCGCCGAGCCCTGATGCGCCGCCGGTGATCAGGAACACGTTGTCACGAATTTCCATGTCTTCTCCTTTGCTACGGTTGTTCAGTGCGGTCTCGAGCGAAGCATTTTTCGACGACGATCGATTGTAGCGGCTGTGCTGCGCTGCGGAAAGCGAAGCGGGCGGCGGCATGCAAGCGCTATGGAAACCTAACTGGTTCCGCTGGGCGTTCCCCACCGCTTGCCGCTTTTGGTTTGCACCGAGCCAAATAAAAAAACCCGCCCAACGTGGGCGGGTTTTGGTCAAACGGAAACAGCGGTAATGTTTGGACCAAGCCGGCTTACTTCAGCGCGTCGAACGCGCGGGCGCGAATTTCATCGACGCTGCCGAGGCCCGAAATGCGGCGATATTGGGGCGCCTTCACCGAGCTCGACGTATCGCCGTTCTTCGCCCAGCCGTTGTAGTACTCGATCAGCGGCTTGGTTTGCGATTCGTACACTTCCAGACGCTTCTTGACCGTTTCTTCCTTGTCGTCGTCGCGCTGGATCAGCGGCTCGCCGGTCACGTCGTCGACGCCCTCGACCTTCGGCGGATTGAACGTCACGTGATAGGTGCGGCCCGACGCGGGGTGCGAGCGACGGCCGCTCATGCGCACGATGATCTCGTCGAACGGCACGTCGATTTCGAGCACGTAGTCGATCGCGACACCGGCCTGCTTCATTGCTTCGGCTTGCGGAATCGTGCGCGGGAAGCCGTCGAACAGATAGCCGTTCGCGCAGTCCGGCTGCCGGAGACGTTCCTTCACGAGGTTGATGATCAGCTCATCCGTGACGAGCTCGCCGGCGTCCATGAAGCGCTTTGCTTCGACGCCGAGCGGCGTGCCGGCCTTGACGGCCGCGCGCAGCATGTCGCCGGTCGAAATTTGCGGGATGCCGAACTTTTCCTTGATGAAGTTGGCCTGAGTGCCTTTGCCGGCACCCGGTGCACCCAACAGGATCAAACGCATGGATATCTCCAGATCTATGTGAATTCTTTGTTGACGCGGCATGCTTCCCGGCGATTCTCGCAGGTTCCGCATCGGCTACCGTTGGCTACCTCGCGCTGCACGTCGAATACGACGGCGCTGCAAGATCCGCACGGCGCGACCGGGATAACCCGAGTGTCGCCTGCGCTGGGAGGCGCGCATAACCGTTCGATTATGCCACGGCTTCCCGCGCTCAAGACCCGAATAAGGCCCGTACGCGCGCGAGATCGGCGGGGGTATCGACCCCCGCCAACGGTACGTCTTGCGTGACGAGGACAGCGATGCGCTCGCCATGCCACATCGCGCGCAGTTGTTCGAGCGCTTCGACCTGCTCGATCGGCGAGATCGCGAGGCTCGGGTACGTGCGCAGAAATTTCGCGCGATACGCGTACAGGCCGATGTGCCGGTATACGACGGCGGGCGCGGCCGGCGTCGGCATCGACGCGACGTTGGGCCAGTGCGGTTGCCATGCGTCGCGCGCCCACGGGATCGGCGCGCGCGAGAAATACAGCGCGACGCCGCGCGCATCGGGCACGACCTTGACGACATTCGGATTGAAAATTTCGGCGGGATCGGTGATCGGATGCGCGGCCGTCGCGATCGCGCAGTCGCTCGTCGTTGCCAGATGCGCGGCGACGCCGCGCACGAGCGCCGGGTCGATCAGCGGCTCGTCGCCCTGCACGTTGACGACGATCGTGTCGTCGCTCCAGCCGAAACGCGTTGCCACTTCCGCGAGACGGTCGGTGCCCGACGGATGGTCGGCGCGCGTGAGTACCGCGTCGAAGCCGTGGTCTCGCGCCGCGTCGAGCACTTCCTGCGCGTCCGACGCGACCAGCACCTGTTGCGCGCCCGATTCGCGCGCGCGCTCCGCGACGCGCACGACCATCGGTTTGCCGCCGATGTCCGCGAGCGGCTTGTTGGGCAGACGCGTCGACGCGAGGCGGGCCGGCACGACGGCGATAAACGGATGAGGGGTGGTGTGGATCATCGGATCAGGAACGGACGGCGATCAGGCCGGAGGAAGAGGCTGCGCGCGCGACGCTCACGCAGGGTCGGACATGAGCCGGAGCGGCGAAGACGGCTGCGGATCGATATTGGAGCGCATGCAGGGAGGGGGCCGGTGGCATCGATGAAGCCTGCCTTGACCCGCGCGCGAGCGAGACGTCGCGGCGCCTCGGTGCCGCGACGCGGCGGGTCAGGCGACCGAGCCTGGATTCAGATCGACCGGCGTGCCTTCGACGGTCTGCCGCGCTTCGTCGACGAGCATCACGGGAATGCCGTCGCGGATCGGATAGGCGAGCTTGTCCGCGTTGCAGATCAGTTCCTGCGCGGCGCGGTCGTAGCTGAGCGGGCCCTTGCAGATCGGGCAAACGAGGATTTCAAGCAGGCGAGCGTCCACGGACTTTCTCCACAACTAATGCAGTGAGGCGGTGATCAAGCGCGGCTTCGACCGGGACTACCCAGATGCGCGCGTCGTGCCAGGCCCCCAATTTTACCGCATCCTTTTCCGTAATCAGGATCGCGTCGGCGTCGACGTCGGTGAACGGATTGCGCTCGAACGCGTAGTGGTCGGGCAGCGCGCGCGTCGTGGGCGCGAGGCCGGCCGCGCGCACTGTCGCGAAAAAGCGTTCCGGCGCGCCGATGCCGGCCGCGGCCAGCACGCGTTGACCGGCGAATTGCGCAAGCGGGCGGCGCAGTGCGGGATTGTCGAGATGCCACGCGTCGGCAGGGGCGAGCTGAAGTGCGAACGTGTTCGGCCACGCGGGCAGCGTGCGCGCGTATGGATCGTTGATCAGCGTCGCGTCGCGGCGGCGCGACAGCGGCTCGCGCAGCGGCCCGGCCGGTAGCAGGAAACCGTTGCCGCCGAGCCGGTGATCGAACACGACGAGTTCGACATCGCGCGCGAGGCGATAGTGCTGCAAGCCGTCGTCGCTGACGATCACGTCGACGTCGCGATGCGCGGCGCACAGCGCCTGCGCGGCGGCGACGCGGTCCGGACAGACCCACACGGGTGCGCCGGTGCGGCGCGCGATCAGCAACGGCTCGTCTCCGCCGACCCGTGCCGACGAACCGGGCGTGACCTGGGTCGGGGTGCTCACGCGCGCGCCGTAGCCGCGCGACACGATGCCGGGCGTTAAGCCCGCGGCGCGCAACGCTTCGACGAGCGCGATGACGGTCGGCGTCTTGCCAGTACCCCCGACCGTCACGTTGCCGACCACCACCACCGGCACGCCGACGCGCACCGATTTGAGCCAGCTAAGCGAAAACGCGGCGCGGCGCGCGGCCGCGACTGCGCCGAACACGCAGGCGAGCGGCGTCAGCGCCCAGGCGAGCGGTCCACGCTGCTGCCATTCGCGCGAGAGGCGCGCTCCAAGACGGTCGCTGAGTTCGCTCATGGGCGGGTTGCGTGCACGGACTGCGCGCCGTGCGCACTACGCGGGGTCAACATCAACGCGGTTCTCCGGGCAATCGAATGCGGATACGGGTCGAAAAATGAGGTGCGAGCGGCGCGGCGAAAGGGCCCGCGCCCAGTGGCCTCGGGCCGGGCAAGCTCTCCGCCGCGCTGCGCGATCGACATACCGTCGAACCCGGCACTGTAGCGCGCGGGCGTCCCGCCCGGCAAGTCGCGTAAGGTCCAACGCACGCCGCTCCACGCTATGTGCGGTTGCTCACAGTCTGTGGATAACTTTGTGGAGAACCTGCTGTCCGATCGTCCCGAAGGGCCATTCCGTGCGCTTTGGATCGTAGTACTCGCTCGCTATCGAGATGCAAACGCCATATAAATCAAGGCTCTGCCAGGAATTTATTGACGTTGGCGGGCGTTCTGGCGGAATTCGTCAGGCGGTTCCCGCCATGTGGACACTTTTAACAATCCTGCGATTCCGGCTGGACGCCGCTCTTCGCTCGGTCTATCGTCTGTCCGGCCAGCGCTATTAAATCCTTGCATGAACCCCGAAAATCCTTTTGCTTCTGCGGCCACACCTGGCGGTGAGGTCGTCGTTCCCGTCTCCGCGCTCAATCGCGCGATCGGCACGATGCTCGAACGCTCGTTTCCACTCGTTTGGGTCGCGGGTGAAGTGTCGAACTTCACGCGCGCCGCGAGCGGCCATTGGTACTTCTCGATCAAGGACGCGCAGGCGCAGATGCGCTGCGTGATGTTCCGCGGTCGAGCTCAGTACGCCGAATTCATGCCGCGCGAAGGCGATCGCATCGAAGTGCGCGCCCTCGTCACGATGTACGAGCCGCGCGGCGAACTGCAGCTAAATGTCGAAGCGGTGCGCCGCACCGGCCAGGGGCGTCTGTACGAAGCGTTTCTGCGGTTGAAGGCGCAACTCGAGGCCGAGGGGCTGTTCGCCGCCGAGCGCAAGCGCGCGCTGCCGACGCATCCGCGCGCGATCGGTATCGTCACGTCGTTGCAGGCGGCCGCATTGCGCGATGTGCTGACGACGCTGTCGCGTCGCGCGCCGCATATTCCGGTGATCGTTTATCCGGCGCCGGTGCAGGGCGCGGGCGTCAGCGCGAAGCTCGCGGCGATGGTCGAGGCGGCTGGCGCGCGCCGCGAGGTAGACGTGCTGATCGTGTGTCGCGGCGGCGGCTCGATCGAAGATCTGTGGGCGTTCAACGAAGAAGTGCTCGCGCGCGCGATTGCGGAAAGCGTCATACCCGTGGTGAGCGGCGTCGGTCACGAGACCGATTTCACGATTGCCGATTTCGCCGCCGACGTACGCGCACCGACGCCGACCGGTGCCGCCGAACTCGTCAGTCCACAGCGCGCCATGCTGCTGCGCGAACTTGATCATCGGCACGCGACGCTCGCGCGCGCGTTCGGCCGCATGATGGAGCGGCGCGCGCAGCAGCTCGACTGGCTGGCGCGCCGGCTCGTGTCGCCCGCCGAGCGGCTCGCTCGGCAGCGCACGCATATGCAGCAGTTGCGCGTTCGGCTCGCGTCGGCGGGCGGCCGGCCGGTGCGCGACGCTCGTGCGCGATTTTCGCTGCTGCAGATGCGCTGGCAACGCTGGCGTCCGGATCTCGCGGCCGAGCGCACGCGCGTCAACGTGCTGGCGCAGCGTCTGAATGCGGCGCTATCGCGCCGGCATGAACGACAGGTCGCGCGCATCGACATGCTCAGCGCGCGACTCGAAGTGCTGAGTCCACAGCGCACGCTTGAGCGCGGTTATGCGGTCGTGCTCGATGCGCAAAGCGGTCGGGCGATTCGCACGCCGTCGTCGTTGAAGCCTGGACGTCGTCTGACGATGCATCTCGCCGAAGGCTCGGCCGATGTCGCGCTTGCCGACGTGCAGGCGCGTCTGACCGACGGTTTCTGACGTTTCGCCGGTGGGCGCGTGGCGCCCGTTTACTGTCTTCCGACGAGCCGGGCACGCGCCGTGCGCGCCCTTCTCAAGGGCCTTGCGCACGGCGTGTTCGACATGCCGGACATAAAGGCCGTTGGTTTGCGGGGTTATTCCAACTCGCCTACAATCGAGTGCTCGATAGCGTCATCCGCAGACTCCCCACAACAGATACAGAGAAGGAAAGCACCATGGAACATACGCTCCCGCCGCTGCCGTTTGCGAAAAACGCGCTCGCTCCGCACATGTCGGAAGAGACGCTCGAGTTTCACTATGGCAAGCATCACCAGACCTATGTGACCAACCTGAACAATCTGATCAAGGGCACCGAGTTCGAGAACCTGTCGCTGGAAGAGATCGTCAAGAAGTCCTCGGGCGGTATCTTCAACAATTCGGCTCAGGTGTGGAATCACACGTTCTTCTGGAACAGCCTGTCGCCGCAAGGTGGCGGCGCACCGACCGGCGCGCTGGCTGACGCCATCAACGCGAAGTGGGGTTCGTTCGACAAGTTCAAGGAAGAGTTTGCGAAGACCGCGGTCGGCACGTTCGGCTCGGGCTGGGCATGGCTCGTGAAGAAGGCTGATGGTTCGCTCGACCTCGTGTCGACGAGCAACGCCGCCACGCCGCTCACCACCGACGCGAAGGCTCTGCTGACGATCGACGTGTGGGAGCACGCTTACTACATCGACTATCGCAATGCGCGTCCGAAGTTCGTCGAGGCGTACTGGAACATCGTCAACTGGGACTTCGCAGCGAAAAACTTCGCTTGAGATTGCCGGTTGCTGCTCGCCGTCTGATGTCGTGATCCTTGCGGTCGCGATTGAAGATGGTAGCCAGAGAAGAAAGCCCTCCATCGCGAGGGCTTTTTCTTTCCGGAGGCGATTGGAAGGGGAGGGATTGCATTGCTTACCACCGAGGGATGCCCTACTTACGCGCTTCTGAAAGAAGTTTGTCACAGTTGGTAACTGCGGTTTGGCGGGGCGCGGCCCTAAGTGAAATTGCCCTGCGGCTAATCGTCGGGGCCAGAATTCGTGGACATCTGTCGATGCCGATGAGCCCGATCCCCGCCCGTCGACTTCGCCGAACTGGCCGGGGGCGGGCACTGGCGGGGGATGGTTCATGTACTGGAAGTTCTGCGCGTTCGCGGCGCTCGGGAAGGTCGTCGTGCCCGGTTGCTGGAGTACGACGTCCGGCGCGGCCGGCGTCGTGTCAATCGATTGCCAGCTCATCTACAAGCATTACTTGATATAACGTACCAATCGCCGCAGCGACTCGCAGCAAGGTCGAGGCCAGCCAGCCGGGCAAAAAACTTTCTGTAACTGAGCCGTAACCACGGAATTTCGCGACTAGCCTAACGTTTGAATTCCAATCCTCCGAAGTGCACCACCATGATTCCCAGCAATAAAACGATCAGCCTGGCGATTCCCGCCGCCGTCATCGCGCTCGCGCTAGGCGGTTGCGCAGTGGCGCCACCGAGCGGCCCGAGCATAGCCGCGATGCCGCGCAGCGGCGAGCCGCTCAGCCAGTTCCAGCAGAACGACTACGCGTGCCGCGACTACGCAAATCAATCGACGAATCCGTCCGGCGCTGCGCAGGCGGCCACCACGAACAGCGTGAACAGCGCGGCGCTCGGCACGCTCGGCGGCGCGGCGATCGGCGCGCTGTTCGGCGCCGCGGCGGGCAACGCCGGCGCGGGCGCGGCGATCGGCGCCGGCAGCGGTCTGCTGATCGGGGGCGCGAACGGCGCGAATGGCGCCCAGTATTCGGCGGCCGGCATGCAGGCGCGCTACGACACCGCCTACGCCCAGTGCATGACCTCGAAGGGCGAGACGATCGTTCAGCCGCAGCCTTACTATTCGACGCAGCCGGTGTACGTCGCGCCCCATCCTTATTACGCGCCGCCTCCGCCCGTCATGTACGCGCCTTATCCGGCTTACTGAGCGGTGATAGCTGAGGCCGGCCGGCTTGCTTGTCTTGCATTGTCGGCCGGTACTGCGTTTCAACTCCGAAGGACGGTTGGGTGGTAGCTTCTAGCGACGATCGTCGAATCCGTGCCGCTCCTTATTCCGCGCTGTCGGTTGATGCCGCTTTGCGCGGGCGACGGCTCCGGGACGCCGTTTTACGGGCTGCTGCCTTCCTGGCGGCCTCAGACCCTTCTTCCGAGTTGATTGCTGGAGGAGGGGGCGCGGCCGGCGCTGCGATCTCAGGTACCTCCTCGATCGTGCCTGGCGTGCTTTTCTTCACCTTCTTCGCGGCCGTTTTGCGCGATGCGCGCTTTTTGGCGCTCTGACGCTGCGCCGATTGGTCGCTGTCGGTGGAATGGTCGGTTCCTTGGCCGAAAACGACTTGTTCAGCGGCTGTATCCGCTTTCGCTGTTACAGCGCGAGCTTTGGACTCTTCAGCTATCGGTTCAGTGACGAGCTCATGTGGGAGCGGCTCGTGTTCACGCGGTTCCTGCCGCTCGACCTCTTCGGCGGGTTCCGCGTGTTCGGTGAGAGCCGGAGCGGTAGCCGCATGCTCTTCATCAGCCGTTTCGTGGTGACCGCGCTTGCCGTGCGCGGCCTCCTGCTGACCCCGCCCCAGCTTGCGGTTGTTGCGCTCCTTGCGCCGCGACTTGTGCTTGCCGCCCGACTCGGACGCGGCCGCTTGCGCCGCCTGCGCTTCATACGAATGTTCGGCCGCCTGTTCGGCCGATACCGCTTCAGCCGACCCCGTTTCGGCAGACTCCGCCGCGGTTTCGCCGATGGTTTCACTTGCCGCTTCACTCGCAACGTTCACGGCTGTGCTTCGATAGACGTACGCGCCTGACTTTTCATCGCGGCCGAATTCGAGCAGCCCGCGCGCCTGCGCTTCTTCCAGCAGATTGCCGAAAGCACGAAACCCGTAATACGTCTCGTTGAAATCCGGTTTGCGCCGTTTGATCGCGTTCTTCAGCACGGACGCCCAGATCTTGCCGCTGTCGCCACGTTCGGAAGCGAGCGCGTCGAATGTCTGCACCGCAATTTCAACGGCCTTGCTGCGGCGCTTCTCCAGATCTTCCTTGGGCGGAGCCTTCTCTTCATCAGGCGCACGTTTGGCTGCCTGCTGGGTGTTCTGCTGCTGACGCGACGATTCGGGCCTCGCGACTGCGCGCTGACTTTCGCGTACAAGATCGTCGTAAAAGAAGAACTCGTCGCAATTCGCAATCAGCAGATCCGAGGTGGACTGTTGCACACCGACGCCGATGACCTGTTTGGCGTTCTCGCGCAGCTTCGACACGAGCGGCGAGAAATCCGAATCACCACTGATGATGACGAACGTATTGACGTGCGATTTCGTATAACAGAGATCGAGCGCATCGACGACGAGCCGGATGTCGGCGGAATTCTTGCCCGATTGGCGCACGTGCGGAATTTCGATCAACTCGAAATTGGCCTCGTGCATCGCGCCTTTGAAGCTCTTGTAACGATCCCAGTCGCAATACGCTTTCTTGACGACGATGCTGCCCTTCAGCAGCAGGCGCTCGAGCACCAGCTTGATGTCGAACTTGTCGTACTTCGCGTCGCGCACGCCAAGCGCGACATTCTCGAAGTCGCAGAACAGCGCCATGCTGACGTTTTCGTTGGATGACGCCATGTGTATCTCCATTGAAGCGGTCGTCGAAGTCGACGAATCGCGACATGATAGCGATTCCAGCGAAGGTGAGCAGCTTTTGTGGTGCGCTCGCACCGATCGGTACGTGGGAATTTGCAGCCAGCGGTCCAACCGGTGGTCCAGCGGGCGGCTCGATGTCAGTTCCGTTACAGGGTGTCGCGACGGCCTGCGTTGTTCCATGTCGCGCGAGCTTCCAGCACGTCATCGATCAATCCGTATTCCCTCGCTTCGAGCGCCGACATGAAGTTGTCGCGGTCGGTATCGCGCGCGATTTCTTCGATGCTGCGTCCGGTCCGCTCGGCCATCATCGCATTGAGACGCGCTCGTACATACAGCACCTCCTTGGCCTGGATTTCGATGTCCGCCGCGGTGCCCTGACCGCCGCCCGACGGCTGGTGAATCATGATGCGCGCATTGGGTAGCGCATACCGTTTGCCGCGTTGACCCGCGGTGAGCAGAAAGGTGCCCATGCTCGCGGCAAAACCCGTGCACAAGGTCGAGACCTCCGGCGTGATGAACTGCATGGTGTCGTAAATCGCGAGGCCGTCATACACGGAGCCGCCGGGCGAGTTGATGTAAAAAGAAATATCCTTGTCGGGGTTCTCCGATTCGAGAAACAGCAATTGCGCGACGATCAGACTGGCTGACTGCTCGTTCACGGGCCCGACAAGAAAGACGATGCGCTCGCGCAGCAGGCGGGAGTAGATGTCATAGGCACGTTCGCCCCGGCCGGACTGTTCGATCACCGTGGGCACAAGGCCGAGGCCGGAGACAGACGGGTAACTGGAAGGCATGGATTCCTCGTTCAGGATGGATGGCGCGGGCATTCCGGGATGCGCAGGCCGCCGCGGATCAGAAGCCGCGTGACATGCGCCGGTTGTTGCTCATTTGACGAAGCAGCCGCTGGCGTTGTGACAGAGAATTTTTTTGCGCCGCGCTGTCACATCACCGGTTGCCCATGCGTCAAGCTCAGGAATACCGAGCATGACGCGCGCCTGAGCCATGCCACCGGTATGCAGCCGCTTTTTCACCACGCACCATCGGGAGGTCTACGCATGACGGAACAGGGAATCGACAAGGCATCCAGTTTCGAGGCCGCGCGCGCCCGTCTGCTGGCACTCGCATATCGGATGCTCGGCAGTCGCGCGGAGGCGGAAGACGTGGTGCAGGATGTCTGGCTCAAATGGCACCTGGCCGATACGCAGGCGGTGCAAACGCCGGTCGCGTGGCTCACCACGCTCACCACGCGCACGGCGATCGACCGTCTGCGTCATGCACGGCGCGAGCGTGCGTCACAGGCTAGCGGCTGGTTGCCGGAGCCGTGGCTCGACGAGGTCGCACCATCGGCGGAGGAGTTGGCGTTGCGAGCGGCAGATATGTCGTACGGCGTGATGCTGCTTCTCGAACATCTGAAGCCAGACGAACGTGCGGCGCTCGTCCTGCATGAAGCGTTTGAGTGTGGTTATGCGGAAATCGCCTCGATTCTCGAGCGCACACCGGCCGCTTGCCGGCAAATGGTTCATCGCGCCAAGGAGCGTCTGAGACGTGCGGGGGCGCCGTTGGAGCGGCCCGATCCGGCGGTGCATGGGCGAATCGTCGAGCGTTTGCGCGCGGCGCTCGAAGCGCAAGACCGGGCGGGCCTGCTACAGCTTTTCAGCGATGCGCCGCAACTGATCAGCGACGTACCTTTGTACGCTCCGCCCCCTCGGTTCCCCACAGCCAACCCGGCCCTTCGAGCACAAGGGCCAACGCCTGAAACCGAAGCGCAACGCGACCGCGAACCGGGTTCAGGTCCGAAGTGGATGGCTGTAGTCACATCGCTCGCGCAACAGGCGAGCCATGCCGAGGTGGTGTCGATGGCGGGTGCGGTGTGCATCGCACTGTTCTGCGACGGCGACATCGTCGGGTTAATCGACGTGGTGACGGATGGCAAAACGGACCTTTCGGCGAAAATCGTCTCGCTGCGCATCCTGACCAGCGCCGCGCATCTGCAGGCGGCCAACCGGATGCTGGGCCGTGATGCGGTCACGGAACTGCTTGCCCGCATCAAGGACCATACGGCGGCGTCAGTTACGGTGAGCCGCGACTTCCCAGTTGATGTCGACGCATAGCACCTGCGTACCATGCGACGTGTGCGCGGCAATCGAGGCGGTCACGCACAGATGCGCTTCGTTGATCGACAGATACGGCGGCGTCAGATGAACCCGCCCCGGTTGACGCATCGCCTGAATGAAGTACGGGCGGCGCTCCCAACTCGCGCCTTCGGAATGCAGCAGCGGGCTGAAGCGCTTTGCGCGTTGCGATGTGCGCCCCGGCGGCAGCACGTTGTCGCCGATCTGCCGCCCCGAACCGTCCAAAACAAAGCAGCGCGCCGTTTCTCCGAGCGCGAGCAGAGGTGCGGTCGCCTGCGTGATCGATTCCCCGGCAACCAACTGCGCGGCGGCTGCCTCGAGCGCCGTGACATACGGCGCGAGCCGCGCGGATTGCGCTTTCTCTCGAGCGGCAACGCGTTCGCGCAGCGAAGCGGAGAGCGAATCCATCAGGCCAGCGGCAACTTGCGGCTTCACGGGTTCGACGCTCGGACCCGCGAAAAATGCGCCCTGGACGAAGTCGACATTGCATTCGAGCGCGATCAGCGCATCACGTTCGGTGCTCAGACCGCCCATCAGCACCAGTTGCCCAGACTCGTGCAACAGAGAGACGAGGCCCGGCAACACGCGCTCGATATGCGAGTGTTCGCTCGCTTGCGCGAGGATGCAGCGGTCGAGCGTGACGATGTCCGGCCGCAGATTCCACACCCGGTCGATGTTCGAATGCTTGGCGCCAAAGCCGTCGAGCGCGATCAGGAAACCGGACTTGCGCAGCGAATCGACGATTTCGGCGAAGCGCGTGGTTTCGCCGCCAGCCTGTTCGGATACTTCGAGCACCACGCGCTGCGGCGGCAGCCCGAGCGCCTTCAGGCTGGCAAGCAGCGCGTCGCCGTAGCTGGTGTCCATCAGTGCGGCCGGATGCAGGCTGAGGAAGAGCCATTCGTCGTGGCTGTCGAATGCGTTGAAGTTGCCGAGGTGCAGCGATTCGGCCAGCCGTCCGAGTTCCAGCAGATCGCCGCGTCGCGCGGCCTGCGTAAAGACTTCGTGCGAGGGCACTTGCCGCTCATGCTCGTCGTGCACGCGCAGCGACGCGTGATACCCGATCGCGCGCCGGTGCGATACCGAAAAGACCGGCTGAAACACGCTGAAAACGGTGTAGCCGCCATAGAGAACGGTACGCCGGGAGCCTTCGTCGCCGGCCATCGGGCGTGGTGGCTGGAAGCCGGGAGGATCGAGTTCGATCATGCTCATCGTGTCAGTCGTGTGGAAATGGCGGCGCTTGCTGGGCCAGGCAGGAGTTCGCGCGCGCAGACCAAGAGTTTACAGGATAGACGAGCAAGAACTATGCGCGTGTTCGAACAAAGCTCGAGCGTCCACCAGCAATGCTCCGAGGAAATCATTGTGTGCCCGCCGCGGTACGAAGGCGATAACGCGCACTTCGCTGGTGCGGGACGCGCCCTGTTGCGGGTCGGCGACGCTGTGCGAGGGTGCTGCGTGCGGCGCGCGTGGAGCGATGCCCGGAAATCCGTTCGCGAGTGCACGAGGATGCGTCGTCCTGGCTCGTGCGGCTTTCAAGCACGCTCCGAAGGATCGGTCTTTTTCGCGGGCGTGCGAATCTCCGGCGACAACTGCGCAAAGATCCATGACGAGCATGCGGTGATGATGCCGACACAGAGGAACGTCGCATGAAACGCGGGCAGCGAATTGGCGCCGGTCACGCGTTGCATGATGCCGGTAAAGGTTGTCAGCAACGCACCGGCCACCGTCACGCCGAGACTCATCGAAAGCATCTGCACGAGCGAAAACAGGCTATTGCCGCTGCTGGCGCCGCCGGTGCCGAGGTCCTTCAACGTCAACGTGTTCATCGCGGTGAACTGCATCGAGTTTACGCCGCCGAAGATCGCCAATTGCACGAGCCGCAGCCACAGCGGCTGATGCGTGCTCGTGAGCGCGAAACTCGCCATCATCAGGCCGACCAGAATCGTGTTCGCCATCAGCACGCGCCGGTAGCTGTACTTCAGAATCAGCTTCGTCACGAGGCGCTTCGTCGCCATGCCCGTGGCCGCCACGGGCAGCATCATCAGCCCGGCTTCGAATGCGCTATAGCCGAGGCTCACCTGCAACAGCAGTGGAATCAGGTAGGGCATCGAGCCGCTGCCGATCCGCGCGAACAGATTACCGAGCAGCCCAACGCTAAACGTGTGGATCTTGAACAGATCGAGCGGGAAGATCGGCGCGGGCTCGCGCACCGCGTGCAGCCCATACGCAACGAAGCACGCCATGCTCAGAATCAGCAGCACCAGCACCGTCGCATGTTGAATGCCGAACTCGGTGCGGCCGTCGAGCGCGAACGAAATCGCCACCATGCCCACCACCAGCAACAGGTAGCCGCCAAGGTCGAATTTGCCCGTGTGTTCGTTGCGGCTATCCGGCATGAAGATAAACGTCGCGATGCAGCCCACGATGCCCACCGGCACGTTGATCAGAAAGATCCAGTGCCACGACGCGATCTTGACGAGCCAGCCACCGAGCGTCGGTCCGATCAACGGTCCGATCAGCCCCGGAATCGCCACGAACGACAACGCCGGCAGATAGCGCTCAGCCGGAAAGGTTCGCAGCACCGCGAGCCGCCCAACCGGCAGAAGCATCGCGCCGCCCACGCCTTGCAGAACACGAAAGAGCACCAGTTGGTTCAGCGTATGCGCGTTCGCGCACAGCAACGAGCCCACCGCGAACACGAGGATCGCACTGAAGAACACGCGCCGCGTGCCGAGTCTGTCGGCGAGCCAACCGGACACGGGGATCATCACCGCCATCGTCAGCGAGTAGGCGATCACCACCGATTGCATGCGCAGCGGCAGCTCGCCGAGGCTTGTCGCCATCGCGGGCAGCGCGGTGTTGACGATCGTCGAATCGAGCGTCTGCATGAAGAAGCCGGTGGCGACCAGCCACAGCATCACGGTCAGCGAGCGGGGCGAAGGACCCGAGGGAATATCGGGAGCGAGGGCGGGCGGAGGCGGCGTCGTGGACATATGAGGCGGCTGGGCGCGCTCGGTCGGGCTGGGACTCGCTATTCTAGGGAAAAGCGGGTCCCGGTGCAGCGGGCGGCGCAGCGTTGCGCGGGTATCGGCGCTGCGCCACGGCCGCGCTCCGCGCCGTGTTCACGCATCAGGTGGCAACTGCGCTGCCGCATGAAAAAACGCCTGTGCCCATGGCTCGTTGCCAAACGCCACATGAATCCTGATCCACGGGCTCACCTCCCGGTTCGGCCTGAAGTGTTGGCCAGGCAGCACCGTCACTCCGAGGGGCACGCCGCATTCAACGAGCCGCTCGGCGTCCGCGACATGCGGCACGCGTGCCCACACGAACTTGCCGCCCGCTGGTTCTTCGAAGATCTCCCAGCCGGCATCTTCGAGTGTCTGGACGGTCGAGCCGAGCGCGCCGCGCATCTGGCGGCGCAGTCGCTCCAGATATTTGCGATATGCGCCGCGCTCCAGCATCGACACCGCCACCGCTTCGGCAAAGCGCGAACAGCCGATGCTCGTCAGCATCTTGATGTCGACCAGGTCCTTGATGATCGCGTGACTCGCCACCACGCAGCCGACCCGTAGCGAAGACGACAGCGTTTTCGACAATCCGCCGATGTAGATCACCTGTTCGAGTTGGTCGAGGGTGGCCAGGCGGTCGGTGAGCTCGGTCTGAAAATCCGCGTAGATATCGTCCTCGATGATCTGGAAGCCATGCTCTCGCGCCATTTGCAGCAAACGGAATGCGACCTGCGGTGCGACCGTGGTGCCGGTCGGATTGTGGAACACGGTGTTGACGAGCAGCAATCTGGGCCGGTGCAGCTTCAGTTGCGCCTGCATCGCGTCGAGGTCGGGACCATTGCCGGTGCGTGGAATGCCGATCAGCTTCATGCCGTGCAGGCGCAACAGGCCGTACAGGTTGTAGTAACCGGGGTCCTCGACAAAAATCGTGTCGCCTGGCTTGAGCATGTAGCGCACCAGCAGATCGAACGCCTGGCTCGCGCCATTGGTGATCAGAATCTGCGATGCGTCTGCCTGGATGCCCAACTGGCCAATGCGGCCGCGCAACTGTTCGCGCAAGACCGGGTTGCCGAGCGGCGTCGCGTACTCGACCATGCTAGCCGGATCGGTTCGCGACACGTGGCGGATCGCCTGCGCAATGCCATCGATGTCGCGCCAGCTTTCGGGGATGAAACCGGTGCTGAGCTTCAGCGTCTCGCCCGGAAAGTTGAATTGCTCGAGCAGATGGTCCGACTCGACATCGGCGCGGCGCGGGTCCGAAGTGCCCTGGCAGCGCATGTCGGTCGGTTGGCGATCGGCGACGTAAAAGCCGGAGCCGTGGCGCGAGTCGACATAGCCGAGCGACACCAACCGGTCGTATGCCTCGATCACCGGAAAGCGGCTTACGGCGAAGTCGGCGGCGAACTGGCGGATCGACGGCAGCTTTGAGCCAGGATGCGCATTGCGCGAGCGGATCCACGCCGAGACGCCCGCGACGATCTGCTCGGTCAGCGGCACGCCGTTGTCCCGATCGAGCTGGATTTCGAGTTTCATACGCTTGCCTTCTGTCGCCGGCCTGCGAACGCGAAAGTTTTAAACCTGCGCCGCACGAGCCATGCCAACTGTTCGGTTTTTTGACTGAACAGTTCCGATGAAAGTGTTCGGAACTGTGCATGGGTCTCCGATCATCGCACGTCAATAATCGGTACAACAGAAGTTCATCGAGGAGAACGGCGATGCGAGAAGTGCGAGTTTTCGAGCTGGAACATGGCGAGCCCGTCACGGCCTGGCGCGTTGCGCGTCCGACGATTTTCAAGGTGATCAGCGGCAACGTCTGGCTGACCGTCGAGGGCGAGCATGAGGATCACTGGCTGGCGGCGGGGCAGTCGATCGAGTTGGCGCGTGGATCGGTGGCATGGATCAGCGCCGGGCGGGCCGGGGCGCGTTTTGCGCTGGCGAGCGGCTCGGAACGCAGGTTGCCGACGCTGCTATTCGGCTGGCCGATGCCGGCTTGGCTGGCGCGTCGGCCGGGCGTGGTCTGATGCAGGGCGAACGGCGAGCCGCCTCTTCCTGGCCCCTAAGCAGCACCTCCCGCCTCATACTCCCCGATATACCGCGCCCGCGGCCGGATCAACCGGCCATCGCGCGCCTGCTCCATCGCGTGCGCGATCCAGCCGACCACCCGCCCGAGCGCGAACAGCGTGAACGCGGCCCCGCTCGGCAAGCCGAGCACGCGCTCGATCGCGGCAAGCGCGAAATCCACCGTCGGCTCCGCGCCGGTCGTGTCGCGCACCGCTCGCGCGACCTGCAGCACCTCGCTGAGCGGCGAGCGGGCTGGCGCGCAGTCGGCGAGCATCGTCAGCAATAGCCGCGCGCGCGGATCACCGTCCGGATAGAGCGGATGACCGAAGCCCGACAGCACCGGCCCTTGCGCGCCGTGCTCGTAGCGCGCGAGACGGTTCGCCAGATAGCGGTCCAGCTCGGGCGAGCGCGACGCCTCATCGAGCAGCGCGGCGATGCGCACGGTTTCGCCGCCGTGACGCGGCCCGGAAAGCGCCGCGAGCCCGCCCGCGACCGCACCGAACAGGTGCGTGCCCGTCGACGTGATACAACGGACCGTGAACGTCGACGCGTTCAGCTCGTGATCCGCGCAGGCGACCAGGGCCGCGCGCAGCAGTCCGCTTTGCTGACGGCTGCGCACCCGCCAGGCCGTCGCGATCTGCCGATGCAGCGGTTCGTTCGACGGCGCCGCCGGCAGCATCGCGGCGGCCAGCAGCCGCATCACGGCGCACGCGGTGTCGAGCTGCGCATCGCGGCCGAGCGCCCACACGCGCGGCATCTGCGCGGCGGCGGCCGGCAGCAGCACCAGCGCGCGATCGAGCGGCGTGCTGTCACTCCACAGCTTGAGCCACGCGGCCCATTGCGCGGGGGCGAGCGGCACGATGGGCGCATCGGCGATGCGCCGCGCGCTGCATTCCCACAACAGCGCCGCGACGTCTTCGAGTGACGCACTGCGCGCGAGCTCGATCGCATCGTGCCCGCGATACAGCAGCCGACCGTCCGCGACCAGCGTGATCGACGATTCGAGCACCGGTACGCCCCAGTCGAGCACCTTCTGCGCGACCTTGCCGGTGCGTTTGCCGTCCGCCTTGCGACGCGCGAGGCGGCGCACCTCGGCGGCATCGTAGAGCCGATGCCTGCCTTGCGCATCCGGCGACGAGCCGAGCATGCCTCGGCTCACATACGCGTACAGCGTTGGCAAGCTGACGCCGAGCGTTGCGGCCGCTTCGGCGGCGCTCAGGTAAATCGGGGCTGGCATAAAAGTGCGTATAAACCGAAGAAATCAATATATGTTGATTATCATAATCAAGATTGATTGCGGCAAGGCGCAAATTTAGACTCGGTGTACCTGCTTCCTGTCCGCGCGGCCAGCGCGCCCGATCTCATGACGCCCGAACTCGCCCTCAAGCACATCTGGACCCTCGCCGGCTGCGATCCGGTCGCGCTGCACGCCGTGTCGCTCGCCGGCGCGGATCCCGGCTTGCCGTCGGTCTACCGTGTCGGCAGCCTCGCGGCGTCGACCATCGCCGCGACGGGCCTCGCCGCCGCCGAATACTGGCGCTTGCGCAGCGCTCGCCTGCAACAGGTGTCGGTGCAGATGCGTCGCGCGCTGGCGGCGTTTCGCAGCGAACGCTATTTGCGGATCGACGATGGGCCGCCGCCCGCGCTGCGCGATCCGGTCACCGGCTTCTATGAAACGGGCGACGGCCGCTGGATCCAGCTGCATACGAATTTCGCGCATCACCTGAAGGGCGTGCTCGAGGTGCTCGGCTGTGACAATGGGCGGCACTCGGTGGCGGCCGCAATTCGCGGCTGGGAGGGCGCGACGCTCGATCAAACGCTCGCCGACGCGGGCCTGTGCGCCGCCTTGATTCGCACGCCCGACGAATGGGCCGCGCTCGAGCAGGCCAAAGCGATCGCGCGCTTGCCGCTGTTCGAGATCGAGCGCATCGGCGACGCCCCAGCCGAGCCGCCGCGCCTCGCCGCCGCTGACGTTGACTCCGGCATCGACCGCCCGCTCGCGGGTGTGCGGGTGCTGGATCTGTCGCGGATCATCGCGGGACCGGTGGCCGGCCGCGCGCTCGCGCATCATGGCGCGGACGTGTTGACGATCAACGGGCCGCATCTGCCGAACATCGCGCCGCTCGTGATCGACAACGGCCGCGGCAAGCGTTCGGCAATCGTCGATCTGCGCGAGGCGGCAGGCTGCGACACGTTGCGCGGACTAGCGCGCGATGCCGACGTGTTCCTGCAGGCCTATCGTCCGGGCGCGCTCGAGGCGCGCGGCTTTGGGCCGGACGAGCTTGCGCGGCTGCGGCCCGGCATCGTCTATGTTTCGGTGTGCGCGTACGGGCACACAGGGCCGTGGGCGGAGCGACGCGGCTTCGATAGTCTGGTGCAGTCGGCGAGCGGCATCGCGTGGACCGAGCGCGCGGCGGCGGGTTCGGCCGAGCCGCGGCATCTGCCGTGTCAGGCGCTCGATCACGCGACCGGCTATCTGGCCGCGTTCGGCGCGATGGTCGCGCTCGCGCGGCGCGCTCGCGAGGGCGGCAGCTGGCATGTGAAGGTGTCTCTTGCGCAGACGGGGCGTTGGCTGCGGTCGTTCGGGCTGCTGGCCGATGGGCAGCAGGCGCCCGAGGTGTCGCTCGACGATGTGCGCGATTGCGTCGCGAGCGTGCAATCGGAGTTCGGGCGTGTGCTTGGCGTGCTGCCGGCGGAGGAACTGGAGCAGACGCCTGCGTTTTATGCGCTGCCGCCAGCGCGCATCGGCGCGCACGAAGCCCGGTGGCCGTGACGGTTGGAGCGGGCGGCGCGTTCAGGTTGGGAACGCGGCGTACCTAACCGCCCACCGTGGCGCAGCTTACTTTCGCAACTCCGCCACGAAGTCGTAGTAATCGTTGCGGCAGTACGTGTCCGTCAGTTCGATCGCCCGCTGATCCGCCGTATATCCGACGCGCGTGATCAACAGCAACGCCTCGTTCGGCGCGATGCTCATCTGCTGCGCGATCTCGTCGCTCGCGTTGACCGCGCGGAAGTGCTGCAACGCGCGCACGATCGTCAGTCCGCGATTCTCCAGATACGTGTACAGCGAGTCGCCGATTGCCTGTGGATCGGGAATCACCGCGGCCGGAAACGTCGAATTCTCGACCGCCATCACGATGCCGTCGGCGAGCCGCAGCCGCCGCAGCCGCGTGACCGCTGCGGCCGGCGACAGACCCAGTTGGATCACCTCGTCGCGATTGGCCGGCGAGATTTCGCGCGACAGCCACTTCGAACTCGGCGTGAAGCCGCGCCGCCGCAGCATTTCGCTGAAGCTCGACAGACGCGACAACGGATCTTCGTAGCGCGGCGTGATGAAGCTGCCCGCGCCTTGAGTGCGGCGGATCAAACCCTGCTCCACGAGCAGCGCGATCGCCTTGCGCGACGTGATGCGCGACACGCCGAGCGCCTCCGACAGCACGCGCTCCGAAGGCAGCGCCTCGCCGGCGTTCCAGCGGTTTTCGTGGATCGCGCTGCCGAGCTTGCGGGCAAGTTGCAGATAGAGCGGCGTGTCGTTTTCCGGGTCCGGGCGCAGGTCGCGCCAGCGGTCTTCCGAGGCAGAGGTCATGGGGCTCACGCAGGATGGGCAAGCGGCAATTTTAAAACATCGGCGCGTCCCGTTATAGCGGGCTTTTGCCAGGCGCGCCGTTGCGAGGCCGCGGAACCGCTAAACTCATCGCCAGGTTTTTCGTAGCATGCGTTGCGTGATGAGGCGGCGGGCCAGCGCATCGCATCTGGATCGAGGCACTTTCGAGGAGTCAGCATGACGAGCGAGATCGCAAGCGTGAGCCTACCGGGCGGCGAGCGCATGCCAGCACTGGGGCAGGGCACGTGGGAGATGGGCGAGCAGCGGGCACGACGCGCGGCGGAAATCGATGCGCTGCGCTGCGGCATCGAACTCGGCATGACGCTGATCGATACCGCCGAAATGTACGGCGACGGCGCGACCGAGTCGCTGCTCGGCGAAGCGCTCGCGGGTTTGCGCGACAAGGTGTTTCTGGTCAGCAAGGTGTATCCGCACAACGCCAGCCGGCGCGGCGTGATCGCCGCGTGCGAGCAGAGCCTGAAGCGTCTGAAAACGGACCGGCTCGATCTGTATCTGCTGCACTGGCGTGGCTCGGTGCCGCTCGCGGACACCGTCGACGGCTTCGAGGCGCTGCGGCGCGCGGGCAAGATCCGTCACTGGGGCGTCAGCAACTTCGATACCGACGACATGGAAGAACTTGTCGCGACGCCAGGCGGCGACGCGTGCGCGACCAACCAGATTCTGTATAACGTGGCGCGGCGCGGGCCGGAGTTCGATCTGTTGCCGTGGCTCGCCGCGCGCGGCATGCCGGCGATGGCGTATAGCCCGGTCGATCATGCGCGGCTGCCGAAACGCTCGCCGCTCGACGATATCGCCGACGCGCGCGGCGTCTCGGTGTTTCAGGTGGCGCTCGCGTGGGTGCTGGGCAAGCCCAATGTGTGCGCGATTCCGAAGGCGGCCCGCGTCGAGCATGTGCGCGACAACCATCGCGCGTCGCAACTGGTGCTGGAAGCCGGCGAACTCGCCGCGCTCGACGCGTACTTCAAGCCGCCGCGCGGCAAGCGTGCGCTGGAGATGTTGTAAGCGCCGGCGCGGCCGCCGTCCGTTGCGCAACGGCGGCGCGCGAGGCTCGAAGCGCTGTGGGCGTCGATGACGCCGCTCGCGCTGACGCGGCGCTCAGGTGCAGGGATGGTGCTGATGCACGGAGCCGAGCACGGCGACTTCGGCGGGGGTGTGCTGCAGCGCGTCGTCCGGCACCTGGGCGGCATCGGCGAGGAAGTCGTCGACGATCGACGACACCGCCACGTCGCGCAGGCATAGCGACACGCGCTGCGTTTCGTTGGCGGGGAGGGTTGCTCGTTGCGAGAGGAACAGCACGCCGTATTGATAACCGTGGATGATGCCGCGGATCGCGCCGACGCATTGCCCTTGCGCGACGTTGTCGTGGCGCTGTTTGCAGCTCTGGACGAGCGAGTAGGCGGAGAAGCTCGGGTCGACCGGTGGTGCCGCTTGCGACAAGGTTTGCGCCATTGGCTGCGCGGGTGTTTGCGCATTGGCGAGCGATGCGAGGCCCAGGGCGGCAGCGGTCAGCACGGCGGCTGCCGTGCGGGTCGCGGAGGGGGGGACGCTTCTATGCATGTTGTGGGCCCTCATATCGAACGATGAATTTGATATGAGGCGGTCGTCTCGGATTGGTTCCATAACACTCGCACGCAATGGAGGTTGTGTTCCCGTCGCTCGCGGTGCGGTTCGCGCGATGGCGCGAGGCGCGGCGCGCGCTCTCCGAGCCATTCCGTCAGCGCGCGCCGAAGGCGGGCGGGCCGCTCCGACCGGCCTCCGGCGGTGACGCCCGACCGGGGGATCGGGACATCACCGCCGTTGCCAGCGGATAGCGGACAGCGTGCCGGGACATGTCGCCGGCGGGTAGGGCGCGGGGGCTCCCTACCCGGGGCAACGGGCGACGCCTAGTGCCCGTTCCCGCCACCGTTGCCACTGCCGCCACCCTTGCCTCCGTGACCGCCGCCGAAGCCTCCGCCAAAGCCTCCGCCGAACCCGCCACCGAAGCCACCACCGAAGCCACCACCGAAGCCACCACCGAAGCCACCACCGAAGCCACCACCGAAGCCACCACCGAAGCCACCACCATTCGCACCGCCGAAACCACCGCTAGGGCCACCGCCAAAGCCACCACCTGGGCCACCGCTGGAGCCTCCGCAACCGCAGCCGCCGCTCCCGCTGCCGCCGCTGCTTCCGCCTCCACCGCTGCCTCCTCCGCCGCTGCCTCCTCCGCCGCCGCCACCGCCGCTTCCACCTCCGCTTCCTCCGCCGCCACCACTACCGCTATTTCCCTTACCGCCCGTGCCCGCACCGCCACTCCCACTTCCGCTCCCTGAACCCGCCGCCCCGGCGCCGCTGTTGCCGCTTGCGCCAGCACCGCTATTGCTCGAACCCGCCGCGCCGCCATTACCGCTGCCGTTGCCACTGCCGCCGCCGAGCCGCCCGCAGCCCGGACCGCCGAGCCCGCCGCAGCCGCCCGGCGCGAACACCGAGGCGGTGTCGTCGGCGGCTGTGGCCGTGCCAGCCTCGGCGCCGGTCGCCGCGCCGTCGTTCTGCGCGAGCAGCAGCGGCGTTGAATCGTCGGGTTGCGCCCGCGACGCGTCGGCCAGCACAATCGAGCGAGGGATCACGTCCGTCGACGCCCCGTACGCGGTCCCGCCCGCCAACACCGCGACCCCCGCGAGGACCACCGCGCCGCGCATCATTGCACAGTAGTAGTGATCTGATTTTCCGGTCTTCATCGCGCGTCTCCAGAGCGAAGGACGGTACCTCGCTGCCGCCTTCGCGAGCTGCCCAGCGCCGGCCGACCTGTCTGCACGCGGTTCTTGTCGAACCCCCGGTCCGTTGTGTCGAAGTTGTCCGTGCGTCGCTGCCGTGCTGATCGCGCGAGGTCGCGCCATCGCGTGGTGACGCTCGTCGTGCGGATATGCGCGGCGTTGCGCGCCCGGTTTGGCTTCGAATCTCTGGCCGCTAATTTAGCGATATCCATGCCACGCGCCGCAAAGCCTTGAAGCGACACGGGCGATATCGGGATGTGCGATGCGCACGCCGGAAAAACGCCTCAAAACGTTGCGACGATGAAACGCGCGGACGCAAAAGCGTGTTCCGACGCGGGATTCGTTAAGAGAGGGGTGTGCGTCGATGAGGTTCGAGTCGACGCTAGCTGGCGTTTTCCGACGCATCGTCGGCGTTGCCGCCATTCGTCGGGTCGCTCGCGTTGTCGTCGCGCGGCTCGCTTTGCAGCTCGCGAAGTGTGGCGACCGGAATATGGCAGCGAATCCGGTGCGCGGAAGACGGATCGGCGGCGCCGTCCGCGTCGAGAAACGGCGGGTCCTGCTGCTCGCAGATCGCGCCGAGCTTGCGCGGACAGCGCGTGTGAAACACGCAGCCCGACGGCATCGCGCCGGGCCCGGGCAACTCGCCGGTGAGACGGATACGCGTACGTTGATGCACCTCGCCGCACGCGCCGTCGCCCGGCAGCGTCGGCACGGCGGACAGCAGCGCCTCGGTATAGGGATGCTGCGGTCCATCGAACACGGCCGCCGCCGGGCCGATTTCGAGCAGCCGGCCGAGGTAGAGCACCGCGATGCGATCCGACACATAGCGGACCACGTGCAGATCGTGCGAGATGAACACGTAGCTGACGCCGCGCTCGCGCTGCAGATCGGCGAGCAGGTTCAGAATCGCGGCCTGCACCGACACGTCGAGCGATGAAGTCGGCTCATCGCACACGACGACACGTGGTTCGCCGGCGAACGCGCGCGCAATCGCGACGCGCTGCTTGAGCCCACCCGAAAGCTGGCGTGAACGTGCGTCCAGATAGCGCTCGGGCAGCCGCACGGCGTCCGTCAGCGTGGCGAGCCGTGCGTCGATCTCGGGCCCGCGCAGCGCGGTGAAGCGCGCGAGCGCACGGCCGATCAGCCGCTTGACGGAATGCGCGCGATTGAGCGCCGAGTCCGGATTCTGGAACACGATCTGCAGCGATTTCAGCTGCTCGTCGCTGCGTCGCGTGACGCGCGCGGCGAGCGGGGCGCCGTCGAGTTCGAGCGCGCTGCCGGCATCGGGTGCGAGCAGGCCGAGCAGCAGCCGCGCGAGCGTTGTCTTGCCGCTGCCCGATTCGCCGACGAGGCCGAGCGTCTCGCCGCTCGCGAGTTCGAGCGACACGTCGTCGACCGCGCGCAGCGGGACGCCCGATACGTGGAATGTTTTCGACAGGTTCCGGGCGCGCAAGACCGGCGCAGAGGGCACGCGCGGCGCCGCGTTGGATGATGCGGCCGCCACCGGCGCCGCGCTCGATGTCGCACGCGGCAGTTCGATCGCACGCTCGTGATAGTGGCAGCGCGCCATCTGATCGCCATGCCGGGCGCCGAGGCGATAGGGCGGCGGCGCGTCGCGGCGGCAGCGCTCGTCGGCGAGACGGCAGCGCTCCGCATAGATGCAGCCCTGCGTGACCGAGCCCGGCAGAGGCAGGCCGCCCGCGATCGTATCGAGCCGCTCGCTGTCCTTGCTGCGTCCGGCCGTCGGCAGGCAGCGCAGCAATCCGACCGTGTACGGATGACGCGGCCGCGCGAACACGTCCTGGGTCGCGCCTTCCTCGACCAGTTTGCCCGCGTACAGCACGCCGACGCGTTCGCACATGCGGCCGATCACCGCGAGGTTGTGGCTGATGAACAGCACCGCGGTGCCGAGTTCCTCGCGCGCCTGTGCGACGAGGTCGAGCACTTCCGCTTCGACGGTCGCATCGAGGCCGGTAGTCGGTTCGTCGAGAATCAGCAGCGCGGGGTTCGACGCGAGCGCCATCGCGATCACCACGCGCTGCTGCATGCCGCCCGACAATTGATGCGGATAGCTGTTCATCACGCGCTCGGGCGCCGCGATGCGGACGCGTTTGAGTATCTCGAGCGTGCGTTGCAGCGCCTCGTCGCGCGCGACGCCGGCCGCCTCGAATGCTTCGGAAACCTGACGGGCGATCGTCAGCGATGGATTCAGTGCGCGCCCCGGGTCCTGGTAGACCATCGAGACGGTCGTCGCACGCATGCTGCGCAGCGCGTCGGCACCCAGCTTCTGCACGTCCTCACCGGCGATTACGATCTTGCCGGCCTTCACCTTGCCATTGCGCGGCAGATAGCGCAGCGTCGCCATTGCCACGGTCGACTTGCCGCAACCGGATTCGCCGACGAGCCCATACGCCTCGCCGCGTCGCACGCGAAACGATACGTCCTGCAGCACTTCGCGATCGCGTCCGCGGATCCGGTAGGTGACCGTCAGGCCGACCACGGTCAGCGCATCGGTGCGATCGCTTTTCGACACGTCGAACGCGGCGAACGAGGAGGGCGGTGGGCCGTTCATTGGTCGAGCACTCCCTGCACGCCGTCGGCGATCAGATTGACGCCGACCACCAGTGACGCGATCGCGCCCGCCGCGAACACGACGGTCCACCACGCGCCGCCCGCCATCAACGTGTACGACTCGGACAGCGCGAGCCCCCAGTCGGCCGACGGCGGCTGGATGCCGAAGCCGAGGAACGACAGCGTCGCGACCGCGAAGATCGCATAGCCGAGCCGCACCGTTGCTTCGACGACGATCGGCGGCAGCACGTTCGGCAGGATCTCCGCGAACATGATGTACGGCGCGCGTTCGCCGCGCAGCTGCGCGGCGGCCACATAGTCGAGATGCCGCTCTGCGAACACGGCGGCGCGCACGGTGCGGGCTGTTATCGGCGTGAAGGTGGTGCCGATCACGAGAATCACCGTGAAGTTCGACGCACCGACCGCGGCGAGCGCGAGCAGCGCGACGATTACGAGCGGCAGCGCGAGCACCGCGTCGATCATGCGGCCGATCACGTCGTCGACCCAGCCGTCGAAGTAGCCGACCACCAGGCCGAGCGCGGTGCCCGCCGCGGTGCCGAGCAGTGTCGCGAGCGGCGCGATCGTCAGGATGTCGCGCGCGCCGACGATCACGCGCGAGAATACGTCGCGGCCGAGCTGATCGGTGCCGAACCAGTGCGTGCGATCGGGCGGCGTCAGCGAATTGAGCGGATCGGACGCGTACGGATCGAGATGCACGAACCACGGCCCGGCGATCGCGCAGACGATCCACCACGCGACGATCAGCGCGCCCACGATGAAGGTCGGCGAACCGAGGAGCAGGAGGAGGCGCGGGAAACGCGGCTCGGAGACCGGCGCGCCTGGCGCGGGCGAGCCTGGTGGCGTCGATGAAGCCGGCGGCACGGTCGTATTCATTCGGCGGTCCTCACCCGCAGTCGCGGATTGAGCAGCACGTGCAGCGCATCGGCGACCAGATTCGCGAGCGTATAGACGACGCCGATCGTCAGTACGCCCGCTTCGAGCATTGGAAAGTCCTTCGCCTTGGCGGCGTTGTAGATCAGCGAGCCGATGCCCTGGTAGCGGAACAGCGTCTCGACCACCACGAGTCCGCCGATCATGTAGCCGAGTTGGGTGGCGGCGACCGTGATCGTCGGCAGCAGTGCATTGCGCAGCACGTGCCGCCAGATCACGACGTGGCGCGGCAGGCCCTTGAGGATGGCGGTGCGCGTGTAGTCGGCGTCGAGCGCTTCGACGGTGCCCGCGCGTGCCATTCGCGCGATGTAGCCGAAGAACACGAGGACGAGCGGCAGCACCGGCAGCACCAGATGCCGCAGCTGTTCGAGCACGCTCGCATCGGGCGGATATGAGGCCTCGATGGGCAGCCAGCGCAGCCACACGCCGAACACGAGAATCAGCACGATCGACGACACGAACTCCGGCACCACGGTCGCCGACAAACCGGCGATGCTGATTGTGCGATCGAGCCAGCGCCCCGCATGCATCGCCGACCACACGCCGCCTGCGATGCCGAGCGGCACGACGACGATGAACGCGAGCAGGCCGAGCTTCGCCGAATGCCCGAGCGCATCGGCGATGAACGGCCTGACCGGTTCGCGATATGCGTACGACAGCCCCATGTTGCCGCGCACGAAATGCGTGATCCAGTCGATGTATTGCGTGAGCAGCGGCCGGTCGGCGCCGAGCTGATGATCGAGCGCGGCGACCGCGCGCGCATCGGCGAGCGGCCCGAGCACCGCGCGGCCGATATCGCCGGGCAGCAACTGGCCGCCCGCGAACACGATCACCGACAGCAGCCACAAGGTGATCAGCGAAAGACCCGCGCGCGTCGCGAGAAAACGCGCGACGCGGCCCGCGTTGCCGTTCGTCGCGCGCGGCGGACGCGATGTATTCGAGGCGGGAGAGGGCACCGGAGCCGACATCGGGAGTTCTCCTGCGAAAAGCGAGGCGGACAGCGCGCTGCTTACGCGCTGAGCGTCGCGCGATCGAAATACAGTTGGGCGAGCGCAGTGAAGCGCACGCCGTTCACGCCCTTGCGCATCGCGATCAGCTGATCGTAGAAGAACGGGATGATCAGCGGCGTTTCGTCGAGCAGTAGCGTCTGGATCTGCCCGGAGATTTTCTTTTGCGTGGCGAGATCGATCGCCGCGACGAACTGCGCGACCAGTTGATCGTATTGCGGATTCTTGAAGTGCGCGGCGTTCCATGTGCCGTTGCTCGTCAGCGTCGCGTTGAGGAACACGTTCGGCACGCCGCGATGGCCGTAATCGGTGATGCCGAGCGGCGAGTCGAGCCAGTCGGATTTGCCCGGCGTGCCCGCGCCGTAGTAGAGCGATTGGCTCTCGACCTTCAGATTGATGCGCACGCCGATCGCCTTCGCGGCGTTCTGCACGACGACCGCGAGGTCGGGGATCTCCATGTATTTTTCGGTGGTCAGCGTGACGTCGAAACCGTTCGGCACACCGGCCTGCGCGAGCAGCTGCTTCGCCTTCGCGACGTCGATCTTGCGTTGCGGCACGCCCGCATCCGACGATGGAAACACCGGCGCGAACGGGCTGTCGTTGCCGAGTTGTGCGCGACCCTTGAAGAGACCCCGCACGATCACGTCGCGATCGAGCGACAACGCGAGTGCCTGACGCACGCGCTTGTCCTTGAAGAGCGGGCTGTCGTTGCGCATGTGAATCTGGCGGTGCGCGCTCGACTTGACGCCGACCGCCTTGTAGTCCGGATTGTTCAGGATGGCCGCGCCGCCCTGCACGGTGAACGTGCCCATCACGTCGGCCTGATGGCCTTGCAACGCGAGCAGTTGAGCCTGCTCGTCGGCGTAGAACGAAAACTGTACGCGTTGCGGTAACGCTTTTTCGCCCCAGTAGTCGGGATTGCGCACGAACGACGCGCCAACCTTCGGCTGATACTTTTCGAATTTGAACGGACCCGTGCCGATGAAACTCTTTTCGTAGTTGCCCGCGAAGTTCGCGGGCAGGATCACCGCGTTGTAATTATCCGAGGAAACGTAGTACGGGAAATTGCCGGTCGGCGCGTCGAGATGAAACTCCACCGTGTGTTCGTCGACGACCTTCGCGCCGCCTTTCGACAGCACGCCCTTTAGTACCGATAGCGCGGCCGAGCCGCTCGCGGGATCGGCGAGACGGTCGAAGGTCGCGACTACATCTTTCGCGCCGAAGCTCTGGCCGTCGTGGAATTTCACGTTGGGGCGCAACTTGAAGGTCCACACGTCGCCCTTGTCGTTCGGCTTCCACGACAGCGCGAGCGCGGGCTTCAGCATCAGCTTCTCGCCGTCGTCGTCGATCAGGAATTCGCCGGTCTGGTTCAGCAGCGCGAGACTCGCGGCGTCAGTCACCGTCAGCGGATCGACGGCGCCCGCCGGCGTCAGATGCGCGACGCGGATCGTCTGGTTCGACGTGGGCGGTGCACCTTGCGCCCGCGCTCGCGGCGCGCCGAGCAGGCCGCCACCCGCAAGCGACAGACCGATCATGCTCGCATGTCGTAGCAGCTCGCGGCGCGTGATGCGGCCGGCGACAAACTCGTCGAGGGCGTGGTTGCCGTAGGCGTCGGCTGTGAGGCGGGCTGCGTCCAATGCGTCAGGTGCGAGAAATCGGTCCGCTGGCGTTTTCATCGATGGCGTGTCCAACCCGTTCTGTTGCTGGTTCGGAGGCGTCGCGCGAGCCGCGCGACGGCGCGAGGGGCAGCGCGCCTTCCGATGGGCGATGGGATGTGGTGGGGCCGCTATCGCGAAAGGGCAACGCTGTGCAGAGCGGTCTCAGTGTAAGCGATTGCTCGCGGCTCTGGCGCACCGGGGGCGCGCCGCGCTAGTCGATCGGCCGATAAATGACGCGCGGTGTGTCGTCGTCACAACGGTTACCGGACGCGTGCTCGCGAGGGGCGGCCGCGATTGTGCGTTGAGGTGCCGCGCGACCGGGATGGCAGCTTCGAACCGATGCTGATGCGCAAGCACGACCGACGCTTCACATGCTTCGACGACAGGACCAATGAAAGTCCGCGGAAGACGCTGAACTACGAAACGTCAGCCGAACGGTTCCGGCCACTTATCGTGCCGCCGTATCCGGCCGTCTCCAGCGATGAAACAGCACCGAGCCGATCCAGCACGCCATGAAGGCCGCGACGATCGCATAGCCGAGCGCGCCGAAATGATCGTTGATTCCGACGATCGCATCCGACACCCCGCCGCTCCAGCCGAAGCGATCCGACAGCAGCCCCAGCGCCTCGACGCCGCCAATCACGATCGCGACCATCGCCGACACGAACGTGATGCTCGCGTTGTAGTAAAGCTTGCGCTTCGGGTCGTCCATCGCCCAGCCGTACGCGTGCACCATCAGCACGTTGTCGGTCGAATCGACAAGCGTCATGCCGGCCGTGAAGAGCGCCGGGAACACGAGGATCGAATAGAGCGGCAGGCCAGTGCTGGCCTGCGACGCAGCGATCGCGAGCAGGCCGATCTCGGTCGCGGTGTCGAAGCCGAGACCGAACAGCACGCCGACCGGATACATGTGCCAGCTTTTCGTGACCAGCCGAAACAGCGGCCGCAATGCGCGCGACAGCAGCCCGGCTGGGGCGAGCGCATCGGCTGACGCTCTGGTCGCAACGTCGCCGCGTTGCGTGTGCCGGTAGCGGCGCCACACGTCGCGCAGGACCACGAGATTGACCGCTGCGAGCACCAGCAGGAACGACGCGGAAACCAGTGTCCCGAGCGTGCCACCAACTTCCTTGAAGCTTTCGAAGCGCCCATTCAGCGAATGCGTGGTCCAGGCGATGCCGATCGTCGCCGCAATCACGATCGTCGAATGACCGAGCGAAAACGCGAGCCCGATCCCGACCGGTCGCATGCCGGTTTGCATCAGCTTGCGCGTAACGGCGTCGATCGCCGCGATGTGGTCGGCGTCGACCGCATGACGCAGACCGAAGCCATACGCGAGCAGTGCGGTGCCGAGCAGCAGCGGGTAGTGGCGAAACGCGATTAGCGCCCACAGCCATGCGCCGAGGTTGGCGGCGAGCAGCACCGCGTAGAGCGCGACGAGGCGAGGGCGCAGCGAGGCGTTAGGCGTCATGTGGCACGAGCGGATGAATGGATGGGTTGATGAGCGGCTTAGTGATCGTGCGGATGCTTGTGGATCGGATCGACCCAGTAGACGGTTTCCGGCTGCTCCACCGCGTCGATGTTCAAATTGACGACGACCGCTTCGTTGTCGCTGCGCACGAGCACGCATTCGAGCGGCTCGTCGGTGCTCGCGTTGATCTCCTGATGCGGCACATAGGGCGGCACGAAGATGAAGTCGCCGGGACCGGCCTCGGCGGTGAATTCCAGATGCTCGCCCCAGCGCATGCGCGCCTGGCCGCGCACAACGTAGATCACGCTTTCGAGCGCGCCATGATGATGCGCGCCGGTCTTCGCATTCGGATGGATCGTCACGGTGCCGGCCCAGATTTTCTGCGCGCCGACGCGCGCCGCGTTGATCGCGGCCGCGCGGTTCATGCCCGGCGTTTGCGCGGTGTTGGTGTCGAGCTGATCGCCGCGGATGACCTTCACGCCGTGTTCGCGCCAGTCGATCTGCTGGCTGGGTTCGGCGGCTTCGTGCTCGGCCCGGTAATGCGGATGTTCGTGATCCTGGCTCATCGTGTCTCCTCCTCGGCTGGCGTGCCGCGTTCGAGTCGTTCGCTTCGGTCTTACGATTCAGGCGCGTGCCGCATGGCTGATCAACATTCTGGCACGTTCAAAAAACGGGTGCGTGGCTCGACGATGCAAACGGCGCCATAAAAAAAAGCCTGCTCACAGGGAGCAGGCTTCGGCTTGTCGCGCTCAACGCCGCCGCGTCAGCGTCATTGCTTCTTCGCGTTGATCACGGCCTCGGCGACATTGCTCGGCGTCTCGGCGTAATGCTTGAACTCCATCGTGTAGGTCGCGCGGCCCTGGGTGGCCGAGCGCAGCGACGTCGAATAGCCGAACATCTCGGCGAGCGGCACCTCCGCGCGCACCAGCTTGCCGCCGCCGCCCGCGATGTCTTCCATGCCCTGCACCATGCCGCGGCGGCTCGACAGGTCGCCCATCACGTTGCCCATGAAGTCCTCGGGCGTTTCCACCTCCACGGCCATCATCGGTTCGAGCAGGATGGGCTTCGCCTTGCGCATCGCTTCCTTGAACGCTATCGAGCCGGCCATGCGGAACGCGTTTTCGTTCGAGTCGACGTCGTGGTACGAACCGAAGGTCAGCGTGACCTTCACGTCTACGACCGGATAGCCCGCGAGCACGCCGGCTTTCAGCGTTTCCACGATGCCCTTGTCGACCGCGGGGATGAATTCGCGCGGAATCACGCCGCCCTTGATCGCATCTACGAATTCGTAGCCCTTGCCCTGCTCGGACGGCTCCAGCGTAATCACCGCGTGGCCATACTGACCGCGGCCGCCCGACTGCTTGACGAACTTGCCTTCGACGCCCTCGACCTTATTGCGCACCGTTTCGCGATACGCGACCTGCGGCTTGCCGACGGTCGCTTCCACGCCGAACTCGCGCTTCATCCGGTCGACCAGAATTTCGAGGTGCAACTCGCCCATGCCGGAGATGATCGTCTGTCCGGATTCCTCATCGGTCTGCACGCGGAACGACGGGTCTTCCTGCGCGAGACGGTTCAGCGCGATGCCCATCTTTTCCTGGTCGGCCTTGGTCTTCGGTTCGACGGCCTGCGAGATCACCGGGTCCGGGAAGATCATCTTTTCAAGGATGATCACATGATCAGGATCGCAGAGCGTGTCGCCGGTGGTCGCTTCCTTCAGGCCGACGGCCGCGGCGATGTCGCCCGCGTAGACCTCCTTGATTTCCTTGCGCTCGTTCGCGTGCATCTGCAGGATCCGGCCGAGGCGTTCCTTCTTTTCCTTGACCGCGTTGTAGACCGTGTCGCCCGAGTTGACGACGCCCGAGTACACGCGGAAGAAGATCAGCTGACCGACGAACGGGTCGGTCATGATCTTGAAGGCGAGCGCCGAGAACGGATCGTCGTCGTTGGGATGACGCTCGATTTCCTTGTCGTGCTCGTCGTGACCGGTGATCGCGGGCACGTCGACCGGCGACGGCAGATAGTCGATCACCGCGTCGAGCATCGCCTGCACGCCCTTGTTCTTGAACGCGCTGCCGCACAACATCGGCACGATCTCGTTGGCGATCGTGCGCGCGCGGATGCCGTGCTTGATTTCGGCTTCGCTCAGCGGTTCGCCGCCGAGGTACTTCTCCAGCAGTTCCTCGTTCGCCTCGGCCGCGGCCTCGACCATCTTGTCGTGCCATTCCTTCGCGGTGGCCGCGAGTTCAGCCGGGATGTCGCGGTACTCGAACTTGATGCCCTGGCTGTCGTCGTCCCAGTAGATCGCCTTCATCTTGACGAGGTCGACCACGCCCTGGAAGTGCTCTTCCGCGCCGATCGGAATCTGGATCGGCACGGCGACCCCCTTCAGACGATCGCCGATCTGCCGCTGCACGCGGAAGAAGTCCGCGCCGACGCGGTCCATCTTGTTGACGAATGCGATGCGCGGCACCTTGTACTTGTTCGCCTGGCGCCACACGGTTTCCGATTGCGGCTGCACGCCGCCGACCGAGTCGTACACCATGCAGGCGCCGTCGAGCACGCGCATCGAGCGCTCGACTTCGATCGTGAAGTCGACGTGCCCGGGGGTGTCGATGATGTTGATGCGATGCTCGGGATAGTTGCCGGCCATGCCTTTCCAGAACGCGGTCGTGGCCGCCGACGTGATCGTGATGCCGCGCTCCTGCTCCTGTTCCATCCAGTCCATCGTCGCCGCACCGTCGTGAACCTCGCCGATCTTGTGGGTCACGCCGGTGTAGAACAGGATCCGTTCGGTGGTGGTGGTTTTGCCGGCATCGATGTGAGCGCTGATGCCGATATTCCGGTAGCGCTCGATGGGAGTCTTGCGGGGCACGTGAATCTCCTTGTAATGGCGCGCCTGAAACGCATGCCGGGCGACCGCGTGGGCCGCCCGGGGAGTCTGAGTGGTGCTTTATCTGGCGTTACCTTATCGAGATTACAAGGATAGCGCGTCGATTGGTCTTTTGCATGAATCCTGCCAGCCGGCGCGAAGGCTGGTGGCGCGGGCCTGAGCGGGCGAAAAAAAAGCCGGCGCCTCGGGTCGAGACGCCGGCTTTTCGCGGGACAGCGTGGCGGGACGGTGCCCCCGCTCAGAGGCCGCTCCGGGGCCATTTACGGGGCTGCACGGACACGCGGCCCGGCGGTGAGGGTCTTACTGCGTGACACCCGGCACCGGCGGTAAGCCCTGGATCTGCATGCCCGGCTTGATGCCCTTCGCCGAGAACCAGCCCTTGGGCATTTCCAGCGCGAACACGCCGTTGTGCGTCGGGCAGTGGTTGTTGGTGGTCTCGGCCTGCATCTCGTCGATGTCGGTGATCGTGCCGTCGGCGCGCATGAATGCGATCGACAGCGGGATCAGCGTGTTCTTCATCCAGAAGCAGTGGCCCGCGTTCTCGTTGAACACGAACAGCATCCCTTCGTTCGGCGCTAGCTTCGTGCGATACATCAAGCCCTGTTCGCGGTCCGGGTCGTTGGCGGCGACGGCCGCGTCGATCACGAACATGCCAGCGGTCAGCTTGACGCGCGGAAACTCGCCCGGCTGCTTGGCGCCCGGCGGCATCTGCTGCGCCTGGGCGGGAGCCGTGGTGACGACGAACGACAGCGCCGCGAGCGGCAGTGCTACGGCAATGGCGAAACGCGCCATCGACGAGCGCATGGAAAATCGCACGGCAAGACTCCTTGCTGAAATTGACTCGCGCATGTTACGCGAGCGCGTCAAAAACAAAAAGGCAGATCGCCTTGCGGTGATCTGCCTTACAACGCCGTAAGAACGGCAATGAAGCTAGTTCTTTACTGCGTTTTTACAAGCAACTTACTCCGAAGCTGCCGAAGCTGCAGCTGCTGCCTTCTTGTGCGACTTCTTGTGAGCGTGCTTGGTGGTCTTCTTTGCCGACGAAGCTGCTGCTGCCGGAGCTGCCGAAGCTGCTTCCGGTGCCGATGCTTGTGCGAATGCTGCCGTTGCGAAGAGGCCAGCGACCAGAGCGGCGATCAGTTTGTTCATTTTGTGAATCCTCAGCTTGAGTTAATTAACCAAATGACCCGGCATATGTAGAGTCATGTCGGTAAACGTGCCATCCACCTTTCGGTTGACAGCCGCATCGAACAAATTTTTCGACGCGTCTGCTAGCGTTCGGACTTTCGTACTCGCCGCGAAAACGGCGTATGCAAATGTCTTTAAGGCTGAATGCCGGATAGCTTCGGCGGCATCTGCGTCGGATAACGCGTGGAGTTGTACGGCGGTTGACGCGAATTGCGCGGAAATTTTGATCGTGATGACACGCGATCAAACCGCGTGGCGCAGGCTCGCGGCGAGCCCACTTGTTTCACGCATTTCGGGTCTACGTTTCACGCATTATTTTACGTGCTGCTACAACGAGTTAGCTTGATTGTCACAGCCGTGAAACGGGTTTGGAGTGAGCACGTGCAGGCTGATTCGCGCGTGCGTGAGTTCGGCACGCGGTGTTGCGGCGATGAACGAACAATCGTCAAATCATGTTCAGGCGACGCCATCCCATGGCGCGTTCGCTCGCAACTCCGTGCTCTGTCCAGGTTGCAGTCCGAGTGAAAAAATGTCAAGCGCACCAATGCCGACGCGCACGAGACGCAACGTCGGAAAACCCACCGCCGCCGTCATGCGACGCACCTGACGGTTCTTGCCTTCGGTGATCGACAGCTCGATCCATGTGGTCGGGATCGCGGCGCGATAGCGGATCGGCGGCGTGCGCGCCCACAGCGAGCTGGACGGTTCAACATAGGTCGCCTGACATGGGCGTGTCACGTAGTCGCCGAGATCGACGCCGCGCGCGAGCTTTTTCAACGCGGCGTCGTCGAGCGCGCCTTCGACTTGCGCCCAATAGCGTTTGACGAGCTTGTGACGCGGCTCGGCGATGCGCGCCTGCAGCGCGCCGTCGTCGGTGAGCAGCAGCAGGCCTTCGCTATCGGAGTCGAGCCGGCCGGCCGGATAGACGCCGGGTAGCTTGACCCAGTCGGCAAGCGACGTCCGCGTCTCGTGTGGCGAAAATTGACAGATGGTGCCGAACGGCTTGTTGAGGGCGAGAAGGCGCATAGGAGAGCGATACGGCAGAGCGATACGGC
Organism: Paraburkholderia sp. Cpub6; assembly: GCF_014201065.1. Classification (NCBI taxonomy): domain Bacteria; kingdom Pseudomonadati; phylum Pseudomonadota; class Betaproteobacteria; order Burkholderiales; family Burkholderiaceae; genus Paraburkholderia; species Paraburkholderia sp. Cpub6. The sequence continues at coordinate 340,630 of NZ_JACHDM010000002.1, forward strand.
GCGATGATAATGCATAAACCGGGACGCAGATTCTTCTATCTTATAGAGGAGCGTGGCGCGTTCGAGAGGCCGTCTATGTTGGAAAACCCGGAGCGAGGGGCGGCCGCGTCGCGCGTGGGACGTGGGCTAGAATAGCGGCCAGGCCGCTCGCGGCGGTTCGGCATTGCGCGGCGAGGGCGTCTCTTTCGCAGTCTCCCATCAGCTTTTGCACAGCTTTCACTGGAGTCCGATCATGCCGTATCAGCACATCAAGATTCCGACAGGTGGCGATAAGATCACCGTCAACGCCGACTTCTCGCTCAACGTTTCCGACGAGCCGATCATCCCGTACATCGAAGGCGACGGCACTGGTCTGGACATCACGCCGGTCATGCTCAAGGTCGTGGATGCGGCGGTCGAAAAGGCGTACGGCGGCAAGAAGAAAATCCACTGGATGGAAATCTACGCGGGCGAGAAGGCGACCCGGGTGTACGGCCCGGACGTATGGCTGCCGGACGAAACGCTGCAGGCGGTCAAGGAATACATCGTGTCGATCAAGGGGCCGCTCACCACGCCAGTCGGGGGCGGCATCCGCTCGCTGAACGTCGCGTTGCGCCAGGAACTGGACCTCTATGTGTGCCTGCGCCCGGTGCGATATTTGAAGGGCGTGCCCTCGCCGGTGCGCGAGCCCGAGAAGACCAACATGGTGATCTTCCGCGAGAACTCGGAAGACATCTACGCGGGCATCGAATGGCCGGCTGAGTCCGAACAGGCGAAGAAGATCATCAAGTTCTTGCGCGAAGAAATGGGCGTGAAGAAGATCCGCTTTCCGGATTCGTCGGGGATCGGCATCAAGCCGGTGTCGCGCGAAGGTACCGAGCGTCTGGTGCGCAAGGCGATCCAGTACGCGATCGACAATGAACGCCGCTCGGTCACGCTGGTGCACAAGGGCAACATCATGAAGTACACCGAAGGCGCGTTTCGCGACTACGGCTACGCGCTCGCGCAGAAGGAGTTCAACGCGGAGCTGATCGACGGCGGTCCCTGGATGAAAGTCAGGAATCCGAAGACCGGCGGCGATGTCGTCGTGAAGGACGTGATTGCCGACGCGTTCCTGCAGCAGATCCTGCTGCGCCCGGCCGAATACGACGTGATCGCCACGCTGAACCTGAACGGCGACTACATCTCGGACGCGCTCGCCGCGCAGGTCGGCGGAATCGGAATCGCGCCGGGCGCGAACCTGTCGGATTCGGTTGCGATGTTCGAAGCGACGCACGGCACGGCGCCGAAATACGCGGGCAAGGATTACGTGAATCCCGGCTCGGAAATCCTGTCAGCGGAAATGATGCTGCGCCACCTGGGCTGGTTCGAGGCGGCGGATCTGATAATCAGCTCGATGGAAAAATCGATCCTGCAAAAGCGCGTTACTTACGATTTTGCCCGCCTGATGGAAGGCGCGACCCAGGTGTCGTGCTCGGCATTTGGGCAAGTGATGATCGAAAATATGTAATTGACGCGCCGGGATTATGCGGTTCGCATAAAAACCCCGGCGCCAGCAAACGGCAGGGGTATTTTTTTACCCGGAATTTTCGCGTGGCTTTCCGGCCGGAAAATCCGTTGCAATAGAAAGCTGCCGCAAAAAAGAAACCCGGCGCGGAGCCGGGTTTCAAAAAGGACGGGTATCGAAACGTTTCAGGCTGGCGCCTGAATGTTCGATGCCTGTTTGCCTTTCGGGCCTTGCACGACTTCGAAGGTGACCTTCTGGCCTTCCTTCAGCGTCTTGAAGCCATTCATCTGGATGGCCGAGAAGTGTGCAAACAGATCCTCGCCGCCCTCGTCGGGCGTGATGAATCCGAAACCCTTTGCGTCGTTAAACCATTTGACCGTACCAGTTGCCATTCCAACTTCCCCTGTAACTCATGTCACTACCACGAGCCCTCGAAAAGCCACGACCACGCGAGGCAGTCGTTCCCTCCTCACAAGCTCACCATCGGCATTTTTTCGAAATTATGGCTTGGTGAAAAAAGTGCCAGCTTGATTGTTGGGGCTCTTTATTCGAGTGTCAAGAAAATTTTGAGACGTCGTTGTCGCGTTGCAAACAGGCCGCTTTCCAGGGTTTTTACCGCTTCCGTATGTGCGGTGGCGCAAGCGGCGTGGCTTGAAAAGTCGCATAATCCACTCACATGCTGACTGTGCCCGCGGCGCCGACGCCCAGCGCGGCGAGCGCTCGCAGCCAGTACCGGCAGGTTGTGCGATACTCGATCCGACCGCGGTGCAGCACGCGCCGCGCATGACAGGATCGGGGCCGGCACCGCAATCGGCCCGTCGAAAACGCGCAGGCCCGGCCGAACATGACAGCGTCGTGACCGCCGGGTGGCAGCGAACGGGCTCATCGGCCGGGCGGCCGGGTTCTGACAGGATTGCGGGCCTGTCCTAGTTGTTTAGAATGGGTGTATGGCGATTATCCCGGACAAGCAGGACGGCACCGTACTGGAGCGGCAGGAGCAGAAACTCAAGCCGCCGTCCATGTACAAGGTGGTGCTGCTGAATGACGACTTCACGCCGATGGAATTTGTCGTGATGATCGTGCAGGAATATTTCAATAAGGATCGTGAAACCGCAACGCAGGTCATGTTGAAGGTGCATCGCGAGGGCAGGGGAGTTTGTGGGGTCTATACGCGGGACATCGCGTCGACCAAAGTCGAGCAAGTCGTTACCCACGCACGGCAGGCCGGGCATCCGCTGCAGTGTGTGATGGAGGAAGCATGATTGCCCAGGAACTGGAAGTCAGCCTGCATATGGCGTTCATGGAAGCGCGCCAGGCAAGGCACGAGTTCATAACGGTCGAACATCTTTTGCTCGCGCTGTTGGATAACCCGACGGCGGCAGAGGTACTGCGCGCATGCGCGGCCAATATCGAGGATCTGCGCCAGAACCTGCGCAACTTCATTCATGACAACACGCCGACCGTGCCGGGCACGGACGACGTCGACACGCAGCCCACGCTCGGTTTCCAGCGTGTGATCCAGCGCGCGATCATGCATGTGCAGTCCACCTCGAACGGCAAGAAGGAAGTGACCGGCGCGAACGTGCTGGTCGCGATCTTCGGTGAGAAGGACTCGCATGCGGTGTACTACCTGCAGCAGCAGGGCGTCACGCGTCTGGACGTAGTCAATTTCATCTCGCACGGCATCGCCAAGACGAGCAGTTCGGACGCCGCGAAGGCGAGCGATGCGAATGCCGAGTCCGACGAAGCCGCCGCGCAGAAGGAAACGCCGCTCGCCCAGTTCACGCAGAACCTGAACCAGATGGCGAAGGACGGCCGCATCGATCCGCTGATCGGACGTGAGTCGGAAGTCGAGCGTGTGGTGCAGGTGCTGTGTCGCCGCCGCAAGAACAATCCGCTGCTGGTCGGCGAGGCCGGTGTCGGCAAGACCGCGATCGCCGAAGGGCTCGCATGGCGCATCACGCGCGGCGAAGTGCCGGACATCCTGGCCGATGCCCAGGTGTATTCGCTCGACATGGGCGCGCTGCTCGCGGGCACCAAGTATCGCGGCGACTTCGAGCAGCGTCTGAAGACGGTGCTGAAGGAACTGAAGGAGCGTCCGCACGCCATTCTCTTCATCGACGAAATCCATACGCTGATCGGCGCGGGCGCCGCGTCGGGCGGCACGCTGGACGCGTCGAACCTGCTGAAACCGGCGCTCTCGTCGGGCACGCTGAAGTGCATCGGCGCAACCACCTTCACCGAATATCGCGGCATCTTCGAAAAGGACGCGGCGCTGTCGCGTCGTTTCCAGAAGATCGACGTGACCGAGCCGACCGTCGAGCAGACGGTCGCGATCCTGCGCGGGCTGAAGTCGCGCTTCGAAGAGCACCACGGCGTCAAGTATTCGTCGGGTGCGCTGTCGGCGGCGGCTGAGTTGTCGGCGCGCTTCATCACCGATCGTCATTTGCCAGACAAGGCGATCGACGTGATCGACGAAGCGGGCGCGGCGCAGCGCATTCTGCCGAAGTCGAAGCAGAAGAAGACGATCGGCAAGAACGAGATCGAGGAAATCATCTCGAAGATCGCGCGCGTGCCGGCGCAAAGCGTGTCGCAGGACGATCGCAGCAAGCTGCAGACGCTCGACCGCGATCTGAAGAGCGTCGTGTTTGGTCAAGATCCGGCTATCGACGCACTGTCGGCCGCGATCAAGATGGCGCGCGCGGGCCTCGGCAAGCTAGACAAGCCGATCGGCGCATTCCTGTTCTCGGGTCCGACCGGCGTCGGCAAGACCGAGGTCGCGAAGCAGCTCGCGTTCACGCTCGGCATCGAGCTGATCCGCTTCGACATGTCGGAGTACATGGAGCGTCACGCGGTGAGCCGGTTGATCGGCGCGCCGCCGGGCTACGTCGGTTTCGACCAGGGTGGCCTGCTGACCGAGGCGATCACGAAGAAGCCGCATTGCGTGCTGCTGCTCGATGAAATCGAAAAGGCGCATCCGGACATCTTCAACGTGCTGCTGCAGGTGATGGACCACGGCACGCTGACGGACAACAACGGGCGTAAGGCGGACTTCCGCAACGTCATCATCATCATGACGACGAACGCGGGCGCCGAGGCGATGGGCAAGTCGGTGATCGGCTTCACGAACCGCCGCGAGGCGGGCGACGAGATGGTCGACATCAAGCGCATGTTCACGCCGGAGTTCCGCAACCGTCTGGACGCGACGATCAGCTTCCGTTCGCTCGATGAGGAAATCATCATGCGCGTGGTCGACAAATTCCTGATGCAGCTGGAAGATCAGCTGCACGAGAAGAAGGTCGATGCGCTGTTCACCGATGCGCTGCGCAAGCATCTGGCGAAGCACGGTTTCGATCCGCTGATGGGCGCGCGGCCAATGCAGCGCCTGATCCAGGACACGATCCGTCGTGCGCTCGCCGACGAGCTGCTGTTCGGCAAGCTGATGAACGGCGGCCGCGTGACGGTTGACGTCGATGCCGACGACAAGGTGCAGTTGACCTTCGACGAGCATCCGGCGCCGCGCAATCCGAATCCGGAGGCGGTGGAAGTCGAGTGATGTCAGTCAGGCCGACGTTGCGTTGAGCTGGCCGGACACCAAAGGCAGAACGGCGCGGGTTTTATCCCGCGCCGTTTTTTTATGCTCTGGTTTTTTCTCACGGCGTGCGCTGAAGGCGCCAGCCGCCGCGTCGCAGCAATCGATCAATGCTTGCCGGTGCTACCAAACCCGCCCGCGCCGCGCACGCTTTCCTCGAAGTCATCGACGATATTGAACCCGGCCTGCACGACGGGCACGATCACCAGTTGCGCGAGGCGTTCCATCGGATTCAGCACGAATGTCGTCTCGCCGCGATTCCACGTCGAAATCATCAGTTGGCCCTGGTAATCGGAATCGATCAGGCCGACCAGATTGCCGAGCACGATCCCATGCTTATGGCCGAGACCCGAGCGCGGCAGAATCAACGCCGCATAACCGGGGTCGCCGACGTGGATCGCGAGTCCGGTCGGCACCAGCGCGGTTTCGCCGGGTTTCAGTGTCAGCGGTTCGTCGAGGCAGGCGCGCAGATCGAGGCCGGCGCTACCGGTCGTCGCGTAAGCGGGGAGCTGTTCGCGCATGCGCTGATCGAGAATCTTCAGGTCGAGTTTCATTCAGGTTCGATAGTTGGGGTGAGATTGGTGAAGGGGCACGCGGCTGACTGGCAACGCCCTTGCGATCAAGCCGCCTCGTCCGAGCCGAGCTGAAACGCGTCGGCGAGCAGTTCGTAGGAGCGCAAGCGCGCACGATAGCTGCCGGCGACGGTCAGCACCATCAGCTCGTCGGCCTGGAACTGCTGCTGTAAATCCGTGAGCCGTTCGGTCACGCGCTCAGGCGTGCCGATGATGCTGCGCGGCTTTTCTCGGTCGATCACGAGCTGTTCGCGCTCGCCATATTCCTGCGCGATGCCTTGCTCGATCGAGGGTATCGGTTCGTTCAGACCATACGCCATCTGCACGCGACGCAGATCGACGGCTTTTTCGAGGTCCGCGGCTTCCTGCTCGGTATCCGCGCAGATCACGAAGACCGCGGCCGCCAGATACGGCCGCGACGCGTCGTTGCCAGGCTGGAAGCGCTCGCGATACGCCAGCGCGACCTGTTTGCCGAAATGCGCGTTGATGAAATGCGCGAATGAAAAGCGGATGCCGAGCTGCGCCGCGAGCAACCCGCCGAAGTCGCTCGAGCCGAGCATCCACAGCTGCGGGCGCGTATCGATCTGCGGCTGCAGCAGCACGCCCTGCGCGAGATGATCGTCGGGCAGCGCGCCGTGCATGAGGCCGAGCAACTCGGCGACCTGCTGCGGAAAATGCTCGCCGCGATTGTAAGCGCCGGCGGCGACCGCCTGCGCGGTGCGCATGTCGCCACCCGGCGCGCGTCCGACGCCGAGATCGACGCGATTCGGAAACAGCGCCTCGAGCATCATGAACTGCTCGGCGACCTTGAACGGGCTGTAGTACGGCAGCATGATGCCGCCCGAGCCGATGCGGATGCGTTTGGTCACGCTGCCGAGGCGCGCCAGCATCACTTCAGGGCAGGGATTCGACACGCCGCGCAGACCGTGGTGCTCGGCGCACCAGTAGCGCGTGTAGCCGAGGTCGTCGGCGAGTTGCGCGAGTTCGACGGTCGCGGCGATCGCGTCCGCCACCGAATGGCCGGCGATCACCGGTGTTTGATCGAGCACGGAGAGTAGCGTCATGGCAGTAGTGCTCCAGGTGATTCCGGTCGGCTAACCGCGCAAAGATGGCAGGGCCACACGGGCCCAGGGCCGCTCGCTCGTTCAGCCAACCGGACTGATGCCGGGCGGCAGACGCTTCGCGATTTCCGCGATCAGCGCGCGCGCCAGCGTCTGCTTGTCGGCGCGTGGCAGCTTCGTCGCGCGGCCTGCTTCGAACAGAATCACTTCGTTGTCGTCGAGCCCGAACGTTTGCGGCCCCAAATTGCCGATCAGTAGCGGCACGTTCTTGCGGGCGCGCTTTTCCTCGCCGTGGACTTCGAGGTTGTCGCTTTCGGCGGCGAAGCCGACCGCGAACGGCGGCTTCGGCCGCCCGGCGACCGCGGCGAGGATGTCTGGATTCTCGACGAATGAAAAGCTCGGCAGCGCGTGCTCGGCGGTCTTCTTGATCTTCTGATCGCTGACGTGGTCGACGCGCCAGTCGGCCACCGCCGCGACGCCGATGAAAATGTCCGCCTCCGCGACCGCGCGCATCACCGCGTCGTGCATCTGCTGCGCGGTCTGCACGTCCTCGCGCAAGACGCCCCACGGCGTTTCCAGCGCGACCGGACCGGCCACCAGATGCACGTCGGCGCCGGCCTGCTGCGCGGCGCGCGCGAGCGCGAAGCCCATCTTGCCGCTCGAACGATTGGTGATGCCGCGCACCGGGTCGAGCGGTTCGAAGGTCGGCCCGGCGGTCAGCAGCACGCGCCGGCCGGACAGGATTTTCGGCGCGAAGAACGACGCGACCGCCTCGTAGGTCGCGGCCGCTTCGAGCATGCGTCCATCGCCGATTTCGCCGCAGGCCTGCGGGCCCGAATCGGGGCCGAGCACCTCGACGCCGTCCGCGCGCAGTTGCGCGACGTTGCGTTGCGTGGCCGGGTTCTGCCACATCTGCCGGTTCATCGCCGGCACGACTAGCAGCGGGCAGTCGCGTGCGATGCAAAGCGTCGACAGCAGATCGTCGGCCATGCCGTGCGCGAGCTTGGCGAGGAAGTCGGTCGACGCCGGCGCGATCACGATCGCATCGGCTTCGCGCGATAGATCGATGTGCGCCATGTTGTTCGACACGCGACCGTCCCACTGGCTCGTGAAGACCGGCCGCCCCGACAGCGCCTGCATCGTGACGGGGGTGATGAACTGGGTGGCCGCTTCGGTCATGACGACCTGCACGGTCGCGCCTGCTTTGGTCAGCAGACGCGTGAGTTCGGCGATCTTGTAGCAGGCGATGCCGCCCGTCATACCGAGGACGAGGTGTTTGCCTGCGAGTTCTGCGGTTGCCAACGAAAGCCTCCGACAAAGCGTGATCGCGCGGCGGCGCGAGGGCGTTGCCCGTCGTCGCCGCGCGCTTCAAACCGGACCTGATGCACGGCTCGCGCAGCCGCGACCGTGCATCACGTCGGCGACGTTAGCGTGTGCCGCGTACCCGCCGCAGCTCGTCGATCACGAGCAGGATCGCGCCGATCGTGATCGCGCTGTCGGCGAGATTGAACGCCGGCCAGTGCCAGCCGCCCACGTGGAAATCGAGGAAGTCGATCACGTGGCCGTACGCCAGCCGGTCGATCACATTGCCGAGCGCGCCGCCGAGAATCAGCGCGAGCGCCGTGCAGAACATTTTCTGCCCGCTATGCCGCTTGAGCAGATAGCAGATCACGAGCGCCGCGACCACGCCGAGCGCGGTGAACGCCCAGCGCTGCCAGCCGCCCGCCATCGCGAGGAAGCTGAACGCGGCGCCGCGGTTGAACACGAGAATCAGGTTGAAGAACGGCGTGACCTCGTGCGGCACACCGTAGGCGAACACCTTGCGCACGGCGATTTTCGTCAGCTGGTCGAACAGGATGACGATCAGCGCGATGCCGAGCCAGGGTGCGAGCGAACTGCTTCCGGTGCGCGTTTTCGACATGGTTCTCGCCATTATGCCGCGCTCCTCGATTCGCCACTGCCGAACAGGTTGCTGAAGCAGCGGCCGCACAGCGACGGATGCTCGGCGTTCGCGCCGACGTCCGCGCGGTAGTGCCAGCAGCGCTCGCACTTCAGGTACTTCGACGCGATCACTTCGACGCCTTCATCGGCTTCGCTGTCGACCTTGACGACGTTCGCCGCCGACGTGATCAGCACGAACTTCAGGTCGTCGCCGAGGCTCGCGAGTGCGTCGTAACGCGCGCCGCTCGCGCGGATTTCGACTTCCGCCTGCAGCGACGAGCCGATCAGGTTCGCGACCCGCGCCTCTTCGAGCGCCTTGGTCACGTCGCCGCGCACCGCGCGCAGCAGCGTCCACTTGTCGAGCAGCGCGCCCGCGTCCGGCACGGCCGGGTACGCGTGGTACGTCTCGGTGAAGATCGTCTCGCTATTGGGCTGGAACACCTTCCACGCTTCTTCCGCGGTGAACGACAGGAACGGGGCCATCACGCGCAGCAGCCCGTGCGCGATGTGGTAGAGCGCGGTCTGCGCCGAGCGGCGGGCGACCGAATCCGCCGCGGTCGTGTAGAGGCGGTCCTTCAGCACGTCGAGGTAGAAGCCGCCCAGGTCTTCCGAGCAGAACGTCTGCAACTTGGCGACGACCGGGTGGAACTCGTACTTCTCGTAGTGCGCGAGGATATCGTTCTGCAGATTCGCCGACAGCATCACCGCGTAACGGTCGATTTCGAGCCAGTCTTCGACCGGACGCGCGTGCTGCGCGAAGTCGAAGTCCGACAGGTTCGCGAGCAGGAAGCGCAGCGTATTGCGGATGCGGCGATAGCCTTCCGTCACGCGCTTCAGGATTTCCTCGGAGATCGCGAGCTCGCCCGAGTAGTCGGTCGACGCGATCCACAGGCGGATGATTTCCGCGCCGAGGCGGTTTGCGACTTCATGCGGATCGATGCCGTTGCCGAGCGACTTGCTCATCTTGCGGCCTTCGCCGTCGACGGTGAAGCCGTGCGTGAGCAGCGCGTTGTAGGGCGGGCGGCCGTCGAGCATCGACGCGGTCAACAGCGACGAATGGAACCAGCCGCGATGCTGGTCCGAGCCTTCGAGGTACAGGTCGGCCGGAAACTGCAGCTCGTCCTTGTGCGAGCCGCGCAGCACGTGCCAGTGCGTGGTGCCCGAATCGAACCACACGTCGAGCGTGTCGCGGTTCTTTTCGTACAGGTTGGCGTCCTCGCCGATCAGCTCTCGCGGATCGACCGTCTGCCATGCCTCGATGCCTTCCTTCTCGACGCGCTGCGCGACCTGTTCGAGCAACTCCGGCGTGCGCGGATGCAGCTCGCCGGTTTCCTTGTGCACGAAGAACGCCATCGGCACGCCCCACTGGCGCTGCCGCGACAGCGTCCAGTCCGGGCGGTTCGCGATCATGCTGAAGAGGCGCTGCTTGCCCCACGACGGATAGAACGCCGTGTTCTCGATGCCTTCGAGTGCGGTCTCGCGCAGCGTCTTGTCGCCGTCGTTGGGCTTCACGTCCATGCCGGCGAACCACTGCGAAGTGGCGCGGTAGATGATCGGCGTCTTGTGGCGCCAGCAGTGCATATAGCTGTGCGTGTACTTCTCGGTGCGCAGCAGCGAGCCGGCGCCTTGCAGCGCCTCGACGATCTGCGGATTGGCCGCCCAGATCGACAGGCCGCCGAACAGCGCGAGCGATTCGATGTAGCGGCCGTCGCCCATCACCGGGTTGATGATGTCCGAGTCGGCCATGCCGTGCGCCTTGCACGACACGAAGTCTTCCACGCCGTACGCCGGCGACGAGTGCACGATGCCGGTGCCGGTTTCGGTCGTCACGTAGTCGCCGAGGTAGACCGGCGCGGTGCGCTTGTAGCCCGGATGCGCGGACGCGAGCGGGTGGTTGAAGCGCAGGTTCACGAGCTTTTCGCCCGGCGTCGTCGCGACGACAGTGCCTTCGAGGCCGTACAGCTTCAGGCACGCCTCGACGCGTTCCTCGGCGAGGATCAGCAGGCCGCGCGGCGTGTCGACGAGCGCGTAGACGAGTTCCGGATGCAGGTTCAGCGCCTGGTTGGCGGGGATCGTCCACGGCGTAGTGGTCCAGATCACGATGCCGCCTTCGTTGCGCGGCAGCGCGGCGAGGCCGAACGCCTGCGCGGTCTTCTCTGGTTCGGCGAAGCTGAACAGCACGTCGATGGTCGGATCGGTCTTGTCCTTGTACTCGACTTCCGCTTCGGCGAGCGCCGAGCCGCAGTCGAAACACCAGTTGACCGGCTTCAGGCCGCGGAATACGTAGCCCTTTTCCATGATTTTCGCGAGCGCGCGGATTTCGCCGGCTTCATTCGCGAAGTTCATCGTCTTGTACGGATTGTCCCAGTCGCCGAGCACGCCCAGACGGCGGAAGCCCGCCTTCTGCTTCTCGATCTGCTCGGTCGCGTAGGCGCGCGCCTTCTGCATCACTTCGGCCGCCGGCAGCGACTTGCCGAACTGCTTTTCGATCTGGATTTCGATCGGCATGCCGTGACAGTCCCAGCCCGGCACGTAGACCGCGTCGAAGCCCGCCAGATTGCGCGCCTTGACGATCATGTCCTTCAGGATTTTGTTCACCGCGTGACCGAGGTGGATGTCGCCGTTCGCATACGGCGGGCCGTCGTGCAGGATGAACTTCGTGCGGCCCCTGGAGGCGGCGCGGATCTTGTCGTACACCTTGCGTTCCTGCCAGTCCTTGACCCATTGCGGCTCGCGCTTGGGCAGGTCGCCGCGCATCGGGAACGGTGTGTCGAGCAGGTTGACCGGGTAGCGGGACTGCGGTTTCGAATCAGCTTTCTTGTTGCTCATGATGTGGGTGGCGGTGAATTCGTTTCTATGCGTAGCGGCGCGCGGATTGCGCGCTGCGCGAGGAGCGTGGGACGCGCCCGGCAGGCGGCTCCGCGTGAAGCGCGGACGCCCTTCGATGCGCGCGGCGACGGTTCGTGCGGCGCGGCGCGCCGGCCCGAACCGCGGTGGTTATCTAATTCGGTCGGTGGCCGAGGTGGCGAAACCGGTGGAACGGCTGCCCGGCGTGCCGGCGCCGACCGCAGCGAACCATGCGCGCGCATTGGCGACGTCGCGCGCGATCGCGGCGGTCAGCGTTTCGAGATCGACGAACTTCTCCTCGTCGCGCAGCTTCTTCAGAAATTCGACGCGCACGAGTTTGCCATACGCGTCGCCGTGCCAATCGAGCAGGTGCACTTCGAGCAGCACACGGCCGGAATCGTCGACGGTGGGGCGCAGGCCGAGGCTCGCGACGCCCGGCAGCGGTTGCTCGGCGATGCCGTGCACCTGTACGACGAAGATGCCGGCCAGTGCCGGACGCTTGTGCGCGATCGGCAGATTGAGCGTCGGAAAGCCGAGATCGCGGCCGAGCTTCATGCCATGGGTGACGTGGCCGCTGATCAGATAGTCGCGGCCGAGCGCTGCGCGCGCCGAGTCGAGGTCGCCCGCGACCAGCGCCGCGCGCACGCCCGAGCTCGAGATGCGCGCGCCCGACGGATCGGCGACCGTCGCCATCTGTTCGACTTCGAAACCGTACTGCTTGCCGGCCGCCTGCAGCGACGCGAAATCGCCGGCGCGCTTCGCGCCGTAGCGGAAGTCGTCGCCGATCATGATCCAGCGCGTGTGCAAGCCGTTGACGATGATCCGCTCGACGAACGCATCTGGCGACTGGCTCGCGAACGTGTGATTGAAGTGCTCGACGACGACCCGGTCGACCCCGTTGGTGCGCAGCGCCTCGAGCTTGTCACGCAGCATCGCGATGCGCGGCGGCGCGCCGGCCGGGTTGAAGAACTCGCGCGGGTGCGGCTCGAAGGTCATCACGCAGACGGGCAGGCCACGCGCGTTCGCGGCCGCGCGCACGTGGGCGAGCAGAGCCTGGTGGCCGCGGTGGACACCGTCGAAGTTGCCGATGGTCAGCGCGCACGGCGCGCGGCTCTCGGCATTGGGAAGGCCGCGGAAGACTCTCACGATAGCGGGTTGCAGGCGTTGCTGCGATTGCAATAGGGGCGCGGGCGGGGTGCCGCAAAACAATCGATTATAAACGCTTGGCGCAACAGACGGCTGCGCGGTCGCGGTCCGGCGATTGCCGAATGATAAAATCCGCGCATGAAAAAACTCGTCATCCTGATTTCCGGGCGGGGTAGCAACATGGAAGCCATCGTGCGCGCCTGCGCGAGCGAGGGCTGGCCGGCGCGGGTCGCCGCCGTGATTGCTAACCGTCCCGATGCCGCGGGGCTCGCGTTCGCGGCGTCGCATGGCATCGCCACGGCGGTGGTCGACCACCGCCAGTATCCGGATCGCGACAGCTTCGACGCGGCACTCGCCGAGCAGATCGACGCGTTCGCGCCGGACCTCGTCGCGCTCGCGGGCTTCATGCGCGTGCTGACCGAGCGCTTCGTCGACCACTACGCAGCGCGCATGCTGAACGTGCACCCGTCATTGCTGCCGAGCTTTCCGGGTCTGAAGACCCATCAGCAGGCGCTCGACGCCGGCGTGCGGTTCCACGGCGCGTCGGTGCATTTTGTCACATCAAAGCTGGATCACGGGCCGATCGTCTTGCAGTCGGCGGTGCCTGTCGAGGCGGGCGATACCGCACAGACGCTCGCCGCACGCGTGCTCGCCACCGAGCACATCATTTATCCACGCGCGGTGCGCTGGTTCGTCGAAGGGCGTCTCGCTCTGGACGGCTCGCGCGTCACGCTTACGCCGTCGGAGCCGCAATGGCTCTTTGCCGGTCACACCGCCGGAGAGGGCGCATGAGATTGCATGGTTTCCTGATTGGACAAACTGAAACGCTGCTGGCCGAAGTGCTGCGGCTGAACGGCCCCGCCGACGCCACCACGAGCCGCTTCTTCCGCGCGCATCCGAAGCTCGGGCACGCCGAGCGCGGCGTGATCGCCGAGGCGGTGTTCGCCGTGCTGCGCCGCCGGATGGAGTTCGCGCATCTGGCCGAAAGCGGCACTGGCAGCCCCGCGCGCCGCATGGCGCTGCTGGGCCTGATGCAGACGGCCGGACGCTCGGCGCTCAAGCCGTTCGTCACGGAGGCCGAGGCGACTTGGCTCGAACACGTGGCGAAGATCGACCCGGAAAGCCTGCCGCTGCGGATTCGCCTGAACCTGCCCGACTGGATCAGCCAGGCGCTCAGCTCGCGCTTCGAGGCCGCCGAGCTCGCGCAGCTGGCCGCCGCGCTGAACTACCCGGCGCCGCTCGATCTGCGCGCGAACCCGATCAAGGCGAGCCGCGACGACGTGCTGGGTGCGCTGTCGAAGGCGGGCATCGAGGCGGGCGCGACGCCGTTCGCGCCGCTCGGGGTGCGCGTGGTCGGCAAGCCGGCGCTCACCAAGCTCGACGCGTTCCAGCAGGGCTGGCTCGAAGTGCAGGACGAGGGCAGCCAGCTGCTGTGCTCGGTGGTCGCGCCTCGGCGCGGCGAGATGATCGTCGATTTCTGTGCGGGCGCTGGCGGCAAGACGCTGGCGCTCGGCGCGGCAATGCGCTCGACCGGCCGGCTCTACGCGTTCGATATCTCCGAGCGGCGTCTCGCGAAGCTGAAACCGCGTCTCGCGCGCAGCGGCCTGTCGAACGTGAACCCGGTGCTGATCGACAGCGAACACGACGCGAAGATCAAGCGTCTGGCTGGCAAGATCGACCGCGTGCTCGTCGATGCACCGTGCAGCGGCCTCGGGACGCTGCGCCGCAACCCGGATCTGAAGTGGCGCCAGTCGCCGGAGTCGATCGCCGAGCTGGCGCCGAAGCAGGCGTCGATTCTCACGAGCGCGGCGCGTCTCGTGAAGAAGGGCGGCCGGCTCGTCTATGCTACGTGCTCGATTCTCGAAGCCGAAAACGAGGCGGTGGTGCAGCGGTTCCTCGCCGATCACCCTGATTTCGCGCTGGTGCCGGTGCGCGACGTCCTTGCCGAGCAGCGTATCGAGCTGGAGATGGGCGACTACCTGTCGCTGTGGCCGCACCGCCACGCGACCGACGGCTTTTTCGCCGCCGTGCTCGAGCGCCAGAGCTAGGCAACCGGCTGCAGGCCGGCGCGCGGATTGGCGGATGAATCCGCGCGCGCCGGCCATTCCGGCGACATCCATGCATACGACTTTACCCACATGTTCAGCGACATCGCGCGCGACTTCGGTCAGCGCGTGATGCTGTGGCAGGTCGCGATCCTGCTTGCGACGCTGCTCGTCGCGTGGCTGCTCGCGCGGACGCTGCGCCGCCGCATCAAGCGGTGGCAATCGACGCGCTACGAGAGCCTGCGTTTCGGCATGGAAAGCCTCGACCGGGCGGCTTTTCCGCTGAGGGGCGCGGCACTGGTGTGGCTCGCGCGGGCGATCGCCGGCCAGTTCATGGACACCGCGCTGCTCGATCTGGCGCTGGTGCCGCTCGCCGGCATTGGACTGATTGACGCTGCTGTCGCTGATCACGGGGCTGTTGTGGGTCGCCGTCACGTTGATCGTCGCGATGTGGCTCGGCTCGTGGTTCGAAGATCGCCTGATGCGCACGAAGACGCTCGACGCGAATCTGAAGGTCGTGGTCGCGCGCGTCGACCGAGCGGCCTTCGTGCTGGCGGCGATCCTGATCAGCCTGTCGATCGTCGGCATCGACATCACGGTGCTCGGCGTGTTCGGCGGCGCGCTCGGCGTCGGGCTCGGCTTCGGCATGCAGAAGATCGCGAGCAACTATGTATCGGGCTTCATCACCCTTCTCGATCGCTCGTTGCGGATCGGCGACACGATCAACGTGAGCGGCCTGCAGGGCCGCGTCACGCAGATCCGCACACGCTATACCGTGGTGCGCGGACTCGACGGCATCGAGACGCTGATTCCGAACGAAAAGCTGATCACCGACGTCGTGCAGAACCAGTCGTCGTATCTGCCCCGCGGCTATGCGCGGGCGGCCGTGCAGATGCCTACACATTCGACGTCGAGCCGGCGATGACGCTGCTCGCCCAGGCCGCCGCCGTGCCGCGGGTGTTGCGCGAACCGGGGCCGACGCCATTTCTGGTCGGCTTTGGCCGGGACGGCATCAATCTCGAGTTGGGTTTCTGGATCGAAGATGCGGCGAGCGGCACGCGTGGCGTGCTCTCAACCGTCAACTGGAATATCTGGCGTCTCTTTTCCGAGCACGGCATCACTATTGCGCTCCCGCAACGCGAGGTACGCATCGTCGGTCAGACAAGCGGCCCAATGCCGCACCCGGTGGCGATGACCGATCCGGTTTCCGACACCACGTCCGATCCCGCGCTCAGGCCCGCCAATCGTGCCGCCAACGATGGCCGTTAAGCCCCATTTCGCGCCGCGGCAAGGCATGCGCCTGTGCCCAGGCAATCGCTATCGACTTGATTGCGCACAAAAAATCCCTATTTGTTACAAACACTTGGAACCGTTCAAGTAGAATATCGTCCTATCCCGCTGTATGCTTTCACTTTCATGACACGCGCGCCGCGTGTGCTTCGTATCTTTCGTTCTGCAGGTAACTTACCTTGTTGAATTCTTTGCTCGATTTCCTTGCCCACGGGCTGCTGCATTTCTCGTGGTGGCAACTCGTCGTGTACACGCTGATCGTGACGCACATCACGATTATCGGCGTGACCGTCTATCTGCATCGCTGCCAGGCGCATCGCGCGCTGGATCTGCACCCGATCGCCAGTCATTTTTTCCGCTTCTGGCTGTGGATGACCACCGGCATGCTGACCGGCCAGTGGGCCGCGATTCACCGCAAGCACCACGCGAAATGCGAGACCGAAGAGGATCCGCACAGCCCGCAGACGCGCGGCATCTGGAAGGTGCTGCTCGAAGGCGCCGAGCTCTATCGCACCGAAGCGAAAAACGAAGAAACGATGCGCAAGTTCAGTCACGGTACACCGAACGACTGGATGGAGCGCAACGTCTACACGAAGTACCCGATTCTTGGCGTGAGCCTCATGATGGTGATCAACGTCGCGCTGTTCGGCGTCGTCGGCCTGACCATCTGGGCCGTGCAGATGGTGTGGATCCCTTTCTGGGCCGCGGGCGTGGTCAACGGCCTCGCGCACTTCTGGGGCTATCGCAACTTCAATTCGTCGGATGCGAGCACCAACATTTTCCCGTGGGGCATCATCATCGGTGGCGAAGAGCTGCATAACAATCACCACACGTATGCGACGTCGGCGAAGCTGTCGAACAAGTGGTACGAGTTCGACATTGGCTGGATGTACATCCGCATCATGCAGGCGTTTCGTCTGGCCAAAGTGAAGAAGGTCGCACCGACGCCGCGGCTGACCACCGGCAAGCTCGTGCTCGATCAGGACACGCTGCAGGCCGTGCTCGCGAACCGCTACGAAGTGATGGCGCGTTACGCGAAAGCGATCAAGCGCGCATACCGCCAGGAGCTCGCGCATCTGAAGGAAGTTGGCGCGCGCGAAAAGTATCAGGTGATGCGTGGTGCGCGCAGCTGGTTCCACAAGGAAGAGGCGGGCCTGAACGAGCCGCAGAAGCTCCAGCTGCCGCAGATTTTCGCGAACAGCCAGAAGCTGAAGACCTACATCGACATGCGCAACGAACTGGCGGCAATGTGGGAGCGCTCCAACGCGTCGCGCGAGCAATTGCTGGTGCAATTGCAGGACTGGTGCCATCGCGCAGAGCAGAGCGGTATCAAGGCGCTGCAAGACTTCGCGATGCGACTGCGTCGCTATGCCTGAAATCCATTAAAATTTCAGGACGTCACAAAACCCCGCGCTGGCGGGGTTTTGCATTTTTGGGCCGTGGAAATGCATTGCGCGTGTAGCGCGATCGGCAAGCCGCGGCGGCCAGGTGAGGGCAGAGGAGATGATGAAGCAGCAGGCGATCAGGACCGTCGAATTCGATCGGCCTCAGGCGCAGGGCACGACCTGCGGGATCGGGCAGGCGTGGGCGAAGGTGCCCGAGACGCCGTCGGCGGAAGAAAAGCGGGCGCTGAAGGCGCGCATTCGCGAATTACTCAAGCGCGAGAAAGCAGTGCTGGTCGCGCACTATTATGTCGACGCCGAATTGCAGGAACTCGCCGACGAAACCGGCGGTTGCGTGGCCGATTCGCTGGAAATGGCGCGCTTCGGCCGCGATCACGAGGCGCAGACGCTGGTGGTCGCGGGCGTGCGCTTCATGGGCGAGACCGCAAAAATCCTCAGTCCAGACAAGCGCATTCTGATGCCGGATCTGGATGCGACCTGTTCGCTCGACCTCGGTTGTCCGGTCGACGAGTTCTCGGCGTTCTGCGACGCACACCCGGACCGCACGGTGGTCGTGTACGCGAACACGAGCGCGGCCGTGAAGGCGCGCGCGGACTGGATGGTGACGTCGTCGATCGGGTTGGAGATCGTCGCCGATCTGCATGCGCGCGGCGAGAAGATCATCTGGGCGCCGGACCGTCATCTCGGCAGCTTCATCCAGGGCAAGACCGGCGCGGACATGCTGATGTGGCAGGGCTCGTGCCTCGTGCACGACGAATTCAAGGGCATCGAACTCGATCTGCTGCGCGCCGAGTATCCGCACGCGAAGGTGCTCGTGCATCCGGAGTCGCCGGCCAACGTGGTCGCCCAGGCGGACGTGGTCGGCTCGACCACGCAGTTGATCGACGCCGCGCGGAAGCTCGACGCGACGCACTTCATCGTCGCGACCGACCTCGGCATCCTGCACAAGATGCAACTCGCCGCGCCCGGCAAGACGCTAATTGCCGCGCCGACGGCCGGCAACAGCGCGACCTGCAAGAGCTGCGCGCATTGCCCGTGGATGGCGATGAACGGACTCGCCAATCTGGCCGATGTGCTCGAGCGCGGCCACAACGAAATCTTCGTCGAGCCTGGGATCGGCGAGCGTGCGCGTCTACCTATCGATCGCATGCTCGATTTCGCGGCGCGTCACAAGAAGCGCGTGCAGGCGAGCGGCGATCTCGCGCGCGACGCGCAACTGTATTCGAATGTGGGGGCAGCGTAATGAAGGTGGTGGAGAAGGCGCCTGAGCAGGTAGTGGCGCGCGAAGGGGCCGACGCAGTGTCGCCGCTTTTCGCGGCGATTCACGCGCAATATGGCGTGGCGTTCGACGCGGCGCTCGCACGCAATGTCGCCGATGCACTCGCCGAAGATATCGGCACCGGCGATCAGACCGGCCGCCTCGTGCCTGCCGATGACGTTCGCGACGCGCGCATCATCGTGCGCGAGGAAGCGGTACTGTGCGGCGTGCCGTGGTTCGACGCGGTGATGCGCGCGGTCGATCCTCGCATCGTAGTTCAATGGCGTTACCGCGAGGGCGACCGCATGAGCGCCGACACGACGGTCTGCGATCTTCGCGGGCCGGTGCGCGCGCTGCTGACCGCCGAGCGCAACGCGGTGAATTTCCTGCAGCTGCTGTCGGGCGTGGCGAGCGCGACGCGCCGCTATGTCGACGCGATTGCTCACACGCACGCGCGCGTTCTCGATACGCGCAAGACGCTCCCGGGCTTGCGGCTCGCGCAGAAGTACGCGGTGCGCATCGGCGGCGGTGCGAACCAGCGGCTCGCGCTGTACGACGGCATTCTGATCAAGGAAAACCATATCGCCGCGGCCGGCGGCTTGGGCGCGGCGATGGACGCGGCGCTCGCGTTGAATGCGGGCGTGCCGATCCAGATCGAAGTCGAAACGCTCGAACAACTGGAAACTGCGCTCGCGCATGGCGCGCAGTCGATCCTGCTCGACAACTTCTCGTTCGACATGATGCGCGACGCGGTTCGCATCACGGCCGGGCGCGCGGTGCTCGAAGTGTCCGGCGGTGTGAATTTCGAGACCGTGCGCACAATCGCGGAGACTGGCGTGGACCGCGTGTCGATTGGCGCACTGACCAAAGACGTGCGCGCGACCGACTACTCGATGCGGATCGTTTGAGCGCCGCGCGTTTTAGCGCGACAGTCGACGCTCGTGACGACTTAACAAGGCCATTGCCGGAGCTTACCGGCAATGGCCTTGTCGTTTGTGGCGTCGTTCCAGCGTGTATTTCGGCCCAAGGCTGTCAGGTATTCGGCCTGCGTACATACTTCGGCGTGAGCACCGTCGGTAGCGCCTTGGGTAATGTGGACGGCCAGTCGCGGCTGAAATGCAGGCCGCGGCTTTCGCGCCGCGAGCGCGCGCTGTCCACGATCAGCGATGCCACATCGACCAGATTGCGCAGTTCCAGCAGATCGCGGCTCACCTTGAAGTTCGCGTAGTACTCGTGGATCTCGTCGCGCAGCAACGCGAGCCGATGCTTCGCGCGCTCGAGTCGCTTGTCGGTGCGCACGATACCGACGTAGTTCCACATCAGCCGGCGCAGTTCGTCCCAGTTGTGCGCGACCACGACCTCCTCGTCCGGATCGGACACGCGGCTTTCGTCCCAGGCCGGCAGCGGCGCGTGAACGGCGGCAGCGAAGCCTTCTGCTTCGATCGCCTTGGCGGCGGAGCGGCCGGTCACGAGGCATTCGAGCAGCGAATTGCTGGCAAGTCGGTTCGCGCCGTGCAGGCCGGTGCAGGACGTTTCGCCGACTGCGTAGAGACCCGCGAGATCGGTGCGGCCCGCCAGATCGGTGACGACGCCGCCGCACGTGTAATGTGCGGCCGGTACCACTGGAATCGGCTCTTTCGTGATGTCGATGCCGAACTCGAGGCAGCGTGCCAGGATCGTCGGGAAATGCTCGTGCAGGAACGCGGCCGGCTGGTGGCTGATGTCGAGGTACACGCAATCGATGCCGCGTTTCTTGATCTCGAAGTCGATCGCCCGCGCGACGATGTCGCGCGGCGCAAGCTCCGCGCGCTCGTCGTGATTGGGCATGAAGCGCGTGCCATCCGGCAGTTTCAGAATGCCGCCTTCGCCGCGCACTGCTTCCGAAATCAGGAACGACTTCGCGTATGGGTGAAACAGGCACGTTGGGTGGAACTGGATGAATTCCATGTTCGACACGCGGCAGCCGGCGCGCCATGCCATCGCGATGCCGTCGCCGGTCGCGGTGTCGGGGTTGGTCGTGTACAGGTAGACCTTGCCGGCGCCGCCGGTCGCGAGCACCGTATGCGGCGCTTCGATCGTAACGGTGCGGCCGCTTTGCAGATCGAGCGCATACAGACCATGGCAGCGGCGGCCAGGCAGGCCGAGGCGTTCGGACGTGATCAGGTCGATTGCGTGATGGTCTTCGAACAGCGTGATGTTCGGATGCTGGCGCACCTGCTCGCTGAGCGTGGCGACGACCGCATGGCCGGTCGCGTCGGCCGCGTGAATGATCCGGCGATGGCTATGGCCGCCTTCGCGCGTCAAATGAAAGCCCAGTTCGGCGGCCTCGTCTTTCGTGAACGGCACGCCCTGTCCGATCAGCCATTCGATCGCGGCGCGCCCATGCTCGACGATAAAGCGTGTCGCCGCCTCGTCGCACAGGCCGCCGCCTGCGGTCAGCGTATCGCGCACGTGATTCTCGACGCTGTCCGCCGAATCGAGCACCGCGGCGATGCCGCCTTGCGCCCAGTCGCTCGCGCCTTCGGTCAGCGATCGCTTGGCGATCACAGCAACGCGCCGTGTCTGCGCGAGATTGAGCGCGACGCTCAAACCAGCCAGACCGCTACCGACAATCGCCACATCGAATTCCATTGCCCACATCTCCGTCTTTCGTTTTGCGATGACGGCGCGCGAACCGCACGCCGCGAAAACGACAAAGGATACGCGCCGCATCGCCCTTGCGAAAGCTGGCCGAACGGAATAGGGCGATTCGCGCGCGCCTTGCGGAGCTATCGCGAGGTCCGTGCAAAAACAAAAAAGCCTCGCACGAATGCGAGGCTTTTCATGTTTTTGCCTTCGTCAGGCTGGAGAGCCAAGATTACTTGATCTTGGTTTCCTTGTAGTCAACGTGCTTGCGGATGACCGGATCAAATTTCTTGATCAGCATCTTTTCCGGCATGTTGCGTTTGTTCTTCGTGGTCGTGTAGAAGTGACCCGTGCCTGCGGTCGATTCCAGCTTGATCTTGTCGCGTGCGCCTTTCGCCATGATTTACTCCTTAGGCTTCACCGCGTGCGCGCAAATCTGCGAGCACAGCGTCGATACCGTTCTTGTCGATCAGGCGCAGGCCGGCGTTCGAAACGCGCAGACGCACCCAACGGTTTTCGCTTTCCACCCAGATACGGCGGTTTTGCAGGTTCGGCAGGAACCGGCGCTTGGTCTTGTTGTTCGCGTGGGAAACGTTGTTGCCGCTCATCGGCGCTTTCCCAGTTACTTGGCATACGCGTGCCATGAGAGCACTCCTAATACGCTAATTCTGAGTTCGAACGCCGTGAAAGTTTCCCGAAAAGAGCCGCGCTGAAAGTGTGCGAAGTTGCGCCGAATTTGCATCGAGACACTTCGCTACCACAGCTGCCTGACCTTTGCGGAACGCCTTGATGGCTTCGGAACAGGGGGTTGGAAATAGGCAAACCGGAATTCTAGCAGAAAAAAAGCCGCAAAATCAAACCTTATTTGCGATGCGGGACGCTGCGCCGTACGGCGGCCATTCCGCTTCCCGCGCTCGGGCGGGCTTGCGCGCGAGCCCCGGCCAGCCGGCGCGGGCGAACGAATATACGGTGTCCGCGCCGATCACCAGATGATCGATCAACTGCACATCGACGAGCGCGAGCGCGTCGCGCAGCGTCTGCGTGAGGCGGCAGTCGCTGGCACTCGGCTCGACGGCGCCGGACGGATGATTATGCGCGACGATCAGGCTGGCCGCGTTCGCGGCGAGCGCCCGCCGCACGATCTCGCGCGGATACACGGCCATGCGCGTGAGCGAGCCGCGCGCGCTTTCCTCGCAGCGGATCAGCCGATGCCGGGCGTCGAGAAACAGCGACACGAACACCTCCTGCGGCTGTCCGCCGATCAGAAGGCGAAGATAACTTTCGACCGCTTCGGGCGAATTCATTAGCGGGCGCTTGCGCATCTTGTCGACCAGCGAGCGACGCGCCATTTCCATGATCGCGAGTAATTGCGCTTTTTTCGCGGGGCCGATGCCGCGAATGCCGTCGAAGTCCGCATAAGTCGCGTCGAGCATCGCGCGCAGGGAGCCGAAGCGATCCAGCAGCGCCCGCGCGACGCTGAACACGTCGTGACCGGGCAGGCCAGAGCCGAGCACGAGCGCGATCATTTCGGTGTCCGACAGCACGTCGGGGCCCTGCTCGATCAGTCGCTCGCGCGGCATGTCGCGCCGGAGCCATTTACCCCGAAACAGTTGCCGCCGGCAGCGGGCGGTGGAGTCGGCGGCTTCTGACGGGGCCTCGGCCGACCGATTCGCGGCGGCTTTCACGCCGCCTCCGGCGCGTGCCGGCGCCTTCGGTCGTCGCAGCGTTGGCGCAGGTGTTTCGTCGATTGTGCTGTCGAAATCAGCCATATATATAGAGTCCTCCGCGTAAGGTTGACGGCGCACGCGGCGCAATGCGCCGCCGGGCCGTGCCGCCCTCGCGCGCGACGGACTCAAGCCGGCGCCCGCTAGGTGGCTTACAATAGACACTTTGCGCACGGCACGCCGACGGTTTGCCACACGCGTCGACTGCCCCGCGGCGCACGCGTGCAGCGCTTCGACTGAGCGAGCATTGCATGAGCATCATCGATATTTCCGAGGTGAAACCCGGTTCACACGTCACGCTGCATTACCGGCTTTCCCTTGCCGATGGCGCCGAAGTGATCAACACGTTCAACGACAAGCCGGCCACGCTGCTGCTCGGCGCCGGTCAACTGGCGCCGCCGCTGGAAGATATTTTGCTGGGTTTGAAGGTGGGCCGCCATTCGACCTTTCAGCTAGCGCCGGGCCAGGCGTTCGGCCCGCGCAATCCGGATCTGATCCAGCGCGTGTCCCTCGCCACGCTGCGGGAGAACAGCATGATCGGCGAGGATTTTTCCCCGGGTGACCTGGTCGAATTCAACGCGCCGGGCGGCGGGCGCTATGCCGGCGTACTGAAGGAAGTTGGCGAAACGTCGGCCCTATTCGATTTCAATCACCCGCTTGCCGGCCAGGCGCTGGCGTTTGAAGTGAAAATCATCGGGATTCTGTAAACATGAGCATCACGGATACGACTCTTGCCGAAGCGGAGATCCTGCTGGCCCAGCCGCGCGGGTTCTGCGCCGGCGTCGACCGGGCGATCGAGATCGTCGAGCGGGCCATCAAGCTGTATGGCTCGCCGATCTACGTGCGTCACGAAATCGTCCATAACGCCTATGTGGTCGAAGACCTTCGCAAGAAGGGAGCGATTTTCATCGAGAACCTGGACGAAGTGCCGGCGGGCAACACGGTGATCTTCAGCGCGCATGGCGTGTCGAAGGCCGTGCGCTCGGAGGCGGAGTCGCGCGGGCTGCGGGTGTACGACGCCACCTGTCCGCTCGTGACCAAGGTGCATATCGAAGTCGCGAAGATGCGCCAGGACGGTTTCGACATCGTGATGATCGGCCACAAGGGCCACCCGGAAGTCGAAGGCACGATGGGCCAGGCGGCCGAGGGGATGCATCTGGTCGAGGACATCGAGGATGTGCAGGCGTTGCAGCTCGCCGATCCGGAGCGGATCGCCTTCGTCACGCAAACCACGCTGTCGGTCGACGACGCCGCCGAAATCATCGGCGCGCTGAAGGCCAAGTACCCGTCCATCCGTGAGCCGAAGAAGCAGGACATCTGCTACGCCACGCAGAATCGCCAGGACGCAGTGAAGTTCATGGCGCCGCAGTGCGACGTCGTGATCGTCGTCGGCAGTCCGAACAGCTCGAATTCGAACCGCTTGCGCGAGCTCGCCGAGAAGCTCGGCGTGCCAGCCTATATGGTCGATTCGCCCGATCAGATCGATCCGGTTTGGGTCGAGGGCAAGCGCCGCATTGGCGTGACCGCCGGTGCGTCGGCGCCGGAGGTGCTGGCGCAGGCGGTGATCGCGCGTTTGCGCGAACTGGGTGTGCGCAACGTGCGCGCGCTCGAGGGCATCGAGGAAAACATCGCGTTTCCGCTGCCACGCGGGCTCGGTCTGCCAGCCTGACAATCCGTTAGCTACACTGAAAGGAAAGCGCGCCCGTGGGCGCGCTTTTTTTATGCCCGTGCCCGACGAACCTCTGATTAAATTAAGTGCCACATCGAATGAGCGGTCAACCTTCGGTGGTCTCGCGCACAAATTATTTTGAATTGTGATCGGGGCTTTTATCGATTTTGGCGCGATGCGTCCCCGTTTTAAGCTCGTCAAAGCCTTAAGACAGATTGATCGTGCACTGAATTGGTGCAATTTACCGAGCGCGCGCTAAATGGTCATACCCGACGCAAAGCCCGGCCTACCCGGGATTCGCGCCGATCGCCCGCAACACTTGATGCCAGCGGGTTCGGCGCCGGTGCAACTGGTGCACGAAAACGGATCGCAACCAGGTTGCGCCTTTTAACGGATTTCGCTCTCAAAATCAGGTTGCAATGCAGGAAAACCCCACCGGTTCAACAATATTGCCACCCGCATAATTGGAGTTACAATGCGCGCGTTCTCAAGGCCTTGAGGTCCTGGACAGTGGATTTTGCAAGGCGCAGGAGACCTTACTTGATGCGAGTCAAATTTGCTTACGCCGTGTCCATCGCGGCCACGGTTGCGATGCTGACCGCGTGCGGCAAGAAACAGGATGGCGAAGCGGGAACGGGCGCATCGGGGGCCTCGGCCGCGGCGGTTGCCGCCGCGAGCGAAGCGACTATCGTGAAGATCGGTCATGCGGCTCCGTTGACGGGCGGCATCGCGCACCTGGGCAAGGACAACGAAAATGGGGCGCGCCTCGCGGTCGAAGAAATCAATGCGCAGGGTTTGACGATCGACGGTCGCAAGATCCAGCTGCAACTCGACGCGCAGGACGATGCGGCGGACCCGAAAACCGGCACCGCCGTCGCGCAGAAGCTGGTCGACGATCACGTGGTCGCGGTGATCGGACACCTGAACTCCGGGGTCTCGATTCCGGCGTCGAAGATCTATAGCGACGCGAGCATCGTCGAGATCTCGCCGTCGTCGACGAATCCGGCCTATACGCAGCAAGGGTTCAAGACGACCTATCGGGTGGTCGCGACCGACGCGCAGCAGGGTCCGGCGCTCGCCAATTACGCGACGAAGGCGCTGGGCGCCAAACGCATCGCGGTCGTGGACGATGCGACCGCTTACGGCAAAGGTCTCGCGGACGAGTTCACGAAGACCGCCGAGGCGAGCGGCGCGAAGATCGTCGCGCGGGAGGCGACGAGCGACAAGGCCACGGATTTCCGGGCCATTCTCACGAAGATCAAGAGTGTTCAGCCGGACGCCATCATGTTCGGCGGCATGGACGCGACGGGCGGGCCGTTTACGAAGCAGGCGGCGGCGCTCGGTATCAGGGCAAAAATCCTTGGCGGCGACGGTGTGTGTACCGACAAGGTAGGTGAGCTGGCGGGTACCGCCGTGCAAAACCTGGTCTGTTCGGAAGCAGGACTCGCGCTTTCGAAAATGACCAATGGAGCGGACTTCGAAAAGAAGTACGAGGACCGTTTCCACACGCCGGTGCAGATTTACGCGCCGTTCACGTATGACGCTGTGTACGTGATCGTCGATGCAATGAAGCGCGCTAATTCTATCGAGGCGCCCAAGGTGCTGGCTGCGATGCCTTCGACCGATTACAACGGGGTAATCGGCCACATCGCGTTCGACGACAAGGGTGATTTGAAAGAGGGCGCCATTACGCTTTACGACTTCAAGGACGGCAAGAAAGCAGTGCTCGACGTCGTAAAGATGTGATGACGGGAAGTTCGGCCTGACGGCACCGACACCATCCAACGGTGCCGTTTTTGCATCCGCCCAAGGTGAGCTCGCGACCGCATCACGGTCGTCAGGGCAAGCCGGCAACGGATAACCCTTACCGGTCTTTTACATCAGTACCCGCAGTGCCGTTGAGATTCGTAGCGCATCACCGCCCACCGGCAGATGAAAAACGCGAATCCAGTCGCACGGGCTAAGGAGCATTAAATGGATATCTTCATCCAGCAGATCCTGAATGGACTGGTGCTTGGCAGTGTCTACGCCATCATCGCACTGGGCTATACGATGGTTTACGGCATTCTGGGCATCATCAACTTCGCCCACGGCGACGTGTTGATGGTGGGCGCGATGGTTGCGCTCTCCGCCATAGGTGTGCTGCAGAACCACTTCCCCGGCCTCGGCAACGTGCTGACGCTCGTGATCGCGTTGATCATCGCGGCGGCGGTCTGCGCGGTGGTCGGCTACACGATCGAGCGGGTCGCCTACCGGCCGTTGCGGCGTGCGCCGCGTCTCGCGCCGCTGATCACCGCGATCGGTGTATCGATTCTGCTGCAGACGCTCGCGATGATGATCTGGTCGCGCAATCCGCTGCCCTTCCCGCAGTTGTTGCCCACCGACCCGCTCAACGTGATCAAGGCCACCGACACGACGCCCGGCGCCGTGATCTCGATGACTGAAATCGTGATCATCGTGGCGGCGTTCCTCGTGATGGGCGGCCTCCTGCTGCTCGTGCACAAGACCAGGCTCGGCCGTGCGATGCGCGCGATCGCCGAGAACCCGAACGTCGCGAGTCTGATGGGTGTGAACCCGAACTTCGTGATTTCGGCGACCTTCATGATCGGCTCCGCGCTGGCTGCGCTCGCCGGCGTGATGATCGCGTCCGAGTACGGCAACGCGCACTTCTACATGGGCTTCATCCCTGGCCTGAAGGCCTTTACCGCGGCGGTGCTCGGCGGTATCGGCAATCTCGGGGGCGCGATGGTCGGCGGCGTGCTCCTCGGCCTGATCGAGCAGTTGGGTGCCGGCTATATCGGCGACCTCACGGGCGGCGTGTTCGGCAGTAACTACCAGGACGTGTTCGCGTTCATCGTGCTGATCGTCGTGCTGGTGTTCCGTCCGTCGGGCCTGCTCGGCGAACGTGTCGCGGATCGCGCCTGATCCCGGGCCACAAGGAGTCAACAATCATGACCTCAATTCAACCGATCGAGCCGTCCACGACGCTCATCCCCGAAAAGAACCGCACGAAGACGCTGACTATCGGTATTCTCACGGCGATCTTCGTGATCGCGGCGCCGATGGTCATCGGCGCCGCGGGCGGCAACTACTGGGTCCGCGTGCTCGACTTCGCGATGCTGTACGTGATGCTCGCGCTGGGCCTGAACGTGGTGGTCGGCTTTGCCGGCCTGCTGGACTTGGGCTACATCGCGTTCTACGCGATCGGCGCCTACACGGCCGCGCTGCTGAGCTCACCGCACCTCGCGACGCAATTCGCGTGGATCGCGCATCTCGCGCCGAACGGCATCCACGTGCCGATCTGGATCATCGCGCCGATCGCGATGGCGCTCGCCGCGATGTTCGGGATTCTGCTCGGTGCGCCGACACTGCGTCTGCGGGGCGACTACCTCGCGATCGTGACCCTCGGCTTCGGGGAAATCGTGCGGATCTTCATGAACAACCTCGACCGTCCGGTGAACATCACCAACGGCCCGAAGGGGATCACCGGGATCGATCCGGTGTCCGTCGGCGGCTTCAGCCTCGCGCAGACACACTCGCTGTTCGGCATGCAGTTTCCGTCGGTGTACCTGTACTACTACCTGTTCGTGCTGTGCGCGCTGTTCGTGATCTGGACCTGTACGCGTCTGCAGCATTCGCGGATCGGCCGCGCGTGGGCCGCGATCCGCGAAGACGAAATCGCCGCCAAGGCGATGGGCATCAATACCCGTAACGTGAAGCTGCTTGCGTTCGCAATGGGCGCGTCGTTCGGCGGCCTGTCGGGCGCCATGTTCGGCTCGTTCCAGGGTTTCGTGTCGCCGGAATCGTTCACGTTCTGGGAATCGGTCGTGGTGCTCGCCTGCGTGGTGCTCGGCGGCATGGGCCACATTCCGGGCGTGATCCTCGGCGCGGTGCTGCTCGCGGTGTTCCCCGAGTTCCTGCGCTCGACGATGGGTCCGCTGCAGAACATGATCTTCGGCCATGAAATCGTCGATACCGAAGTGATCCGTCAGTTGCTGTACGGCCTCGCGATGGTCGTGATCATGCTGTACCGCTCGGAAGGCCTGTGGCCCGCGCCGAAGCACGAAGACAGGATTGCGAAGCTGGCGAAGCGTGGCGGCAAGAAGCCGGTGCGCGCATAAGGTCCGGTGGAGAAAAAGACATGAGCGATAACGTAAGCAACAACGCGACGACCCGGCTGTCGGTGAAGGGCGTCAACAAGCGCTTCGGCGGCCTTCAGGCGCTTTCCGAGGTCGGCCTGCAGATCCGCGCGGGCGAGATCTACGGCCTGATCGGCCCGAACGGCGCCGGCAAGACCACCTTCTTCAATGTGATCACGGGTCTGTACACGCCGGATTCAGGCGAGTTCAAGCTCGACGGCGAGAGCTACACGCCGACCGCGGTCTATCAGGTCGCGAAGGCGGGCATTGCGCGCACGTTCCAGAACATCCGTCTGTTCGGCGGCATGACCGCGCTCGAAAACGTGATGGTCGGCCGTCATGTGCGCACGAAGCACGGTCTGCTCGGCGCGGTGTTCCAGACGCCGGCCGAACGCCAGGAAGAGCGCGAGATCAAGGAGCGCGCGCTCGAACTGCTCGACTACGTCGGCATTACGCAGTACGCGGACTATACGTCGCGCAACCTGTCGTATGGCCACCAGCGGCGGCTCGAAATCGCGCGTGCGCTGGCGACCGATCCGAAGCTGCTCGCGCTCGACGAACCGGCGGCCGGCATGAACGCCACCGAGAAGGTCGAGCTGACCAGGCTGCTCGACAAGATCCGTGCGGACGGCAAGACGATTCTGCTGATCGAACACGACGTGAAGCTCGTGATGGGTCTGTGCAATCAGATGACGGTGCTCGACTACGGCAAGGTGATTGCGCAAGGTTTGCCGCAGGACGTGCAGAAGGATGCGAAGGTGATCGAAGCTTATCTGGGTGCGGGGGTCCACTGATGTCCACGACGCAAGCAATGTTGAAAATCAAGGGCCTGCAGGTCAACTACGGTGGCATCCAGGCGGTCAAGGGTGTCGACCTCGAGGTCGGGCAGGGCGAACTCGTCACGCTGATCGGCGCGAACGGCGCGGGCAAAACCACGACGATGAAGGCGATCACCGGCCTGAAGGCGTATGCGGCCGGCGACATCGAGTACATGGGTCAGTCGATCAAGGGCCTGCCCGCGCATGAGCTTCTGAAGCGCGGTCTCGCGATGGTGCCGGAAGGGCGCGGCATTTTCGCGCGCATGTCGATCGTCGAGAACATGCAGATGGGTGCGTATCTGCGCAACGATGTCGATGGCATCAAGTCGGACGTCGAGCGCATGTTCGGCTTCTTTCCGCGTCTGAAGGAGCGTGCATCGCAATACGCGGGCACGCTGTCGGGCGGCGAGCAGCAGATGCTCGCGATGGCACGCGCGATCATCTCGCGGCCCAAACTGCTGCTGCTCGACGAACCGTCGATGGGTCTGTCGCCGATCATGGTCGAGAAGATCTTCGAAGTGGTGCGCCTGATTTCCTCTGAAGGCATGACCGTGCTGCTCGTCGAGCAGAACGCGCGGCTCGCGCTGCAGGCGGCGAATCGCGGCTACGTGATGGACTCCGGTCTGATCACGATGTCGGGCGACGCGAAGCAGATGCTCGACGATCCGAAGGTTCGGGCCGCCTATCTGGGTGAATGAGTGGGTGAATGAGTGAGTGAATAGTTGGACGTATGCCCTTTGCGCACACGTCCGGCTTGCAACGCGCCCCGCGATGCAATGTCGCGGGGCACGTTTTATTTTTCTGGTTGGGACGTGAATTAAGGGAGTCGCCCGATAACCGAACTGATTTCGTCTTTTGTGAACGCACGCAGCGTTTGCGAGCGGACATTGCCGGCCGAGCCGAGTGCGAAGCCGAAGGCGAGGAAGCTCTGCTCGTCTGCCGCTTCGACGACCGAGACAACGTCGTATGCCCCTAACGTCCAGTAGATCTGCTTCATCTCGCAGCCAAAAGATTTCGCCATTTCCGCCGCCTGCCCGGCTCGCTCTGCACTGTTCTTGATCGTGCGGATACCCTGATCCGTAAATTGCAGGAGCACCACATAAGTCGCCATGAAGATTCCCCTTAGGATTCCAACGCGTTGGGACTCAGACGCATGAGCCGCCCCCGGGGGGAAGGGTCGCGATTCGCCGCAAACCTGTCTTTCCAGCGCCGGCGTCGTCTCGTGCGTAAACGATTTTAGGCAATCCGACTGCTCGCCATCTGCTATTTGTCCGAATCCGCCGATATGTGCGCTGCTTGCGGGAGAACCATTGAAAAAGCCGCATGCGTCAAGCAACGCAAGCGGCTTTCTTTAATCAGGCGTACGACGCGAATCAACTGGCCGGGGCCGCGTCGGCGTATTGGCCGAGCCGCTTGCCGAAGCTGATCACCGCATCGGTGCGATACCCGAGCGCATCGTAGAACGCCCGTATTTCAGCCGTTGCCGACGACAGTACCTGCAGGTTCAGCTTCGGACAACCAAGCTTCGTCAACTCGCTCTCGACGTGCGCGACGAGCCGCGTGCCGATGCCATGACGTCGCAGCGATGCGTCGACCGCGAGCGAATACAGCCAGCCGCGGTGTCCATCATAGCCGCCCATTACGGTGCCGACGATGCGTCCATCGAGCACCGCGACGAAGAACAGCTCCGGTTGCGTCGCGAGCTTGTTGGCGATCGACAGACGCGGGTTGCGCTGCGGTCGCGTCACGTCGCGATACTCGGGAAACACCTCCTGCCATAGCGCAATCACGGCTTCGGTATCGGTCGCGTCGAAGCGGCGGATCGACAGCGTCGTGTTCGTCGTCATCGGTGCGCTCCGTGGTTGATTACAGCGAGTCGAGAACCGAGCGCAGCATCGCCAGCATCTGGTCGATTTCTTCGGTCGTCACGTTAAGCGCCGGCATGAAGCGCAGCAGGTTCGGACGCGCGGCGTTCAGCAGCACGCCGTCGGGTTGCATGTCGCGCGCCTTCTCGACAATCTGGTTGCCGATGTCCTTGCCGAGCAGCAGCGCGCGCAGCAGACCCTCGCCGCGCTCGCCCTTGAAGCCGCGCTCCTCGGACAGCTCGAGCAGCTTCGTGCGCAGATATTCGCCGCGCGAGCGCACGCCTTCGAGGAAGCCCGGCGCCGTCAGCTGCGAGATCACCGAGTAGCCGACCGCGGTCATCAGCGGATTGCCGTTGTAGGTGCCGCCCTGATCGCCCGCTTCGAACACGGCGATTTCCGCCTTCGACAGCAGCGCTGCGAGCGGCACGCCGCCGCCGATGCCTTTGCCGAGCGTCATGATGTCCGGCTCGATGCCCGACAGCTGATACGCGAACAGCGTGCCGGCGCGTCCACAGCCGCTTTGCACTTCGTCGACGATCAGCAAGATGTTGTGTTTTTTCGTCAGCTCGCGCAGTTGCTGCATGAACTCGCGGGTTGCGGGGATCACGCCGCCTTCGCCCTGGATCGGCTCGAGCATCACCGCGACGGTCTTCGCGTTGATCAGTTTTTCCACCGACGCGATGTCGTTCAGGTCCGCCTTCGGGAAGCCCGGCACCTGCGGCGCGTAGATCGTGTCCCAGCCCGGCTTGCCGCTGGCCGACATCGTCGCGAGCGTGCGGCCGTGGAAGCTGTGGTCGAACGTGACGATCTCGAACGCGCCGTCCTTGAACTTCCTGCCCCACTTGCGCGCGAGCTTGATCGCGCCTTCGTTCGCCTCGGCGCCGCTGTTCGCGAAGAACACCTTGTCGAAGCAGCTGTGCTGCGTGAGCAGGCCCGCGAGCTTCGCCATCGGCTCGTTGTAGAACGCCGGCGACGGGTTGATCAGCAGCTTGGCCTGCTGGTTCAGCGCTTCGATCATGCCGTCGTTGCAGTGGCCGAGGCTATTGACCGCCCAGCCCTGAATGAAATCCAGGTAGCGCTTGCCGTTGTTGTCGTAAATCCACGAGCCTTTGCCGTGCGTGAAAACGATTTCAGGCCGGTTCGTGATGTACATCAGCGAATCGATTGGATACTCATTGAAATTCATGACGGCAGGCTCCAGGCAAAAGGGTAAGAGCAGGGTGAAGAAACGGTGACGGTTTGGCCAATAAAAACGGCGGCCGGAAAAACAGAAAAGCCACGGCATGCCGTGGCTTTCATGATTCGAACAGCTTGCGCCCAGGTTTTGTGTGGCGCGAGTCCGTGACGAAGCCAGCGGCGTCCCTAAGGGAGCGGCGAGCGGCGACGTCGGAATTCGGACTGGATGCGGTTCATGCGCGAAAGAATACGATAAGAAAAGCGCTGGTGTAAACCATGAATTTGCACTGGTGCTGCTTCGGGGGGAATTTGCCGCCGTGCAATCAGACCGCGTTCGCGAGATCGGCCGCGCTGGTGAACGAGTCCGCGTAGAACTCGTCTTCCGGCAACTGGTGATGCTGCGTGAAGTCGCGCAGCGCCGATTCGACCATCACCGGCGCGCCGCATGCATATACCTGGTAGGCCGACAGATCGGGCAGATCCTCGATCACCGCCCGATGCACGAAGCCCGTGCGGCCCGTCCATGCGTCGCCCGCATCGGGCTCGGAGAGCACCGGCACGAACTTGAAGTTCGGAATCTCGCGCGCCCATTGCTCGGCGAGTTCGAGCAGATACAGGTCTTTCTTGCGGCGCGCGCCCCAGTAGAGCGTCATGGGGCGCGTCATGCTCTTGAACACCGCATGCTCGACGATCGCCTTCAGCGGCGCGAAGCCGGTGCCCGACGCGAGCAGCACGATCGGCTTGTCCGAGTCTTCGCGCAGGAAGAACGTGCCGAGCGGCGCTTCGAAGCGCAGGATGTCGCGCTCCTTCATCGTGTTGAACACATGGTCGGTGAACGCGCCGCCGGGCATGTGGCGGATGTGCAGCTCAACCGGGCCTTCGACGTGCGGCGCGCTCGCCATCGAATAGCTGCGGCGCTTGCCGTCCTTCAGGATGAATTCGAGGTACTGGCCGGCCAGATATTGCAGACGTTCGTTGGCGGGCAGTTGCAGCTTCACGACGATCACGTCGTCGGCCTTGCGCTCGATCGCGTTCACGCGGCACGGCAGCTTCTTGACCTGCACATCGCCGACGCCGGCCACTTCGCGGATGTCGACTTCGAGATCGGAGCACGCGGTCGCGCAGCACAGGAGCGCCATGCCGCGCGTCTTTTCGTCGTTCGACAGCGCCGACGACGAGTGCGCGCGCTGTTCGACCTCGCCGCTCACGACCGTGCCTTTGCACGAACCGCACGCGCCGTTCTTGCAGCCGTACGGCAGGCCGATGCCTTGACGCAGCGCTGCGGAGAGCACCGGTTCGTCCTGTTCTACCTGAAACTGCCGGCCGGTTTGCCGGAGCGTGACGTTAAATGCCATAAAGTGTTCGGAATCGAAAATTCGGAATCGTAATGGGGACCCGCCGGATCAACCGCGCGGTACCTGTTGCGTGTGACCGCTACAATGCGCCCACCATGAAAGCGACACGAAACTTCCGCCGGCCGCGCGTGCTGATCGTAGGATGCGGCGACGTCGGCATGCGCTGCGTGTCCCTGTTGCGGCCGCGCGCGCGTATCTTCGCGTTGACGAGCCATGCCGCGCGCTGCGATGAGTTGCGCGCCGCGGGCGTGATGCCGCTCGTCGGCGATCTCGACGCGCGCGGCAGCCTCAAACGGCTCGCGCGCCTCGCGCCGACGGTGCTGCATCTCGCGCCGCCGCAGAAGTCCGGCGACGACGATCGACGCACTCGCGCGCTGCTTGCGACGTTAGGTGCCGCAGGCCGCATGAACGCTTGCGCGGCGAGGTCGTCCGTCGCGCCGATCGCGCGGTTGCGCCGTGCGCGCGCTTCAGGTCTGGACGCTGAAACACCCGATATTGTACCCGACGGGGTGCGCCGGACCGGCGCTTCGCGCGCACCGGTGCGCATCGTTTACGCGAGCACGACAGGCGTCTACGGCGATTGCGGCGGCGCGTGGATCGACGAAACGCGCGCGCCGCGGCCCGCGAATGCGCGCGCCAAACGTCGCGTGTCGGCCGAGCGGCAGTTGCGGCGCGCGACGGCGCGCGGCAGCGTCGCCACGAGCATCGCGCGGATTCCGGGCATCTATGCGCGCAATCGTCTGCCGCTCGCGCGGCTCGAAAGAGGCACGCCGGCGCTCGTCGATGCCGACGACGTCTACACGAATCACATCCACGCCGACGACCTCGCCGCGATCCTCGTGCGTCTCGCCACGCATGGCCGGCCCGCGCGCGCACTGCACGCGTCCGACGATTCGTCGCTGAAAATGGGGGAGTATTTCGACGCGGTCGCCGATGCGTTCGGGCTCGCGCGCCCGCCGCGCATCACGAGAGAGCAGGCGGAGCAGCAGATCGATCCGATGCTGCTGTCGTTTATGCGCGAGTCGCGCCGGCTCGTGAACCGGCGTCTGAAGGAGGAATTGCGGGTACGTCTGCGCTATCCGAGCGTCGAGGATTTTTTGCGCGAGGCGAATGGGAAACGCGGCTAGGCCGGCAGCAGAAACAAAATATCGCCTCGCGAGGGCGGAGTTGCCCCGCAAAGCGTATCCGCCGCACCGCATCAATGCGCCGCGCAACACGAACTGCGCGGTCCAACCGGCATCAGCTCAGCGCAGGCAGCACTTCCAGCAACAGGAAGCACAGCATCCCGCCGATCAATGCGCCGATCAGATTCGGATGGTAGTTGTGCCGCAGCCGCATGATGACCAGCAATCCGCCGACCAGCAGCAGCGCAAGGCAGATAAACGCGGTCATCGCGTGCGGAAACGCCATCGTGCCGTCGATTTGCATGACGCCCCTCCCTGAAACCTTTGTAGTCGTTTGTTTAGACGAGTATAGGGCGACATGTAAGCAACGGCATGCTGCAACGCAACGGCCTATGTTCGGTGCACCGCAATGCGCGCGGGCTTTCTCCGGCGCATCAAGGGCTTAGGCGGGCGCTCGTTGGGGCTAGTCGTTTACCCGGCCCGCAGCGCGGCAAGAGCCGCTGCGTCGAGCCATTGCCATGCGCCGGGCGCGAGCGCCGCGGGAAGCGCGAGCTCACCGATCCGTTCGCGATGCAGCGCCTCGCAGCGGTTGCCCGAGGCCGCGATCATCCGCTTGACCTGGTGGTATTTGCCTTCGAGCACGGTGAGCGCAAGCGTGTGAGTGTCGCGCGCCTGGGCGTCGAGCGCGGCGCTGGGTTTCGTTTCGCCGCGCAGCAGCACGCCGTCGCGCAGCGCGGCGAGCTGCGCGTCGTCGAGCGGATGGCGCGTGGTTGCGACGTAGAGCTTCGGCACCTTGCGTTTCGGCGACGTGAACTGATGCACGAACTTGCCGTCGTCGGAGAGCAGCAGGAGGCCCGTGGTGTCCTGATCGAGACGGCCGACGCACTGCACGCCGCGCTCGGCGAACTGCGGCGGCAGCAGGCTGAACACGCTCAGATGATGCTGCGGATCGCGCGAGCATTCGTAGCCGATGGGCTTGTTCAGCAGCAGATACGCGTGCTCGCGATACGGCCATTCGACGTTGTCGACGCTAAAGCGCAACGCGCCGCCATCAATAGCGAAATCGGCGTCGGCATCGGTGCAAATCGCACCGTCGACGCTGACGCGGCCGTCGCCGATCAGCGCACGGCATTGGCGGCGCGAACCGAAACCTTGAGTAAAGAGAATGCTTTCGAGATTCATGGCGAGCGAAGAATAACACCGCAAGAACCGGAGCGCCCCGCAGGCCCTGAGCGCCGACGATGAATGCCTCACGTCAAATCTCGGGAGTGCATCGATGTCCGCCACGTCTTCCCCTTCGTCGTCTTCGCCGTCCAATGCTCAACGTCTGCCCCGCGCATTCCAGCGCCTCGCCTGGTCGAACCTGTGCGCGCAATCGGCGGAGCAGATCAGCCTCGCCGCCGCGCCGCTCGTCGCGGTGTTCGCGCTCGGCGCCGACGCGCGCGATACCGGTCTGCTGCAAACCGCGCAGACGCTGCCGTTCCTGTTGCTGTCGATGCCGCTCGGCGTTTGGGCCGACCGCCGCTCGCGCCGCGTGCTGATGACGCTCGCCGAGAGCGTGCGGGTCTGCGCGATGCTGTGCGTGCTGCTGCTGGTGCTCACGCATGCGCTGAACCTGCCGCTGCTCGCCGCGCTCGGCTTCGTCGCCGCGACGGGTACGGTCGCCTACAACGTTGCGGCGCCGTCGCTGGTGCCGTCGATCGTGCCGCGCGACGCCTATGCGAGCGCGAACGGCCGGCTCGAACTCGCGCGCAGCGTCGCGTATTCGGCGGGGCCGGCGCTGGGCGGCGTGCTGGTCGGCTGGATCGGCGCGGGTTGGGCGTATGGCGGCGCGGCGATGTTGTCGGCGTTCGCGGTCGCGTTGCTGGCGGGATTGCGCGAGCCGCCGCGCGCGGCCGCGCCGCGGCGGCACTTCATGCTGGAGCTGCGCGACGGCACGCGCTTCGTGCTGCGCGATCCGTTGCTGCTGCCGATGCTGCTGACCGCCGTGTTCTTCAATCTCGGCTTCTTCATCCTGCAGGCGGTCTATGTGCCTTACGCGGTGCATCGGCTGGGGCTCAATGCCTCGGCGGTCGGCGTGACGCTCGGCGCGTACGGGGTCGGCATGGTCTGCGGCGCGCTCGCCGCGCCCGCGGTCGCGCGGCGTCTCGCATTCGGCCGTCTGCTGATCGTCGGACCGTCGTGCGGCCTGCTCGCGTCGCTCGTGATGGTGGCGACACTGATCGTCCCATCGTTCTGGCTCGCGCTCGCGAGCTTCTTCCTGCTCGGCGCGGGACCAATCCTGTGGGTCGTCGGCTCGACCACGCTGCGTCAGGCGATCACGCCCGAACGGATGATCGGCCGCGTGTCCGCGCTGATCAGCACCGCCACCTACGGCGCGCGGCCGGTGGGCGCGTTGCTCGGCGCCGCGCTCAGCGCGCGCTGGAGCATCGACGTGTGTCTGGTCGCGGCGTCGCTCGCGTTCGTCGTGCAGGCGCTGATCATCGTGATGTCGCCGGCGGCGCGGCTCCTGGGCATTCCCGAACAGAGCGCGGCGACGTGCTGAGCGGCGGAGCGCGGCACGCGGTGAAGCCACCCATCGCCCCGATGAAAATGGATTTTCATCGGGGTGCAACAGGGCTCGGCTGCCGAACCCCCTTGTCTGAAGGGCCGTAGGCCGCCCCAGTTATTGGGATGTCGCACACTGAACATCAAGGGCCTACGCGTAGCCGCGCCACATGTGCCAGAGTGGGTGCGACAAAGTTCGTGCGACTGGCCTACGTTCGCGCCAAAGTTGTAGCATGTCTCCGGCCGCGATCGGCCGGAGCCGACCCGTTGCGGGCATCCGCCTCGCCGAGCGCGAGCGTCGGTTTTGTGGTGCGAAGCGGTTATTGGAATCCCCATTGAAGGCGAATGCGAACGGTAGTGGCCAGCCGTCCGACGCGGCACACGCGGCCAACACACCCCGCAACGGCCGATCGGTGGAAGTGCCCGAGTGACTTATCGACGGTCCGAAACTGAACCGCACGCACCGAGCATTGTGATCATTCACCTCAACGCGTATATCGCTGCCCGTTGTGAGAATTGGCGAAGAATGCGTTACCACAGGTAGCGCAGCCCAATGTCGCCCCAGACCCCCTTGCGGCTGCCGGTCGCCGAACTGTTGATCGAGAACTGATAGCCGAACTGGCCGTACAGGCTCATGCGTGCGTCGAGCTTTGCGGTCACGCCGGCAGCAAAGTCCATGCGCGTGAATTGCTGCGCGAGTGGTACCTGCTCCACGCCAGAGTAAGTCGTCGTTGCTTGCGCGCCCCAATCCCGCCAGATGTTGGCGCGAAGGTACGGCTGCCACACTTCCCCATTCGCGCGCTCGATGCTCCACTGCCCACGCACCCCGAGCCGCCCAGTCACGCCTGACGTCGAACCAGGATCGACCGAACCCAGCCCGTCATTCTCCTCGCTCAACCCGATATGCTGCCAGATGACCTGCGCCTGAGGCTCGAGCACGAAGCCTGGTCCAAGCGGCAGGTGAAACGGATAGCCCACTTCCAGCGAAGTGGCAAACCCTGAACCGGAGATGGGCAACCGTGCAAACTGTGTCGTCGCGTCGCCGTCGTAGTGGGTGCCCTGCAGGACCGCGTCGATATACCACCCGCCGGGGCCATAGTGAGTCCAGTACGCGCCGCCCGAATACGCGTTGAGGTTGACCGAGCCGGTGTGACTCAGCACATAGGCCGTCGCGTCCGCATTGGTGATGAGACCGTCCACGTCGACGTTGCTGTTGCCGTACGCGAAATAGACGCCGGTTGCATCGTGATGGCCGGGCAGAAAGCTGCCGCGCCAGAGATCGACGCCGGCCTGTACGCCGACCATCCGGCCATTGGCACGCGAATCGGTGTAGGTCTGGTAGTGATTGTCGATCTGCTGTCCGAACACCCGCACCCAGGCCGAGTTGGCTATGCCTGCGCTGCTGGTGCCGCCCCCGGTATCGGTGAGCGTATCGCCGATGCGTTCGTGCATCGTGCCGAGCATGGTGAGGCCCAGTTGTCTCGCGAGCGGCTGCACCACCGAGTAGGTGGCAATTTCCGGCCCGATAATCGGGTATTCGCCCGGGGGCAGTTCGGCCGGAGGCGGATCTAAGGGCAGGACGTCACCATTGGGGATGCCTGGCTCCTCCGATGGCGGGACTTCGCCGGGGGGGAGGTCCGGCTCCTCGGACGGCCCGACCTGGAAATCCGAGCGCAGGAACCAGTCATCGGGGTTGCTGCCGTTGTGTCCGCCCCGGAACAGGTCGTAAGTAAATGCCCCGCCGCGCACCTCGCCAGCTAGCCCGAAGGCCCCGGCCGCGGTGGTTCCCCCATCGATCGCTTCCACCACCGGAATGCCGTTCGCGACGGTCAGCGCACCGGCGCCGCCGGCGTTGGTGACATGCACCAGCGTATTGCCGGTCGCGGTGCCACCTATGATCACCAGCCTGTCCGACGGAGAATTATCGCCCGCGAGCACCGTATTGATGTTCATCCTGCCGCCAGCCCCGGCATAGTTGCCATTCGACACTGACAGTACGTTGCCGACGATCGGATCCGAAGCCAGGTTGACCGTTCCTCGATTGAGCAGGTTGCCGATGACGGTGAAGGTGCCCGCCGGTGACGTGCCAAACCCTGGCGTGCCGTTGCCGGCCGCTACCGTACCGTCATTGGTCACCGCCCCGGTGACAGTACCGAAACCGCCCAGCGTGGCGCCCGATTCCACCATGACCGGCCCGCCCCCCGACAGCGCCGCAGACGGATGTGCGGGGTCGCCGACGACGAGCGTGCCGGCGTTGACCGTGGTGCCACCTGCGTAGGGATTGCTGTTGGTCAGGATTGTCGTGCCGGAGCCGATCTGCGCGAGGTCACCGGTGCCCGAAATCTCGCCGGCAAAGGTGACCGTATCGCTGCGGTTGAAGGCCAATGTGCCGTTGTCGGTGACGTTGCCCACGATGCCACCACTGGTGCCCCCGTTACCGAGTTGCAGCGTACCGGCGCTGATCGTGGTGCCGCCGGTGTAAGTGTTGCCGCCTGTGAGCACTACCGTGCCGCCATCCACGCCGTCCTGCGTGAGGTTTCCGCTGCCAGTGATCGCTCCTGGAACAAGCACCGTATCGCTGCGATGGAAGACCAGCGCACCATTGTCGAGAATCGCGCCGCTACCGACGCTGCCGGTCGAGCCACCATCGCCAACCTGTAGCGTGCCGGCGGAGATCGTCGTGCCACCGGAGTAGCTGTTGTCCGCAGCCAGCACCAACGTACCTGGGGCCTGCATCGCGAGCGTGCCAGCCGAGGTGCCGTCGGAGATGGTGCCTGACAGCGTCTGCACTGTGCCCGAGGGTGGCGTGAAGTTGCCAGTGCCGGTGATAGCAATGTTGTTGCCGACCGTGAAGTTGCCGTTGGTGAAGGACAGCGTCGTCCCGTTGGCCATCCTTAAGGTGGACTGAGATGCATTGCCGAGCGCCGAGTCGTTGCCGACGCTGATCGTACCTTCGCCAAGAAGCGTATCGCCAACATAGGTGTTGCTGCCGGTCAAAACCAGTGTGCCGAGGCCGAGCTTGGTTAGCTGGCCGCCACTCTCGAGGTTCTGGGAGACCGTGAATACATTGGCACCGTCTGCGACGTCGAACCCGCCACCGTTCGCGGCCCAGGTAATCCCTCGCGTAGGCTCGATCGCTATGTAGCCTGTGCCTGTAACCTGGAGGATGCCGCCGTTGAAAGTCAGTCCGCTGTTCGCTGGGGTGCCGAGACTAACGCCGCTTGCGACCGACAGCTCACCGCCGAGCAATGTCCACGGTGTACCAGCCTGCACAGGCGTGCCGGTAAGCGTCCAGACGCTGGAGCCAGTTTTCACGAACTCGGTGAAGCCCTGGTACTGCGCAGGGGCGCCAACGCTCGACGCACTGAAGCTTCCATTGTTGCTGCCGCCAAGCGCCAGCGTGCCTGATGCGCCCGATTGGACGACCACATTTCCGCCGATAACGAAGCCCTGACGTAGCTCCAGATAATTGGCGCCACCGGTGAAGGTGATGGCATTGACCTGCGACGGGCTGACACCGCCCGGCACGTTCCCTCCGGTGAACCCGCCAATAATATTCCCGCTGTTATAGATCGTCAGATTGTCGCCGACGATCCCAACCCCACCGCTGCTCGTCGCGCTGCTGCCGGCACGTAACGTGGCGCCGCCGTTGCCGCCTTGAATC
Source organism: Paraburkholderia sp. Cpub6 (assembly GCF_014201065.1). Taxonomy (NCBI): domain Bacteria; kingdom Pseudomonadati; phylum Pseudomonadota; class Betaproteobacteria; order Burkholderiales; family Burkholderiaceae; genus Paraburkholderia; species Paraburkholderia sp. Cpub6. The sequence goes on from NZ_JACHDM010000002.1 coordinate 381,977, forward strand.
GTGCCGCCGCTGTTGTTGGTGACGGTGAGGCTGGAGCCGCTGATGCCAGCGCCGCCATTGCCGCCAATGGTGATAGCGCCTGGCGTCGGCAGGGATGCGTCGCCGCCATTGCCGCCGCGAATCGTGCCGCTGTTCTCGATGCTGAAGGTATTGATCGGGGTGGCGTTCACCGCGGTTGCCCTGATCCCGGCGCTGCCGTTACCGCCCTCCGTAAAATTTCCGTTTCCGCTGTTTCCGCCGCGGCCTCCCTGGATCGTGCCGGTATTGGTTAGCCCGACCCCGGTGGCGTTGAGATTGACGAAAACGCCAAAACCGCCGTCGCCGCCTTCGCCAGCCGATCCCTGAATGCTGCCGCTTCCGGTCACCCCGCCGTTTCCGCCGGTCCCGCCGGCTCCGCCGTTGATCTGCCCGTTGTTGGTGAGACTGACTCCGCTGTTGATCACGAGGCCATAACCGCCAGCGCCGGCGCCGCCGCCGCCGATCGACGCTGCCCCGCTCGGCACGCCACCATTGCCACCATTACCGCCGTTTCCACCGGCGATCACGCCGCCTGCGGGGTTCTCCAGTGACGACGGCAGGACCCCATGGGCGCCGGCGCCACCGCCGCCGCCACCACTGTTGGGGCCGCCGTTGTTGCCGTTGGCACCCTGGCTTCCGCCGCTGCCGCCGGCAGTTCCGCCACCAGCGCCACCAGTGCCACCGGCGGTTCCGGCGCCGGCGCCGCCTCCGCCTCCGGAACCGCCGCTCGTGGTCGCAGCACCAGAGCCGTTCGTGCCTGCTCCAAGCGGATTGCTGGCACCGCCGGTGCTTGGCGTATTACCCGTCGTGGCACCACCGCCATAGCCACCGCAGCCGTCGATCTCCTCCGCAACAAAGGCGCCGGTTGAGTCAATGCAGGGAGGCTGCGCCATCGCGCGTTCCGACGGTTGCAGGGCGGCGAGCACGGCGAGGTTCAGCAGAATGAGCGCGGATGCGTGAAGCCTCCGGCCTGGAGCGACCGGCCTGCCACGGCGCGCCGGGCCAGGTCGGCTAGCCAGATCGCAGGAGAGCGCGCAATGGGGGGCTTCCAGCGCAAGCCATGTAGCGAGAGGCAGCGCAGCCAGTCCCGGCAACTGGCCGGGTTGCCTTATCGCGACATTCAGGAACGATGTTATTGGCAATAGGACTGAAATATCTGACGAAGCGCCTGTGCACCGGATTCGCCTGCTCGGTACAAACGGGATTCTTTTCAGTTGCCTATGCTTCACCATTTCCCCCTTAGACCAGGTCGACTTCTGTCGAAACGGGAATGCGCGGGACGTCGGCGATATGCCACCGACAGTTCGAAAAGCTGGCGAAAAAATCACTCAACAAATATAGACACTTTCAACGGGGAGCGGGGCGCGAATATGTGATTGCGACGTGAGACCCACCGTGAAACTATCGAGACGCAAATTCTCGCTGGTCCCAAGGTTAGCGAACATTAAAAAGCCTTCCGCTATAGAGGGATCGGCAAGACGCACCGAGCAAGCTGCGATGAATCAGCGACACGCTTGCAGGTGTGCCTGCCATGTTTCCAGGAACTGCAGTCCGTGAACGGCTTTAACGTCATACCGTCGCGCCTGCCACATAGCCGTGAATGTCGGCTACCCTGACCGGAGCGGGCGTTCGAGTGTCCGGGGGACACGCCGGCGAATGGCAGAAGGTGGCCGAACCCTGTCCGATAGCTGAATTGAGAACCGCTTGCCGGCGCGCAGCGGATGATCGTCGCAAGTCGGACCCACAACGGCCAATTAGCTGTATTAGCCGACCGACCGAGGCGTCTACCTCCTGTTCTGAAACGGACGGCCGCAGTCCTCTCCGTCATGCAGGCGTTACCAAGGCGGGTAGAAAGTATTGCCGAAACGCACTGGCATTCGCTGGCGTGCAGCAAGTCCATCCAACGCTGCTTGCCTCAACTCAACATATTGGCCCGCTATACCGTCAGTGGCGATCAACAGAGCGCACCCCATGACAGTCCCGGCGATCGTGGGAAACGATCCTGCACCGTGTAACGAACTATTTCGCCAATCGGCCAAAGCATCTGGCCCAGGCTTGTCCTCCAATTGCACTAGGCGACCGAATATTTCATCCAGATATCGCCCAGCCGCCTCCCCGGCAACCCTTGCTCGATAGAGCATCAGCAAGTCTCGGATGCTATTGCATTGCCCATTGCCGCGCTGCTCGGGGCGGTACGCCCTCAATCGTCCCGACTCCCCGCCACGCCTCGGTACCTCAAACTCCGCCAAAACGCGCCCGCTCATGTCGACGAATTCCGTGCACTTCAACTTGATGAGCCCCTCCAGCACGGGAAACGCGAGATACGTAAGCGTCAACAACGAATTCGCAGTCAACTCTTGTACATGTACGCTTTGAATCTGCGTGATCAAGGCTTCTCGATGCCAATCGCTCGGACGCAAGCCCGGATTTCGAGCTGTTACCAATGCACAGTGGATTGCCGTCGACAGCAGTTCACGAAGCTCGGACTGTTCAGGCTGAAACACGTCAGCACGGCGACATAAGAGAACCTCCGCGCACCACGACCACAGTAGCTGATGGTCCGCGTCGACAACCGTAGTGAGTCCTGGCAATAACACGACCTTAGTCAAGCCCACAATCGCCGCGCACAGCGCGTCAAACTCTATCTCATGAAAGTTGACGCCATTTTTGTGAAGGCGGAAACGTTCGGATGCGCCGCCAATGGCCATCCCACCGCCCGGTTGCGTTACTGCCGCCAACCAGTCATCGCATAGCCGTGTGATTTGCTCTGCCGTTGCGGGCATACCACTAGCCTCATGTTTTTTGATGTTCCATCTTCTCAAGGACAGCCAAAGTTTTGACACGGCCAGCGACCTTTCGGTTGCGACTGTTGCGGCGAGGGGCCGATAGGCTTTCGTGAAGAGACCGCCGGGAACTAGGTGCGACTGACCGTCCGTGGCCGACCTCTGCCTTCCGACAATCGGTACTCGCACCCAGGGGTCCTTTGACCCAATGCGCGCTCAGCGGTGGCTTTCAACAGTGCGGCGCCCGTGCGACCGCGGCGCCAAAACGATAGGCCAGTCGCACTTACTCTGGCGCCCTACGAGGGCTTCGGTCGGTGAAAACCCTCGAAATAATGAAAATGAATTTTTTCGGCGCGTGTTTCATGTAAATATAATTTCATCCCATTCGCATAGAACAACCGCGCCTGTCCGCTCGCATGATCCATCACCCGTCCGCTGTGTCGAACCCCGCCGAGCAGGCCATTGCCGCGCGCATCACCGCCGCGATGCCGACGCTCACGCCAATCCACCAGCGCATGGGCGAGTACGTGCTGGCCCATCTGTTCCGCGCGGCGACGATGCGTATCGACGAGCTCGCGAGCGTGGTCGGCGCGTCGGTCGCGAGCGCGAATCGCTTTGCGCGCGCGCTCGGCTTCGACGGTTATCCGCAGTTTCGCGAGGCGCTCGTGCGTGGCTTCGAGGCGACGCTCGCGCCGGTCGAGCGGCTGCGCAGCGCGCAGGAAACGCTCGCGGCCGGTGACGATCTGATCGACGCGTCGCTCGAGCAGGCCGCCAACAATCTGCACGCAACGCGTACGTCGATCGATCGCGCGATCGCCGACGCCGCCGTCGACGCGATCATCGCCGCGCGTCGCGTATTCGTGATCGGCTTCGGCGCCAGCGCGTTTCTCGCGAGCCTGATGGAGCACGGACTGCTGCCGTATCACGACAACGTGCATTCGCTGGCGCTGAGCGGCGGGCCGTCGCATGCGGCGCGGCACCTCGTGGGTTCGGGCCCGGGCGATCTCGTGATCGGCATCGCGTTTCCGCGCTATGTCGAGGACACGATCGAGCTCGCGCGCCGCGCCTCCGAACGCGGCGCGCGCGTGCTCGCGCTCACCGACGGTCCGCGCTCGCCGCTCGTGCGGTTCGCGGACCTGGCGCTGTATGTCCGCACCGACCGGCGTCTCGCGTCGAATGCCGATTCGGCCGTGCTCGCGGTCATCGAGGCGTTGTGCGACGCGGTCGCGTATCGCGCGCAACGCTCGGTCAAGGCGGCCGCCGAGGTCAGCGAGTTCGTGCTGCCGTGGCTGTTCGATCCGCAGTCGGGCGCGGCCGGCGCTGCGCAGGAGCCGGCGCGCGCCCTGAGCAAAGCCGCGCGCGCGAAGGCCGCAAGGCTAAAACACAACGACGGCGCAAAGGCCGACAGCACCCAAGCCGGAAGCACGAAAGCCAGGGATGCCGAAGCAAAAGCCATCTCAGCACCCCGCACTCCCCGAACCACCCGCACTCCACGATCCAGACGATGAACTCCAACGCAGTCATTGCCATTCACGGCGGGGCAGGGACGATCCTGCGCACGTCGATGTCGGCCAGCGCCGAAACCGGATATCACGCGGCGCTCAACGCGGTGCTGAGCGCTGGCCAGCGCGTGCTCGCCGACGGCGGCAGCGCGCTCGACGCGGTCAGCGAAGCGGTGCGGCTGCTCGAAGACTGCGCGCTCTTCAATGCGGGCCACGGCGCGGTCTACACGGCGGCCGGCACGCACGAGCTCGACGCCGCGATCATGGACGGCCGCACACTCGACGCGGGCGCGATCTGTTGCGTGAAGCGCGTGCGCAATCCGATTCTCGCCGCGCGCCGCGTGCTCGAGCGCAGCGACCACGTGCTGTTCACCGGTGAAGGCGCGGAAGCGTTCGCGGCCGCGCAGGGGCTCGAGTTCGTCGACAACAGCTACTTCGACACCGACGCGCGCTATCGCCAATGGCAACTGGCGCGTGAGCAGCAGCGTCCGATGCTCGATCACGACGCCGCGACGCTCGCGTCCACGGCTTCGAGCAGCGACGACCCGACGCCGCACGAGCCGATCGATCCGAATCGCAAGTTCGGCACCGTCGGCGCAGTCGCGCTCGACCGCCACGGGCATCTCGCCGCGGCGACCTCGACGGGCGGCGTGACCAACAAGCAGGTGGGCCGCGTCGGCGATACACCGCTGATCGGCGCGGGCTGCTACGCGGACGACGCGACCTGCGCGGTATCGACCACCGGCGCGGGCGAAATGTTCATGCGCATGGTCGCCGCCTACGACGTGGCCGCGCAGATGGCCTATCGCCAGGTCTCGCTCGAAGAAGCCGCGCACGAAGTCGTGATGAACCGCTTGCCGAAGATCGACGGACGCGGCGGCCTCGTCGCCGTCGACGCGCGGGGCAACGTCACGCTGCCGTTCAATACCGAGGGTATGTACCGCGGTTTCGCGCGGCTCGGCGAAGCGCCCGTGACGGCGATCTATCGCTAGCCGCTGGCGCGTGTCGCCACATGCCTGAGGCCCCGTTAGCCGCGTTCGAATTCAAAGCAAAGGAACCACCGTGCCGACTTCCTCGCACACCGCCAGCCCGCTTATCGAGACCCTGCCGCCGCAGCGCGTGCTCGCGGTCGACGATCTGACGGTCGCGTTCCGCCGCGGCGACTCGACCTTCAACGCGGTGCGCAATCTGTCGTTCACGGTCGAGCGCGGCGAGACGCTCGCGATCGTCGGCGAATCGGGCTCGGGCAAGTCGGTCACGTCGCTGGCGCTGATGCGGCTGATCGAGCATGGCGGCGGCCGTCTTGCCGGCGGCAGCATCGCCTTCCGGCGGCGCGACGGCAGCGTGCTCGATCTCGCGAAGGCGTCGTCCGGCACGATGCGCACGGTGCGCGGCGCCGACATCGCGATGATCTTCCAGGAGCCGATGACCTCGCTCAATCCGGTCTTCACGGTCGGCGATCAGATCAGCGAGGCGATCGCGCTGCACCAGGGCAAGAGCCGCGAGGCCGCGCGCGCCGAAACCTTGCGTCTGCTCGAGATCGTGCGGATACCCGAGGCAAGGCGCGTCGCGGCGCGTTACCCCCATCAGCTGTCGGGCGGCATGCGCCAGCGCGTGATGATTGCGATGGCGTTGTCTTGCAAGCCCGCGCTGCTGATCGCCGATGAACCGACCACCGCGCTCGACGTGACGATCCAGGCGCAGATCCTGCAACTGATTCGCGGCTTGCAGGACGAGATGAACATGGGCGTGATCTTCATCACGCACGACATGGGTGTGGTTGCCGAAGTGGCCGACCGCGTGCTCGTGATGTATCGCGGCGAGAAGGTCGAGGAGGGCGCGTCGGACGCGCTGTTCGCCGCGCCGTCGCATCCGTACACGAAGGCGCTGCTCGCGGCGGTGCCTCGTCTCGGCTCGATGCAGGGCACCGATCAGCCCGCGCGCTTTCCGATCCTGAGCGTCGAGCAGGCCGGCGCGAACGGCGCCGATGCCGCGGTGCAGCCGGCGGCGGCTGTCGCCGAAGAAGCGCAGCCGCTGGTGCGCGACGACACGCCGCCGATCCTGCGCGTGCGCGATCTGGTCACGCGCTTTGCGGTCCGTAGCGGCCTGTTCGGCCGTATGACGGGCCGTGTGCATGCGGTCGAAAAAGTCAGCTTCGATTTGCGGCCCGGCGAAACGCTCGCGCTGGTCGGCGAGTCGGGCTGCGGCAAGTCGACCACGGGCCGCTCGCTGCTGAGACTCGTCGAAAGTCAGAGTGGCTCGATCGAATTCGCTGGCAAGGAAATCAGCTCGCTGACCGGGCCCGCGTTGCAGGCGCTGCGCCGCGATATCCAGTTTATTTTCCAGGACCCGTTCGCGTCGTTGAATCCGCGCTTGACCGTCGGCTTCTCGATCATGGAGCCGCTGCTCGTGCATGGCGTCGCGCGGGGTGGGCAAGCGCAGGCGCGCGTCGCGTGGCTGCTAGAGAAAGTCGGTTTGCCGGCCGAGGCCGCGCGCCGCTATCCGCATGAGTTTTCGGGCGGGCAGCGTCAGCGTATCGCGATTGCTCGCGCGCTCGCGCTGAATCCGAAGGTCGTGATCGCCGATGAATCGGTGTCCGCGCTCGACGTCTCGGTGCAGGCGCAGATCGTCAATCTGATGCTCGACCTGCAGCGCGAGCTCGGCGTCGCGTATCTGTTCATTTCGCACGACATGGCGGTGGTCGAGCGGGTCAGCCATCGCGTCGCGGTGATGTATCTCGGCCAGATCGTCGAGATCGGTCCGCGTCGCGCGGTGTTCGAGGCGCCCCAGCATCCGTACACGAAGAAGCTGATGAGCGCGGTGCCGGTCGCCGATCCCGCGCGCCGTCACGCGCAACGAATGCTCGCCGCCGACGATATTCCGAGCCCGATTCGCGCGCTGCACGACGAGCCGGTCGTCGCGCCGCTCGTCGCGGTGGGCCCGGATCATTTCGTCGCGCAGCATCGCGTCGGCGGTGCTTATTGAGCGAAGCGCCGCATCGCGTTAAAGCAAAAAGTTCCGAAGCAAAACCCGCAGCACCCGCAGCCGAAGCACAAGCCAACCATAACGACCCTGTCACACCCTTAACTCGCAGCCTGGAGCAACCTCATGAACCTGCTGTTCCCGTCCTCTCCGTTTCGTTTGCGCGCGCTCGTCAGCGGCGGCGCGGTGGTGTTCGCGACGCTCGCGGGCAATCTGGCGCACGCCGAAACGACGGCCGTGATGGCCGTCGCGTCGACCTTCACGTCGCTCGATCCGTACGACGCGAACGACACGCTGTCGCAGGCGGTCGCGAAATCGTTCTATCAGGGGCTGTTCGGCTTCGACAAGGACATGAAGCTCGTCAACGTGCTCGCCGACAGCTATGAGGCGAGCCCCGACGCGCGCGTCTATACGATCAAGCTGCGCCATGGCGTGAAGTTCCAGGACGGCACCGACTTCAATGCGGCCGCCGTGAAGGCGAACTTCGACCGCGTGACCGATCCGGCCAACAAGCTGAAGCGCTACAACATGTTCAGCCGCATCGAGAAAACGGAAGTGGTCGATCCGTACACGGTGCGCGTCACGCTGAAAACGCCGTTCTCGGCGTTCATCAACGTGCTCGCGCATCCGTCTGCGGTGATGATCTCGCCGGACGCGCTGAAGAAGTACGGCAAGAACATCGCGTTTCATCCGGTCGGCACGGGCCCGTTCGAACTCGTGAAGTGGGATCCGGCCGGCGACCTGACCGTGAAGAAGTTCGCCGGCTACTGGAAGAAGGGTTATCCGAAGATCGATGCGATCGACTGGAAGCCGGTCGTCGACAACAACACGCGCGCCGCGCTGATGCGCACCGGCGAAGCGGACTTCGCGTTCCAGGTGCCGTTCGAGCAGGCCGCGCAACTGCAGTCGAGCCCGAAGCTCGATCTGATCGCGGCGCCGTCGATCATCCAGCGCTACATCAGCCTGAACATGAACCAGAAGCCCTTCGACAACCCGAAGGTGCGTGAGGCGCTGAATTACGCGGTCAACAAGGAAGCGCTGACGAAGGTCGCGTTCGCCGGGTACGCGACGCCGGCCGACGGCGTCGTGCCGCAGGGCGTCGACTATGCGGTCAAGCTCGGGCCCTGGCCGTACGATCCCGCGAAGGCGCGCGAACTGCTGAAGGAAGCGGGCTATCCGAACGGCTTCGAAACGACGCTGTGGTCCGCGTATAACTACTCGACTGCGCAGAAGGTGATCCAGTTCGTGCAGCAGCAGCTCGCGCAGGTCGGCATCAAGGCCAGCGTCGAGGCGCTCGAAGCGGGTCAGCGCGTCGCCAAGGTAGAAAGCGCGCAGGACCCGGCGACCGCGCCGGTGCGGATGTACTACGCGGGCTGGTCGTCGTCGACCGGCGAGGCGGACTGGGCGATCAGCCCGCTGCTCGCGGGCTACTCGATTCCGCCGAAGATGGTCAACACGTCGTACTACAAGAACGACGCGGTCGACAACGATCTGAAGCAGGCGCTCGAGACGACCGACCGCACGCAGAAGGCCGCGCTCTACACCGACGCGCAGAAGCGCATCTGGGCCGACGCGCCGTGGATCTTCCTCGTCAAGGAGAAGGTCGTGTATGCGCGCAGCAAGCGTCTGTCGGGCGCTTACGTCGCGCCGGACGGCTCGTTCAACTTCGACGAGATCGCGATCAAGTGATGAGCTGACGAGGCGGCATGCGCAGGCGGCGGTTCACCCAGCCCGCCGCCGCGCCGCCGCCGCACACGAGTCCTCGTTGCCCGCCTGATTTGCCGCTCATTTGCCGGACTGGTTTCATGCTGAACTTCCTCGTCAAACGTCTGCTAGGCCTGCTGCCGACGCTCTTCATCGTCGCCGTGCTGGTGTTCCTGTTCGTGCATCTGCTGCCGGGCGATCCGGCGCGGCTCGCCGCTGGTCCTGAAGCGGACGAGGCGACCGTGGCGCTCGTGCGCTCCGACCTCGGGCTCGACAAGCCGCTGCCGCGGCAGTTCGTCCGTTTCTTCTGGCGGATGGCGCATGGCGACTTCGGCGTTTCGACGCGAAGCAAGCGGCCGGTGAGCCAGGAGATCGCGGAACGCTTCTTCCCGACGTTGTGGCTGACGATCGCGAGCATGGTGTGGGCGGTCGTGATCGGCATGGCGATCGGCATCGCCTCGGCGGTGTGGCGCAACCGCTGGCCGGACCGCCTGGGCATGACGCTCGCGGTGTCGGGCATTTCGTTTCCGGCGTTCGCGCTCGGCATGCTGCTGATGCAGATTTTCTCGGTGCAGCTCGGCTGGCTGCCGATCGTCGGCGACGGTTCGTGGCGCAGCTACGTGCTGCCGTCGCTGACGCTCGGCGCGGCGGTCGCGGCCGTGATGGCGCGCTTCACGCGGGCCTCGTTCGTCGAAGTGCTGCACGAGGACTTCGTGCGCACCGCGCGCGCGAAGGGCGTGCCCGAGCGGCTCGTGATCATCAAGCACTGCCTGCGCAACGCGCTGATTCCCGTCGTCACGATGATGGGGTTGCAGTTCGGCTTTCTGCTCGGCGGCTCGATCGTCGTCGAAGTGGTGTTCAACTGGCCGGGCCTCGGCCGTTTGCTCGTCGATGCCGTGTCGATGCGCGACTATCCGATCATTCAGGCCGAGGTGCTGTTGTTCTCGCTCGAATTCATCATCATCAACCTGATCGTCGACGTGCTGTACGCGGTGATCAACCCGACCATCCGTTTCAAGTGAGGCCCGCATGAGCACCACCGCCACCGGGCCGAATGCGGCCACTCCCGTTGCCTCCGAACGCGCGATCCGCACACCGTGGAGCGAATTCTGGCGCAAGTTCCGCAAGCAGCATGTCGCGCTGGCCGCCGGCGTGTTCGTGCTGCTCCTGATCGTGGTCGCGATCATCGCGCCGCATATCGTGCCGTACGACCCCGAGAACTTCTTCGACTACGACGCGCTGAACGCGGGGCCGTCGGCCGCGCACTGGTTCGGCGTCGATTCGCTGGGCCGCGATATCTTCAGCCGCATCCTCGTCGGCTCGCGTATTTCGCTCGAGGCAGGCTTTCTGTCCGTTGCGATCGGCGCGGTGATCGGCACGTTCTTCGGTCTGCTTGCCGGTTACTACGAGGGCTGGTGGGATCGCATCACGATGCGCGTGGCCGACGTGCTGTTCGCGTTCCCCGGCATTCTGCTCGCGATCGGCGTGGTCGCGATTCTCGGCAACGGCATGATCAACGTGATCTGCGCCGTGGCGATCTTCAGCATTCCGGCATTCGCGCGGCTCGTGCGCGGCAATACCCTGATGCTCAAGCAGCTCACCTATATCGAGGCGGCGCGCAGCATCGGCGCGTCGGACTGGACGATCATGGCGCGGCACATTCTGCCGGGCACGATTTCGTCGGTCCTCGTGTACCTGACGATGCGCATCGGCACGTCGATCATCACGGCGGCGAGCCTGTCGTTTCTCGGCTTGGGCGCGCAGCCGCCGACGCCCGAGTGGGGCGCGATGCTCAACGAAGCTCGCGCCGACATGGTGACCGCGCCGCATATCGCGCTGTTTCCGAGCCTCGCTATCTTCCTGACCGTGCTCGCGTTCAATCTGCTCGGCGACGGTCTGCGCGATGCGCTCGATCCGAAGCTGGATCGGCCATGAGCATGAGCAACCATCATTCGGCTGAGCGCGCGCCGCATCTCGGCACGTTGCCGGCCGGAGCGCTCGGCACGATCGCCGACGTGGACGGCGTCAGCGTCGGTCATTGCACGCTTGCCGAAGGCGCGCTGCAAACCGGCGTGACCGTGATCCGGCCGCATCGCGGCGATCCGTTCGTCGACAAGGTGCCGGCCGCCGCGTCGGTGATCAACGGCTTCGGCAAGAGCATCGGGCTCGTGCAGCTCGACGAACTCGGCACGCTGGAGACGCCAATCGCGCTGACCAACACCTTCGGCGTCGGTACGGTCGCGCAGGCGCAGATCCGCGCGGCGATTCGCGCGAATCCGCTCATCGGCCGCGAATGGTCGACGGTCAATCCGCTCGTGTTTGAATGCAACGACGGCTACCTGAACGACATTCAGGCGCTTGCCGTGACCGAACGGCATTTCAACGAAGCATTCGACGCGGCAAGCGCCGATGTCGCGAGCGGTGCGCTCGGCGCGGGGCGCGGCATGTCGTGTTTCGATCTGAAGGGCGGCATCGGCACTGCGTCGCGCGTGTTCAGTGCGGCGGGCCGCGACTACACCGTTGGCGCGCTCGTGCTTGCCAACTTCGGCCGTCTGCCGATGCTGACGATCGACGGCACGCCGCTCGGCCGCATGCTGGCCGAACGCGCGGCCGTCGCTGAGGCGGCGAATGCTGCCAGTGCCGCTGCTCACGCGACCCCCGAGCAACCCGAGCAAGGCTCGATCATCATGATCGTCGCGACCGATGCGCCGCTCGACGCGCGCCAGCTAAAACGCCTGTCGTTGCGCGCGGCGGCCGGTCTCGCGCGCACCGGCTCGGTGTACGGCCACGGCAGCGGCGATATCGCGCTGGCGTTTTCGACCGCGTACACGGTGCCGCACGGCGCGGACTTCGTCGCGCTGCCGCCGCTGGTCGCGGATCACTGTATGGACCCGCTGTTTCGCGCCTGTGCCGACAGCGTCGAGCAGGCGATCGTCGATGCATTGTGGAGCGCCGAGTCGGTCACCGGTCGCGACGGCCATCGGCGGCTGTCGCTGCGCGACAGCGTGCCGGACCTTGCCCACCTGCTGAGGAATTCCGCGCGATGAAAGTCCTGATCTCCACCGACATCGAAGGCATCGCCGGCGTGTTCCATGCCGAGCAGACGCGCGCGGGCAACGGCGAATACGAAGCCGCGCGACGCTGGATGACGCTCGAAGCCAACGCGGCCGTCGAAGGCGCGTTCGCGGGCGGCGCGACCGACGTGTGGGTCAATGATTCGCACGGCGGCTTTCGCAACCTGCTGCCCGATCTTCTCGATCCGCGCGCCCAGCTCGTGCTCGGCAAGCCGCGCACGCTCGGCATGATGTCCGGGCTCGAATACGGTGCGGCGCTGGTCTTCATGCTCGGCTATCACGCGAAGGCGCAAACGCGCGGCATCCTCGCGCACACGATCAACAGCTTCGCGTTCGCGCGCGTGGCGTTCAACGGCGTGGAGCTGGGCGAAGCGGGGCTGTACGGTGCGCTCGCCGAAGAATATGGCGCGCGTGTGGTGCTTTTATCGGGTGACGACGTGTTCGCCGAGGAAACCGCGCCGCGTTTTCCCGGCGCGCGTTTCGTCGTCACGAAGACCGCGACCGGGCAAGCAAGCGGCGTCACGCGGTCGCCCGCGAGCGTGCGCGAGGCGCTGCGGGCCGCCGCGCGCGACGTGGTCCGTCAGCATGTCGAAGCGGGCCGCGCGCCTGCCGCGACGCGCGCGGAGCCGCGAACGATCGAGTGCGAACTGCGCGTGCAAACGAGCGGGCTCGCCGATCTGTTCTGCCAATGGCCGACGCTTACGCGCGTCGATGGCGTGACGTTGCGCTTCAGTGCGGCGTCGGCCGAGCATGCGGTGCGGATGCTGAACTGTCTGTCGGCGATGTCGTTCATGCTGCGCTGAGCCGCGCGGCGTCGAGCCACCGGCTTACTGCTGCTGCCGGCTCAACTCGCGCGCCGCGTGATCGATCGCCTCCGCCACCGCCCCGGCGTGCGACACCGGCGCGAGATGGCTCGACGCGACCGGCACCACCTTCGCGCCGATGCGCGCGGCGATCATTCTCTGCAGATCGGGCGACACCGCGTGGTCTTTCGTCGTCAGCACGTACCACGACGGTTTGTCCTTCCAGCCGACCTGATCGACCGGTTCGTCGAATGCGCTCGCGGCGATCGGCACCTGCGCGGCGGCGAGCACGCGTGCGACGGTCTCGGGCACGTCGGCGGCGAGATCGGCGTGATAGCGCGCGCGGTCGATCCACAAAAACCCGCTCGCGTCCTTGCTGATGCTCTGGCCGGCCGGCATCGGCCCGCCGGCCTTCATCACGTCCATCGCCGATTCGTGCAGTTGCGGCGCAAGCGCGGCGACATACACGAGCCCGGCGACGTTCGGCGCATTCGCGGCGACCTCGGTGATCACGACGCCGCCCCACGAGTGCCCGACCAGCAGCACCGGACCGTTCTCGCGATCGAGCACGCGGCGGGTCGCGGCGACGTCGTCGGCGAGCGAGGTCAGCGGGTTCTGCACCGAGCTCACGTGATAACCCTTTTGCTGCAGCTTCGCGACCACGCCGTTCCAGCTCGATCCGTCGACGAACGCGCCATGCACGAGCACGATGTTGCGCACCGGGCCGCCGAGCGCGGCGGCAGGCGGCTTGCTGGCAGTAGCGGGGGCAGGCGCTGGCGCAGGCTGGCCGCTTGCCTGCGACGCGGCGTCATCGGCCGTTTGCTGGGCGGCGGGCACCGTCTGCGCGAGCGCGGACGTACTGACGCCCGCGAAACAGAGGCACAACACGGCGGCGCAAAGCAGACGTTTGGGCAACATAGTGAAGCTCCGCGGCATGAAAAGTGGACTTCGGCAACATACCCAGGCGCCATCCCCGTGACAATCACAATCCGCGCGCTTAAGTGCGGCGCAGAACGAAGCGGGCGGCTCCGAATGTCAGAGGAATATCGGTCGGGGTAGAGTTAAGGGTTTTGCCAGACCGGACCGTACGGTCCAGCCGTGCAATCTGCCACAGCGCTGCCTTCGACAGCGTTCTACGCCCAGCGGCGACACGCGGCAGCCCGTTCGTGATGGTCTTCTCGCAGATGGGCTCGTCGCTGACCGCCAACGTGCTGACCGCGGCGCTGTCGGTGTACAACAGCGGCGTCTACGCGAATAGCCGCATGCTGTACGGCCTCGCCGAACAGGGCAACGCGCCGCGCGCGCTGCTGAAGCTCGACCGGCGAGGCGTGCCGTATCTGGCGATCGGTCTGTCGGCGCTCGCGAGGTTCGCGTGCGTGATCGATCTTCGCGCGCCGAAGTTCCCGACATAGGTCGGTCTCGTGTGGGCGAGCGCACAGATCGATTTTTGCGAATCGGTAATCTCTGTCCGGTCGTCCGGCACGAAGCCGGCATGGCTGGCCATGCCGGCCATCCCCGGACCGTACCGGCGACATGGTCTGCTGGTTCGCCCCCGCTAGCGCGGGTCTCATGGGCGCAGCAACTCCCACGTTGATTGACGTACCGCGGAGAGACACCATGTTCAACGCAGGCGCCGTACGGACCAGGTCGAACTTCGGCGCGGGTGCCGCGCTCCTTTTGCTGATTGCGGTAGCCTGCCTCGCGCTGCGTATCCTGCACGTCGTCGCGAAGTTTCGTGGCAACGTCCCTGACGCCTTCGGCGATTTCAATTTCTACCTGTACGCCTTCAACGTCGTGCTGCATGACCCGGCGCGCCTGTACGACCACGACGCGCTCATCGCGTTTTTGCAGGGCATCGGCGCGCGCTCGACGGGCGACGACATCTTCTACGCCTACCCGCCGCAGTTCGCGCTGGTGTTTGCGCCGCTCGCGTTGTTGACGCCGCTCGCCGCGAAAATCGTCTGGGTGAGTGCGTCGATCGTGTTGTTCTCGGTGGCTTTGTATCTCGTCGTCACGATGGCGTACCGCGGCGCGGAGCGCAGCGTGAACCTGCTGCTGGTGGCGGTCGCGCTGCTGAGCTTTCCGCTCGTCGAAGATACCTACGACGGCCAATCGAACGAACTGCTGTTCTTCCTGTTGATTGCGACTTTCGCGCTGATCGAGCGTGGCAAAGGTTATGCCGCTGGACTCTTTCTTGGCTTTGCGATCGCGATCAAGCTCACGCCCCTGGCCGTCGCCGGCCTGCTGTTGCTGCGTCGCGAATGGCGGACGTTCGTGATGGCGAGCGTCGTTGCGATTGCGTTGACGTTGATCACCGGAGCGCGCCTCGGCTTCGACGTTTTGTGGCACTACTTCGTGTCGGACATGCCGCGCCTGAACGGCATGGCACTGGCGATGAGCGGTGGCGGCGCGCCGATGAACAATGCCGTGAGGGGCGCGCTGCAGACGCTAGCGGCGACGATCGGCATGCCGGTGTCCGGTACGTTGCTGTCGATTGCTTCGCATGCGTTGGTGCTGGCTGCTTGCCTGCTGTCCGCGTATCTGGTGTTTCGCCGCCATCGGGACAGCCGCATCGACTACGCGCTCGCTTCGATGACGATGCTCGTGGCTTATCCGATCCTCGAGCCGATCCACATGGTGCTCGCGTTGATCCCGTTGCTGATTTTGCTGGGGACCGCCTTCGAAGCGCGCGGCGGGCAGCTGTCGGCGCTTGGTCCGAGACTGGAGATGCTGCTGGCCGCGATCGTCGTAGTCTTGCTGTTCTTTGCGGCGCGATTCGTGTCCTACACGGTCGCGGCGCTGATCATTTACGGGCTCTGTGTCGCAAGGTACTTTCCACCGTCGGTGAGGCGGCGAGGGCGTGCTTACCAGCCTGGATGAGTGATCCCGGTGTGGCTAAAGGGTTGGGTTTTTGATGGGAGATGCGACTGGCGATGTCTTCCGGACGATTGGGAATCGGGAAGATTGTTTGATGGCAGGGCCGGAATGAAAAAATTCCTGCTATCGCTTTGCTTTAGCGGGTTTGAGGAATTTTGCCGGTACGGATACCACCAACAATACCAACGGGCGTGCGTATTTGCCAGAATGAGCGAGCGAAAGCTTATCGGCGAACCGGGCATATTACAGTCGGCAGAGTTCGACCCTTTTCGGCCGGTTAAGGCATCACAAACCCAAGGGCAGCTTTCGAGTTCTGATTTGTCGTCACTTGTGCCCGAGCGCCTTCAGCCAACGAGTCTCGTGGCAACTGAGTTCTCGCGGGCGGAATGGCAACTGTTTCAAACGTGGAAAGCATCGATGAGGACCGTTGACATCCATTGCACGGTGTGCGGATCGGTAGTGGCGGCATGCGATATCTCTCGATCGCTGGCAAACAAGTCAAGAGTTTGCAATCCGCCCCACCAACTCTCGACGCAATCGTAAATACTGTGGACTTTGAACACCATGACGGCTCAAAGCCGAGACGAGAGCGGTTCGCAGAGTGGCGCCAATGAACTCGACTGGAAGTCGAATCGATAGTTCTTCCAGCAGTGCATCCATGCGGTGGTCGACGGCCTCGCCACCCTCAGAAAGATTGAATTCGGACTGCTGGATCAATTTCGTATTGTGCGAGCCCCGGCGACCGATCGATGACACCTTTCGGGGATCTGACATGGTGCTGGCGAGCATATTCATGCTCTCCTCCCAGACGAGCAACTGTGCAAGCTTGCCCAAGCGGCTTGACGGGCGGGTGATATCGGGTAGCGAAGGCTGCCGGCCGTCAGATAGCCAATGCGTGAGTTGCAGAGCTGACATGGGCCTGGCAATGCCGAAACCTTGGGCGAGGTCGGCGCCAAGTATTGCCGCGGCTTCCAGCAAGGCAATATCCTCGACACCCTCCACGGTGACGGATTTTCCCAATGAGTGGCCGAGCCGTGTCAGCTGATAGACGAACTTCAGCATCTCCGTCGCGTCGTTATCGGCCAGTGACACGATCCCCCTGTCGATCTTGATGGAATCGGCCGGTAAACTCCGCAATCGTGCAAGACTACTGTAACCGGCACCAAGATCATCCTGTGCAAGCCGAACACCGAGTCTCTTGTACTTGGTCAGCTCTTCGTGGATGTTCACGCTACCGGGTATGTCGTCAGTTTCCAATATCTCCAACGTCAATGCTTGGGGTGGGAAGGAATAGGCCCTCAGTGCGTGGAGCGTGTGATCGAAATACCTGGTATCAGCCAAGGCGCTAGGCGGCAAGTTGATCGCCATGTTCAGCGCGAATCCCATCGCCATCCATCCGGATACCTGCTCCATTGCCTGTCGAAGTCCCCCGAAGAAGAGCGCGAGAAGGTCATCGGACGTCAGCACTGGGAGAAACTCGCCTGGCGCAATTAGCCTGTCGCCGTCACGCAGGCGAGCGAGGGCTTCGATGCCTGAAGTCGCACCCGTCCTTAGATCTAGAATCGGCTGATAATGCATTTCAAGACAATCTGACCGCAACAGTGCCGCCCATCTCTTTCTGGTTAAATACGGAATCGTGTGACTGCGTCCCTTTCTGTTTTCGATACGCTCGATAGCAAACGCTAGAAGCGATTGCAACTGCTCGGCAAAGACGCGCTGCTCTGCGGAATACCCTCCAGGCAAACCGCTATACAGGGTGAGAATGGCCCGCGGCTCCTCCGTGGGTGTGCACAGAGGAAGCGCTACGCTGGAGCGAAATCCAGCAGCTAGTGCGCTCGATCGCCACGGCGCCACTTTTGGATCGGTGCCGATATTGAGGCACCGCTCGATTCGGCGATTGATCCACGCCAGACCGGTGGGGCCCTTTCCTTGCGGTTCATCCCCCGCCTTGATCTGCTGCTCGGCGTCTCGTTCCAGCCCGGTGAGATAGATTTCGGTATTGGCTCCGAAAACCGACTCGAACCGAAAAACGCCGTGTGAATCCGGGCGTCCCACCGAACAGCCTGCCACTTCGTCGTGTGCACCCAGGATCGGCATGACCTCGCTGATCAAATTCGTATAACTATCTGCTGTCCACGCTAGACGGGTGACCTGCTTCAGTACTTCGCTACGTGAGCTCTGCAATTGGTCGTATGCCTGCAATCGTAGCGTCAGATCGCGTATCATCCGCCGACTCAGAAGGGACAGCGCGACGGCGTGCTGCACGATATCCACGTTGTGGCGAAGTGACGCGAGAAGGATTTCAAAGCTTCTCGCAATGTCTTCGCGACCAAGTCCGATCATGGCATTGCGACGCCCGTTTCGATGAGCTATGTTGAGGTGACCCTCTGCCGTAAGATGAGGGTCCGCAATAGCAATGAGATTGCCGGACAACATGGACTTCAGTTCCAAGACATCCAATTCGGACAGGCTGTGGATCAGCGACATCAAATTCGGAAGCTCGCAGAGGCGCTGATAAGCCAGATCAATGACCTGGCGAATCGTTTCTTGCGTGGCGCTTTGAAGGGCCGCCATCTGCATCCTGCCGTTGGGGCTGTAAAGCTGAGAAGCCTCTTGAAAGCGCTCACCATCATCTATCAGCACGTCTAGTGGGGTGGGCATTGTGACGGAATCTCACTCTGAGAGAATATTTGTTGTTACGCCTGAACCTGGTCTTCTACGGAAAGAGCGAGTTCGGGTGAACGAGGACAAACCCTGGGGTACGTCATGGCATAGGCGAGAGTGACTGTTCCATTCACTCTTGATTACCCGCAGCCGACCGTTGGGACGTAATGTCGCTTTAGCAGCACGTATGGCACAGCGATATCGAAATCAAACGTTTGCAGGACGCCAATGGTGGCCGAACCCGATACAGGCCATCGGTCAGTAGACTTGCCTGGATTAGAACGCTACTCAGAAAAATCTGGTGACTCGTAAATTGAAAATTGCGACAGACTGTCGTGTGCATCCCGGAAATATCGGCATCTTCCGATCATATCTTTAGCTCGAGGCTACGCCGGCTACTGAAGTGAGAGAGTTGCTGCCGATGGTCCGAGAACGCGTGACGAAAGCCAGTCCACAGGCAGAATCACCTATACCTCGCTTGCGACTGGCTGGCGAGGAATTCTGTAAACCACAGACTTGTACTTTGGCGTCGCGCGGCTTTCCACAATGACGCCGCCTAGCGATTCGGCGATGCGCCGGCTGGGACGGTTCTCTTCGGCAACCGGATAGGTAAAGCTTTCACAACCAATGGTTCGCGTTGCCCAGTGTGCAACAAGGGTCACAGCTTCACAACCAAACCCATTTCGATGCCGATCTTCACGAATCCAGATACCGAGTTCCGGGCTCTCGGTGCGGACGCGGTGAAGCCCGGCTAACCCAAGGAAACTCCCGTCGGCGCGTTGACGTATCGCGAACACATAGTCTGACCCATCGTCAATCGACGGTACCCAGGACCGCCAAACACCATCAAAATCCTGCCGGGATGCTGGCGGCTCCCACGCCATGTGACGGGTGAGCGAAGGGGTGATGAACGAGAACGCAGCATCCGCGTCGTTGGCCGAGAACGGTTTGATCAAGAGCCGGGTTGATTCAATTTGGATTTCTGTCGGCCGCAGCATCATCTCAAGTCTTCCGTCGAGGTTTGTCTATATTCACCGATTGTCGACGAATCAGAAACATGTGTCGAATGTCTCATCCTGACCGGACAGCGTCCGATTGCTGTCCGGCGATCACCACTCAGTCTTCCGTCTGTTCGGCCATCTCAAGCGCGTCGTCAACCTCGATGCCAAGATATCTGACGGTACTTTCAAGCTTCGTATGACCAGGCAAAAGCTGTACGGCTCTGAGATGCTTCGTATGGCGATAGATCAACGAGACCTTCGTCCGACGCATCGTGTGCGTGCCATAGGCGGAGTCGTCGAGCCCGATCGATTTTATCCAGCGATGGACGATCCGTGCGTACTGACGGGTCGAAAGATGGGGCGACGCGTGTATTCGCCCCGGGAACAGGAAATCTGAAGGACACAGAGCTGCTGCCTTGATCCAGCTTCCCACGCTATCCCGCGTTTGCTCGGTGATCTCGAATTGCACCGGCCGCTGCGTTTTGCGCCAACCTCGATGGGCGATACCCGACCCGCGAGGGTCGTTCAATTTTCTCCATAACGGCCGTTCGTTCAGGAACGCAGTCGTGGCATTAGCGTTCACTAGTCGAATACTTTTTTATTGTTCCCTGTAGAATTTCTTGCGGTTTTTGACTTGCTCCAGTCTTCACTGCTTCACATCGAAAAGCCATACCGTTCAAGACAGGGTGTGTGCCTCCAAAAAGGCTTCCTGAGTATCCTTTGGCAAATGAGCGCGACGGATTTTGCTCGGCGGCCTCAAATCTGAAGTGCAACCTCTCTCTCGACAATTGACCTTCGAATCAAAGGACGGTAGATGCTAAGCGATCTGGGCGATTTCGACGATTACATAAAAGCACAGGTGCATGAATGGAATGCGCCCGGCATAGGCGTCAGTATTGTAAAAGACGAAAAAGTCATCTTCACGAGAGGCTACGGTTATCGTGACTATGCAAACAGACTGCCGTTTTTATCGTCAACTTTGTTTCCTATCGCGTCGAACACCAAGTTATTTACGGCCATTGCCGCCGGCATTTTGGTCGAAAAGGGCGCGCTGACCTTCGATCAGCCGATCCGCGATGTTGTCCCGAGTTTGCGCTTTTACGACAAGTCGCTCGATGCCGCGGTGACACTACGCGATATGCTCGGCCATCGTACCGGCGTGCCCCGGTACGACATGATCCTGCATAGAGCCGAGTTCTCAAAGAAGGAACTATTCGACCGGATCCGATTCATGAAGCCTATCGCTCCATTTCGATCGAAGCTTATCTACAACAATATGATGTACGAGGCTGTGGGCCACATCATCGAGTTGCTAAGCGGCAAGTCGTGGGATCAATTCGTCCGCGACGAGGTTCTGAGTCCTGTGGGTATGCCCCAGACTGCTTTCACCATTGCCGACATGCTGGCTCATCCGAACCACGCGGTACCGTTCACGGAGAGGCGCGATAGTGAGGCGCTCTGGCAGACACCGTATCCAGAGTTGAACTGGTCGAGTCCAGCGGGGAGCATCGTCTCTAGCCTCGATGATATGAGTCGCTGGCTGGCCGTGTTGATCAACAACGGGGTGATGGCTGGAAAGAAGGTGATTCCGGAGCAGATACTGCAGGCTACTTTGGCGCCTGGGCTCGCATTTCCGGACCCGCTGGGCGACGTCCTTGGTTTTGAGCCGGAGATTAATTCAATCTATGGGATGGGCCGGCAAACCTCTTCGTATCGGGGACATCTGCTTGCGAGTCATGGTGGCGATCTCCGCGCCTTCCATTCGCAGGTCTCGTATTTGCCGCGCGAGAAATTGGGCGTAGTCGTGTTCGTGATCGGGGACCACTGCTCGATGCTGCGAAACGCCGTCGGCTACAACGTCTACGACCGCCTGCTGGGACTGGGGGAGTCGGGTTCGATGGACGCATTGCGCGAGTTCCATTTGAAAGCAAAGCAGAACATGCGCGAGTCGCGCGAACGGGTAAGGCCAAGCGCAATTCCAGACACGCGGCCCTCACACGATCTCGCAGACTACGTCGGTCGCTACGAGCATCCTGCCTACGGGCAACTACATATCTCACTCGACGATTTCCAGCTTCAGTTTCGTTTCCGTCAAACGAAGCTGCCATTGCATCATTACCACTACGACCGGTTCGATACCGACGATGACGAGGCCGAAGGCGCGTGGTCCATGTCGTTTCTGACCAGTCCACTCGGCGATATCGACCGCGTCAGTTTGTGGCTCGACGCGACGGATGCCGTGTTCGTCCGGATTCCGGACGCGCCTGCGCCAGGTGTGCTCAAGCAGCTTACCGGCACGTACCAGGCTGCTTTCGGCGCCAAGTGCGCGATCAAGCTGCGGCGCGACAACCAGCTCATGCTGCACTTTCCAGAGGCTCCTGCGGAAGTTTTAACTCCGCTCAAGGGTCTTCAGTTTCGCAACCCGAAATGGCCACAAAGGACATTCGAGTTCGTGATGGAAAACGGGCGCGTGGCCGCATTGAGGCACTGGAACTCGGTCGCCGAGTTCGTTTTGACTCGGGTCGAGAATGCTGATTCCGCCGATACGATGGAGCATGAAGAGCCGATCGCCGATTAAACCGGGCGGCCCATTATCATCGACAGGAGCTGTATTGGGGAATGCACTGGCGGGTGAGATCGGGAGGGCGCGTTCGAGCTGACTTTCGCTTAAGGCATCCGGCTCATGTCGACCCACAAGGGAAGGTCGCGTTGATTGGACCCAGACACCCAACCAAATGCATCACGCAGAACCCTGCCGCCTGTCCGACCGTCATAAATGCCTGGTCAACGATTCGTAACGTTCGCCGCCAGAGTGATGGAGCCCACACGATGACAATAGCTGCAAGTCCGATTGATCCGATCGCCGCTATTCTTGACGCTTTCAAATCCCACAATGTCGTCGCGCTTTGCGACGGCGGCCACGGCTGTGAGCAAGCATATGCTTTTCGGGTTTCGCTGATCCGGGACCCCCGATTTGCTTACATCGTGAACGACATCGTAGTTGAAAGTGGCAATTCTCTTTATCAGGAGATGATGGACCGGTTCGTTGCGGGGGAAGACATCCCCGAAAATCAACTCCGCCAAGCTTGGCAAAACACTACGCAGCCCCACGATGTGTGGGATCGTCCTGTCTTTGAAGGGCTTTTTCGTGAAGTCCGCGAAGTGAATGCCTTGCTCCCTAAAGACCGTCAGATTCGCATCTTGTTAGGCGATCCGCCGATAGATTGGTCGAAAATCAATAGCGCTGACGATCTCGATAAGGCTTGGAAAGCCATGGGCGACCGCAACACCTGTGCGGTTGAAATTATCCAACGTGAAGTGCTGGCCAGGCAGCGCCGTGCTTTGGTCGTCTATGGCGGCATGCACCTTTTGCGCAAGAACCTGTACTGGCAATTGAAATTCCCAGAGAAGGCAGAGAAACGATTCAACCCGTTGCCGAACACCATCGTTTCGTTGCTGGAAAGCCAAGGCGTCAAAGTCTATTCTGTTTGGACCCCGGTGTTTGGTGATCCGGCGACTTTACAGTCCGACGTCAGCTCCTGGCTGACGCCAAGTCTTGCGCTCATTCTCGGCACTCCGCTCGGAGAGGCGAGCTTTCGATCGTATTATCCGCACGCCATGTTCACTAGGCACGACGACGTCATGGTGGAGATATATGTCGATCCTGTCCGCTCTCCTGTGATGCAGGAGCAGTTCGACGCCATCCTTTATCTTGGGCCGCCTTCCGAGTTAACCTGGAGTGAACTCTCTCCCGCGCTGTCCTCTGATCCGGAATACATCAAAATGCGGTCAGACAGGCTCGCATGGGCCCGCATGGGCGACGGTCGCTAACGCACCGATGGCTGTTTAATTAGATTCGGGACGAATCATGGACGGATTTGCGGTGGCGCGGCAACCGAACGCGACGCTCGGTCCAGCGACGGAAACTGGCCGAACTCGACTATTCTGACGGTGCGCAACCGGTTTCCGGTGCAACATTCGTCGAAGACCTTGTTTCGGGGCACCTTCCGGAGTACATCGAGCACGGGTTATCCGTTCGCGCTCAGTTCCTGCTGTCGCCGCACTCGCGCGTCTTCGTCAAGACGTGTCTCTTCGAGTTCCTGCAGCACGCTATCGAGGTCGACTGGTCGCGTGTCGAGCTCGATGCGGCCGGTCAATTTGACATCGACTTTCAGCTCGCCTGCTTCGAACAGCGCCCAGATCTCCGTTCCGTAATCCGCGCCGAGAATTTGCGGTGCAAACCGTCCGAAGTACGCAGCGAGGTTGTCGACGTCACGCTTGAGCATCGAGGCGGCTTCGTTGTTGGCGGCGGCGTCGATGGCCTGAGGCAGATCGATGATCACCGGTCCATCAGCCGCCAGCAGGATGTTGTATTCGGACAGGTCGCCGTGAATCACACCCGCGCAGAGCATGCGGACAACCTGGTTGAGCAGCAGGGCGTGCAGTTCAAGGGCGCGCGCTTCAGTCAGCTGGACGTCGTTGAGGCGTGGCGCGACGTCACCCGTTGCGTCGACCACCAGTTCCATCAGTAACACCCCATCGGTACAGATATAGGGTTGCGGCACTCGCACGCCCCCGTCGGCAAGTCGGAACAGTGCGTCGACTTCGGCGTTTTGCCACAACTCCTCCTGCATCTGGCGCCCATAGCGAGTACCTTTTTCCATCGCACGCGCCTGCCGGCTGTTCTTGACCTTGCGGCCGTCCCGATACGATGCGGCTTGCCGGAAACTGCGCTGCTTTGCGTCCTTGTAGACCTTTGCACACCGCATCGAGTCGCCGCTGCGCACGACATAGACGGTCGCTTCCTTGCCGCTCATCAACTGGCCGATCACTTCGTCGATGAGTCCTTCGTCAAGAAGCGGTGCAAGCCGTTTGGGTATTTTCATACGACCGACCAGTACGGCTCGTGGCGCGTGCGTTCAAAATGCGTGGAAGGCGAATGGGTCGCTGAGGTGTGCGGAATCGGCGAACCGATGAATCGCGTGGGCGGTTCCGCTCGTCGGGTTGCTGCATGGGGAGTGGAGGAAGTCATGCCGGATTATAAAGGGAGCGAGGGGGAGGCGACTCAAATCAAATCTACTGGCGACTGCGCAGATGCATTGCCGCCGCTCCTGGCCGCTGGCTACTCGCCACGACGGGCAGCGCCCGACCCACAACAAGCATTCGACTTTCTCCAAAGCGGCAACGGTTGCGCAGGTGTCGATTTTTGGTCTCTTCGAGGATGCGCTCGCGGACGTACGCGCCGTATTGGCGCGATCAGCGGCTTCGGGCGAACGATCTGCTGCGCGAGTGCCGCCAGCGGCTGGAAAGGTCATAGACCAGCGGTACGGTCGCTGCCCGCGAGCATCCGCGCTACGGGCGCGAAAAACCGCAATGTTCCTGCTGGCGCTTATTTCCGTTTCATCGAGAGCCGTGGAGATTTTGGGCTGTCGCCCATGTACGGACTGCCTGTCGCACGGTAATTATCTGACTGCTGTCAACCCCGGCAGCGACTTCAGATAGACCATCGACACACCTATGTCCCTGTCCGTATTTGAAATGCACTCCGTGGAGCTGTTCTGCCAGCGGCCACCGGGTGCCTGTTATGTCATCTGCGACGAATGGCACTATAAAGCGTGTCTCGGCAAGGCCGCAGACCTTCAGAGGGCCAGTGCGGAGACCCGGGAATTTCTTGACATTGCCCAACTGAATCACGGGAAGTGGGAGGAGGACCGGAAACTGGTCAGGAATCTCATTGGCGGTCACTGGCTGTTTTTTCATGATGTACGGGACCGGAACCCTGACACCGATGGCTGGTGGGTCATCCTTGCGCTTCTCGAAGAGGTGCGCCGCGGTGCCCTGCTTGCCATTAAAGGCCCTCGCGATAGCCTGTTTCCGTCACCCTACAGCAGCACGCCGTTGAGGGATATCGCAGCGAGGGCCGGTAATCGCCCGGACGGCGAACCTGTGCTGTCTGTCCAGTATGATCCGGCTACCTTGCAAACGCGGCTGAACGCTGCGCGCGCAGTCAGGGCTGGCGATAGAGGCGCATCAACGCTGCTCGGCGACGCGCAGCCGTTTGAGTATGTGCCTGATGCGTTGAGCGGCGATGTCGTTGAACTCGCCGCGAGCACGAACAATCCAAACTACGCGGCGAAGATGCTGGGGTATGACCGCGACACGTTTGGCGACATGGTCCATGCGATGAAATATGACCTCAAGCTGCGAGGCGATGACAATGTCATTTGGCACGATAGTGGGGACGTTGAATTTAGAAAAAACATCATCGGCAATATGCACGACTATGCAAACTGATCTTCATACGATGAACGCACATCAACTCGCACATGCATCATTTTCAATAGCCGGGGATGATTTAGATCCCGAGGTTTGGACCAGATATTTCGGCGTTCCGCCCGACACGGCGATAGTCAAGGGGAAGCGGTTTATGACTCCGTCGGGGCGATTGAGCAGCATGCCGGGGCGTACCGGCGTGTGGGGGGTGAGAAGCAAAGCCGCCGTTCATAGCGACTCGCTGGAACCGCATCTCCGCTATCTTATTGATCGCCTGAATTTGCCGCGAGACGACTTGCGCCAGCTACTCGCAGACAAGGGCGCACAGATGCGTTTCTTCTGTTATTGGGACAACGAGAGCGGCGACCGCGTGCCTGATGTGCCCGACGATATTCGCACCATGATGGAAGCCATGGGCGGCACGGTTGAGATTGATGAATATCGATAGAGCCTCGCTCGAATGCACAAGCCGATCCTCGCGAGTCGGCTTTTTTGTGCGAGCTTGTAAGGCACAGCGCAAGTGTTATGGGCCGCACTTCTGAACTAATCCTCTATGCCGCAAACATGCACGGCCCACGCTTCCATCATCGGGCGGCGCTGTTCCAAATGGTTGTCACGCTGAGGTAGTCAGGCGACCGTCCCGCCTTTGATCGGAATGACTTCGGCCCCGGCCTTGATCCGGTCAAGGTAATCGGCCCACTCCTGCATCATCTCGCGGCGCTCGCGAATGAATTTTGTGCGGTTGAGCGCACACAAAACCGGGAACGTGTCGGAAAAGGCATCGACGGCCCGCGACATCTCCGCGACCTTGGCGGGCTCGGTGATCGAGGCGAAATGCGTTGTCTGTGCAGGCGGTATTGCGCCAACCAGATCGCGTGCCGGATCGGTTTTGCAATAGCCCTCCTTGATCGCGAAACGGAACACGCGGCTTGTTTCGCTGCGCAGACGGTGAGCCGTAAAGCGAGCGCCCCGGCTATCCACGCGTTTAAGGACCGCCAGAATCTCGGGTGCGTCAATTTCCGCGATGGGTCGCTTGCCAAGCCAAGGAAACGCGTCATTCCTGAAACGCGCAAGCGTTTTTTCACACTGCCCGCTTTCAACGGACTGACCGCGCTCTTCCATCCAGGCGAGCGCAACGGCTTCGAATGAATTGGCAGCAGCAAGGCGGGCGGCGCGTTTCCCGGCCTTTTTGGCTTCCCCCGGATCAATGTTTGCTGCCAGTTTTTCGCAGGCGTCGTCCCGACGCTTGCGGGCATCGGCAAGCGGCACGTCTGGATAGACGCCAAGTGCGAGGCTCTTTTCCTTTCCGGCAAAACGGTACTTGAACATCCATCGCTTGCTGCCTGTTGGCGTGACAAGCAGCAGGCCGCCACCGTCGTACAGCTTCTGCTGTTTTTCACCCGGCTTCGTGTTACGGATCGTGACATCGGTCAGCGCCATGTTTGCGTCTCCGGTTGTCGCGCCGCTGCTGGGGGCGTTTTCCATCCGACGGGCGCTTGAATCGTGGCAACCCCCGAAACGACCCCCTGGTGGGGGTTGTAATCGCTGGTGAACCCTTGGAGACCATAGCAAACAAAAGCCCCGCTCAGCGCTAGCTGTCGGGGCTTCGTGGTCAACCGTTGAAACCGGTTGAAGAGTGTTTGGTGCCCAGGGCCGGAATCGAACCGGCACGCCTTGCGGCGGGGGATTTTGAGTCCCCTGCGTCTACCAATTTCACCACCTGGGCAGATACTGCAGCGCGCGCATCGGGAGTTCAGCGCGCGAGGAAGACGCAGATTATGGCCGAAAATCGGTAGACGGGCAAGTCGATTGCCTTCACCCGCCACAGCGCGTTCGCGGCGAGCGGTGCTCAGACCGTGCGCGAGAATCGTGTGAGCGTCTGCTCGCCCAGATAGCGGTCAAATACCATCGCGAGATTGCGCACGAGCATGCGGCCGGCCATTTGCACTTCGAGCTTGCGTGCGCCGAGCGAGATCAGCCCGTCGTCCTCGAACGAACGCAGGCGCGCGAGTTCCGGCGCGAACGTGTCGGCGAAGTGGATGCCGTACGCCGCTTCGAATTCGTCGAAGCGCAGTTCGAGGTTGCACATCAGCTGCGTGATCACGTCGCGCCGCAGACGGTCGTCGGCGGACAGGCGGATGCCGCGCGCGATCGCGAGCCGGCCCGCATCGATCGAGTCGGTGTAAGCGGGCAGCTCTCGCGCGTTCTGCGCGTACACGTCGCCGACCTTGCCGATCGACGAGGCGCCAAAACCGATCAGATCGCACTCGGCCCGCGTGCTATAGCCCTGGAAATTGCGATGCAGCGTGCGCTGCGCCTGCGCGCGAGCGAGCTCGTCGGTGGGCAGCGCGAAGTGATCCATGCCGATGTACACATAACCCGCTTCAGTCAGCCGTTCGACGACCCGTTGCAGCAGAGCCAGCCGCTCCTCGCTCGACGGCAGCGTCGCGGGATCCATCTGGCGCTGCATCTTGAAGAGCTGCGGCATGTGCGCATACGCGAACACCGACAGCCGGTCCGGCGCCAGTTCGAGCATCGTGTCGAGCGTGCGGCTGAAGCTCGCGACGGTTTGATGCGGCAGCCCGTAAATCAGATCGACACCGATCGAATGAAAACCGTACGTGCGCGCCGCCTGCATCACCGATGCGGTCATCTCGAACGGCTGGATGCGATTGATAGCCTGCTGCACGCGCGGATCGAAGTCCTGCACGCCCAGGCTCAGCCGGTTGAAGCCGAGGCGGCGCAGAAGCGCGACCGTGTCGGGCGACGCCTCGCGCGGATCGACCTCGATCGAATATTCGGCTCGATCGTCGGGCAGAAGTTTGAAGTGCTCGCGCGTCGCGGCCATCAGCTCGGCCATCTCGTCATGCGACAAAAACGTCGGCGTGCCGCCGCCCCAATGCAATTGCGAGACGGGCCGCTGCGTATCGAAACACGCGGCCTGCAAACCGATTTCGCGTTTGAGCCGCTCAAGGTACGGGCGCGCATGCGCGCGATTTCTCGTCACGACCTTGTTGCAGCCGCAGTAGAAGCACACGGTGTCGCAAAACGGAATGTGGAAGTACAGAGACAGATCGGTCGACGCGGCACCCGGGTCGGCGGCGGCGCGGTGATAGTCGGCGGTGTCGAACGATTCGCGGAATTGCGGCGCGGTCGGATAGGACGTATACCGGGGACCGTTCGCGCTGTAGCGCGCGAGCAGGTCGGGGCGGAACAGGGTGTCGGTTTGGGGCATGAGCGGTGTCGGACGGTGGGCGGCTCTCGCAGCGTGCCGCGTGTCATGGTCAGTCAGCAGCTTCGAGTTTACGTGCGTGCCCACGGGACCCGATTGTGTAAAAGGGTCGCACGGACAGGCAGTGGCACAATGCGGGTCTGGCAACACGTTGCCAAGGTTTGAGTTCAGGAAAGATGACGTGGATCAAAGGTTGAACAGTGCACGGGTGGACGCTCACGCGTGCCGTCCCGATTGCGGCGCGTGCTGTATCGCGCCGTCGATTTCGAGCCCGATTCCGGGAATGCCGAACGGCAAGCCGGCGGGCGTGCGCTGCGTGCAACTCGGCGACGATCTGCGCTGCGCGATCTTCGGCCGGCCGGAGCGGCCCGCATGCTGCTCGGGTCTGCAGCCGCAACTCGAGATGTGCGGCGCGAATCGCGGCGAAGCGCTCGCGTGGCTCACGCAACTCGAGGCGCAAACACAACCGGCATCCCATCCATGACGCGCGGCATGCGGTAAACGCCGTCGCTGACCACCCCCGTCAACGCAAGCCGATGTCCGCAAGGGCTTCCACAGGAGATTTCGCATGACTCGACCCGCAGCGCCGGCCCGGCGCCGCTTTCTGCGCGCTGCGCTGACCGGCTGCAGCGCGCTTGGCATCACTGTGTCGCTCGCGGCTTGCGCGAGCCCGACGTTTCCGTTCATGCCGTCGCACTACACGTTCTCGCAGAAGCAGGTGCAGGAGGCCGTGCAGCGCAAGTTCCCGTATCAGCGCACGGTGTCGCAGGTGTTCGATGTCGCGCTGAGCAATCCGGTGGTGGGCATGCTGCCCGATGCGAACCGCGTGCAGGTGAAGCTCGACGCGCGTTTCGCGAGTCCGTTCCTGCAGCAGCCGGTCGATGGCGTGTTCACGCTGTCGAGTGAACTTGCATACGACGGGGCGAGCCGTTCGGTGATCCTCAAGTCGCCGAGTGTCGACAACGTCAGCGTGAGCGGCGAGGCGCAGATGTACACGCAGCAGATCAACGCGGCCGCGGCGCTGCTCGCGACCCAATTGCTGACCAACTATCCGATCTACACGTTCAAGCCCGAGCAACTGCAATTTGCCGGCGTCAACTACGAACCCGGTACAATCACGATCCTTACAAACGGCATACGCGTGCAGATCGTCGAAAGATGACTGGCACGCGCGGCCACGTGGGCCGCGCATGCCAGTCATGACCGTGCGGGCCCATTTCGTTGCGACAACCTACCGCGATAAGGGGCACGGATGGACTGGTTACTGGCTTGCAAGGCGCTGATTCTCGGCGTGGTCGAGGGTTTGACGGAGTTCTTGCCGGTGTCGAGCACCGGGCATCTGATCGTCGTCGGCAGTCTGCTGGATTTCTCCGACGAGCACGCGAAGACCTTCGATGTCGTGATCCAGCTCGGCGCGATTCTCGCCGTGTGCTGGGAGTTTCGCCGGCGCCTCGGCGACGTGATCGTGGGGCTGCCGAGCCGGCCCGAGGCGCGCCGCTTCGCGCTGAACGTGATCATTGCGACGATTCCGGCAGTCGTGCTCGGCCTGCTGTTCGAGAAGTCGATCAAGGAGGCGCTGTTTTCACCGGTGCCGGTCGCGTTTGCGCTGGTCGCGGGCGGCGTCGTGATCCTGTGGGCGGAGGCGCGTCAGCGCGCGCGCGGCGACGCGGCGGTGCGGGTGCGCAGCATCGACGATCTGAGCCCGCTCGATGCGTTGAAAGTCGGCCTCGCACAGTGCTTCGCGCTGATTCCGGGGACCTCGCGCTCGGGCTCGACGATCATCGGCGGCATGCTGTTCGGCATCGAGCGCCGCGCCGCGACCGAGTTTTCATTCTTTCTCGCGATTCCGATCATCTTCGGCGCGACGGCCTATGAGCTGTACAAGGACTGGCACCTGCTCACCACCGACGCGCTCGGCAGCTTCGCGCTCGGCTTCGCGGCCGCGTTCGTCAGTGCGTTCGTCTGCATCCGCTGGCTGCTGCGCTATGTCGCGTCGCACGACTTCACGGTGTTCGCGTGGTATCGGATCGGCTTTGGCCTGCTGATCCTGCTGATCGGTTATAGCGGCGGGTTGAGCTGGGCCGATTGAGATTTGCCGTGCGATGAAAAAAATTCCGCGTATGTGCGGACCTTTTTTCGTTGGCTTGCCGTCTCGTCGCGTTACGCGGCGCCGCGCTTGCGGAACACGAGGTCCCACACGCCGTGGCCGAGCCGCAGGCCACGCCGTTCGAACTTCGTCACCGGACGATAGTCGGGCCGCGGCGCGTAGGTGTCGGCGGTGTTTTCGAGCAGCGGATCGGCGCCGAGCACTTCGAGCATCTGTTCAGCGTAGTTCTGCCAGTCGGTCGCGCAATGCAGATACGCATCCGGCTTCAGACGCGACACGAGCAGCGCGACGAACTTCGGCTGGATCAGCCGGCGCTTGTGATGGCGCGCCTTGTGCCACGGGTCGGGGAAAAAGATGTGCACGCCGTCGAGGCTGTCGGGCGCGATCATGTGCTGGAGCACTTCGACCGCGTCGTGCTGGATGATGCGGATGTTCGTCAGCGACTGCTCGCCGATCAGCTTCAGCAACGCGCCGACGCCGGGCTCGTGGACTTCGATGCCCAGGAAGTCGTCGTCGGGACGCTGCGCGGCGATCTCCGCGGTGGTGGCGCCCATGCCGAAGCCGATCTCCAGCACGCGCGGCGCTTCGCGGCCGAACACGCCGGTCCAGTCGGGTTGTTGTGGTGCATACGGCACGACGAAGCGCGGGCCGAACTCATCGAGCGCGCGGCGCTGGCCGGTCGACACGCGACCCGCGCGCGTGACGAAGCTGCGGATGCGGCGGTGATGAAGCGTGTCTGCCGGCGTTGCACCCGGCGTGCCGTCGAGGTCGTTCGTCTCGTTGCCGGCGGGCTGGTCGGCTGCGCTCGTGGGGGGCGGGGCGTCGTCCGGGAGACCGGAGTCGTTTGGATCGTGGATCATCGTCGATGCTGCTGCAAGGGTGAGGGCTGCGCGGCTTGCGCGCTGTGCCGGGCCGTTGCCACTACAAAAAAGCCGCCTTCAGGGAGGCGGCTCTTGCTGGATTCCGCTGAACACTCAGCGGGAAAGTGGAGCGGGCGATGGGAATCGAACCCACGGCTCTAGCTTGGGAAGCTAGGGTATTACCATTATACGACGCCCGCAGAACTCGCGATTTTACAGGCTTTTGGGCCGTTTGGGCAGGGGTATGGCTCGCGCGCACGAGCAGCCGACCTGTCTTTTCGCTTCTGCGGTTCGAACGGCGCGAGCCTTCAGACTTTGTCTGCGCCTGCCGTTAATCCGGATACTGCCCAACACCGTACGCTTGCGCACCCGCAAGCCGGCACGAACCCGGCGCTTCCCATCCCGATCAAGAGATTTTCCCAAGATGCAGTGGCTTTCCAATCTGAAACTGAGCCAGAAGCTTGTCGGCTCGTTGATGCTGTGCGCGTTCGTAACGGCCATCGTCGGCACGGTCGGTGTGCTGAAGGTGCGCGAAGTCGCGACGATGCAAACCGAAATGTACGACCGCGAATTCGTGCCTGTGCGCGACGACGGCACCGCCGCGTGGCAGGCCGCTTCGCACTTCCGGCGCCTCTATTCGTACATCCTGAATCCGGAGCCGGCAGGCCGCGCCGATACGGTGCGCCTGAATCACGGCGGTGAAGCGGCGATCCTGTCGGCATTCGACTACGAGCGCAAGCATGCGACCACCGACGCGCAGAAGCAATTGCTGAGCGACTTCGACGCCGCCTATCCGGCCTATATGAGTTCGGTCGCGAAGGTGATGGCGCTGGCCGATCAGGGCGATCAGACCGGCGCGCTCGCCGAGCTCAAATCGACCACCGACCCGCTGCACGTCAAGCTGCGCACGCTGATGATCAAGCTGTCCGACGTGCGGGATGAGTTGGCCAGGCAGCGTGTCGCGAACGGCGTCGAGATGGTTCGCTCGGTGACGTGGTGGATCGCGAGCTGCGCGGTCGTCGGCGTCGCGGTTGCGATCGGCCTGGGGCTGCTGGTGACGCGCGCGGTCGTGCGGCAGATCGGCGGCGAACCGGCCGAAGTCGCGAAGGTCGTCGAGCAGATCGCGGGCGGCGACTTGAGCCAGCGACTGCACACCGGCGCCGCCGACGACGGCAGCATCTTGCGCGCGGTCGCGCACATGCAGGAGCGTCTCGCGGCGACGATCGGTTCGATTCGCGAAAGCGCCGAGTCGGTCAGCATCGCTTCGCAGCAGATCGCGAGCGGCAACATCGATCTGTCCGCTCGCACCGAAGAGCAGGCCGCTTCGCTCGAACAGACCGCGGCGAGCATGTCGGAATTGACGCAGACCGTCACCCGCAACAGCGACAACGCGCGCAACGCGAGCGCGCTCGCGACTGAGGCTGCACAGGTCGCCAACACCGGCAACACTGCCGTCGAGGGCATGGTGCGCACCATCGGTGATATCAGCGGCAGTTCGACGAAAATCTCGGAGATCACCGGCGTGATCGAGGGCATCGCGTTCCAAACCAATATTCTCGCGTTGAACGCGGCGGTCGAGGCCGCGCGCGCGGGCGAGCAGGGGCGCGGTTTCGCGGTGGTCGCGAGCGAGGTGCGCAACCTCGCGCAGCGCTCGGCGAGCGCGGCCAAGGAGATCAAGGAGATGATCACGACGTCGGTCGCGATCATCGAAGGCGGCACGCAGCAGGCAGCCGAAGTCAGCACGACGATGGCGGATATCAAGGCCGCGATTCATCGCGTGTCGGATATCGTCAGCGAGATCGCAACGGCCTCCGAAGAGCAGAACCGCAGCATTCACCAGGTCGGTCAGGCCGTCACGCAGATGGACGAGACCACGCAGCGGAACGCGGCGCTCGTCGAACAGGCCGCGGCGGCCGCGCAATCGCTCGAGACGCAGGCGCGCAAGATGAAGCAGACGGTGTCGGTGTTCCGGACGGGGGAGAGCCGCGGTTTCGCAGCAGCCGTGTAGAAGCCGCGCCGACTCAAGCGGCCGCCGCGCGTGAGCCCAACTTTCCCGCGCAATCAGCTCAGATCACAAAATAAGTCAGCTGAACCGCCGCGCGCGTGACGACCATCTGCAGCACCTGCACGATCACGAACAGCAGGATCGGCGACAGATCGATACCGCCGAATTTCGGCAGCACGCGACGCAACGGATTCAGAAACGGCGCGGTCAGCTGATACAGAATCGGCATCGCGGGAGAACGCGGATTGAGCCACGACAGCAGCGCCATCAGGATCGTCATCCAGATGATCAGATTGAGCGCCCACTTGATCGCGGTGAGCACCGCGACGATCAGCAGCGTCGGCACGAGCGTCAGCGGATCCGCGCCCGTCAGCACGATCATCAGGACGACGTAGATGATCGCGGCGATCAGCGTCGCGACCACGCTCGCCCAGTCGATGTTGCGCGTGCTCGGCAGGATGCGTCGCAGCGGCAGCACGATCCAGTTGGTCGCCTGCAGCACGGCGTTCGAGACCGGGTTGTACGGCGGCAGGCGCACAACCTGCAGCCACGCGCGCAACAGCAGCGCAGCGCCAAACAGCGTGAAAACGGTATTGAGCAGAAAACGGGCGATATCGCCAAACATCTCGTGTCCTTATGCTTCTGATGACGGCCGCTGACCGGCCGCGGGCTGCCGGCGTCGCCCGATCGGTGCGTGCCGGCGGTTTTCTGGATTTACCCGGTTAGCCAACCGGAGGTTCGACGTCATTGCGCGCCGCCTCCCGATGGCTGTCTGTCCGGCATCACACGGAAATCCGGACCTCGCTGATCAGGATTGTGCCGTTGCCGCCGTCGGTGTAGTTCGGGATATCCGCTAATAGTTGCTCGGACGCGGGCTTGAACACTTTATAGAAGTCGTCCGCGCTATCGAACAGGAAGTGTCCCGCGGCCACGTAAGGCGGTGGCGTGCCGGGCGGCCCGGCGTTCAGGCCCGCGTCGACCGACCAGCCTTTCAGCGCCGGCCCGAACAGCTTCGCCGCGAGCGGCATATGGGTCGCGCAGTAGTAGTCCATGTCGAAGCGGCCGTTTTCCCGGTACGGGTAGAGGATGCTGACCTTGATCATTGTGCGTTCTCGTCTGTTGGTCCCGAAGCGCGGCGCGGGTCGTCGCGTGGTTCGCCCGGCGTGCCGGACGTCACATTATCACGGCTTACTTGACCCTTGCACCTGCCGCGGCCTGATTCAGCGAGCGGCCCAGCGATTCTTCCACAGCTTCGGAGATCGCTTCAATCGTCGCGGCCGGCGTTGCACGACGTCGGGCGAGGTTGACGGCGCGGCGCGTCAGCAGACCATACAGCGCGGCATGGTCGCCGCCGAAGCCTTCGAGCAGCGCGAGCTGCTTCTCGACGACACCCGTGTCGCCGCGCGATACCGGCCCCGCGAGCGCGTTCGGCAGGCCTTTGTCGCGCGCGGTTTCGATCGTGCCGGCGAGCATCGGCAGCAGCGCGCGCAGCGCGTCGTCTTCGGCGAAGCCGAGCGTGCGCCACAACGCCACGCATTCGGCGAGGCTGCAGAGCGCGAAGCTCGCCGCGTAGTGCGCGGCGGCGTGATACAGCATGCGGCCGCCCGGCGGAATCGACAGCGGATGGCAGCGCAGCGCGAGCGCGAGCGCGGTCAGCGTCTCCTTCAGTTCGCCGTCGGCTTCGATCGTCACCGAGCAGCCGACGATACGCTCGAGATCGGCGAGCTCGCCGCTAAATAGATACAACGGATGAAAGCCGCCGATCGCCGCGCCCTGATCGCGCGCCGGCGCGAGCAGTTCGACCGGCGAGGCGCCGCTGCAGTGCACGAGCGCTTTGCCGGGGTGGCTTGCCGCATCGCCCCCAAAGCGGAGTGTGTGCGCTGTCGTACCGATGCTGTCGTCAGGAACGGCTAAAAAAACGATATCGGCGGCGTCGACGGCCTGTTGCGGGTCGTCAGTGACCGCGCAGTGTGCGATCTGGTCGGCGAGCCGGCGCGCGGAATCGGCCGAGCGGCTCGCCACCGCGGTGACCGGATAGCCGGCGCGCGCAAACGCGAGCGCGAGACAACGCGCGAGCCGCCCCGCGCCGATGAAGCCGACGCGCGGCAAGGAAGACTGGGACATGGTCACCTGCTCCAGACGGATCGTGTGAACGGGAAAACAGCAGTATCTCGCATCCGGCGAAGCGCGGCCGCGATCCGGCCCCTTGCACGGTTCGACAGCGGTCGTCGGATGAGTTTGCGGGCGATATGGTGCCAACGGTCGGTCATCGGGCGGCGTGACGCCCACGGTTGTGAAAACTGCTCACAATCGTACATGACAGGAACAGTGGTCGATGAGCCGGTTTGCCGGTCGTATTTTCCGTACTTCGTTCGCAGTCAGAAATTCGGGAGGGTCGAGATGAGTATTTTTTCTTACCGAAAGCACTTGCGGTTCCTGACGCGCGCCCAGCGCCGTCGCTGGTGGGATCAGAAAAAGCGCCTTACGCCGCGCGTGCGGATCAGCGGCGCATACGTGCCGCCCAACGTGTCCCGCGAATTCGTGTACGTGAAGGTCGGCTAGTCGCGCGGTCTTCGCAGATGAGAAAAAGCCCGGCCTCGAGCAATTGAGCCGGGCATTTTTTGTTGGGAATTTTCTTTCGGCTGTCAGGATTGAAGCGAATTTGTAATTAAAGATTACCGATGCGCGAACTCAAAACCCTGCGCTCGATCAGACCTGTGACGCGCGGCCCGTCGCCCGCGTGCAACCCCTTGATTCCCGGCTGATTTCGCTTTGGTCGCGGCGGCGCGTAGGCGCGCTCGCGCCGCGCTCGGCAAAACGCTTCGGCTCGCCCTTGCAATTTGCAACAAATGTGAACATTTCGGCCGGGGCTTTTTAGATACATTGATTTCACAGCATGCGAGGCATGCGCAGTCGGCGACCTTTGCAGGCCGCGCTAGGAGAATAGAAGTGAAAAAGATCGTTCCGTTTGTCGTTGCAGCCGCACTCGGCTTGGGACTTGCCGGCGCCGCTGAGGCAGGTGTTTCCGTCGGTATCGGCCTTGGGGTGCCGATCGCGCCGGCCTATCCGGTCTATGCGGCGCCGCCGCCTGTCTATTACGCCCCGCCGCCTCCGCCGGTGTACGCGCCGCCGGTTGTGTTCGCACCGGCTCCGGTGGTGGTCGGAGGCTATTACGGCTATGGCCGCCCTTACTATCGTGGCTACTACCACGGCTACCATGGCTACTATCGCGGTTACGGGCACTCGTACTATCGTCATTAAGAAGTGCGGGCGCGCTTGACGCGCGTGGGAACGTCGACGGCGTAACGCCGGCTTGTGCCGGGTTACGTCGTTTCTTTTTGTGTCGCTGGTTTTTGCTTTCCGCAGCGTTCCTGGCCGGTGTCGCGCGCTCGCGCGAGCGCCGTTCCAAAGCATAGAGGAAGCTGGGAGAATGGCTGCTTCGCCACCGCTCCAGGAGAGTTTCGCCGATGCAAGCGCTTCCCGCTCCCACCTTCGATGACGTCCTCGACGCCGCCGCGCGTCTCGAAGGCGTCGCGCACCGCACCCCCGTTCTGACATCGAGCACGTTCGACGAGCGCACTGGCGCGTCGGTGTTCTTCAAGTGCGAAAACTTCCAGCGCATGGGCGCGTTCAAGTTCCGCGGCGCGTACAACGCGATTTCGCATTTCGACGCGGAGCAGCGCAAGGCGGGCGTGCTGACCTATTCGTCGGGCAATCACGCGCAGGCGATCGCGCTGTCGGCGCGCCTCGCCGGCATTCACGCGACGATCGTGATGCCGCACGACGCACCCGAGGCCAAGGTCGCCGCGACCAAAGGCTACGGCGGCGAAGTGATCACCTACGACCGCTACAAGGAAAATCGCGAGGAAATCGGCCGCCGGCTTGCCGAAGAGCGCGGCATGACGCTGATCCCGCCGTACGATCATCCGCACGTGATCGCCGGGCAGGGCACCGCGGTCAAAGAACTGATCGACGAAACCGGCCCGCTCGACATGTTGTTCGTGTGCCTTGGCGGCGGCGGGTTGATCAGCGGCAGCGCATTGTCGGCGGCCGCGCTGAGCCCGGCCTGCACGGTGATCGGCATCGAGCCCGAGGCGGGCAACGACGGCCAGCAGTCGCTCGCACGCGGCGAGATCGTTCATATCGACGCGCCGCGCACGATTGCCGATGGCGCCGCCTCGACGCATCTGGGCCACTACACGTTCGCGGTCATCCGCCGGCTGGTCGCGCGAATCGAAACGGTCAGCGATGCACAACTGATCGAGACGATGCGCTTTTTCGCGCAGCGCATGAAGATCGTCGTCGAACCGACTGGTTGTCTCGCGGCGGCGGCGGTGCTGAACGGCGTCGTGCCGGTGAAGGGCAAGCGCGTCGGCGTGGTGGTGAGCGGTGGCAATGTCGATCTGCCGAAGCTCGCGCAGTACCTCGCATGAGCGGCTCACGTCGAGTCGCATGAAGAAAAACGGCTCGCCGATGCGAGCCGTTTTTTTGTTCGCGAGCCGCTTCAGCTTGCCACTTGCGCGGTGCTCTGCACGATCAGATCGCGATACCCGTTGACGATCACGCTGTATGAGAAATAGGCGAACAGCAGCGCCGACAGAACGTGACACGCGCGCAGCAGACCGGCGCCCGCGCGCTTGCGTCCCTGGCTGCCGAGCCCGCAGATGAACAGCGTCCAGCACAGGCCGCCCAGAAAGAATCCGCCGAGGAAGATCAGCGCGGTTGTCGGGCTCGTTGCGCCGGCCTTCGCGATCAGCGCGCCGCCGACCGCCGCGAACCACAGGATCGCCGACGGCGACGACACCGCGAGCAGCACGCCGCGCAGAAACCCGCGCCATGCCGACTGATGCGGCGCAGCCGCGTCGCCTTCGCCGGCAACAGCTTGCGCCGTGGCCGGGAACATCGCTTCACGCGCCATCTTCCAGGTGAGAAACAGGAGGATCGCCGCGCCGCCGATCCATACGACCCAGCGCACCGATTCGAACTGCAGCAGCGCGGCCATGCCCGCGAGCGCGAGCGTCGCGTAAATGAGATCGCCGACGCACGAGCCGAGGCCGAGCCAGAAGCCCGGCCGAAAGCCGTGCGACAGCGTCAGCGAAATGATCGCGACGTTGACGAGACCGATATCGAGGCACAGCGACAAGGACAGAAAAAAGCCGTCCGACATCATTGAAAAAGCGTGCATCCGCGCGAGCGCTCCATCCGTTATTGATTGTGTTGTCCCGCGCGCGTTACAGGCCGAGGCCCAACTCGTTCCACAAGCTATCGATACGCTCTTTGACCGCGTCGTCCATCACGATCGGGCGGCCCCATTCGCGGTCGGTTTCGCCCGGCCACTTGTTGGTTGCGTCGAGCCCCATCTTCGAGCCGAGGCCGGCTACCGGCGACGCGAAATCGAGATAGTCGATCGGCGTGCGGTCGACGAGCACCGTGTCGCGCGTCGGGTCCACTCGCGTGGTGATCGCCCAGATCACTTCCTTCCAGTCCCGGATATTGACGTCCTCATCGACGACGACGATGAACTTCGTATACATGAACTGCCGCAGGAAGCTCCACACGCCGAACATCACGCGTTTCGCGTGGCCGGGGTAGCTCTTCTTCATTTGCACGATCGCCATGCGGTAACTGCAGCCTTCGGGCGGCAGATAGAAGTCCGTGATCTCGGTGAACTGCTTCTGCAGCAAAGGTACGAACACTTCGTTCAGCGCGACGCCGAGCACCGCCGGCTCGTCGGGCGGTCTGCCGGTGTAGGTGGAGTGATAGATCGCGTCGCGGCGCATCGTGATGCGCTCGACCGTGAAGACCGGGAACCACTCCTGTTCGTTGTAGTAGCCGGTGTGATCGCCATACGGGCCTTCGAGCGCGTGTTCGTACGTGGCCGACGCACCCTTCGACGGACGCGGCGGTGCGCCGGCCGGGGCGGGCGAGGGTGCGCCTTCCTGCGGATAGATGAAGCCCTCGAGCACGATCTCGGCGCGCGCGGGGACCTGCAGACCGTCGACGCCCGGTGTGACGCATTTCGCGAGCTCGGTGCGCCCGCCGCGCAGCAGGCCGGCGAACTGGTATTCGGACAGCGTGTCGGGTACCGGCGTGACCGCGCCGAGAATCGTCGCCGGGTCCGCACCGAGCACGACGGCCACCGGATACGGCTTGCCGGGATTTTTAAGCGCGAACTCACGAAAATCGAGCGCGCCGCCGCGATGCGCCAGCCAGCGCATGATCAGCTTGTTACGCCCGATCAGTTGCTGGCGATAGATACCCAGGTTTTGTCGACTCTTGTTCGGCCCTTTCGTGACGGTCAGACCCCAGGTGATCAACGGCCCGGCATCGCCGGGCCAGCAGGTCTGAATGGGCAATCTGGCAAGGTCGACGTCATTGCCTTCCCAGACGATTTCCTGGCAGGGCGGTGCGTTGACCGTCTTCGGCGCCATGTCCCACACGGCCTTCGCTAGCGACAGCAGCTTGCCGGCGTCCTTGAGCCCTTTCGGCGGCTCGGGTTCCTTCAACGCGGAGAGTAGCCGACCGACATCGCGCAGCGATTCGAGCGCCGCCTGGTCGCCCGCGCCCGCTTCGGCATCGATGCCCATGCCAAGCGCGACGCGGCGCGGCGTGCCGAACAGATTGCCGAGCACCGGGAACGCGTGCCGCTCGGTGTTCTCGAACAACAGAGCCGGGCCGCCCGCGCGGAGCACACGGTCGCAAAGTTCGGTCATTTCGAGATTCGGCGACACTTTTTGCGAAATTCGGCGCAATTCACCGATCGCCTCGAGGCGGCCGATGAAATCGCGTAAGTCTTTGTATTTCATCTGTGACGGTTCAGGGCCGCATGCACGGCGCATAAGACGGGGAGGGCAGGAGGAACGGCGTTGGTACCTATCTGACGCAAAAAACGATTGTCGATTTTACCTGCGTTAGCCACCGCACGTAGATCAACCAAATGGTCTAGTCCAAACAGCCAGGGTCGGATCGCCCGAAACGCGCATTGAGCGCGGTTCTCGGGTGACTGAACACTGTTCATAATTACAAAAAGTTATCATTCTTGAATTCTATAGTGTTGACGATCTATAAAACCGTGCATAGAATCCGTCCACATTGGTTGCAGGGCGTTAACCTTTTTACCGTCGCCCCGGTCCTCAGACGCAACGCGTCACCGTTTTGCTTCCCTGCAGGGTAGAACGGCATTATTGAAGTCCCTCACCAGCGTCCACCAACGCTGGTTTTTCGCGTGGGAGCCAAGCCCGATACACATCGAGTATGGGTGGGCTGTTTTTGAGATGGCTCCCAAAACGGTATATGTTGCCGTTTTCCCGACGTCGCTGCTGCCCGACCAGAGAGCACGCGATGTCTTGACTCTGCGAGCGCGCCGTACCGCCTGATTTGTCCCGGCGGAGTTCGCGGATCATGCAAGATGGGAGATCTGAATGAACGCCTGGTTATCGTGGCGTCCCGATGAGCGTATTGCGCAGGTTGTGCGCGGTGCGCTGCGCAGCGGGACGCGACTGAGTCATCACCTATTCAGCATTGTCGGCGGGATCGCCGTGGTGCTGGCTCTCGCACTGTGGCTGATGCCGACCTGGCGCGGCGCGCTCGCCGCGCGTCTGATGCCGGTCATTTCCGCCGCCGTGCAAGCGGGCCCCGCCCGCCTGCTGCAAGGCAATCCGCTGCCCGCCATCGGACCGACCAGAAACGCCGACGCATCCTCCGACGAATCGCTGTCGGCCAATTCGCCGAACATGCTGACCACGCCGAGTCCCACCGATGGCTCGAACGACGGCAGCATGACCCTCACCGCGGCCACCACCGGCTTCGACGGCGCGTTCGACGGCGCCGGCACGTCGGGCACGAGCGCCACCGCGCTCAACGGCCTCGATCCGCGCACGATGCAGGGCGTCAGCGCGCTCGCACGTCTGATTCCGCAGCAGCGCGTGTCCGCCGATGCACGCGATGACCGCGTGCTCGTGTCGAGCCACGAGCAGGACCTGGTCGCGTCGTACCTCGCGCGGCGTTATCGCGTCGCTCAGGAGCCCGTCGGCGAGCTCGTAAAAGCCGCGTTCGACACCGGCCGCGAAGTCGGCCTCGATCCGCTGCTGCTGCTGTCAGTGATGGCGATCGAATCGGGCTTCAATCCGTACGCCGAGAGCGGCGTCGGCGCACAGGGCCTGATGCAGGTGATGTCGAAGGTGCATTCGGACAAATTCCAGTATTTCGGCGGCCAAAGCGCGGCGCTCGAACCGCTCGCGAACATCAAGGTCGGCGCGCTCGTGCTGAAGGATTGCATCGCGCGTGGCGGCTCGCTGCCGGGCGGTCTGCGTCTGTACGTCGGCTCGACCACGCCGGATGACGGCGGGTACGGCGCGAAGGTGATGGCCGAGCGCGGTCGTCTGCGCGACGTCGCGCGCGGCCGTAAGGTGCCGATCAATGCGCCGCAAGCTCCGGTGCTGACCGCGTCGGCCACGCCGGCGCCAGCCGCGGCGACGAGTGGTGGCAACGGCAAGCGCGTTCAGGTGACGCTGCAAGGCGGTCACGCGCTGAGCCCGGCGACGTCGGCGGTGCACACGCAGCCGGCCGATCAGGACGACGCGAACGCCAATTCGACGACGCGCCACGTGGCGTCGGCGTCGGAGCTGGGGGCTTGAGTTAGACGTTGCCGTGCCGCATGAAAACAAGGACACCCTCGGGTGTCCTTTTTTGCGTCTGGCAGGCTGGTTGCTGCCGAATCAATCCCGATGCGTCAATGCCGCCCGAACAGCGTTGCCAGCCGCTCGACCGCCTCTTCGAGCTTTGGATACGCGGTCGCATACGACAGCCGGATGTAGTCCTTCGGCGCGTGCGTGCCGAAGTCCATGCCCGGCACCAGCACGACCCCGGCATCGTGCAGCATCGCCTTCGTGAGCGCCGCGCTGTCGCCGGCCGCCGGATGCGCGACGCCTCGGCAGTCCGCGTACACGTAGAACGCGCCGTCCGGCATCACCGGCACGGAGAAGCCGAGCGATTCGAGCGCCGGCGCGATGAAGTCGCGGCGTCGCTTGAATTCGAGGCGCCGCGCTTCGTAGATCGCGATCGTCTCCGGCTCGAAACAGGCGAGCGCCGCGTGCTGCGCGAGCGCCGACGCGCAGATGAACAGGTTCTGCGCGAGCTTTTCGAACGCGCTGATCATCGCGGGCGGCACGACGAGCCAGCCGAGGCGCCAGCCGGTCATGTTGAAGTACTTCGAGAAGCTGTTGACGGTGACCACGTCGTCGCCGAAAGACAGCGCCGACACCGGCTTGGCGTCGTAGCTGAGGCCCTGGTAGATCTCGTCGACGATCGTGAAGCCGCCGCGCGCGCGCACGACCTTGACGATGCGCTCGAGTTCGGGCGGCTCGATCGACGTGCCGGTCGGATTCGACGGCGACGCGAGCAGCACGCCGCGGGTGCGCTCGCCCCACAGGCGTTCGACGTCGGCGGCGGTCAGCTGGAAGCGCTCGGCCGGCCCGCTCGGCACCATCACCGGCTTGCCTTCGGCGGCGATCACGAAATGGCGGTTGCACGGATAGCACGGGTCGGGCATCAATACTTCGTCGTCGCGATCGACGAGCGCCGCGCACGCCAGCAAGAGCGCGGCCGATGCGCCCGCCGTCACCACGATCCGCGCCGGATCGACGTCGATGCCGTAGAACTCGGCGTAATGCGCGGAAATCGCATCGCGCAGCGCGTGCACGCCGAGCGCGCTGGTGTACTGCGTGACGCCTCGGCG
Organism: Paraburkholderia sp. Cpub6; assembly: GCF_014201065.1. NCBI lineage: Bacteria > Pseudomonadati > Pseudomonadota > Betaproteobacteria > Burkholderiales > Burkholderiaceae > Paraburkholderia > Paraburkholderia sp. Cpub6. Next base: position 425,598 of record NZ_JACHDM010000002.1, read on the forward strand.
CAGCGCGCTCGCGGCCGCCTCGATGACCGGCTCGGGCGCCGTGAAATCCGGCTCGCCGATGCCCATGTGAATGATGTCGCGCCCCGCGCGTTCGAGCAGCACGGCCTCCTTGGCCAGTTCCATCACGTAGAAAGGCTGGATGGCATCGACGCGCGCGGCAAGCCGCACGAGAGGTTCGGTCACGGAGTTCATACGGTCAGTCCAGTTCAGAAGCAGGACGGCGCCTACCCATCAAATGATGCGCTCATCGATGCGCGCAGCGCCGTCCTTGCGGGCGATCGAGGTGCTTCGCCCTGTGCAGTGCGACGTGGCAGGGAGCCGATGCGCGGCATGGCCCCACCGGCGCCGCGCTCAGCTCTTGCGAGCCGCCTGCGTCTCGGTGGCGCGCAGTTGCGCCGAGAGCTTGTCGAGCACGCCGTTCACGTACTTGTAGCCGTCCGAGCCGCCGAACGTCTTGGTCAGCTCGACCGCTTCGTTGATGACCACGCGATACGGAATGTCGACGTGATTCTTCAGTTCGAACGCGGCGACCAGCAGCACCGCGCGTTCGACCGGCGACAGTTGATCGATCGGACGGTCGAGGCACGGCGCGATCGCGGCGGAAAGTGCTTCGGAATCGCGCATCACGCCATGCAGGATCGCGTCCAGGTGCTCGTGATCGGCCTTGTCGTAACCTTGCGCGCCGCGTAGTTGCGCGTCGATCTCAACGCCGGGCGAGCCCGACAGCAGCCACTGGTAAAGCCCCTGCGTGGCCAGTTCGCGGGAGCGTCGGCGTGCGCTCTTCATGCCTCTTCCTCGTCGTCTTCGTCTTCATCTTCGTCGTCATCGCCGCCGAGCTGCTCGAGCGCGACCGCGAGGTTCGCCATTTCGACAGCCACGCGCGCGGCGTCGCGACCCTTCTCGGTCATGCGCGCGACGGCTTGCTCGTCGTTCTCGGTGGTCAGCACCGCGTTCGCGACCGGAATGCCGAAGTCGAGGCCGATGCGCGTGATGCCCGCGCCGCTTTCGTTCGAAACCAGCTCGAAGTGGTAGGTCTCGCCGCGGATCACCGCGCCGAGCGCGATCAGCGCGTCGAATTGCGCGCTTTCCGCGAGCTTTTGCAGCGCGAGCGGGATTTCCAGCGCGCCCGGCACCGTGACGAGCAGCACGTCTTCGCCGGTCACGCCGAGGCGTTCGAGTTCTTCGATGCAGGAGTCGGCGAGGCCGTTGCAGACGGGTTCGTTAAAGCGCGCCTGGACGATGCCGATGCGCAGTCCGTCGCCGTCGAGATTCGGTTGGTATTGTCCGATTTCCATATGAATTCCGTAGTGTTTGAGTGGGCGCGAGGCGCGTGAGTGGCCGGATCAGAGTTGCGGGGCTTGCGTTTTGCTGCCGGGCATCGGAATGAAGCCCGTGACTTCGAGACCATAACCCGACATGCTGCCGAGCTTGCGTGGGTTCGACAGCACCTGCATCTTGCCGACGCCGAGTTCGCGCAGAATCTGCGCGCCGATGCCGTAGGTCTTGAAGTCGACCGGCCGGCGCTTCAGCGCGTCCGCTTTTTCCTTCGAGTCGAACGCCTTGAAGACGTCGATCAGATGGTCTTTCGAGTCGCCGCAGTTCAGCAGTACGACCACGCCGAGATCGCGTTCTGCGATTTCCTGGATGGCCGCGTCCAGCGTCCACGAATGGGTGGATTCGCCGACTTCGAGCAGATCCAGCACCGACAGCGGCTCGTGCACGCGCACCGGCGTGTCGCGATCGGGCATCGGCGTGCCGCGCACCAGCGCGATGTGCGGCTGGCCGCTCGGCTGATCGAGATACATGACCGCGCGGAACGCGCCGTGCGCGGTTTGCATCGTACGTTCGCAAACACGCTCGACGATCGACTCGGTGCGGCTGCGATAGTGAATCAGATCGGCGATCGTGCCGGTCTTCAGGCCGTGCTCCTTGCCGAACTCGAGCAGGTCCGGCAGACGCGCCATCGTGCCGTCGTCCTTGATCACTTCGCAGATCACCGCGGCAGGCGTGAGGCCCGCGAGCCTCGTGAAGTCGCAGCCGGCCTCGGTATGGCCGGCGCGCACCAGCACGCCGCCCGGCTGCGCCATGATCGGGAAGATATGGCCCGGCTGCACGATGTGCTCGGCCTTGGCGTCCGGCGCGACCGCGGCCGCGATCGTGCGGGCCCGGTCGGCCGCCGAGATGCCGGTCGTCACGCCTTCGGCCGCTTCGATGCTGACCGTGAACGCGGTGCCGTACTGCGTGCCGTTGCGGTAGGTCATCAACGGCAGGTTCAGCTGCTGGCAGCGATCCTGGGTCAGCGTCAGGCAGATCAGGCCGCGGCCGTAGCGAGCCATGAAATTGATCGCTTCCGGAGTGACAAACTCGGCGGCGATCACGAGGTCGCCCTCGTTTTCGCGGTCTTCTTCGTCGACGAGGATCACCATCCTGCCGGCTTTCAGTTCGGCAATGATCTCTTGGGTGGAGGCGAGCGTCATGTTGGCGAGTTTTTCGGGAAAGCGCGTATTTTACGCCACGCGCGAGCCCAAGTCGCCTCCGCCAGACGACATAGGCCGTTTGGCCGACTGTGACGAGCCGGGCGGGGTTGCCATGCTCGTCGAAACGGTGGGCGCGCGCGCGAGTGGCGTTGGCGGCAACGCGAAGTGTGCTCCAGCCCGGCCCGCTTTACGGATTGCAATAGTGCGGAACGGTACTTGCGACGCAGCAGGCAGCTTCGTCTCACTACCACCTGGAGACCGGAATGTCGGGGACCGTCGGCTGTTGCATCGATGAAGGGCGTCACGCGTGCGTGCAAGGAGCGCGTCGATGAAGCGCGGCGCCACGAGCGGGGGCTCGTCGCAAGCGCCCGTGAGCGCGCTGCGCGCGAGCGCGTACCGCATTCCGACCGACGCGCCGGAGGCCGACGGCACGTTCGCGTGGGACGCGACCACGCTGGTCGTCGTCGAGGTCGACGCGGGCGGCCATACCGGCATCGGCTACACGTACAGCGATGCCTGCATCGTCGCGCTGATCCAGGGCGCGCTCGCCGCCTGCGTGCTGAATCACGACGGATTGGACGTCGGCGCGCATTGGCAACGGTTGCAACGCCAGGTGCGCAATCTCGGCCGCGCGGGACTGGCCGCGACAGCCATTTCGGCAATCGACTGCGCGCTGTGGGACCTGAAGGCGAAGCTGCTCGGCGTGCCGCTCGTCGGGCTGCTCGGCGCATTGCGCCCGGCCGTGCCGGCTTACGGCAGCGGCGGCTTCACCACGTATACGAACCAGCGCTTGCAGCAGCAGTTCGCCGGCTGGGTCGCGCAGGACGGCTGCCGGTGGGTAAAGATGAAAATCGGCAGCGAGCCGGACAAGGACCCGGCGCGCGTCGCGGCGGCGCGCGCGGCGATCGGCGGCGCGGGCCTGTTCGTCGACGCGAACGGCGCGTTCACGCCGCAACGGGCGCTGTACTACGCGCAACGTTTCGCCGAGCACCAGGTGAGCTGGTTCGAGGAGCCCGTGTCTTCGGACGACGAAGCGGGCCTGCGCGGCGTACGCGAGCGCGTGCCGGCCGGCATGGAGATCGCCGCCGGCGAATACGGCTACACGCTCGACGACTTCCGCCACCTGCTCGCGGCGGGGGCCGTCGACGTGCTGCAGGCCGACGCGAGCCGTTGCAGCGGCATCACCGGCTTCCTGCAGGCCGCCGCGCTGTGCGACGCGTATCACGTGCCGCTGTCCGCGCATTGCGCACCGGCGTTGCATCTGCACGTCGCGTGCGCGGCGCCGCGCTTGCGCCATCAGGAGTGGTTCCATGACCACGCCCGGATCGAAGCCATGCTGTTCGACGGTGCGCCGCGGTTGCGCGACGGCCAGATGGAGCCCGATCTGTCGCGGCCCGGTTGCGGGCTCGAGTTCAAGCATGGTGACGCCGAGCGCTACCTCATCAAATAAAGCAGGCCACGATAAGGAAGCGATATCGATGGGCTCTTCACGCGTACCCGGATTGCTGTACACGGCGGCGGCGGTGACGGCCGTCGCGGCGTTGGCCGCGCGCGGCGCGGGAAGACCTGAGTCGCATCGCGAACGGCGTGAGAGCGGCCCGCAACACCACGAGCGTCGGGCATCCGTGACGTTCCCGACGTGTGCCGCCCGCAGCCATCAGCGCGCGCCGGCGCGCGTGCACGCGCGCGAACCCACCGCCGAGGTGGAGGCACACGTCGAAGCGGCCCGCACCTTCAACCACAGCTCCGCGCTGCTCGCGCTGTCGGTGCTTGCCGACAGCGCGATGGAGCATTACCGCGGCTCGTTCGACAACCCCGCGATGTTCACGCCACTCGTCAGCGCGAGTCTGTCGCTCGCCGCGGGCCTGCATGGTGGCGCGGATCGTCGCGGCCAGACGCATCGCGCGCGCCATGCGATCTATCTGACCGCGGCGGCGACGGGCATCGCCGGCACGGGCTTCCATTTCTACAACGTGATGAAGCGGCCGGGCGGCTGGAGCTGGAACAACCTGTTTCACGCGGCACCGCTCGGCGCGCCGAGCGCGTTGCTGCTGTCAGGCGCGCTCGGTGCCGTCGCCGAACGCTTGCGCGACGAGCCCGCAGACGACCCGCAACTGCTCGGCATGCCGGCCGGTCAGGCGCTCGGTCTGCTGGTCGCGGCGGGTCTCGTCGGCACGGTGGGGGAGGCCGCGCTGCTGCATTTTCGTGGCGCGTTTCAGCATCGCGCGATGTACGCGCCGGTCAGCATTCCGCCGATCACCGCCGCGCTGCTCGCGCATGCCGCGCTGTCCGCTCCGCGCGAGCGCTGGTACACGCGGCTCTGGTTACGCATCACGACCGTGCTCGGCTTTGTCGGCGCGGGTTTTCACGCGCGCGGGATCGCGCGTCGTCAGGGCGGCTGGCGCAACTGGAGCCAGAATCTGTTCGACGGGCCGCCGCTGCCCGCGCCGCCGAGCTTTTCCGCGCTGGCGCTCGCCGGGCTCGCCGCACTGCGTCTGCGGGAGACAGAAAAATGACCAACCGACCACGCTCGACCCGAGCCACCCGCTATCCCGGCTACGACGTGCTCGACAAACGCACGACGCCGTCGTGGGACGCGCACACCCGAGCGGTGATCGCCGAACGCCTCGCGACACCGCTCGAGCCGCGCTTTTTCAACGCGGTCGAATGGCTCGCGGTCACGTCGCTGTGCGCCCGCATCGTGCCGCAAGCGAATGCGCAACCGGTGGTGCCGCTCGCCGCCCTGCTCGACGCGCGGCTCGCCGGCGATGGCAACGACGGCTACCGCGACGCCCGTTTGCCGCCGATGCGCGACGCCTGGCGCATCGGCCTCGCCGCGCTCGATGCCGAGTGCCGCGAGCGCGGCGGCCTGCCGTTCGCGAGCCTCGCGGAGGACACGCAGATCGCGCTGCTCGGCGAGATGCAGCGCGGCGAACTGACGAACCCCGCGTGGCGCGGCATGCCGTCGAAGCTGTTCTTCGGCGAGCGCCTGCTGCACGACATCTGCGGCCTCTACTACTCGCACCCGCACGCGTGGAGCGAGATCGGCTTCGGCGGCCCGGCGAATCCGCGCGGCTATGTGCGCATGTACTTGAATCGCCGCGATCCGTGGGAGGCGGTCGAAGCGACGCCCGACACCCATGAGCAGGCCGCGAAGGAGAACCGCCGTGTCCGATGACGCGCAGCAACGGCCGCGCGGCAAGGACGGCCGCGCACCCGACGTGTTCCAGCGCGGCGGCTGGGTGCCGATGCGCGCGTACGCTGACGGCGAGGAGGTCGATTTCGCGATCGTCGGCACCGGCGCCGGCGGTGGCACGCTTGCGTGCCGGCTTGCGGAAAAAGGCTTCAAGGTCGTCGCGTTCGATGCCGGCGCGTGGTGGCGTCCGCTCGAAGAGTTCGCGTCTGACGAAGCGCATCAGGAAAAACTGTTCTGGACCGACGAGCGCATCTGCGACGGCGACAATCCGCTGAAGCTCGGCAACAACAACAGCGGCAAGGCGGTGGGCGGCAGCACGGTCCATTTCGCGATGGTGTCGCTGCGCTTTCGGCCCGAGTGGTTCAAGTCGCGCAGCGTGCTCGGCTATGGCGCCGACTGGCCGCTCGACTGGCGCGAGATGTGGCACTACTACGGCGAGGTCGAGGACGCGCTGAAAATCTCCGGACCGGTGAACTATCCGTGGGGGCCGAAGCGGCCGCGCTATCCGTATCGCGCGCATGAGCTGAACGCGGCGGCGCTGGTGCTCGCGCGCGGCGCCGAGGCGCTCGGCATCGGCTGGAGCCCGACGCCGCTCGCGACCCTCTCCGCGCCGCGTGGCCGCGCGCATCCGTGCGCGTACCGCGGCTTCTGCGTGTCCGGCTGCGCGACCAACGCGAAGCAAAGCGCGCTCGTCGTGTGGATCCCGCGTGCGCTGCGAGCCGGCGCCGAGGTGCGCGATCTGGCGATGGTCGGCCGCGTCGTCACCAACGACGCGGGGCTCGCCACCGGCGTCGAATATCTGCGCGAAGGACGCTGGCGATTCCAGCGCGCGAAGCACGTGGTGGTGGCCGGCTACGCGATCGAAACGCCGCGCTTGATGCTGATGTCGGCCAACAGCCGCTTTCCCGACGGACTCGCGAACAGTTCGGGACTCGTAGGCAAAAACCTGATGGCGCAGTCGAATCAGGCCGTCTACGGCACCTTCGATGAAGACATCCGCTGGTACAAGGGGCCGCCGTCGCTCGCGCTCACCGAGCACTGGAACTACGAAGACAAGGGCAAAGATTTTTTCGGCGGCTACTGCTACATGAGCCAGGGGCCGCTGCCGAACGGATGGGTCGCGGTGCAGAATGGCCGCGGCTTGTGGGGCGACGCGCTCGGCGCGGAGATGCTCAAGTACAACCACCAGGCGGGGCTGAAGATCGTCGGCGAGATGCTGCCGCAGCAGCGCAACCGCGTGACGCTTGCCGACGAGAAGGACCAGTACGGGCTGCCGATTGCGCGCGTCACCTATTCATGGTGCGACAACGACAAGCGGCTCATCGCGCATTCGCTCGACTTCATGGAGCAGGCGCTCGCGGCCGCCGGCGGCAAGGAGATCTGGCGCGAGACCGACGACACCTGCCACCTGAACGGCACCGCGCGCATGGGTGACGATCCGTCGACGAGCGTCGTCGACGCGGACTGCCGCAGTTGGGACATCCGCAACCTGTGGGTGTGCGACGGCTCGGTGTTTCCGACCGTGGGCGGCGTGAATCCGTCGCTGACGATTCAGGCGATCGCGTGTCGCACCGCCGAGCGCATCGCCGCGCTGGCCGCCCGCGGCGAGTTGTAGGGGCAGTGTTGCCCACGTGCATGAACCGCAGTCCGAAACGATGGAGTACTCACTGCGCGACCCGGATGGTTACACAACATGCTCTCCATGCATCGAACATTGACCCAAGTCATGTTTCAGGCGCAAAAACGGCCTCTTTTTCGATGCCCCACCTGCATGGTGCAATGCAAAATCCCTAGAAAGGCCGGGCTTGCTGGCCTCACCATACCCTGCAGGTATGAAAAAGGACAGGAAAAGTATTGGACGGGCCAAACGGGCGAAGGGTATAAAAACATCCAATGAACTCACTTCCCGCCGCAGCCGCCATGACCCAAGCGACCATCGAACGTATCGAAACCCGCCTCGTCGATCTGCCGACGATCCGTCCTCACAAGCTGTCGGTCGCCACGATGTACGGGCAGACGCTGATGCTGGTCAAGGTCTACTGCAGCGACGGCATCGTCGGGATTGGCGAAGGCACCACGATCGCCGGCATGGCCTACGGCCCGGAAAGCCCCGAAACAATGAAGCTAGCGATCGACGCCTACTTCGCCCCGGCGATGATCGGCAAGGACGCGACGCAGATCCAGGCGCTGATGGCGCACCTCGGCAAGCTGGTCAAGGTCAATCATTTCTCGAAGAGCGCGCTCGAAACCGCGCTGCTCGACGCGCAAGGCAAACGTCTCGGCGTGCCGGTGAGCGAACTGCTCGGCGGCCGTCGCCGTGAGCGCCTGCCGGTTGCGTGGACGCTCGCGTCGGGCGATACCGCGAAGGACATCGCCGAAGCCGAGCACATGCTCGACGTGCGCCGACACAAGGTCTTCAAGCTGAAGATCGGCGCGAAGGAACTGAAGACCGACATCAAGCACGTCGCCGAGATCAAGAAAGCGGTCGGCGAGCGCGCCGCGGTGCGCGTCGACGTGAACATGGCGTGGAGCGAGACCCAGGCCGCCTGGGCGATTCCGGCGCTGGCCGACGCGGGCTGCGATCTGGTCGAGCAGCCGGTCGCGTCCGCCGCGGCGCTCGCGCGACTGATGCGCCGCTTCCCGGTCGCGCTGATGGCCGACGAAGTCCTGCAAGGCCCGGACAGCGCGTTCGAGATCGCGAAGAACGGCGGTGCCGATGTGTTCGCGATCAAGATCGAACAGAGCGGTGGTCTGTTCGCCGCGCAGCGCGTGGCCGCGATCGCAGATGCCGCCGGCATCGAGCTGTACGGCGGCACGATGCTCGAAGGCGCGTTCAGCACGGTGGCGTCGGCGCATCTGTTCGCGAGCTTCGCGAATCTGCAATGGGGCACCGAGCTGTTCGGGCCGCTGCTGATCACTGAAGAAATTCTGACCACGCCGCTCGACTACAGCGACTTCGAACTGACCGTGCCGAACGGCCCGGGTCTCGGCATCGAACTCGACGAGGCGAAGGTCAAGCGATTCACGCGAGACGGGCTGATGAAGGTCACCCGCTAAACGGATTTAGATCAGGAGGATTCAACGATGCTTTTCCATGTGCGAATGGACGTGCACCTGCCGGTCGACATGCCGGCCGAAGTGGCGAACGAAATCAAGACCCGCGAGAAGGCTTACTCGCAGGAGCTCCAGCGTAGCGGCAAGTGGCGTCATATCTGGCGCCTCGTTGGCGAGTACGCGAATTACAGCGTCTTCGATGTAGAGAGCAATGCCGAACTACACGACATTCTGTCCGGCTTGCCTCTGTTCCCGTACATGAAGATTTCGGTGACGCCTCTGTGTCGTCACCCGTCGTCGATTCGGGACGGCGACATCTGAGCCCAGGGGCCAGGCGCTTTTGACGGCGAGCGCATCCAAAGCCATCTTTTCCCCCTATACCAACTGGAGACAGTCATCGTGAGCGTCAAAGTATTTGAAACCAAAGAAGTGCAGGATCTGCTGAAAGCCGCTTCCAACGTCGATGCCGGGAATGGCAACGCGCGTTTCCAGCAGATCGTTTTCCGTCTGCTGGGCGACCTGTTCAAGGCAATCGATGACCTCGACATCACGCCCGACGAAGTCTGGGCCGGCGTCAACTATCTGAACAAGCTCGGTCAGGACGGCGAAGCGGCGCTGCTCGCGGCCGGCCTCGGTCTCGAGAAGTATCTCGACATCCGCATGGACGCCGAGGACAAGAAGATCGGTCTCGAAGGCGGCACGCCGCGTACGATCGAAGGCCCGCTGTACGTCGCCGGCGCGACGGTGCGCGAGGGCGTCTCGAAGATCGACATCAACCCGGACGAAGACGCGGGCCCGCTCGTGATTCGCGGCACGGTCAAGGATCTGGACGGCAAGCCGGTCGCCGGCGCGGTCGTCGAGTGCTGGCACGCGAACTCGAAGGGCTTCTACTCGCACTTCGATCCGACCGGCGCGCAGAGCGACTTCAACCTGCGCGGCGCGGTGAAGACCGGCGCCGACGGCAAGTACGAGGTCCGCACGCTGATGCCGGTAGGCTACGGCTGCCCGCCGCACGGCTCGACGCAGCAGCTGCTGAACGTGCTGGGCCGTCACGGCAACCGTCCGGCGCACGTGCACTTCTTCGTCAGCAGCGACGGCCATCGCAAGCTGACCACGCAGTTCAACATCGAAGGCGATCCGCTGATCTGGGACGACTTCGCGTATGCAACGCGCGAAGAGCTGATTCCGCCGGTCGTCGAGAAATCCGGTGGCGCGGCGCTGGGCCTGAAGGCCGATACGTACAAGGAGATCGAGTTCAACTTCACGATCACGCCGCTGGTCCAGGGTAAGGACAATCAGCTCGTCCATCGTCTGCGCGCTTCGGCCGAAGCGTAATCGCACGAGGCGGCGCCGTGGCGACACGGCCGCCGCCTTTCGTTGCCAACGGCCGGCGGTCCTGCCGGCCGAATTCCTGAAGCCTCAGCCCTTCAAACGCCAGGCCTCAGCGTGATCGTGAACGACCGTGGTGTCTCACCGCTTTCATCGCGCGGCATCGGGTCGGAGCGCTTGACCGCCTCGATGGCGGCCTTGTCCCACGCCCGATCGCCACTCGATCGAACGATCTTTACCGATTCGAGGCTGCCAGACGACGTGCAGTGCACTTCGACCACGGTTTCGCGATGCCCGGTCTTGCCATTCCAGACGATATTGGGCTGCACTCGTTGCCGGACGAGTTCTGCGTAGTCGAATACTTTCGGCGCGGACGCCGGTTGTCGAGGCGCCGCCGAAGCGAAATTTTTCAGCGCCGAGATTAGTGACGCCGCCGAATGTCTGCTGCTGTCGAGTTCCGCTAGCGTGATCCATTCGCGCGCCGGTTGTGGCGTTTTATCGAACGCCTGGCGGTAAAAGCGCATGGCCTTGCACCACGCCTCGGGCGAAAGCTCGCCTTGGCGGCCGCTCGTCAACAGCCCCAGATCATCGGCCTCGGAAGGGTCGCGATTCAGCGCGTCAGCGAGCGACGCCGACAGCGCCAGTTGCCCGCGCAGCCGTTGTCCTGGCGTGACTTGCGGCAGCGGCGTGGTTTGCGTCGACTGTTTGACGAGGTTGAACATCGCCTGCAGTTGCGCCTGCAGTTCCGCGTCGGTCTCCTTATCCATCGACAGATAGCGCGACGTGATCAGCTGCAGATTCTTGAGCCCGCCGCAATCGGGCGGTGCGTTGTTCAGCGCGCGCGTCGTCAGGCTCGTCAACTGTTCGCGGTCCTGCTGCGAGATACGCGCCATGCCGTCCAGCACGCCTAGCGCGCGAGCGAGCACAGCGGGACCCGCCGTCGCCGCTTTGCTATCGGACGAAAAGTAGTAGCGCTGAATGTCCGGATCGGCTGTCAGTTTCTGCGCCCAGTCCGCGAGCAGCTTCGCTTTGGACGAGCCGGCCGGGATGCCTAAGCGGTTGGCCAGTTCCGCGGCATCGAGCGGTTGGCCGGGTAGAAGCGGCAAGGCGGTCGACAGCAGCGAAGAACCGGTCGCGCCCGCGGGAGAAGACGGCGGTCGTGTGGAGTCCGCGTTGCTCGTGGCCGCCGCGACGCCTGCGCCGGAGCGAGCCGTATCGCCGCTCGCGTGCGATAGATTGAAAACGAAATTCGTTTCGACCGCCACAGGCTGATTGTCCATGCCCGTGAGGGGGCTGCACTGGGCACGCCGCGATGCCTGAAGGGCGAGGTTGTCGAACGCCGGATTGCCGGACGAGACTTCGACAACCGCGTCGCTGATCTGTCCACGTTCGTCGACCCATGCACGCACGATCGCATTGGGACGCGGCGCCTGCGCGACCGCAGCGCCGGCGGACTTCAGATCGTCGTTGGACAAACCGTAGGTGCAGGCCAGGCTCTGCGCGGACACGAAGTGCGGTGCCGACGTGATCGTGGCACTGGCTGCGCCCGTACCGACGATGCAGGCAAGGATCAGCGACGCTTTCGTCAGGTGCACACGCAGCGGATTCCAGCGACGGAGCAGGTGCGGCTCTTTCATTGTGTTTGTCAGCTTCGGATCGTGCACGCGCGCTGGGTCACGGCCCCGGATTCGCCTCGCCCAAACCGGCTTGCTGCGCAGATCGATCGCTTTGCCGATACGCACCGAGCATGCGCTCCTGGTATCGCGTAACGGTCTCGAGGGAAGTGTCCAGGTTACGTCGAGGATGGATCGCCATCGCGCGGCGCATTGAGCATCCGTTCCACATAGCGCGCAATCAGATCGATCTCCAGATTCACTTTTACCCCGTCGTGCAGATGCTTGAGCGCCGTCACCTGCACGGTATGCGGAATCAGATTGATCGAAAACTCGCAGCCGTCGTCGCGATCAACGACGGAGTTCACGGTCAGGCTCACGCCATTGACCGTAATCGATCCCTTGTACGCGAGATAACGACCGATGTCGCGCGGCGCGAGAATGCGCAGCTCGTGCGATTCGCCGACCGGCGCGAAACGCGTGACGATACCGAGCCCGTCGACGTGTCCGGACACGATATGTCCACCGAGCCGGTCATGCGCGCGCAGCGCTTTCTCGAGATTGACCTCGCCGGTTTCGCCGAGACCGGCCGTGCGGTTCAGGCTCTCGCGCGACACGTCGACCTCGAACGAATGAGCGGTCTTCGCGACCACCGTCATGCAGGCGCCCTGGATCGTGATGCTGTCGCCGAGCTGCACATCGGCGAGGTCGAGCCCGCCCGCCTCGACGTTCAGGCGCACGCCCGCGTCGCCGCCCGTGCCGAGCGGCGTGACTGATTCGATGCGGCCCACTGCCGCGACGATTCCTGTAAACATCGTGCTAGTCCTTGATCATTTCGAAACGGTGGGAGACACGGTGTCGGTCCCGGGTAAGGCTGTCGGCGCGAAACGCGCGAGGATCCGCAGATCGTCGCCGATCCGCTCGACCGTGTGGAAATTCAGCTTCACGCGGTCTTCGAGCTGGTCGGGCGCGTCCAGATTGAACATGCTCATCGAGTCCACGCCGAGCAGGCTCGGCGCGAGATAGACCAGCAGTTCATCGACGCAGCCTTCGCGCAGCAGCGAACCGTTCAGCTTGTAGCCGGCTTCGACGTGCAGCTCGTTGACGTGACGCTCGCCGAGCACGCTCAGCATGCGCGGGAGATCCACCTTGCCGAACGCGTTCGGCAGCGGCACGATCTCGGCGCCGCGCTCGCGCAGCGCGCTCGCGCGTTCTTCGAGACGCGCGTCGAGCTCGCCGCAGAAGATCAGCGTCGGCGCGCCGGCCAGGATCTGCGCGTCGAGCGGCACGTCGAGCTGGCTGTCGATCAGCACGCGGTGCGGTTGGCGCGGTGTATCGACCGCGCGCACGGTCATGCGCGGATTGTCCTCGCGCACAGTGCCGATGCCGGTCAGGATCGCCGACGCGCGCGCACGCCACGCATGACCGTCGGCCCGCGCGGCCGCGCTCGTGATCCACTGGCTCTCACCCGACGGCAAGCCGGTGCGGCCATCGAGCGACGCCGCCACTTTCATGCGCACCCACGGACGGCCGCGCGTCATGCGCGACACGAAGCCGATGTTCAGCTCCCGCGCTTCGTTCGCGAGCAGCCCGCAGCGCACTTCGATACCGGCTTCGCGCAGCATCGCGAGACCGCGGCCGGAGACCTGCGGGTTGGGATCTTCCATCGCCGCGATCACGCGGCCGATCTGCGCTTCGATCAGCGCGTTCGCGCACGGCGGCGTGCGGCCGAAATGGCTGCACGGTTCGAGCGTCACGTAGGCGGTCGCGTCGCGCAGGTCGTGGCCGCGCGAGCGCGCGTCCTTCAGCGCGCGAATTTCGGCGTGATCCTGGCCGGCCGGCTGCGTGAAGCCTTCGCCGATCACCTCGCCGTTTCTGACGAGCACGCAACCGACCCGCGGATTCGGGTCGGCCGTGTACATGCCGCGCTTCGCGAGCGCGAGCGCGCGTTCCATGTGGACGAAATCGGTTTGCGAGAACATCGGTGTCCGTTGTGGTGCGGTGTCTGGGTCGTGCGAGTTGCGGCCTTTGCTTCGGGCCCGGCTTCAGCCTTTCAACGCTGCGAACGCGCCGCGCGCGGCGTCGATCGTCGCGTCGATCACCGCGTCGTCGTGCGCGCTCGACACGAAGCCGGCCTCATACGCGGACGGCGCGAAGTACACGCCCGCGTCGAGCATCTTGTGGAAGAACGCGTTGAAGCGCGGCACATCGCTCTTCGTGACGGCGGCGAAGCTCGTCGGGATCGATTCGCGAAAGTAGATGCCGAACATGCCGCCGAGCGCATCGGCCGCGAACGGGACGTCCGCTTCGCGTGCCGCCCGCGCGAGCCCTTGCGCGAGACGCGTGGTGCGCGCGGCGAGCGTGTCGTAGAAGCCGGGCGCCTGGATCAGCTGAAGCGTCTTCAGGCCGGCTGCGACCGCGATCGGATTGCCTGACAGCGTGCCCGCCTGATAGACGCCGCCGAGCGGCGCGAGGTGAGCCATGATGTCGCGCCGGCCGCCGAACGCCGCCGCTGGCATGCCGCCGCCGATTACCTTGCCGAGGCAGGTGAGGTCGGGCGTGATGCCGTAGAGTTGCTGCGCGCCGCCGAGCGCGACGCGGAAGCCGCACATCACTTCGTCGAAAATCAGCACCGCGCCGTACTCGGTGCACAGGCGCCGCAGCGTCTGCAGGAATTCAGGGGTCGCGCGCACGAGGTTCATGTTGCCAGCGACCGGCTCGACGATCACCGAGGCGATCTCGTTGCCGAACGCCTTGAACGCTTCTTCGAGCTCGGCGACGTTGTTGTATTCGAGCACGGTGGTGTGCTTCGCGATATCGACCGGCACGCCCGCCGAGGTCGGATTGCCGAAGGTCAGGAGGCCCGAGCCGGCCTTCACGAGCAGGCTGTCCGCGTGGCCGTGATAGCAGCCTTCGAACTTGACGATGCGGCTGCGGTTCGTGAAGCCGCGCGCGAGACGCAGCGCGCTCATCGTCGCCTCGGTGCCGCTCGACACCATGCGCACCTGTTCGATCGACGGCACCAGCTTGCAGATTTCCTCGGCGATCTCGACTTCCGACTCGGTCGGCGCGCCGAACGAAAAGCCTTTCACGAGCACGCGCTGCACGGCTTCCAGCACTTCGGGATGAACGTGGCCGAGGATCATGGGGCCCCACGAGCCGATGTAGTCGGTATAGCGCTGGCCGTCCGCGTCCCAGAAGTACGGGCCTTGCGCGCGCTCGATGAAACGCGGTGTGCCGCCGACGGAACGGAAAGCGCGCACCGGCGAATTCACGCCGCCGGGGATCGTGCGTTGCGCGCGTTCGAAGAGGGTTTCGTTTCTGGACATGGCGATGGGTGGAATAGGGAGCAGGGGTTGCGCAGCGGCGCAAAGGGCCTCGGACGATTCCCGCGGACACTTCGCGCGATGCTGGGATGGATCGAGAAATTGTACCGGAGTCGGCGCCGGCGGGCTGTGCGGGCGGGCGCGGCGGCGCGTGTTTCGCCTAGCTGCCCGGTGCGGGTATCGTCGGCGGCTTGCGCCTGCCGGTCAATTCGGCCCAGCGCTTCTCCAGCGCGCCTTCGGCGATCGGCTTGATGATCGTGCCCGAGCTTTGCGCATCCCACGTCTGCACCGAGAACGGATGCACACGCAGCTGATCGCGCGTGATGACCGGCGCGTGATGCGCATCGACGAGCCAGTCGTAGACGAAATCGATGCACAGCCGGTAGCCACGTTTGGTCGACGCGTCGGGGACTTCGTAGGGCGCGCGCGTCACGTAGCCCGAACCGAAGATGCCCTTCGGCTCCTGCGCGACGCGATGGAGGAACACGCGATCGCCGGGCAGGATGCCGCGCGCAAAGCCGCAGCCCCACACGTCGGCCACCGCGTCGCCGGCCGCCACGCGTTTCGCGATGTCGGGCAACTCGGGCCACGGCCATTTTTTGGGGCTCCAGATCAGCAGGAAGGCGGTCATCGCGGGTTCGAACGGGATCAGGGGAAGGGCGTTGCGCGAGGTCGAGCTTTTATGTCGGGCCGTCAAGCTGCGCATACGGAAGCGCGTTGGACAAGCAGGCGGCAGCTTAACCGATCGAGGCCGATTGCGCCGCGCGGCGCTGTCGCGCAACGTCCACGCAGCGGGCCACGAGCGCCGTCAGCGGATTAACCGTCGCGTACAATCGAGCCGGTCAACTGATGGCCGTTCCCGCTTCACCCGTTCCGCTGCCGATGCCGGCGCGGCGTTTCATCCGGATTTCCCATGTCTCACGTCGTCAGACGCCGGCCCGATGGCCGGCTGATCCTGTTGCTCGGCGCGCTGGCCGCGTGCGGGCCGATTTCCATCGACATGTATCTGCCGAGCCTGCCGACCATCGCGCAGGCCTTCGCGGTCGGCACGGGCGCCGCGCAATCGACGCTCACGAGCTTCATGTTCGGCTTTTCGATCGGCATGCTGCTGTACGGTCCGCTGTCCGATACGTATGGCCGTCGGCCGATCCTGCTTGGCGGCATCATCATGTATGCGCTCGCGAGCATCGCCTGCTCGCTGTCGGTCTCGATCGGCTCGCTGGTCGGTTTCCGCTTCGTGCAGGCGTTGGGCGCGGGCGCGGCGTCGGTGCTGGCTCGCGCGATCGCGCGCGACGCGCACGAGCCGGGCGACGCGGCGCGCGTCCTGTCGATGATCGCGATCGTCACGGCGATCGGTCCACTGCTCGCGCCGCTGATCGGCGGACAGTTGCTGCTGCTGGGCGGCTGGCGCGCCGTGTTCGTCGCGCTGACGCTGTTCGGTTCCGTGTGCGCGGTGACCGCATTCCTGAAGGTGCCGGAGACGTGGCCGCGCGAGATGCGCGCGCAGTCGGCGCTGCTGAAGTCGTTCGGCGCGTATGGCACGCTGCTGCGCGATCCGGTCGCGTGGGGACACATGTTGTGCGGCGGCATGGCGTTCGCGTCGATGTTCGCGTACATCACGGCGACGCCGTTTGTATACATCGAGTATTTCCACGTGTCCGCGCAGCACTATGGATTCCTGTTCGCGCTGAACATCGTCGGCATCATGTTCGGCAATTACCTGAACACGCGGCTCGTCGGCCGGCTCGGGCCGGTGCCGATCATCTCGTTCGCGGCGACCGTGAGCTTCGTCGCGTCGCTGTTCGTGTCCGTCGTGTCGCTGACGGGGTGGGGCGGCTTATGGTCGATCGTGTTCGGGCTGTTCTTCGTCGTCAGCGTGGTGGGCGTGTTGTCCGCCAACTGCACGACCGATCTGATGCATCGCTATCCCGCCAACGCGGGCGCCGCGGCGGCCGTGTTCGGCGCGGTGCAGCTCGCGCTCGGCGCACTGTCGAGCCTCGCGGTCGGACTGTGGCAGGACGGCACGCCGAAGGGCATGGGTATCGTGGTCGGCGTGGCGGGCTGTCTATGCTTTGTCGGACGCATGCTCGTGATGCGTTGGCACGGGACGAAGTCGCCGGTTGCGGCTGTGTGAGCGTGTTGTCCGGATATCGAGGGTGAGCACTGCGCGAGCGCTGTGAAAACGGCGTGAAAACTGGATGACGATCGTGCTATTGCGGCTGTGGGCATCGGCCGACGCGTGAGTTCATCGGACGCGTCTCCGGAAAACACCTGGTGTTGCGCGCGCACCACCGTGCGTCGCGGTTTGCATTGCTATGATGAAGTCACTGTTCCTCGGAGCGGCACTCATGGCGATCAAAGACCTGATGAACGGCGAACGGCAATTTGCCGCATTCGCCGAAGCGCAACGGCTGGCCGACAGCGGCGCTTATTACGATTACACCGACATCGAATACGTCTTGCGCTTTGATCACGGTTTGACGGATGTATCGGCTCTGCTCGATAGCCAGTTGATGCATCGCGATCTGAATCGTCGTTGCGCGGATGCGCGCGAAAAGCTCGAGATGGCGGACGCGTGATGCGTGTTGCGCCGTGCGCGGGTTCGTGCCGAATGAAGCACGGCGATGAATCGCTCCGAGATTTTCACTTCTGGAGTGGTTGATGACCGATAGCCCGCACGCCTCACGTTTGCCCCACACCGACAATCCGGCCGCGCTGGCGAAACCCGGCGGCCACTACAGTCATGTCGCGGTCGCGAATGGCTTCGTCTTCGTGTCCGGGCAATTGCCGATCAACGCGCAAGGCGAAAAGCTCGCCGATGGGTCGTTCGACGCGCAGGCCGAACAGGTTCTGGCCAATGTGAAGGCGGCGCTCGAAAGCGTCGGCAGCAGCGTCGCGCAACTGGTGCAGGTGCGCGTGTATGTCGTCGATGTCGAACATTGGGCGAGCTTCAATCAGATCTATGCGGGCTGGGCCGGCGAGGCAAGGCCGGCTCGCTCGGTCGTGCCGGTGCCGCAGTTGCACTATGGGTTCAAGATCGAGGTTGAGGCGGTGGCGGTGGTTTAGGTCGTGATGGTGGGTACGGGGGCCGTGCATGTTTGCGACATAGAGGATTAATTCAGAAGTGCGGCCCATAACACTCGCGCTGTGCCTTACAAGGTCGCACAAAAAAGCCGACTCGCGAGGATCGGCTTGTGAATTCGAGCGAGGCTCTATCGATATTCATCGATCTCAACGGTGCCGCCCATGGTTTCCATCATGGTGCGAATATCGTCGGGCACATCAGGCACGCGGTCGCCGCTCTCGTTGTCCCAATAACAGAAGAAACGCATCTGTGCGCCCTTGTCTGCGAGTAGCTGGCGCAAGTCATCTCGCGGCAAGTTCAGGCGATCAATAAGATAGCGGAGATGCGGTTCCAGCGAGTCGCTACGAACGGCGGCTTTGCTTCTCACCCCCCATACGCCGGTACGCCCCGGAACGCTGCTCAGTCGCCCCGACGGAGTCATAAACCGCTCCCCTTTGACTATCGCCGTATCCGGTGTAACGCCGAAATATCGGGTCCAGACTTCGGGATCTAAATCATCCCCGGCTATCGAAAATGATGCATGTGCGAGTTGATGTGCGTTCATCGTATGAAGATCAGTTTGCATAGTCCTGCATATTGCCGATGATGTTTTTTCTAGATTCGTCGCCGAGCAGCGTTGACGCGCCTCTATTGCCAGCCCTGGCTGCGCGCGCAGCGCCCGCAATCCGCGAGCGCATCCTCGAAGAGACCAAAATCGACAATTGCGCAGCCTGTGAAGGCGAACAGCAACACGCCGGGGCGCACGGCGACATTGCACGGCTTCCGTTCAAGCTCCCGCGATTGGGCCAGCGAACAGGGCTATGCGCGCGACCTTGCCGAGCGGGCGCTTGCCCATACCGTGTCGGACAAGATTTAGGCGGCTTATCACCGCACCGATTTGATGGAACAGCGCCGGCCGATGATGGAAGTGTGGGCCGTGCCTGTTTGCAGCATAGAGGATTAATTCAGAGGTGCGGCCCATAACACTCGCGCTGTGCCTTGCAGGGTTGCAAAAAAAGCCAATTCCCGAGCATCGGCTTGTGCATTCGAGCGAGGCTCTATCGATATTCATCGATCTCGACCGTGCCGCCCATGGCTTCCATCATGGTGCGAATATCGTCGGGCACGTCAGGCACGCGGTCGCCGCTCTCGTTGTCCCAATAGCAGAAGAAGCGCATCTGCGCGCAAGTGCGCTCGATGAGTTCTCGCAAATCGGCACGGGGTAGCCCGAGGTGGCCCACCAGATAGCGAAGATGAGGCGTCAGATCGTCGCTCATTATTGCCTCCGCGCTCGAAACGATCCATGTGCCTTGCCG
Source organism: Paraburkholderia sp. Cpub6 (assembly GCF_014201065.1). Lineage (NCBI taxonomy): Bacteria > Pseudomonadati > Pseudomonadota > Betaproteobacteria > Burkholderiales > Burkholderiaceae > Paraburkholderia > Paraburkholderia sp. Cpub6. Next base: position 444,973 of record NZ_JACHDM010000002.1, read on the forward strand.
CCAAGGAATGCTGCTCATCATGCCGGACGGCATTAACCTGGGCTGCCCTTTGGCTCCCGCGCGAGATGGTGATACGCCAAAATAGTTCGTCCAGAATTCGGGCGGCTCGGTGTCCTGATAGATCGTGAACGCTGCGTGGGCGAGTTTGTGTTCGGGTGCCATCTCTGTTTCTCTCAGGGTGCCCAGCTATGCATGTTGTCGATGATCGCGCCTCTGAACTCGACATTCCCATCGTCGTGCCAAATAACGTTGTCGTCCCCGCGCATTCGATTGTCTTCTTTCATCATATGGATCATCCTGCCGAAGGTCTTGCGGTCATACCCCAGCATCTTCGCCGCGTAGTTTGGGTTGATCGTGCTCTCGGCGAGTTCAACCACATCGCCGCTCAACGCATCAGGCACATACTCAAACGGCTGCGCGTCGCCGAGCAGCGTTGATGAGCCTCTATCGCCAGCCCTGGCTGCCCGCGCAGCGTTCAACCGGGTTTGCCAGGTGGCCGGATCATACTGGACGGACAAAATGGGTTCGCCGTCTGGGTGACTGCCTGTCCTCGCTACGGGATTCATTAACGGCGTGCTGCTGTACGGTGACGGAAACAGGCCATTACGCGGACCTTTAACGGCAAGCAGTTTGCCCCGGCGAACCTCTTCGAGAAGAGCAACGATCACCCACCAGCCATCGGTATCAGGGTTGCGGTCCCGTACATCATGAAAAAACAGCCAGTGACTGCCAATGAGATTCCTAATCAGTTTCCGGTCCTCCTCCCACTTCCTGCGATTCAGTGCGGCGATAGCAAGAAATTCCCGGGTCTCCGCCCTGGCCCTCTGAAGGTCTGCGGCCTTGCCGAGGCACGCTTTATAGTGCCATTCGTCGCAGATGACATAACAGGCACCCGGTGGCCGCTGGCAGAACAGCTCCACGGAGTGCATTTCAAATACGGACAGGGACATGGGTGTGTCGATGGTCTATCTGAAGTCGCTGCCGGAGTTGACAGCAGTCAGATAATTACCGTGCGACAGGCAGTCCGTACATGGGCGACCGCCCAAAATCTCGACGGCTCTCGACGAAACGGAAAAAAGCGCCCGCACGAACATTGCGGCTTTTCGCGCCCGTAGCGCGGATGCTCGCGGGCAGCGACCGTACCGCTGGTCTATGACCTTTCCAGCCGCTGGTGGCACTCGCGCAGCAGATCATTCGCCCGAAACCGCTGTTCGCGCCAATACGGCGCGTACGCCCGCCAGCGCATCCTCGAAGAGACCAAAAATCGACACCTGCGCAACCGTTGAAAGAGGGGAGAACTGCTCCGCTACCTCTTCCAGGCTCAACAGCCCTGCCAGTGCGTGCAATTGATCGACGCGGATATCGCCGCAGCTATCAGCGGCTTCACTACGTGGCGCGCGAATGCAAACGCGCGGCGGATGCTTGGAATGCAGCTCGAAGACGCCGCGAAACAATCTGAGGCCAAGCGCAGGATGGACCTGAGACGGGACGTATTCTTGCCGGCCCTCCAGGAGGCAGCCAAAGCGTCAAACGTTCTCGGAGAGATGACAGGAGCGGAAACCGATCCCGCGAAAGCCAACGAACAAATGAAGGCCGTGATCGCCGCGCTTGCGGGAATCCATGCAGTCGGATCGGCAGAGACAGTTACGGCTACATTCCATCTTGCTCAGTTTGTGGGGGAGATCTTCGCGGAGCTCGCAATTAGGCGAGCCGAGTCAGTAGCGGAGTTCACGTTAGTGACCCAATTGGCGCTGCTAATCGACAAGGAGCTTGCCAATGGAAACGCACTGACTGAAATGATGAAGGCCTGCAATCTCCAGGGAGGAGATGCAGTCCAATTTGGACGCGTGATGCAGCAATGGGAAGGGCACCAAAAACTGCTTGCCACAATGATGGAGGACCGCGACAAAGCAACCCTGCGATATCGACAGTCAATTGCTCGATCTATCGAGTACTTAGCCAAAAATTTGTCGAAATTGACCGAATTGCAGTCAGGGGCAATCCTTGCAATGCGTCGAGAACTCGATCTGTCGATTGACGAAGAAGTCGTGAAGCGCATCGCAAGCGAGGCCGCAGCGCATGGCGCGAAATCGCTAGATAAATTGACCCGCTTTCTTCAGCGAAACGATCTCGATTCCCCCTCCGGCCAACCGTTTGCTTCTGAGTCAGCAGGACAGGGGTAACGCATTGGCCGAAGTCTCGATTCGCAAATTCGCTCGCCGTGAAGGCGGCTCTGAAGGCACCGTGCGCCAGGCGATCAAGGCCGGGCGGCTCGCCGCAGCGCTGGCCGACGGCTCGCTCGACCCCGGCCTGATTCGTGGCGTGCGCCGTATGCAACTGCCGCGGACCACGGGTACGCACCCACGCCCCTGCTCGGCCTGCCCATAGTCGTGCGCCGCCACGAACACCCCGGCGGGCCTCGGATGTATGTGGGCCTGATCGCGCGTGCGGACCGCGATGGCGCGGTGGATATCGTCGCGCTCCCTTCGGCGGATCGCCACTGGCGCTAGAGCGCGTGCCGCTCCTCGATGGTCCGCCCGACGATGAGCGCCGGCTGGCCGCGTGGCTGGCCGGATGACAACGCAACGACTCGCGTTGCATGGAATATTGCTGGCCGCACCGGCGGCCGCCACGTAGTATTGGCCGCTTTGCATCCGAAGACTTTGTGGCCGTGGACATAATTCAAGCTGTGCTCAATTGGACCAACAACAACGCCGGCCTGTCGGGTTGGGTCCAGGCAATCGGGAGCATTCTGGCCGTGGTCTCAGCCTTCATGTTTCCTTGGCTTCAGTCTCGCAAAGACCGGCGGTTACGCGAAAGCGAGCGCCGAACGTCCAATCTCGCTCTGGCCGCCACCGTTCGCGCAATAGCTGACGAAGCCGACGAGGCGCTCCGCGACCTGACACGCACTTTTGACCATTCGCCTGAGGTCTTTTTGCCAGAGGACTTCCGAGCAACTTTTCACCGTATGGAGTGGCCCAATCACCCGCGCGCCACAATGTTCCGTCGGACGATGGACGATCTCCTCGAGCGCATATCTGCGTTGAGCCAGCGTCCTAGCATTAGCGACGGACAGCTCAGTGAACTCGTGGAGATTCGTCGTTGCCTTAAGGACGCCTGGCTACTGTTCGATGGTGTCCAAAATCCCTATCGAGAGTTCGATACGAAGGACAAGAACCAGTGCTATGCGATTCTGAATCGCGCATCGATTGTTAGAGGCGCCACGTCGGCGGCCTACGATGCCCTGACCGAAACCGAGTGACTTCGGCGCAGAGTGCAAGCCGATGTCGACGCACCGAAGAGCAGGCCCCCGGCGCCACCCACCGTGCCCGATGGACTGAAAGCCTTGAGGGTTGCAGTTCTCGCGTCGGTTACCGCGCCGATTGCCACTGGAAACTAGCCATCAACCCGGCGAAAGGCCCGTCAGCAGCGGCCGAGCGGCCGGTTACCGCGCGCGAGGTTGCCACACAGGTTGCCACGGAAACCGCCCATCTAACGGGGCTGGCGCCGGATACCACTTGTTCGGTTACCACGCAGAGGGGAGTTTTTTTCCCTTATTAAAAGGAGTGGAACGGGAAAGAAACGCCGTGAGCGCCCTACACACCGGGCTTCCCGGACGCAATCCGAGCTACGCAAACCAGGGGCGCTGACGGAAAAAACCCGGACTCCACCACGCGGGCGCGGGCCGCAAAGTGTCGAGGTGCAGAGTGCGGACGACCCGGCAATGTCGGCATAAGGCCGAACGAATGCACGAATAGGTGCAAGCGGGAGACGTCCGCAAAGCCCTGTCGCGCAAGCCCGTGCGCGGTTAGTCGCTGCTGCGAAAGTTCGCACGAAACACCACCCGTTTGTACCGGGTAGTTAATGCGGGCCGACTTTCTTCAGTCCATCACGCGCGCGCGAGACGGGGTTTTTTCCGTCTATTAAAAGGGGCGGCGGGCGGCATCAACCGTCGCTCGAAGGGCGCCACGCAATCACACAGACGCGCCGCCAGCATTCCGCTCGGGGCGTCGACCTGGCAGCCGGGAAAGACCGGCACGCCGACCGCTCACCAGGGCGGTTTTGCGTTTCTGGCGGGCGGCTCGCGATGAGATGGGCTGACCTATGCCAGTTGGCGTGAGACCGGACACGGCGGCGGTAAACGATAGAATCGGCGCACGTCAACTACCCCGGACGTCCCACCATGAACCTGCTGAAAAAGCGCATCGCCGCGACAGACGCGAAGCTCGATGAGATGAAGGCGACACGCAAGGCCGCGCAGAAGGCGAGCCGCCAGGCGTACAAGCAGACGAAGGCCGACCGCGAGCGCAGGGTGATGCTCGTTGGCGAGGCGGTGCTGCGGCGCGTGGATCGCGGCGAATGGAATGAGGCCGAGTTCAGGCAGATGATGGACGAGGCGTTACCCGGCCCGCTGACCGGGCGCTGTTCGATCTGGGGTGATCTCACCGCCGCGAACTTCATTCATCGCAGGAGCATGGCGCAGGGAACGTGTCGACGGTCGCCGGCGCGCATTTATTGAGACTTCAACCGCGCTGCCGTCGCGTCAAACAGTATCAGCGCCGATCAAATAGCCTCAAAGCTTTGGGCGGGTAGGTGGGCGGGTTTTGATTTTCGCCGCCGGGAAACCCTTGTCACGCGGGCATGTATGGCGGAGGCGGTGAGATTCGAACTCACGGAAGGATTGCTCCTTCGCCGGTTTTCAAGACCGGTGCCTTAAACCACTCGGCCACACCTCCAAGCCGCAAATTGTAACCTGAAAAGACTTCGCTGCCGAGTCCAGGCGACCCGCCATCACTGCGGATCTTTCAGGAACAGCGCCTGCAGGTCGTTCAGGAACGCCTGGCCGAGCGGCGTCGGCGCGATCCGTTCGTGGTCGCGTGTGATCAGCTTGCGCTGTTCCGCTTCCTGCAACGCCGGCTCGATCGTCGTGATCGACAGGCCCGTGCGCTCGATGAACCGATGCACCGGAAATCCTTCTACCAGGCGCAGCGCGTTCAGCATGAACTCGAACGGCAGATCGCGCGGCCCGACCTCATGCTCTTCCTGCACGCTTGCACCAACCCTGGCCTGCTCGATGAACGTGGTCGGATGTTTGTAGCGCGCCTGGCGCACGATGCGATTAGGAAACGACAGCTTCGTATGCGCGCCCGCGCCGATGCCGAGATAGTCGCCGAAGCGCCAGTAGTTCAGATTGTGTTTGCTCTGCCGATGCGGCTGCGCATACGCGGACACCTCGTAGCGCCCGTAGCCGGCCTCGGCGGTGCGTTGATGAATCCAGTCCTGCATGTCTGCGGACGCGTCATCGTCGGGCAACGCGGGCGGAAACCTGGCGAATAGCGTGTTCGGTTCGAGCGTCAGGTGATACAGCGACAGATGCGGCGGGGCAAACGACAACGCCGTTTCCACGTCGGCCTCACATTCGGCGAGCGTTTGCCTGGCCAGTGCGAACATCAGGTCGAGGTTGAAGTTGTCGAACGTGGTCGCGGCGACTTCGACCGCGTGGCGTGCCTGCGCCGCGTCGTGAATGCGGCCGAGCGCCTTCAGATGCGTTTCGTTGAAACTCTGGATGCCTACCGACAGCCGGTTCACGCCGCTCGCGCGAAACTGCGCGAACTTGTCGGCTTCGAACGTGCCGGGGTTCGCTTCGAGCGTGATTTCCGCGTCGGCGTCGAGCGGCAGCAGCGCGCGAATATCCGACAGCATGCGATCGAGCCCCGCCGCCGACAGCAAACTAGGCGTGCCGCCGCCGATGAACACCGTATGCACCTGGCGGCCCCAGATCAGTGGCAAGGCCATTTCCAGGTCGGCGCGCAACGCGTCGAGGTAGTCGTTCTCCGGGAACGTCTCGCCTTTCCACTCGTGCGAATTGAAGTCGCAGTACGGGCACTTGCGCACGCACCACGGGAAATGTACGTACAGCGCAAGTGGCGGCAGCGACGTCAAACGGATGCTGCCCGGCGACGTGAACGCACTGACGACACCCTTGCCGATGTCCGCCGGCGTCGATCGGATCGGAATCACGCTTCCTCCGACAGACGCGCGAGCAGTTGCCGCAGCGCGATCGCGCGATGGCTGCTCGCGTTCTTGACCGCCGGCTCGAGTTCGGCGGCGCTCGCGTTCAGCGACGGCAGATAGAAGTACGGGTCGTAACCGAAGCCATGCTCGCCGCGCGGCGCGTCCAGGATTTCGCCATGCCAGCGGCCTTCGGCGATCAGCGGTTCGGGATCGTCCGCGTGACGCACGAGTGCGAGCACGCAGTAGTAATAGCCGCGGCGGTCGCTCACGTCCCGCAGTTCGTCGACGAGGCGCGCGTTGTTCGCCGCGTCGCTTTTCTCGCCGCCGGCGAGTTGTGCGAAGCGGGCCGAGTAGACGCCCGGCGCGCCGCGCAGCGCGCGCACGCAAAGACCCGAGTCATCGGCGAGCGCGGGCAGGCCGGTGAGCCGCGCAGCGTGACGGGCCTTCGTCAGCGCGTTTTCGACGAAGGTGGGATGCGGTTCTTCCGCTTCCGGCACGTTGAGCTCGCCCTGCGCGATCAACTCGATGCCGGCCGCGCCGAGCAGCGCCGCAAATTCGCGCAGCTTGCCCGCGTTGTTCGACGCGAGCACCACCTTTTTCAGCGGCATTCCCGACGTTACGCCGTGAGCATTGTTCCCGCCACCGTCCTGACGAACCTCATTCACTGCTGCACTCCCAGCGCCTCTTTCTGCTTCGCGATCAGCGTGCTGATGCCGTCGCTCGCGAGATCGAGCAGCGCATTCATTTCTTCGCGCGAGAACGGCACGCCTTCCGCGGTGCCCTGAATTTCGACGAAGCCGCCCGCTCCCGTCATTACGACGTTCATGTCGGTGTCACACTGCGAGTCTTCGTCGTAGTCGAGGTCGAGCACCGGCACGCCGTCGTACACGCCGACCGAAATCGCGGCGACGTAATCCAGGATCGGCGAGCTTTCGATGCGGCCCGTGGCAAGCAATCTGGCGACCGCATCATGCGCGGCGACGAACGCGCCGGTAATGCTCGCGGTGCGTGTGCCGCCATCGGCCTGGATCACGTCGCAGTCGAGATTGAGCGTGCGCGCGCCGAGCTTCTCGAGATCGAACACCGAGCGCAGCGCGCGGCCGATCAGCCGCTGGATTTCCTGCGTGCGGCCGGTTTGTTTGCCGCGCGCGGCTTCACGGTCGCTGCGGGTATGCGTGGCGCGCGGCAGCATGCCGTATTCGGCGGTGAGCCAGCCCTGGCCGCGATCGCGCAGAAACGGCGGTACGCTCTCGCTGACGCTCGCGGTGCAGATCACCTTGGTGTCGCCGAATTCGACCAGCACCGAGCCCTCCGCATGCTTCGTGTAGTGACGCGTGATGCGCACGTCGCGCAACTGGTGGGGCTGGCGGCCGCTGGGGCGTTGGGTGTCGTTGCTCATGTCGGAATGGTCGGGATAGGCTGGAGGAGGGCGGAGGAAAAACCCTGATTTTACCGCCGATCGGATAGGGCGGTTGCCCATGCGGATGGCTGCGACAAAAATGGGATAATGCCGATTCCCCGCCCCGCGTCTCGTACACGCCGGGCGATCCGCTTCTCAGGCCATCGTCTACCGCATGGCCCCAATCGCGAGAAATACGATGATCTACAGCATGACTGGCTATGCGAGCGCCACGCGCGAACTCGTGGCAGCCTCGGGCACGGGTGGCGTCAGCGTGTCGGTCGAATTGCGCACGGTGAACTCGCGCTTTCTCGATCTGAACTTCCGCATGCCGGAAGACGTGCGCGTCGTCGAACCGACGCTGCGCGAGATGCTGATGAACAAGCTGTCGCGCGGCAAGGTCGACATTCGCGTGAATCTGCAGCGCAGCGAGCAGTCGGCGAACGCGGGCGCGATCAACCGCGACGCGCTCGCGCAACTCGCGCAGCTGGAACGCACGGTGCTCGGCACGTTTCCTGAAGCCGGCCGTCTGCGCACCGGCGAAATTCTGCGCTGGCCGGGCGTGCTCGCCGAAAGCGGCATCGCGCCCGAGACGCTGCGCGAAGCGGTGCTCGGATGCGGCAAGCAGGCGATCGCGGACCTGATCGACGTGCGCGCGCGTGAAGGCGCGCAACTCGCGACGATGCTGCTCGCCAACGTCGCCGAAATGGAGACGATCGTCGTGAAGATCACCCCGCTCGTGCCCGAGCTGATTGCGCGACATCAGCAGAAAATCGTCGAGCGTCTGCAGGAAGCGCTCGGCATCGCCGCGCCGGATGCGGCCGTGACGATCGTGTCGCGCGAAGAGATCAACGAGCGGATTCGCCAGGAAGTGACGATGTACGGCATTCGCATCGACATCGCCGAAGAGCTGTCGCGCCTCACCGCGCACCTGAACGAAACGCGTCACGTGATCGAGAAGGGCGGCAAGGTCGGCAAGCGGCTCGACTTCATGATGCAGGAGCTGAACCGCGAAGCGAACACGCTCGGTTCGAAGGCGGCGGCGAAGGAACTCGCGGATTCGTCGATGACGCTGAAGCTCTTGATCGAACAGATGCGCGAGCAGGTACAGAATCTCGAATAAGGCTGGAGCACCCCACATCATGACCGACCACCATCCACGCGAAACCGGCGCGGCGCGCCATTCGTACGCCGGCGCTTATCCCGGCAACCTGTTCATGGTCGTCGCGCCGTCGGGCGCGGGCAAGTCGACGCTCGTGAACGCGCTGCTCGCGAGCGACGACGCGATCCGTCTGTCGATCTCCTACACGACGCGCCCGCCGCGTCCGAAGGAGCAGGACGGCGAGCACTATCACTTCACGAGCGTCGAAGATTTCATGCAGCGTCACGACGCGGGCGAGTTTCTCGAAAGCGCGGAAGTGCACGGCAACTATTACGGCACGTCGCGCGTGTGGATCGAGGAGCAGATGAAAAACGGCCATGACGTGCTGCTCGAAATCGACTGGCAGGGTGCGCAGCAGGTGAAGAAGCAATTCAACAACGCGGTGGAGATTTTCATTCTGCCACCGTCGCTCGAAGCGCTCGAAGAGCGTCTGAAAAAGCGCGGCCAGGACGAGCCGAACGTAATCACGCGACGCTTGCTCGCGGCGGGCGGCGAGATCGCGCACGCGGCCGAAGCGGAGTACGTCGTGATCAACGAGAACTTCGATCGCGCGCTGGCGGAGTTGCAGTGCCTCGTCGGCGCGACGCGCTCGCGCTTCGCGTCGCAGTACGCGCGTCACACGCAGCTTTTCATGCAGCTCGGCATCCACCTGCCGCACGCGTGAGCGCGGCGTGGTGTCAAGCACATAAGGTAGAATAAGCAACATACTGAGAAGGAACCCAACATGGCCCGCATTACCGTCGAAGACTGCCTCAAACAGATCCCGAACCGTTTCGAACTCGCGCTTGCCGCAACCTATCGCGCGCGTCAGCTCGCTCAAGGCCACACGCCGAAAATCGAAAGCCGCGACAAGCCCACCGTCCTCGCGCTGCGTGAAATCGCATCGGGTCAGGTCGGCGTCGAAATGCTGAAGAAGGTGCCGGTCTAAGGCCCACGGATTTTCGTTTTCGACTTGCCGGTATTCGCCACACCGGATTGCTCAACGTGCAGAACTGCGTCCAACCCTGACCGCTACCGGAGGCGACCATGAGTGCTACCCCGCCCACCGCCACGGAAGCGGAGCACGACACCGACTCGCCGTCCTCTGCACGCAAGTACATCGACGCGGTCCTCGAGCAATCGTTTCGCCATCTGTTCGGGCCGACCGCCACGCCGGAGCAGCCGCGCCGGCATGACGTCGTCTCCATCGCCAATCTGACGTCTGCGCTGTCCGGCTATCTGCAGCCGGAAGAGATCAAGGACATCAAGGCGGCGTTCCACTTCAGCGATGAAGCCCACCTCGGCCAGTATCGCCAGAGCGGCGAGCCCTACATCACGCATCCGGTCGCCGTCGCGGAAATCTGCGCGGGCTGGAATCTCGACGCCCAGGCGATCATGGCGGCGCTGCTGCACGACGTGATGGAAGACCAGGGCGTGACCAAGGCGGAGCTCGCCGAGCGCTTCGGCGCGAAGGTCGCGGAGCTGGTCGACGGGTTGTCCAAGCTGGACAAGATGGAGTTTCGCAATCGCGAGGAAGCGCAAGCGGAGAACTTCCGCAAGATGCTGCTCGCGATGGCGCGCGACGTGCGCGTGATCCTCGTGAAGCTCGCCGACCGGCTGCACAACATGCGCACGCTCGGCGCGGTGCCGTCGGAGAAACGTCGCCGTGTCGCGCGCGAAACGCTAGACATTTACGCGCCGATCGCTCACCGGCTCGGCCTGAATAATACCTATCGCGAGCTGCAGGACCTGAGTTTCGCGAACTTCAACCCGCACCGTTACGCGACACTCGAAAAAGCCGTGAAGGCGGCGCGCGGCAATCGTCGCGAGGTGGTCGGCAAGATTCTCGAATCGGTGCAGCGCGCGATTGCGGACGCGAAGCTCGACGCCGAAGTCACCGGTCGCGAGAAAACCATCTTCAGCATTTACAAGAAGATGCGCGACAAGCAGCTGTCGTTTTCGCAGGTGCTCGACGTGTATGGTTTTCGCGTGGTCGTCGAGAGCGCGCTCGAGTGTTATACCTGCATCGGCGCGTTGCATGCGCTTTTCAAGCCTGTTCCGGGCAAGTTCAAGGATTACATCGCGATCCCGAAGGTGAACGGCTATCAGTCGCTGCACACCACGCTCGTCGGCCCGTTCGGCGCACCGATCGAGTTTCAGGTGCGCACGCGCAAGATGCACGAGATCGCCGAGGCGGGCGTCGCCGCGCACTGGCTGTACAAGAACGGCAGCGCGGATCTGAACGACGTGCAGATGCGTGCGCACCAGTGGCTGAAGTCGCTGCTCGACATTCAGAGCGAGGCGGGCGATTCGAGCGAATTCCTCGAGCACGTGAAGATCGACCTGTTCCCGGATGCGGTCTACGTGTTCACGCCGAAGTCGAAGATCATGGCGCTGCCGCGCGGCGCCACCGCGCTCGACTTCGCATACTCGATCCACAGCGACCTCGGCAACCAGTGCGTCGCGGTGAAGATCAACAACGAGCTGTTGCCGTTGCGTACCGAGCTGAAGAGCGGCGACATCGTCGAAGTCATTACGGCGCCGTATTCTAAGCCGAACCCCGCATGGCTCGGCTTCGTGCGCAGCGGCAAGGCGCGCTCGGCGATCCGTCATTATCTGAAGACGATGCGTCTGAACGAGTCGGTGCAGCTCGGCGAGCGTCTCGTCGATCAGGCGTTGAAGGGCTATGGTCTTGCGCTATCGGATGTGACGCCGGAGGCGTGGGAAAAGCTCGTGCAGTGGACGGGCAACAAGAACCGTCAGGAAATTTTCGCGGACATCGGTCTCGGCCGGCGGGTCGCCGCGGTGATGGCCAAGCGCATCGAAGTGCTGATGAGCGGGCGCGACGCTGACGACGACGGCTCGCGCTCCGAGTCCGGTTCGACGCCGCACGCGCCGCCGGTCGTCATCACCGGTACCGAGGGCATGTCGGTGCAGCTGTCCGCGTGTTGCCGTCCGATTCCGGGCGACGACATCATGGGCTATATCGGCATCGGTCTCGGCATGGCGATTCATACCACCGACTGCCGCGTCGCGCAGCGTATCCACCGGCGCGATCCGGGCCGCTGGATCGACGTCGCGTGGGCACCGCAGCCGGGGCGGCTGTTCGATGTCGCGGTCAAGGTACTGGTCAAGAACACCAAGGGCGTGTTCGCCCGCGTAGCGGCCGACATCACATCGGCGGACGCGAACATCGTCCATATCGCGATGGACGAAGATCTGTCGCAGGAATCCACGATTCTGCGCTTCGTGATCCAGGTCAGCGACCGGGTGCATCTGGCCAATGTGATGCGGCGCGTGCGCACGAATCCCGATGTGATGCGCATCACGCGTGAGCGGCCGAGCGAAGAGGGGCATCACCGCCACGACGGCGGCATGCGCATCGACCGCGAGCGCGCGGATTACTGAACGGCTTCCGGCTGGGCGTCGGCGCGGCTTGGACTGACGCTTCTCGCCAGTCAGGCATCTTTCGTGCGGCGGCTCAGGATACAACTCAAGGCAGGTCTCACCTGAACTCCAGGGGGAACGCAGATGAACGTGTCCGACCTCGCTGACGTGGCGCTCGATTACTGGGTGGCGCGCAGCCTGCACGACTTCGTGCGCGAAATCTACTTTACCGATAGCGGCGAGACTGTTGCGATCCGCGGCAACGATCGTGGTCGTCCGTGGGACGGGCGTTTCACGCCTTCCGCGTCATGGGAGGCGGCTGCCGTTGTGCTCGAGCGCGCGATGCGGCTCGACGTGCGCGAGCACAGCGATAAAGGCGCGGTATGCGTCGCTGAGTTCAAGGGCGGGCAGCGGGCCTCGGAGGGAATGGGCGACTCGCTGCGCATTGCTTTGCTGCGGGCGTTTGTCGTGAGCCGTTTCGGCGATACCGTCGACGACGTGCTGCGCGAGCGCCAGGCACTGACCGGCATGCGGACCGACACGATCAGCGAGCAAACGGTGGGCGGGGTCGTCGAGGACTTGCCGCACCCGGATGGGCAAATTGGGGATATCCAGTCGCCGCCGCGATGAGTTGCTGGCGCACGGGCACGGCATGGTGCGCCAGAAAAACAAAGGGCCTTCCGGTTGGAAGGCCCTTCATAGGTGGTGCGGCTGGCAGGATTCGAACCCACGACCCCTTGGTTCGTAGCCAAGTACTCTATCCAACTGAGCTACAGCCGCACGCAAAACGGTGATGCTTACTGTAAAAACTGATGAAACCTGAGAGCTCCCTGTAAGGGAACTCTCGAATAAGGTGGTGCGGCTGGCAGGATTCGAACCCACGACCCCTTGGTTCGTAGCCAAGTACTCTATCCAACTGAGCTACAGCCGCACACAGAAACGAGATTATAGCCAACAGATTTGAAAAACGGAAGCCCATCACGGCGATTTGTGTCGCCGGCCCGATCGTGTAACCTTTTATGAGATTGTTGCTAGTTGCTGTTAATGGATGATTATGAACAAGGCCTTTGTCAAAGAGTCGAGCGAAGACAACGATGACGATCTCGACATCGCCCAGCCCGACGTGCCCGCCGGCACCAAAAACTACATGACTCCCGCCGGTCATCGGCGTATGCGTGATGAATTGCTGCATCTGATCGATGTCGAGCGGCCCGAGGTTGTCAAGCTCGTGTCGTGGGCGGCGTCGAACGGCGACCGCTCGGAGAATGGCGACTACATCTACGGCAAACGCCGTCTGCGGGAAATCGACCGGCGCATCCGTTTTCTGACCAAGCGGCTCGATCTAGCCGAGGTCGTCGATAGCAGCCGGCAGGAAAACGTCGACCAGGTGTTTTTCGGCGCGACGGTCGACTATGCGACCGAGGACGGCGAAGAGCATCAGGTGACGATCGTCGGTGTCGACGAGGTCGACCTGGACATCGGGCACGTAAGCTGGATTTCGCCCATTGCGCGTGCGCTGCTGAAGGCTAAAGTCGGCGATACGGTCACGCTATTCACGCCGGCCGGTCCGCAGCCGATCGATATTCTCGACGTCAAGTATCCGCTGCCTGATAGCGGCCGCTAGGCCTCTGGCGAGGACGTGGGCTCACGTGCACGCACGCAGGCCTGCGCACAAAGCGGCAAAAACCCACGTCGGCACGGACATAAAAAAAGGCGCCGCGAACGGCGCCTTCTCTACTGCCAGTCCTTGCGCAGTGCTTAGAAGCGGTGACGCAGACCTGCGGTCACAGCGACTTGCTTGTTGTTGCCCGAAGCACCGCCCACGCCATTGATGTAGGCGTTAACGATCGAGTCTTCGTTTGCTGCCTGATACACGCCTTGCAGATACACGTCGGTACGCTTGGACAATGCGTACGCGGTTTGCAGGTTGACCTGGTTCCAGTGCACGTGCGAGCTCGACAGGTTCGCGCGCGTGTACGTGTACGCGCCAGCGATGCTGATTGCCGGCGTCAGCGCGTAACGGGCGTTGGCTTCAAAGTTCTGGAACTGAGCGCTGTTGGTCGGGAAGCCGACGCCGCCCGTTATGCCCGATGCGGCCGCGCTGATACCTGCCAAGCCGTGCAGGTTCGTCTGCGAGTACACGAGGCCGACCGTTGCCGGGCCGAACGCGTAGTTGGCGCCTGCGCCCCACGTCTGCTGACGCTGAGCGAAGAACGTGTTGTCGCCCGACACCGCGCCACCCGAGTTGAACGCAGCGGCTGCGCTGTTCGCGCCATTGCTGTTCAGTTGCATGTACGCAGCGGCAACGTTCAGGCCGCCCCAGTTATACGACGCGCCCGCACTGTAAGCGCGGTTATTGGCGAAGCCGGCAGCCTGGTTCGAGAAGCCGTACAAGCCGCCAAACTTGAAGCCGCCGTAGTTCGCGCTCTGGAATTTGGCCGAATTGTTGATACGGAACGAGTTGTTCAAGTTGTCGTTGTCGAACGGGTGCGCGAACTGCGTGCCGCCGTACTGCGTGCCGGTCAGTGCCAGCGGGCCGACGTAGTCGACCATGCTGTCGTATTGACGGCCGAGGGTCACGGCACCGAACTGGTCGCTCGACAGACCGACGAAGGCCTGACGGCCGAATAGACGGCTGTTCTGCTTGAGCGTGCCGTCATTGATGCCGAAGCCGTTCTCCAACGTGAAGATGGCCTTCAGACCGCCGCCCAGATCTTCAGCGCCACGCAGGCCGAAACGGCTGCCGTTCACCGAGCCGCTCGTCATCGCCACGTTGGCGCCGTGCTGGTTACTACTCGGATTCGGATGCTGGTTGTTCGTATAAGTGATACCGGCGTCGATCAGGCCATATAGGGTGACGCTACTTTGCGCGTGCGCTGCCGTTACGAAAACGCCCGACAGGGCAGCGACCATGAGTGTCTTCTTCATTGATATAACTCCGAGAGCGAGAGAGGTATAAAACCCTGGCTTGGGAGACCTTCACGCGAGCGCTGCGAGAAGCCGAATTCGCGTGAGAAGCGCGTTGACCAGATCCGCGCCGGTTTCCGATTAGGCAGAGTGTAGAGAGACACTTCCGGGAGTTGGCGTTCCGATTCGCGCAATAAAGTATTACGCGAGGAGAAACGATCGTTAATCGCCATTCGAGCCTTATGGATAAAGGCTTTGCGCCGACTGGGCGGATTCGGCGTCTGAATTTTCCTAAAGCGCGTTGCTGATTCGCGACACCGAACGATGCGGAAAAACAACGGGAAGAAATGCGGGAAAACGATTGTTGTTGTGGCGGCAATAGACGATTGTTAATTGTGTGAATAATCGAACTTGCATATGACCGCTATACTGTAAGTTCTGCTTTCCGAAGCAGACTTTTTCGTTGACGAAAAAGATCTCCAAACCTTTGTCAGCGCGACCTTCCAGTCGCGCTTTTTTTATGGCGGACGAGTTTCGCGAATGTCTCTAATGAGCGGGCGCAGTACCTTCCGCGTCGTCCCAGTCCGCCTGCGCGGGCACGCTCCAGTCTTCCATCACATAACGGCGCGCATCCATTGGCGAGGAGAGCAGGTTCTGCCAATGGTCTCCGTGCCACATCGGATCGAAGTCGAAAACGGTGCATGAATCCCCGATCTGTGCGGGCTGGTCTGATATGACCTTTGCGTGCGAATGAGTGAGCCAGGTGAAGAGACGGTGAATTTCCTTGGACAGCATGGCAACCTCCTGAAGCGCATCGCTACAACTGACTTGCATCATGCGAGTGAGGCGGCGCCGCAACAAGTCGGACAAACACTTACGCAAAGATAGACTTTGTTACATTCGTATTGCATATTTTCGCAAATTTTCCCGTTTGCGGACTCGGATTATTTTCGTTCAGGTAAATTTGACGCGCCGGCCTATATCCGTGTAGTTTGAAGTCTTATCTTTTTATACGCTAAACGCATATGAAAAGTTTACTTGACGGTCATTCTCTGTTCCCCGTATAACGGCAAAGCCGAATTTGATTGGCTGTTTCTGTCTTGATCAGATAAAGGCAACTGAATCGGGGTTAGATCGATTCGAGGGCAACGCCCGCTTTGGATTAATCACAGAGGGAAAACAGGAAATGGAAACTGGTGTCGTCAAATGGTTCAACGATGCTAAGGGTTTTGGCTTCATCACGTCAGACGTGGGTGGCGAGGATCTGTTCGCGCACTTTTCGGAGATCCGCAGCGAGGGCTTCAAGTCGTTGAAGGAAAATCAGCGCGTGTCTTTTGAAGTCAAGACCAGCCCGAAGGGCAAGCAGGCGGCTAACATTCAGCCGCTGTAAATGCGCTGGGCTGGGCGTGCCGCCCGCGCAGTCGGGAGCGAAAAACCCTCGCCGTCGCGCGAGGGTTTTTATTTTTATCTAGATGTCTCCCAGGTCGGATCTTCGGTAACTGCGTGGTTCAACAATACGCATTATTGTCGGAAGATAATCCATCGAAACGAATTGACTACGTCTGGATTAATGGTCTGGTTTAAGCGTCTGCGGGATTTCAGCGCAAAATCGACGGCCCGTGCCGACGCAGTTTCCAGCTGCGCACGGGGCGCTGTCTGGATGCACAACGTCCAACTGGTGCATACTTGCCGCAAATTCATGCGCCCGAATCCCTTGTCCCATGTCTGAACTGCTTTCGCCGGAACCGGCACTCGATGCACCCATCGTTTTCGTAGATCTCGAAACGACCGGCGGCTCCACGAGCGAGCACCGCATTACTGAGGTTGGCGTCGTCGAAGTCGGGCTGGCTGGCGTCTCGCGCTGGAGCAGCCTGATCGACCCGCAGCAGCCGATTCCGTCGTTCATCCAACAGCTGACCGGCATCACGAACGACATGGTGCGCGGCGCACCGACGTTCGAGTCGATCGCGCCCGCGTTGTTCGAGCGTTTGAACGGCAAGCTGTTCGTCGCGCACAACGCGAGTTTCGATCGCGGATTTTTACGCAGCGAATTTCGTCGCGCGGGAATCGCGTTCGATCCGGACGTGCTGTGCACGGTGCGGCTGTCGCGCGCGCTGTTTCCCGGCGAAACGCGCCACGGTCTCGATGCCCTCGTCGAACGCCATGCGCTGGTGCCGTCCGATCGCCACCGCGCGCTCGCCGACGCCGATCTGATCTGGCAGTTCTGGCAGCGTCTGCCGACGCTTGTGCCGCTGGAAGCGCTGCGCGCGCAGATCGAGCGCACGACGCGTCGCTACCGGCTCGCCGGCGACATCACCGAGGATTTGCTCGACACCGCGCCGGCTGGCTGTGGCGTGTATGCGTTTTATGGCGAAGACGATGCGCCGCTGTATGTCGGTCGCAGCGTGCGCGTGCGTCAGCGGCTGCGCTCGCATCTGACTGGCGAGCGGCGTTCGTCGAAGGATATGCGGCTAGCGCAGCTCGTGCGACGCGTCGAATGGCACGCGACTGGCGGAGAACTCGGCGCGATGCTCGCGGAGGCGCAGTGGATCGCAACGCTGCGGCCGGGCCACAACCGCTTGCCGCGCGTGACGAAGAGCGATCCCGCGAACGCGCCGTGGCCGTTCGAGGGGCCCATCGTGTTCGAGGAGCGTGAGGACGCGCAGGGTATCTTCCACGTGGTCGATCGCTGGCGCTACCTCGGACACGCGCCCTCGCTCGTCGCGGCGGCGCAGCTGCATGCGTCGACGCTGGCTGGGTCGTTCGAACTCTCGACGTACCGTATCCTGCAAAGCCATCTGGCGCGAGGCCTGCGCGTGATGCCGTTGAGCGTGTCGCGTGACAGCCCTGAGTCGAGCATCGTCGCGTGACGCTTATGCGACGTGCGCGCGCCGTGGCGTTACCGGAATCAGCCGGTGGCGCCGACTCCGCCCGTCTCGCACACGTGACCTAGTGCGTGCGTCAACGCGCTCGAATGCGCAGAGTCATAGCGCGTCAGCGCCTTCCAGTTAGCCAGCGATTGCGCGACCCGCGACGGACAATCGTCCGCCGCGCGCAGCGGCTGCACGCGCGCCAGACTCGCCATCAACGATTGTGTCAGCTTGTCGAGCTGCGGTCGGGTGCTGGTTGCGAGATCGGGTGCGGGACCTTGCGGTGGCTGGGTGCGACGCCAGTTCGCGAAGAGCGCGTTCTGCACGTCTTTGCTCGCATCGATCTGATCCTGGAAGAACGCGCGGGCGAACGCCGGGTCGACGTTTGCCGCCGCGGCGCGCTTTTCCACCTCGGCGAGCAGCGCGTTTTCACGCGGCGTATCGGTGATCGGCTGGTGGTTCGCCCACTTCCAGCGTGCGACCGGTTCCGCGAGTGCAAGGCGCTGCGAAACCAGCGCGATCAGGCTCGTGAGCGCGGTGTCGTCACCGTCGGCGAGGGCGGGGGCGGGCGAGAAGGCGAAGGCGGCGGCGATGACGAGCGCGCATGACGCGCCGAAGCGATGCAAATGATTCATGAGGTGGACGTGGCCGGGCGGCCGTTGAGGGAAAAACCAGAAGAATAAATGATGCGCCGCAACCTGCGAGCACCGGGACGATTCACACGGATCGTCGGGGGAAGTGGGCGAGAGAAGGATGCGCGTATGCGCGCGCTCAAGCCGCGTGGCCCAGTGCAACTGCTGTGCTCAGGCGAGCTGATCCAACGTCATGACGGAGATGTCGGACGCGTAATGAGGACGCGAGTATTCGCTGCGCGTGAAATCAACGAGCGCGAATGCTGCGCCGCGCCAAGGACCGTTACTTCGGATCGCACGACTTGCGTTGTTCGTCAAAGAAAGCGCGAACATGCTCGGGCAGCTCGGCTCCCAAAAACTCGACGGCCACAGGTTCCGGATCCGGGTAAAGAACTTTGTCCGGGGTCGGAATCTTCGGTGGTTTGGCATCCATGATCTTTCTCCTTTGCGAATCGATTATCGGCCTCGTCCCCTACATCGCACCAGTGTCCGATGCGAGTCATACACACTCTGTTGCTTTAACGGCACAAGCCGACACACCAGCGGAGGGATTGAATAAAATTTATCGTCTGACTATTGCCTGCGTTTCGCGGTCTGCTTGATCCGCTTAATTGCCGGCGCGAAATCATCTCCTTCCCGCTCCTTCTGCCAGTCCCTCTGAGCCTTGCCAAGCGTAGGCTTCAGCACGACCGATCGATATTGTCGCCGCGCTGCATCTAACGTTGTCGCATGACTAAAACGTGACAAACTTGTGCATTGCCGCATCGACAGGTTTTTCGCTTTTCCTGAACTGAACGTACGCAATTTGCCGATTGCATAACTCGCAGTCTAATTCTTGGTAAACGACCCATTCCCCATCGCGTTGACCGCGCAAAACACTATTTAAAGATTTGGTCGTTAATCAACTGACTGACAGGGGTTGGCAAACTCATCCCGCATTGCTGTGACAAAAGGACCTCATTTGGTGACAAGTCATGCGCAGAGCACCGGGCCACCTATGATTGAAGCGACTACTGATGGCTCGACGTGCGCTGGCAGACGGACACGCGAGGCGCAGCGCGGATGATGACGTTCTTCATGTTCGGGGAGAGGTCGCGATGGAAAACGCTGTCTACTGGAACGGACGTCAGGTTGGCATCGAATGCGCCGGCAGGATCTTGTGGTTCGCGTCGGCACCCGCGCAAGCGATAGCCGCATACGGCGCGCCACGCCAGCAGCCGAGCGCACAGGCCGATACCGTCGTTGCGCGCAACCTCGCGATGCCACGGTCGTACGACCCGCTCCACGTTCCCGACCAGGCTGGCCATGCGTTGCGCCACGACGTCGCGCCGGACGCGGCGCGACGCTGACCGCAAACGGCTGTATCAGGCCCGAAGCGACTCGTCGGCGCACCCTCGAGACCTTACCGATCAACTGGGGTGTTAGCGCACACACCGCGTTGCGGCGAACTTATACGATGCAATTGCCGTGCTGCCGTCGGCCTCTCACCCGTTGTCGGGCGAACCGGCAACCACACCCGCATCAGTCTGCAAACAGCCGATACCGAAGGCCGGCTGCGCGAGGAGGGTAGACCTGTCTCGCAACATCGATGCATCAACACTATTTGCCGCTGGGCCGCGCATCGCGTGGCCGCACCTCTTTTACCTGGCGCTGCGTCGTGCTCACTTGCGTGATCGCCGGGCAATTCAATGCGAAAGATCTACGGCCTGACTGGGCTGCGTGCGTTCGCGGCGTTGCTCGCCGTCGTTCATCACTTTGCCGACAACGAAGGGGGCTGCCACTGGGCATTGTGCAACTCGTCGATAACTGGGTCTGGGGTGTTGACATCTTTTTCATGCTGCGCGGCTTCATCCTTGCCCATACGTATCTTCCTTCGCGAGCGACCGCGTTCGGCTGGGTCGACTATCGATCGTTTATCGTCAAGCGGTTTGCGCGCGTGTATCCGCTGTATCCGGTGACGTTTCTGGTGTTCGTCGGCCGATGTTTCGTCGCGAAGCGAGCTGGAACTTCGTGTCGTGGTCGATCAGCGCCGAATGATTTGCCATTCTGTTTCTGTTTTCGCTGTGCGCGAGAGTGCTGAGCCGGCTGTCGCGCGTGACTTTCGGTGTGATCGTGCTGGTGTGCTGGCTGACGTTGTGCGTGTACTGCTTCCTCTATAACGACGGCGATGTCGGGCTGACCACGTTCGGTGTGCTACGGATCGTGTTGCAGGCGTGGCGCGGGACATCTGGGATGACTTTGCCCGACGAAATGGCGCTCCCAGTGTGCGATGCGAAACTACCCACCGAGGCTGGTGAACCGGCGAATCGGGATAACTGGCAAACGGCGGCGCAGCGGATAGCGGATGAGTTGTTCGAGCGCGATACCGCAAACGGTTGTCGTGACTCGCTCGCTGGCTATTCGCAACGGGTGGTAGAGGAAATGAAGGAGCGCTGGGGGTGTTTCAACGCGTATTTGCGCACGAACTGGCCACTGCGCTCCGCGATGCCAATGCGGCGGTTTCGGCAAATCTCGTACGTGGGTCGCATATGCGTGCATTGATGCGTCGGACAGCGAAGCGCAGGACGGGGCGCGATGAGGCGCCTGAAATCTGTTTCCACGTCACGCATACCATGCACTAGCACTTGCGTGGCCTCGCGCGAGCAGGGAGAGGAGCTTCTGGTTTCGGCCCAGTTTGGGTCGTTCGACAATCAAGAGTTGAGTCCTGATCTCATTGTCAACGAGCGAATCCAACATCCATCAGCGGCTCTTTTAGACAGTATGACTCCCGTGAGGCAAAGGCTGGCCCGCCGTGAGGAATCAAACGCGGGTTAGCATTGCTGCCAGAGCCGCACGGTGTGGACAGGGCCACACCCGGCGATTTCCGACACGGAGGCCAGCATGGA
>NZ_JACHDM010000003.1:0-445599 GCF_014201065.1 Paraburkholderia sp. Cpub6
TTCATCGAAACCCCATGGCGGGTGTACGAAAAGGGTGGAAGCTCGATTTAATGTGCAGGCGATGCGGCGTTGCCAGATCTCGCTTTTTGTCACGGCTGAAATCGGACGCACAGGCCGAGTACGTCAGTCCTGCTCGCAACGCACCCGGAGAGGAAATCCCTATGATCTACCCCCCCGCCGCGTGCTCGAAATAGATCGTCTTATCGTCTAAAAGAGACTTCCGCCAGATCTGGCGCAGACTTCTAATTTTTTCGCATCCGATATATTGCGCCAGCAAACAAAAATCGAGTTATTCATAGCAGACGTCATCGCAGCCTATCCGACGGCTTGCCGCACCTCCGTACGCTGCCGCACATTCGCATTTTTCGCACCAACGGGGTCGTGCGCAATTGCGATGTCACTATTTCGATCATTTCGAACAAGCGCCCGTATAGCGTGAAAACACCGACAAAAGCTGGTGGAGCAAACGGCGCCGAATTCGCGAAACCGCACGCAAAGGTGCTAGCGCTTCGTCACGAAATGCCAGAGCGCCGCACACTCGGTCTCGGATATCCGGTAGTGAGGCATGGCTTTGCGCAACATCACGTTGACCGGGTCGATGCCTTCCCTCAGCGCCCTGCAGAACGTTGCCTGATCGTAACTGCTCGCCGGACCGTCCCTTCGACTCTTCGCAGGAAACAGGTTGCCGGCGGTCAAGGGTGGTGCGAATGCGTCGCCCGAGCCGGTTTGCGAATGGCAGTTCGCGCAACGCGTGGTCGAGCCGGGCAACAGACGATCGTCGTCGCGCAATTGCGCCTCAACCGAATGCTGCCCGTTGAAGATCGAACACCCGAGATCGTTCGACTCACAAGGCGGCGCGCCATGCGCGACATACGTGATGTTCGCCAGCGCCAGCGCCAGCGTCAGCGCACGCGCCGCGGTTCGCCGTGACCGTAACGCCATCACTGGATCTGCACCGTGCGCGAAACGCTCGGCACGCCCTTCGCGTTCAGGCCAAACAGCATGTAGTAGCCAGGCACGACGACACCCGGATCGGAAGGAATATTGATCAGATATTCGCCCGCCGTTCCTACCGTGAAAGTCACGGGTACTCGCCGCTGCTCGTTGTTGACCGCGTGGGTCGACGAAGACATGCGCATCAACGCAAAGGCCTTGATGCCACTGCTGCCCGTTACGGCGATCGATGTCCCGAGCTGTGCCGTAGTGGGCGCGGCCGTGAGGGTCGGTCGTGTTGCCGCCGAGCCGTCCGCGTTGAGCAGGTACGGCGGCGTCAGTATTTCGAGGTTCGTATGGTTTGTCGAGCAGGTTCCGCACAGTCCACCGCCACCACTCAGTACGCGACCGTCCGACAACAGCAGTGCGATGCTGTGATAGTTACGCGGCACGGCTTGCGGCGGGAGCACCGAGAAAGTCTTGGTGGTAGGGTCCCACAACTCTGGCGCCAGCACGGCGGTGTCGTCCGAAAACGTTATCGGGAACGCCTCTCCACCCAGGACTACCACCTGACCGTTCGGCAAGACCACGCTGGTGTTGAAGGCGCGGCGGTAATTCATCGGCGTAAGCGTTTGCGTCACCGCGGTGCCGCTGCTGATGTCAATTAGCGTGGCGTCCGCAGTCGCGTTGGAATACTCGTAGCTCGGCGCACCGCCTACAGCCAGGATCTTGCCGATATCGTACATAACGGCGTTGCCGTTCATCGCATCGGTATCGCTGCCCCGGTTGCCGGCAGGCGTCACGCTGCCCGCGCCGGCGGTATCGAACCAGTGCATGGCAACGCTCGGACCGGCGTGGAAGACTCGCCCATTCGCCACCGCAAACAGCCATGCATGATTGTCGGAGCGGAAAATGCCAGCCGCGTCATTCGTGAGGATGTAGTCGGCGAGAATGGCGCTATTGACCTGCCAACCCGTACTCGGCGACCAGGTTTCGCCGGTCTTGCCGCCCTCACCTCCGTTCCATGAGCCGCCCACCAGGAATACGTTGCCATTGCTCAACGTTACGCTGCCGTGGTAGGCGCGCGCAATTTTCATTAGAGGACCTCGCGACCATTTTCCGGTCGAAGGCGTGTAGAAACTCGTCGCGTCGCTGCTCGAGCCACCAGTGACGTAAATACGGCCGTCCGGAAGATTGACGACGCCCGGGCAGAACATATCGTGGCCGGTATTCGTCACGAGAACCTGTTTGCTCGTGCCGGTAGTCGGGTTAAAGATTGCGGTGTATGTGTTGCCGGGGGTCACTTCGCCAGACGTAAAGTCCAGCTTCTGGTCGGAGGACCACACTACCACGGTGCCATCGGGCAGATTCGCCGCAGCTGCCGGCACGATCGACAGGTTATAGGGTGTAGTCCACTTCGCCGGCAATGTTTTCGCGGTCATGCCGCTGATCTGCCACGTCTGCAGAGCGGCTCCGCTGCAAGGCTGCTGCGTGATCTGCGAGCCCTGCGCCGTGAGGCTGGCAGCAGCCAGACACAGGTGACTCTGCGACGCGACGATTGCAAAGCCGCCACCCTGCGGGATCAGTTGAAAGCTTTGATTCGCCTGGCCATTGCAGGTCCACTGGTCCGCCCCAGCGCCGGCATCCATGCTGACACCGTAGATGTCGAGGCAAAGGTTGCTGTTGACGTTGACGAACTGATAAAGCCCGTTGTTCTGCGTCAGTGTCCAGTGCTGGTTATTCCCGCCATTGCACGTCCACTCGATAACCGAGGCGCCAGGCGTCTTCGATTCGGCGTTCACATCGGCGCACAAGGTCGTGCCGTTGACGGTAAGCGTGCTCGATGTCTGCGCGTCGGCAGCTGCGGAGAACATCGAAAGCGCCGCCATGAATGTGATTGGCAGCAACGCTTTCACGCACCTGTCGAACAATTGCGAGAGGATCCTAAACGATCGATTTTGTGACATAGCCTCAGTCCAATAGGTTACACACGCCCTAATGCGCCCAGTACATCGCAAACTTGATCCGCGCGAGGCAGGTCATCACTTCGCCAGCGCAACATTGCGTTCGCGTCAAAGCAGTAGATTTGGGTCGAGTGATCGGCAATGTTGCCGAGTGGCAGGGTGCTGCCCGAAAGCGCTTTGCGCATCCGGTCGACGTCCTGCAACGTCGGCGTGGCCGCCCGCCATTCGGGTCCGGCCTGGAAGCGCATGAGCCATGCGTGCAGCGCGGGCGGCGAGTCGGAAAGCGGATCGATTCCGATCGACACCAACTGAACGGGGTAGCGGTGCTGTAACTGCGATATCCGTTGCTGAACCGTGCTGAACAGCGCACCCTGCAAAGGACAAACTGAAGTGCATCCTGTGTAAATCGTCTGCAACGCGGTCACTTTCTGACGCAACAGGTCGGTTAGCAACCGTTTCTGGCCGCTTTGATCGACCAGCCAGAAGTCGTCGAGACGAATGGGCGGCGTGACGAGTCCTACGCTTGCGTGCTGCGCGTATAGCGGAAAAGAAACGCCTGCCAACGCCGCGGCCGATACGCCACGCAGCAGCGCGCGGCGTCCCGGACTTCGGACCGGCGCGCACGCACGCAACGCCGCGCGAGTCGGCGCGTGTTGATGGAACATGACTATGATCTCCCGCAACGTGTAATGGCTCGCAGAACCATTCGTCGCCATCTTCTATTGCGTGTTACCCGCGCGATAATGCGCACGAGTCGCGCGACGGCTACGTTCGCTTTCTAATTTCGAATTAACGGCATTCGGGAGCGTAGCAGAGAACCTTCCGGAAAATGACAGCGTCAGGCCCGCGACTTGCTCCGCTTTGTGAGGTCGGACACATAACAATGAAACTTCAAAAACTGGGTGTTTTAGAAAGCCCGAACAAAATCCTATGTCGTCCTGAGATTCGTCGTGAGGCGGCGGAAATGGCGAAGTCGCGAAAATGGATTGCGCGCTCAAACGTGGCGGCAAGACGCGTCAGGCAGGTGGACCAGGTCGGCCTGACCGAAGAGACTCGGCTGACCGTTACCGAACTGCCAAGCCCCGCTCCTACAACGAAGGGGTTGCCCAACAAGGCCTCAGCATCGGCACGATGGCAAGTCCGCGATGGCGAATAGCAAGCAGCACCGGTGTTCCGGCGGCTTCGAGTTTCGCCGCGACCACGGCGAGCCATTGCGCGTGTTTCGCTGGCGATGAGATGCAGGTTCCGCGCGCCTGGCTCCCGGCCGTCTCCTTGTTCCAAAGCCCAAAGTCAAACCGTGGCAAAATTCGCATTCCGCGATTTATTTGATGCGAGCGGTGCGGCGCATATAAATGCCTCGTCAGCATTATTTTTCTTTCTAAAACCATACCGAAACATTTAATTGTCATTTAATTAGGTCCCGAGCCATCCGATAAGAACCATACATTGACGGAAATTAAAGCACCCCGACTGTCTAAAAGCGACAAGTAACAATTTTGTAACGGTTTTTTTGTTGTTTTGTGAATCTCGAACTCGGGCGTGAGAACGCGTCTGGATAAGCGTTGAAACGGAGGAGGGACACGTTGCCGATAGGCTCACATAGCACAAATTTCGTTGTTACGCTTAGTTACGCCCGATGGGACATGATTTGTTCCAATTCTGTATCATTCGTATTCATCAGATCACTCAGGGAAAACCTTGTCGATTTTAATTCAATTGGAAAAACTTCGCAATTTGCGACGAATTACCGAATTTTCCGATTGAAAATGATGAAAGCGGGTTTTCAGTAGTTCGCATTAAATCTGAAGATTAAAACGCGATTAGTGCCCCACGCGAGTGCGGCAGCGGGCGGCTCTTGACGAAAGCCGATCATATTCAGTTGTACTTCGTGTTGTTGCGTATTTTTTCGTGGCGACGTCCTTATCACGCGAACGTTGTTCGTTTTAGCGGCCAGGTTCCATCGGCCTGATAGACAGATGTCCTTCTTCAGCAGACTCTCTCCAAGACTAAAACCGTCATTTCGTCGGCTTCCCCAGATCGCAAAAACTGCTTCGGCGCTTGCATTTATCGCAGGCGTACTAAGCCTTGCAGGTTGTGGCGGTGAAACAAGCGATGATGGCAGCACCGCGTCCGTGACCGCCAACTCCCTGCCTGCCGACACAGTCGCGAACGCGGCTACAGATCCGTACAGCAACGGCGTAGTGCCCCCCGATAATGGCTCTCCGCCGGTTCAGGCGAACGGTCAGCCTTATAACCGCGCCCTGGTGCAACGGGCGGGACAAGGCGATTGAACCGTTTCGCGACGATCGATACGAAACCCGCATATCCCGTGCAAGAGCATTTTCAATCGTGATGTCAGCGACCGTTGACTCACGCGTTTGACGTGTTTGCGTTACGTATGCCATCGCTTCAGGCACTGATGGTCATCGGCAAACGTAATTCCAACGTTCTCGGCCCATCCCCGGTCAGTAGCAATTTATAGCTAAGCCATGAAACTCAGACTCTACTCACTATTCGCCGTTTTAGCCCTGTTGTGCGGGCAATCGATGCCAGCGTTCTCCAAGACGAGTTCGACCGCCGCCACCGCCCAGCAACTCGCGGCGCTGCAGCCGCCGCCTACCGGAAGCGGAAACGACCGTTTTGCAATGGACGTGAACTGCAATCTCTGGAGTGCGGATCAGACGGCGCTGAGCGAATGCTCAAAGGACCTGGATCTGATTGCCGGATTGGGCGTGGGTACGGTTCGCCTCGGCGTTTCGTGGGACTTCATGACGCTGGCCGACGGCAGCACGCTGGACCCCAACAAAGTGGCCTTTCTGAAGTCGCTTCTGAACGCCGCGCGCACGCGCGGCATGAAGATTCTTTTCCAGGTGGGCATGTACGCGCCGTCTAGCGCATACCAATGCCCGGCCACCAAAAATCCGCCGACCGCATCGTCACCGAGACTCGACTTCTGCGACGCGACGTTCACGAAGTATCTCGGCTCGCTCATGGACGTCGTTCTGCCCTTTACGGCTGACATCGAACTGTTCAATGAGACCAACTGGTCGTTCTCCGCTTCGGACCCGTCTTACGGCGATCCGAACGGTATCTCCGGATACATTCTGAATCGCAGCAAGACGCTCTATTCGGAAGCCCGGCAGATCCTGAACACGAAAAGCCAGTCGGGCTACAAAACGGTTCTGCACACTCAGGGCATCTCGTACTTCTACAACTCGGCGTACCCGAATAACGGCTGGCAACCGCCCGCAGGAAACGAGCTGATCCAGGCGACCGACTACATCAAGGCAATGGGTAACAACACGAAGAGTGCTTCCAGCCCGTTGAACACCACGATCGATGTCGTCGACGTTCACCCCTACTTCGGCAGCGCCGAATACAACATGCTGGTGCAGGCATTCATGACCACGGTGTCGAACCTCGTCAGCAGTGGCGCGAAGCCGATCTGGCTGACCGAGACCAACAATGGCACCAACGGTACGGATGCCGGACAAACGGCCGCATTCAACCAGTTGAAGGTGCTGATGAACAACGGTTCGGTGGCAAAGGCGTTCTGGTATGTCGTGCGCAACGGCGATCCGAGCAATGGCGAAGGCGACGGCTATTCGATCTACGACTACAACCGTAACCTGATTCGTCCGCAGCTGGCAGCCGCGATTCAGGCCTACACGGCGACCATTCCGCGTTCGCAACGCTTCCTGTCCGGCTCTTACCTGACTGCGATCAAGTAAGCCTGCCTGCTGTAACCCATGAATGAACGGAGCGCCGACTATGGCGCTCCTTCTTTTTTCCGTTTTGGCCGGGTTGACAGGACCGCATCCAGTTTGAGGGCGCAGCGAAATTCCCGAGGACGAGCTTCGCGAGGATGAACTGGCACTGTGCCAATGCGTTGCGTCAAACTCGTCGCTGCCGTAATCGAAGGAGCAGACACGGCAAACAACGCGGCGCCACCCGAGAGTCGAGAAACGCCCGATCCTGATACGCCGTGCGTCCGGTCGCGCACGCCAGGCGGCATATTCGCCCGACAGCGGACGAGTCCGCTCAGCGGCGTGCCTTTCTGCTTTTCTTCGGCTTCGGTGGGGTGAGTGCGGCGCTCCAGAATGCGGAGGTCGAGCGTTTGGCTGCCGCTGTCGTTCTTACCCGCGCTGTGTTGGCGACGGTACAGGCGCAGCTTAACCACATGCTCAGGAACGGATTCTTCTTCGTCCACGGATTCTTCATGTCGGCCTCGATTGAACGGACGTCGAGCGGGCGAGCTACTGATAGGTCGACACGCTCGTTCTGCGCGTCGGTGTCGCGGCGAAAGCGGGCACGCAATGGCTATTCCCGAACATTCGTAGCCTCTTCGCGCCATCTACCGCATCGCTCGCCCAGCAGGACGTTGCGGTAAGAAAATCACGCAAAGCGCCATGAACGAAACCAGAATCACCGACGCATAGAGTCGGCTGATCTCGAGCCCACCTTGAGAAATGGGTTTGTCGAGCAGGTCCCCCAAGGTCGCGCCGAGCGGACGCGTCAGGATGAACGCCGCCCAGAATATAGCGGTCCGTGACAGCCGCGACCAGTAATAGAGCGCACCGACGATCAGCAGCCCCCCACCGAAGATCAAAGCGCCGTACTCATAGCCAAGCCCCAGACCGCCTTCGTCCGATCCCGCCACCCAATCGCCCAAGGCCGTACCCAGTGTCTGCGAAAAGAGGATCGTCACCCAATAGAACCACTCGGCTTTGGGCGTGGTCACGCTCTGCACCGCCACCGTACCTTCCGATTTGTACCAGACGCCCAGGCTCGCAAGCAGAAGCGCGAAGACGATGACTACACCGCCCGGATAGCCGACTCCCACCGAACGATCGAAGAAGTCGGCCAGCGTGGTACCGAGCGTGGTCGTTGCAACGATGGTCGCCCAATAGAGCGAGGCATTGAACCGCTCCGCCCTGATCTGCCCTGCGACCAGCCCAATAAAAATAACCGCAAAAATCGCGGTGCCGATCAGATAACCCAATTTGAGCGACATGGTCACCCAATCGCCGCCCGTTTCGCCAAGCGTCGTGGCGGCGATTTTGATGATCCAGAAGCCCAGCGTGATCTGCGGGACTTTACTGACTGCATGCGCGCGAGTTTGCGACGGGTTGCTATTCATGTGACGTGCTCACTATTCTCATGGCTTGAACATAGGCTCAACCATCGCAGAGCAACCCTTAACAGCACCTTAAGCATCCCGCCGAATCACGCGGTCAGATTTTCCTGCGCCAATAACGGGGCGGTAACTCCGAGTCCCTTCAACGCAGTTCCAGCCACATCGGCTGATGATCGGACGAGCGGCTGTGCTGATCGACATCGCACGATGCAATGCGTGCGCTCAGATCTTCCGTGACAAAAACGAAATCGCACGCGAATGCTCCATCGGGCCATTGCTCGTGATCGTATAGGCCGACCGTCGCGGCACGCGGCTCGCCGGGGTGCGCGCGGGCCCACGCATCGACGAACGCCGGAGTGTCGGTGATCGGTTCGAGCATCCGGCGAAAGGCGGTGTCTTCGAATGCGCTGTTGAAGTCTCCGCAGACAATCGCGCTGACCGGGCGCGCCGTATCGGCAAACGGACTGTCCGGCTTCTCGCCACGCGCGGGAGCGCGCGCGTGAGCGCACGCCTCCTGATGCAACTCGCGCAGTCTCGCCACTTGTGCGAGCCGCTGTTTCTCCGAATAGAACTCGAGGTGCGTGCTGATGACACGAAGCGGACCGACGTCGGCTTCGAGCACCGCTTCGAGCGCGACGCGCAGCATCGAGGGCTTGGCGGGGTCCGCGGGCCACGGCAGAGAATGGCGCAGCACCTGACGAACCGGCAAACGGGTCACGATGGCATTGCCGAACTGCCGCCGATGACGGCTTGCGCCCAACGAGGGCAGATCGGAGCCGATCGCATCGAGCACGGTCATCTCCGGCAGCAGAGCGGCAAGTTCGGCGAACTGATCGGACGATGGCGCGCCTTTCAGTCCGCCGGCCGCCGGTTCTTCGTTGAAGCCGCGCGTGACTTCCTGCAGACACAGGACGTCGAAGTCGCACAACGCGCGTGCTTCCCGCACGATCCGTCCGAGGTCGACGCGGCCGTCGACGCCGCATCCCCACTGAATGTTCCAGTCGACCAGTTTCATGACGGCCTCCTTGAAAGATCCGGCTACAGTGTATCGCCGCATCCTGCGCGGTGACTCAGCGCTGGACAGGACGAGCGCATTTCAATCACACGCCTCCCCTTGTTATGAGCGTCCACAGGGTCACTGAAAGTTAGCGATGAAATTGCGCGGTAAAAATTGTCAGTGAAAGTAAGCGCCAAAAAATGCCGTGCATGCGATGAATTATGCTGACCCCCTCATCCGCGACCGGCTCAATTTCTTTAGAAAACAATGAATAGCTTCGATTTGTCCATCGAAACATATCTGTCCAACATACACTTCGGCCATTTCGCGACTCTATCCATCCAGGCCATCGACAACCTGTACACCTTCAAAGGCCTCGTACTCATTCCCGTGCTGTGGTGGATGTGGTTTCAGCAAGACGAGTGCCGCGAATGGCGGCGAGAAATGGTTCTCGCGACGCTTGTCAGCGGCATCGTGGCGCTCGTCGTCGGAAGACTGCTGACTCACTGGTTGCCATTCAGGGTGCGCCCCGTCTACAACACCGAACTGCATCTGCGCTTTGCCAGCGGCGAAATCAAGGACGCAGTGCTGACCAACTGGAGTTCCTTCCCGAGCGATCACGCGATGCTATGGATGGCGGCCGCCACCGGCATCTTCCTCATGTCGCGGCGCGTCGGCGTGCTGGCGCTTCTCTATACTGCGCTGTTCATTTGCCTTCCGCGCGCCTATCTCGGCTTTCACTATCCGACCGATTTGCTGGTGGGCGCCGCGGTGGGGATCGCGATCACCTTGATCATGACGCGGGATGCGATCCGCGTACGCTACGCGACGCCGGTGCTGCGATGGACCGAACGCCACCCGGCGCCCGCAGCGACGCTGGCCTTTATTCTGTGCCTCCAGCTCGTCACGCAGTTCGACGAACTGCGCAAGCTGGCGAGTGGCGTAATGAAACACCTATGATGGCGGCGATGATTGCTCCAGGTTTGTTCTCGTGCGACGGCGGCTGACAGCGACAGCGAAAGCTACGCGGACCCCTGAACGTAGCGCGCTTCGTTCAGATCCGCGAGAAGCGTCGGACCTGTCGGTCGCCAGCCCAAACGCGCCTGCGTCTGCGCGCTCGATGCCGGCATATCGAGCGCGGCGAACATCGCCATCCATCCGAAGTACGCCTGCGCCTCGCCGCGCGCGATCGAGACGACCGGCAACTTCAGGCCGTGTCCGAGCGCCTCGGCGATCTCGCGGGCGCTAACGCCTTCTTCGCCGACCGCGTGATAGCGCGCACCGCGTTCGCCCCTCTCGATCGCGAGCCGGTACAGCCGCACGACATCCGACAGATGCCCCGCCGGCCAGCGGTTGCGTCCCTCCTCCACATAGGCGCAGACGCCTTTGTCCCGCGCGATCTGGATGAGCGGCGTGATGAGGCCTTGCCGGTACGGGTTATGCACTTGCGGCAAGCGCATCACCGACACGTTGACGCCCGCCTCCAGTTGCACGTTGCCGGCCAGCTCCGAGCCGATGCGTGGGTTCGGGTGACTGGTGTTGAAGACGTCTTCGGTGGCCGGCTGCCCGTTATCGCGGCTGCCGACGCCCGTGCCCGACGTGATCAGAAGCGGCCGATCCGAGCCGGCCAGCGCCGTGCCCAGTGCAGCGATAGCACGCTTGTCCTTCTCGCAGTTCTCCACGAAGTGCGAGAAATCGTGGTCGAAAGCAAGGTGAACGACGGCGTCCGCCTTCGCGGCGCCGCTGCGCAGGCTGTCGGTGTCTTCGAGCGTACCGCGATGGACCTCCGCACCGGCTGCGCTGAGAGCCTGCGCGCCCTGGTCGGACCGGGTCATGCCGACAACCTGATGCCCGGCTTGGATAAGTTCGGGCACCAAAGCCGAGCCGATAAACCCGGTTGCGCCCGTCAGAAAGATTCGCATGGTCAAGTCTCCAGAATAGCCACCGACGCACTATGCGATCATTCACTATGCTATTGAAGTAGTGAGCTTATCCCGGTAAAGCGACTAACAGGTTAATCATCCCAGTGAACACCGCCCAAACCCTCGGGGACTTTCTGCGCAGCCGCCGCACGCGGCTCGATCCGGCCAGCTTCGGCTTCTCGGGCCGCAGGCGTACGCCCGGATTGCGCCGGGAAGAAGTGGCGCAGCGCGCGAATATCAGCTCGACGTGGTACACGTGGCTCGAGCAGGGCCGCGGCGGCGCGCCATCCGCCGCGGTGCTCGAGCGGATCTGCGCGGCGCTGATGCTGACGAATACCGAGCGCGAACATCTTTTCATGCTGGGCCTCGGACGCCCCCCGGAAGTGCGCTACCGGTCCACCGACGCAGTGGACCCGCGCTTGCAGCGCGTGCTCGATTCACTCGATGCCAGCCCGTCGATCATCAAGACCGCGACGTGGGACGTCGTCGCGTGGAATCGCGCCGCAGCCGTCGTGCTGACCGACTACAGCGCGCTGCCGCCGGGCCAGCGCAACATCCTGCGCTTCCTGTTCGGCGATCCGGCCGTCCGGGCAAAACAGCACGACTGGGAGAGTGTCGCGCGCTTCGTCGTGGGGACGTTCCGAGCGGACGTTGCTCGCGCGGGGCTCGCTTCCGAGGTGGGCGATCTGGTCGACGATCTGTGTCGCGCCAGCCCGGACTTCGAACGCATGTGGCGCGAAAACCAGGTATTCGGCCACAGCGAAGGACAGCACGTTAAGCGCCTGCTGCATCCTGCGTTCGGGACCATCGAAATGGAGTATTCGCTGTTCGCCGTCGATGGTCGGCCAGACCTGAGCATGCTCGTGTACACGCCGCTCGACGCGCGAATCGCGGCGCGCATCCGCAGTACCGTTTCATCGATCGATGAGAGTGCCAGCGCCGCGCCTTTGACCGCTGCGTGATCGGCTTTGACGCTCGAGCGCGAGCGCGGCCGCCGGATCGCACTCGGGCGACTCCGCAATTGCTCGTGGAAACCAACGAGGTTGAAGCACCTTGGGGAACGACTACCGAACTGCATCGTTCGGCCCGTTATTTGGCCGCACGGCATCGGACAAGCTTCGCGTAAGAATCACGATGACCGCCTCGCCGGCGGCAAGCAAGTTTGCGCCCTCCACGAAGGTTTCGCCGATGCGCGTACTCACCGTCGATAGCAACACCATGCCCGGGCGCAATTGCACGGTGGCATCTTCGACGCCCATGTTCAGCGCGATGAAAAGGCGTTGATTGCCGTATCGCCGCTCATAGGTCAGCACGTCGCCGTCAGCAACGACGTTCTCGATCGTGCCCCGCACGAGCGCGGCGTTGCTGCGGCGCAGGCTCAGCAGGCGCCGATAGAGCGACAACATGCTCGACATGTCGCCGTCCTGTTCGCGCACGCTCGTCGCCGTCGCAATCGGCAACCACGGTTTGCCGTCCGTAAAGCCCGCATTCGCCAGCGAGCCATCCCATTGCATAGGCGTGCGCTCGGGATCGCGCCCCTGGCAAATGCCCGGTTGCCGGAGTTCCGCCGGGTCCTGGATCTCATCTGACGCGATATAGCCATCCGGCATGCCGATCTCATCGCCGTAGTAGAGCGTCGGCGTCCCTCGGAGCGTCAACAGCAGTACAGCGGCCACCCGCGCCTGCGCCGCGCCGACGCGCGATGCAACGCGCGGATTGTCGTGGTTTCCCAGCACCCAGTTCGGCCACCCGTACTCGGGCAACGCGATGTCGTAATCCCGGATCATGCGGGCGATGTTCTGCGCGTCCCATCTCGCGTTGAGCAGCTGGAAATTGAACGGCATGTGCACACCTTCGCCGTTCACGCCGTAATACTTCACCAGTCGCGGGACAGTCAGGTAGATTTCGCCGATCAGCACGCGCTCGCCGTACTCGTCCAGTGTGGCTCGCATCGAGCGGACGACTTCATGCACTTCCGGCTGATCCTCCGTGTAACTTTGCAAGAGCCGATGATGTTCCGGCTCGCCGGGCCGATAGCCGGGATTGGGCGGATTGTCGCGAAACTGCGCGTCCTTGATCAACAGCCACAGCACGTCCACGCGGAAGCCGTCCACGCCGCGATCCAGCCAGAATCGCAGCACTTGATCCATCGCGCGGCGTACTTGCGGGTTTCTCCAGTTCAGATCAGGCTGCTCCCGCAGAAACGCGTGATAGTAGTACTGTCCCGTCACCTCGTCCCACTCCCACGCCGAGCCTCCCATGCGGCTCAACCAGTTGTTCGGCGGCCCGCCATCAGGCGCGGGATCGCGCCACAGATACCAGTCCCGTTTCGGATCGTCCCGCGACGAGCGGCTTTCCTCGAACCACGGATGCCGGCTCGACGAATGGTTCGGCACGAAATCGAGCAGCACCTTGAGCCCAAGCCGATGTGCGTGGCCCATCAATTGCTGGAACCCGTCCAGAGTGCCGAATATCGGATCGACGTTGCAGTAGTCCGCGACGTCATAGCCAAAGTCGGCCATGGGCGACGGGTAGATGGGGGAGATCCACACCGCATCGACGCCTAGCGCCGCGACATATTCAAGGCGCGCGCTGATGCCGGGTAGATCGCCGATGCCATCGCCGTTACTGTCCTGAAACGAGCGCGGATAGATCTGATAGATCACGCCGCGTTGCCACCACGCAAGCTCCGACATTGCAATTCCTCTTCGCGATCGATCGTTTTGGCGCTATGCGCGGAACCTATGCTCAATGACCTCTGGTACAAGAACGCGATCATTTATTGCCTCTCGGTAGGCACCTTCATGGATGCGAATGGCGACGGCGTCGGCGACTTCCAGGGCCTGATGCGCAGGCTCGATTACCTGCAAGGGCTTGGCATGACGACGATCTGGCTGATGCCCTTCCACCCCTCGCCCGGACGCGATAACGGTTACGACGTTTGCGACTATTACAACGTCGACCCGAAGTACGGCACGCTCGGCGATTTCGCCGAGCTTACGCATGCGTGCGCCGAGCGGGGCTTGCGCGTCATCATCGATCTGGTGGTCAATCACACGTCCGATCAGCATCCGTGGTTCCTGGAAGCACGCAGCGATCCCGCTTCGAAGTATCGCGACTGGTATGTCTGGTCGGACGACAAACCGCCCGATGCGCAACGTGGCGTCGCGTTTCCGGGCGTGCAGAAGTCGACCTGGAGTTTCGACAAGCGGGCGAGACGCTGGTACTTTCATCGTTTCTATGATTTTCAACCGGACCTGAACACATCGAATCCGCATGTGCAGGCGGAATTGCTGAAGATCATGGGCTTCTGGATCCAGCTGGGGGTTTCCGGATTCCGCATGGACGCGGTGCCCTTCGTCATCGCGACGAAGGGCCCGAAGGTGCGCCGCCCTGTCGAGCAATATGAGATGTTGCGAACGTTTCGCGAGTTTCTGCAGTGGCGCGAGGGCGATGCGATCATTCTGGCCGAAGCCAACGTGCCGCCCAAAACCGACCTCCACTACTTCGGCGACGAGGGCGAGCGCCTGCCGATGATGTTCAACTTCCGGGTCAATCAAAACACGTTCTACACGCTCGCGACGGGCAACACGAAGCCGTTGAAGGACGCGCTCCTTGCGACGAAGCCACGGCCGCCGAGCGCGCAATGGGGGGTGTTTCTGCGCAATCACGACGAACTCGATCTGGGCCGGCTGACGCCCGCTCAGCGCGCGGCAGTGTTCGCCGCGTTCGCTCCGGACCCCGACATGCAGCTCTATGGGCGCGGCATCCGCCGCAGACTTGCGCCAATGCTGTCGGGCGACAGACGCCGCCTTGAACTTGCCTACAGCCTGATGTTGAGTTTGCCCGGCACGCCCGTGTTCCGGTACGGCGATGAAATCGGCATGGGCGACGACCTGCGCCGGCCCGAGCGCCAATGTGCGCGCACGCCGATGCAATGGTCGGGCGAGCCGCAAGGCGGCTTCACCAGTCATTCAAACCCGCCCGTCCCGACGATCTGCGGCGGGGCTTATGGCTTCGAGCGGGTCAACGTGGCGAAGCAGCGACGCGATCCCGATTCGTTTCTCAACTGGACGGAGCGGATGATTCGCATGCGCAAGGAAGTGCCGGAAATCAGCTGGGGGGACTTCGAAGTGCTGCCTACCTCGCGAAACAATGTGCTCGCGCTCAGTTATCAGTGGCGTAACAACTCCGTGCTGTTTCTGCATAATTTCCGCGCCGAAGCGTGTACCGTCGAATTCCGCCTAAGCTCCGACGAACCGGGTAGACAGTCGCTGATCAATCTTCTGTCCGACGACCACAGCGAGTCCGACGATGGCGGCCGCCACGCGGTGGTGCTCGAGCCGTTCGGATACCGATGGTATCGGGTGGGCGGCCTCGGCTATCTGCTCAGGCGGACCGAGGTCTAGCTGACGAGTCGCGATCGTGCCTTCGGTCGGACCGGGTATCGGGTATCACGGGGCGACACGGTTAAACTGATACGATCGCGTGCTTCTGGTCGTTCGCGGACTCACGCGACTTGTCGACTCACGCGAATGTTCAGCCTGCTCGACTCATCGGATACGCAATCGAATAAAGGGATGTCATGGCAAAGGATGAAATAGTCTGGGGAATTTTGGGCGCCGCAAAGATCAACGATAAGGTGGTCGTGCCCATGCACAACGCGCCGAAGTGTCGGGTGAAAGGCATCGCGTCACGCTCTCCGGAGAAGGCGCGGGAAGCCGCGGCCAGGTATGGTCTGGCTGTCGCATACGATAGTTACGAGGCGCTCCTCGCGGACCCGGAAATCGACGCGGTCTATATTCCATTACCCAATCATCTCCACGTGGAATGGACGATCAAATCGGTCGAGGCGGGCAAGCACGTCCTGTGTGAGAAGCCGATCAGCCTGGACGCTCAACAGGTTGAACGGCTGATCGCCGCGCGCGACAAGAACGGCCGATACGTCCAGGAAGCGTTCATGGTTCGCACGCATCCGCAATGGTTGAAGGTGCGGACCTTGATCGACGAAGGCGCGATCGGCGAATTGCGGGCAGTGACCGGCGGTTTCACCTATCACAACACGAACGAACACAATATCCGCAACAGGAGCGAGCTAGGTGGCGGCGGTCTGCTCGATATTGGTTGTTATCCGATCACGACGTCGCGCTTCACTATCGGGCGTGAGCCACGGCGCGTAGTTGCGCTGGTGGAGCAGGATCCGACCTTCAAAGTGGACCGGCTCGGCTCCGTGCTGATGGACTTCGATGGCGTGCAGGCGAGTTTCTTTTACTCGACTCAGACCTATCCGTACCAGCGGATGCAATTTCACGGTACCAAGGGGCGAATCGAAGTCGAAATTCCATTCAATGCACCACACGATCGACCGACGCGCCTGCTAATCAGTGAGCACAATAGCGACGGTGTCGCGACTGATCGCTGGCTGGAGCTTGCGGTGTGCGATCAATATGGCGTAGCCGCCGCCACGTTCGCGCAGGCGATCCTGAGTGGGAGCCCGCAGGCTATTCCGCTAGAAGATGCGCGCGCGAATATGCGGGTGATCGATGCCGTGTTCCGCTCGGCTCAATCGGGCGCGTGGGAGAGCATCGCCCAAAGTTGACGTGCAACGCTTGCACTTGCCGCGCTGTTCGACGCGCGGCAAGTGCCCAGTTGTCCGCTTTCGCAAAGCCATAGACTATGGCAAGCGAAAGTGGTCTCTACCTGGCCGGCGCGGTGACATCGCAGTCGCCGCCGTGGGCACCGCTGCCGGTGTTTTTCAGCGTAAGCACGAGTCTGCTACCTCTGTTTGCCGTCATGATCTGACCATAGCTAACCGTGGGAATGAACTGGATATCCGGTGCCACCGCCACCGGGGGATTTCTCGCTCCGTCGACGGTCAGGTCGAGTTCCACGGTGATAGAGTCGATTGCAGCGCCCAGATCCTGCTTCCGGCCGGCCTGATCTTTGCGGAAATTGCACAGGCCCTGGAGAACCTGCTCGAGGGCAGTCGGGATATCAACCGGCTTGCCCGGTGCGATCGGAGGCGTGTTACAGCCGACGATCATGAACGGCAAGGTGCAAAGCGCTACGTATCGGCAGGCTCGCATCAGCTTCCCCGCTTGATCTGGTGGACGTGGTGTCTGCCATCCCGTGCTGTCGCTGGTTCAGTGCCCAGCTGGCGCACGCGAACGCAAACGCTCAATACTTGATATTCCTGGCCGCCTGACGGCCGTTCTGCTTGGTTTGCCGCTTGTCCTGCCGGCATTGCGAATTGCTCTTCTGGTCCGTGGCCCGGCACTCCTGCTTCGTGTGGCGGGAACCCTGGCGTGTCTCCTGGCGAACGTCACGTCCGGCGCGACGTTGCTGAGCCTGTTCGGTTGCCCAGGAGCTTCCCGCGCAAGCCATCACGGACACAGCCGTAACCGCGACCGCGAACTCCCGGCTCCATGAAAACATGGTGACCTCCCTGACAGATTGAACACGAGTGTGCCGACTTTGTACAAGGGTGCCACGCGTGGCTGTCGCGTCAATCGGACCAAGGTCTTAGGGCCTTCGCGTCGTGCGCGATCCACATGCGGCGCGCTTCGTTTTCCCAGGCGGGTCCGAACAGCCGCCGTGCTTCCGGTTCGATGAACAAGAAAACGAGGATGTTGCGGTCCGCTCAACGAAGCGGTATCCCACGCGGCCGCGAACGGCGGTCCATTCAGAATGACCGTGAACCAGCCGTAGCCAGCGAATCAGCGAACGCTCACTCGTCCGCCAAAAAATTCGGATGACTCGTGCGGATCTGATCGATCTGACTCAGCGTCCCCGACAGATGCTTGCGTAGCGCTGCCTGCGCCGCCTCGACATCGCCTTTGTCGATCGCATCGACGATCTCGGTGTGATCGCGCACGACCGCTATCGTCTTGCCCTCCACCGGCAGATTCAGGCGCCGCAGCCGGTCGATATGGCCGCTCAACCTACGCACCAGATCCCATAGCTGCGGCACGCCGGCCGCCTCGTACATCTGCCGATGAAACGCCTGATCGAGCAGCGAGAACTGCTCGTAGTTCTTCAGGTCGAGCAATTCCGTTTGCCGCGCGATCGTCAGGCGCAGTTCAGCGATCAGCGTGGCGTCGCGCTGCTCCGCGAGCGTGCGCACCACTTCGAGTTCAATCGAGCGGCGCAGGAAATGCGCCTGCAGCGCGGACGTCACGTTGATCTGACTGACGACCGTCGCGTGCTGCGGATAGATGTCGACGAGACCTTCCTCGCCGAGCTTCATCAGCGCGTCGCGCACGGGCGTCTGGCTGAGCCCGTAGCGGTTCGCCAGCTCGGTGCGCGACAGCACCGTACCCGGCGTGAGTTCGAGGGAAAGGATCATTTCGCGCAGTCGCTCGAATACTTGCGGCGCGGCGTGGCGGGAGCGGTCGAGCCGGGTTACCGTCGACGAATGAGCGTGGTTTTTCATGGCAGAAACTGAAGCATGGAAGCAGGCGTGACCCGGCATGGCGGTCCGCTGAGGCACTAGTACTATAGCCGACGCTCGCCCCTTCCAGCGGGCTTGCGAGCGGAATTCCGCGAACAGTGCACATGGGTACTTACCCCAGTAACGCACTAATACATTAGTGCTTTACCATCCGTCCCATCAAACTCCTCTTATGCCGATTGCCATCATGACTCGCGACATCACCATCACGCAGGTGCGCATCACCCCGATCGCCTTCCGCGACGGCCCGCTGCTCAACGCCGCCGGAATCCACGAACCTTGGGCGCTGCGCGCCATCGTCGAGCTGGAGACGAGCGACGGCCGCGTCGGCATCTCCGAGACCTATGGCGACGAACCGATGCTGCGCGTGCTCGAACAGGCGAAGTCGCTGGTGACCGGCCTGTCGCCGTTCGACCTCAATCGGATGGAAGAGCGCGTGCGAGCGTCGATCAAGGCGAGCCCGGGCGCGGTCGAATTCGAACTCGCGCCGGGCTCGCACTCGGCGAAGAACGCGCCGAAAGTCATCAGCACGCTCGAAGTCGCGATGCTCGATCTGCAAGGGCAGATCGTCGGCGCGCCGATCGTCGATCTGCTCGGCGGCAAGGTGCGCGACACCGTGCCCTACAGCGCCTATCTGTTCTTCAAATACGCCGAGCACGTCGACAAGCCCTATGCACCCGATGCCTGGGGCGAAGGCCTGAGCCCCGAGCAGATCGTCGCGCAGGCGCGGCGAATGATCGAGCTGTATGGCTTCCAGAGCATCAAGCTGAAGGGCGGCGTGTTCGAACCGGCACACGAAATCGCGTGCATGCGCGCGCTGCATCAGGCGTTCCCCGGCGTGCCGCTGCGCCTCGACCCGAACGCCAACTGGACGCTCGAAACGAGCATCGCCGCCGCCCCTGAACTCGACGAGCTGCTCGAGTACTACGAAGACCCGTGCCCGGGTCTCGAAGGGATGGCCGAACTGGCGAAGCACACGCGCCTGCCGCTCGCGACCAACATGGTCATCACGACGATGGAAGATTTCCGGCGCGGCGCCGAGATGGGTTCGGTCAAGGTCCTGCTGTCGGATCACCACTACTGGGGCGGCCTGCGCGCGACGCAGACGCTCGCGCGCATGTGCAAGCTGTGGGATCTCGGCATGTCGATGCACTCGAACTCGCACCTCGGCATCAGCCTGATGGCGATGACGCACGTCGCGGCAAGCATCCCCAACCTGACCTATGCGTGCGACACGCATTATCCGTGGCAGGAGGAAGAAGTCATCAAGGGCGGCCGCGTGGAGTTCGACAACGGCTCGGTGCGCGTGCCCACCACGCCGGGCCTCGGCGTCGAGCTCGACCGCGAGCGGCTCGCCGAACTGCATGCGCAGTATCTGTCGTGCGGCGTGCGCAATCGCGATGACCTCTCGCAGATGCGCAAGTACGAGCCGGGCTTCACCGGCAAGAATCCGCGCTTTTAGCTCCCGCTTCCAATCCGCGCCTACGAGCCCTGCGACGCGCAACGCGCGTCGCCATCGAAGGAGACAACCCCATGAGTAGCCCGATTGCCGACACGGCGCGGCCCGAGCTCGCCGGCGCGCTGGCGAGCGCGGTGCGCAAGATCAAATGGCGCGTGCTGCCGCTGTTCGTCGTGATGTTCATCGTGAACTACATCGACCGCGTGAACATCGGCTTCGTGCGCCAGCATCTGAGCGCCGATCTGGGCATCGGGGCGGCGGCCTATGGGCTCGGCGCGGGGCTCTTCTTCATCAGCTACGCGATCTTCGAAGTGCCGTCGAACATCCTGCTGCAGCGCTACGGCGCGAAGCTGTGGCTCGCGCGCATCATGCTCACGTGGGGGCTGGCCGCGGCCGGCATGGCGTTCGTGCGCGGCGAGACGTCGTTCTACGCGATGCGGCTCCTGCTCGGCGCGGCCGAAGCGGGCTTCTTTCCCGGCGTCATCTACTACTTCACGCAATGGCTGCCGAGCAACGAGCGCGGCAAGGCGATGGCGATCTTCCTGAGCGGCTCGGCGCTCGCGTCGGTGCTGTCCGGGCCGATCTCCGGCGGGCTGATGCTGATCGAAGGCGCGGGGCTGCGCGGCTGGCAGTGGATGTTCATCATCGAAGGCATGTTCTCGGTCGTGCTCGCGGGCTTCATCCTGCTGTGGCTCGACTCGAAGCCGCGCGACGCCACCTGGCTCACCCGCGCCGAGCGGGACGCCTTGCTCGATGCGGTCGGCGAGGAGCAACGCCAGCGCGCCGCCGCGCACCCGGTCAAGCCATCGATAGGCGCGCTGCTGCGCGATCCGCAAATCCTGATCTTTTGCCTGATCTACTTCGCGGTATCGCTGACCATCTACGGCGCGACCTTCTGGCTGCCCAGCATCATCCGCAAGATGGGCCATTTCAACGATTTCCAGGTCGGCCTGTACAACTCGATTCCGTGGCTGATCTCGATCGCGGCGATGTATCTGTTCGCGATGCTCGCGGCGCGCTTCAAGTTCCAGCAGGCGTGGGTCGCGTGCGCGCTGCTGATCGCCGCGCTCGGCATGTATGCGGCCGGCCAGGGCGGCCCGGTGTTTTCGTTCGTCGCGATCTGCTTTGCTGCGATCGGCTTCAAGGCCGCCTCGTCACTGTTCTGGGTGATCCCGCAGGGCTATCTCGACGCGCGGATTTCCGCCGCGGTGCTGGCGCTGATCAACTCGATCGGCAACCTCGGCGGCTTCGTCGCGCCAGCGGCCTTCGGCTTCCTCGAACAGAAGACCGGCTCGATCGAGGGCGGCCTCACTGGACTCGCGGTGATGTCGGTGGTGGCCGCCGGGGTCGCGTTCTTCTCCCGCATGAGCCCGCGCGAAGGAATGCCCGCCTCCGCGCATTGACTGCATCGAACAACCGTATAGACACTATTTCCAGAAACCTTAGGAGACACGATGAAAACGATAGAAGCCACGACGGCCGTCGCACGCGCGGCCGTCGGACGATACCGATGGACCATCTGCGCGATGATCTTCGCCGCGACGACGATCAACTACATGGATCGTCAGATGCTCGGGCTGCTCGCGCCGCTGCTGCAAAAGGATATCGGCTGGAGCCAGGTGCAGTATGCACAGACCGTGATGGTGTTTACGGTCGCCTATGCGGTGGGTCTCGCGATCTTCGGCCGCATCGCGGATCGCGTCAGCACGAAGAAGGTCTACGGCAGCGCGATGGCGCTGTGGAGTCTCGCGGCGATGCTCCACGCGGTGGCATCGACCGTGCCGGGCTTCGCGGCCGTGCGCGGTCTGCTCGGCTTCAGCGAGGCGGCCAATTTTCCGGTTGCGATCCGCACTACCGCCACGTGGTTTCCGAAGAAGGAACGCGCGCTAGCGACGGGCTTCTGGAACATGGGCGCGACGATCGGCGGCATCGTGGCGCCGGCCTTCGTGCCGATCGCTGCCGTGATGTGGGGCTGGCGCGCGACGTTCATCGCGGGCGGCGCGACCGGTTTCATCTGGCTGGCGGTGTGGATGCTCGTTTATCGGCAGCCTTCGGAGCATCCGTCCGTGTCGAAGGAAGAACTCGACTACATCAATGCGGATCGCGAGGAAGTCGTCGAGCAGAAAGTCGGCTGGTTGTCGGTGCTCAAGTACCGCGAAACGTGGGCGTTTGTCTTCGGCAAGCTGCTGACCGATCCGGTGTGGTGGTTCTATCTGTTCTGGCTGCCCAAGTGGCTCAATGAGTCGCGCCATATCGACATCGGACATATGGGTCTCCCACTGATCGCTATCTATACGATGGCGTCGGTCGGCAGCGTGGCGGGCGGGTGGCTGTCGTCGCGTTTGATGGCACGCACCAACAAACCGAATTTTGCGCGCAAGCTCACAATGCTCATCTGTGCGTTGTGCGTGGTGCCGATCGCCACCTTGTCGTATTTCCAGAGCCTGTGGTACGCGGTGTTCGCCGTGGGTCTCGCGGCAGCGGCGCATCAGGGCTGGTCGGCGAACCTCGTCACGACGGTCGGCGACGTGTTTCCGAAGCGGCTGGTCGGCACGGTGGTCGGCATCGGCGGTGTGGCGGGGATGGTCGGCTCGTTCTTCTACTCCGGCGTGATCGGCGAGACGTTGCAGCGCACCGGGCAGTATTGGGCGCTCTTCACCGTCGGCGCGTCGGCGTATCTGGTTGCGTTGGGCATCATTCATCTGCTAATGCCGCGGATGACGGCGGTGAAGCTGCGGGATTGAAGTGCTGGTGGTGGGTGGGAGGACGGGGGGACGTGGTATGGATAGGTGGCGTTCCTCACCCTTGCAGGCACGGCCCCCGCAGACGCGGGGCCGCTTCTTGTCATTCCTTAGCGTCCGTATAAACACAAGCCGATATATCCACCGTTCGGAGATAATCCTTCTTGCAACACGACGCAATCTCCGCGCGTTTTTCCCGATGAAATATACGCTTGTGGCGGAGCCTTTTTATAGTCAAAGGCCTATCCATCGGTGGATGTGGACGCAGAGGTCCCGGCTGCGCGGTGATGCAGAACAACTCCAATCAACTAGTGGCGCGCATCATAAACTGCGAGACGTTGAAACGAAAGAGCCCGCATTGGCGGGCTTTTTCGTTTCATGGACAGCATTGCAGCTGATTAACTGACGTATCAGGCAGTTTTTGTCGATTGTCAAATCCGACTTTTCATGCGAATCCGGTTTTGACAATCAGATGACTCCGAATTCGAAAAATGTGGTTTTAGTGTCGAATCCTGACAATCGTTGACAGAAATTAGTTTGCGATTGCCTCAGCATGAACCGTATGCGCGCGAGGTGTGCGCCGTCAGGTGCGATGCCGGTCCGGCGTCGTGTGAGGTCACTGGAATACGCCGTTGCAGTATGCAGGGCTTCATCCAGCATCACAGGTAC
This sequence comes from Paraburkholderia sp. Cpub6, assembly GCF_014201065.1. Lineage (NCBI taxonomy): Bacteria > Pseudomonadati > Pseudomonadota > Betaproteobacteria > Burkholderiales > Burkholderiaceae > Paraburkholderia > Paraburkholderia sp. Cpub6. The sequence continues at coordinate 23,273 of NZ_JACHDM010000003.1, forward strand.
AAGCAATGAATAACCGTTATTACCGGCTTGTTTTCAGCAAGCTCCGGGGAATGCTCGTTGCGGTCGCAGAAACCGCAGTCGGACAAGGTAAGGCAGGTCAGGGAGAAACCGGCCCATCGGTCGCGCTGCAATCGTTCACCCTCTTCGCAATCCGTCACGCGGCCTTTGCCGCACTAGCTATTTTCGGTCTTGCGCCCGTCACGTCGTACGCGCAGATCGTTCCCGGTGGCGCACATGCACCCGGCGTCATCAGCACGGCGAATGGTCTACCACAGGTGAACGTGAACAGACCGTCGAATGCGGGCATATCCGTGAATACGTACTCGCAGTTCGATGTGCAAAAAAACGGCGCGATCCTCAATAATTCGCCCGTTAACACGAACACCCAACTCGCCGGGCAGATATCGGGTAATCCGAACTTCGGACCGAACAACGCCGCAAAGATAATCGTCAACCAGGTCAACAGCAATAATCCGTCGCTATTGCGCGGTTATGTCGAGGTCGCGGGGAAAAAGGCGGATGTCATCATATCGAACGCTTCCGGCCTGGTCGTGGACGGCGGCGGCTTTATCAACACCGCACGTGGAATTTTAACGACTGGTAATCCGCTGATCGACGGCAATGGCAATCTGACGGGTTTCAGTGTAACGGGCGGCATGATTACTGTCCAAGGGGCGGGCCTGAACACTTCAAATATTGATGAAGTGGACTTATTGTCCCGCGCCCTGCAGGTGAATGCAGCGATATATGGCAAGTCAATGCATGTTGTGACGGGCGCAAACAGCATCGACTACACGAGCCTGATTCCAACGCCGATTGCAGGAAGTGGCCCCGCTCCCGGCGTTTCCATCGACGTGTCGCAACTGGGTGGCATGTACAGCAACCGCATCGTTCTGGTGGGGACGGAGAACGGCGTGGGTGTTGCGAATGCCGGTACCATCGCTGCGCAGGCGGGGGATCTGATACTCACGAGCGCGGGCCAGCTTGTACAGTCCGGCACGATGAACGCGAGCGGCAATCTCGGAATTAACGCGGCGGGCGTCGCGAACAGCGGCACGATCTACGCCCAAGGCAATACCTCCATTGGCACGGCGGGAGCCGTTACCAACAGTGGCACCGTTGCGGCACAACAGAATACGTCGATCACTGCGGGCAGCGTTGCATCGACCGGCACGCTCGGCGCGGGCGTGAATGGCGATGGTTCGGTGGGCAGCGGCGGCGACCTGCTGCTTTCCGCATCGGGCCAGCTTGATGCCAGCGGCCTGAACATGGCGGGCGGCAATGCGACGCTCTCGGGCAGCGGCGTGAATCTCGCGGGCAGCGAGACGGCGGCGAACGGCAACATGGCGCTGGCGGCATACGCGGGCGACGTGAACCTCGCCGGGGCGACCACGAGCGCCGCAGGCGCGGTCAACGCGCAGGCTGCAGGTGCGCTGGTCAATGACCGGGGAACGCTGACGGCCGGCGGCAGCATGACGCTTGACGCCGGCAGCCTGTCGAACCAGAACGGCGGCATGTCCTCGCAGGGAGCGTTCGTCGCACAGACTTCGGGACAGATTGCGAATCAGGGCGGCGAAATGGTTTCGCAGGGTGCGATGCAGGTACGCGGCGGAGACATTTCGAACAACCAGGGGGCCATGCAGGGCGCCACGGGCGTGCTGGTAGCCGGAGCCTCGCTGGACAACAGTGCGGGCCGGATAACGTCGCTCAGCGCAGACGGCCTGTCAGTCACGACCACGGGGCAGCTTCTGAACGCAGCAGGCACCACCGCCGGTGGTGCGCAGGGTGGCGTGATTGGCGGCAATGGTACCGTGACCCTGCAAGGCGGGAGCATTGTCAATCACGGCACGGTCAGCGCGCAAACGGATCTCCAGCTTGACGCGCAGTCCCTGAACAACGACGCGGGTACGCTTCAGGCGCAGAACAATGCGACCATCAATGCCGGGGCGCAACTTACCGATAACGGCGGCGTGATCGTAGCCGGTCAGCTGGCGGCGGTGAGCGCCACGACGCTGGACAACAGCGGTGGCGTCACCCAGGCGGCGCAACTGTCGCTTGACGCCACGAACCTCCTCAATCACGCAGGCACGATCACGCAGACTGGCACGTCAGCGATGACCGTGGCCGTCTCGGGAACGCTCGATAACTCTGCGGGCGGGAAAGTCCAGACGAACAGCACGGACCTCACGCTCGCCCCGGCGGTTCTGAAAAATGATGGTGGCACCATCACCCACGCGGGAACTGGCACTCTCGCGATTGATCCGGGTAATGGCTCGGGTTCCTTTTCAAATGCGGGCGGCACGGTGATCACGGCGGGGCAGCTTTCGGTGCACGCCGGCAGCCTCAACAATCAGGCCGGCGCGCTGGCTGCGATGGGGGCCATCGCGGCCAGCGTCGCAGGCGACGTGAACAACACGCAGGGGGCGGTACGTTCGCTGTCGTCGATCTCGCTCGCGAGCGGCGGCGCACTCACGGACACGGGCGGCCAGATCCAGTCAGGTACCGGCGCTGCGGGCGACGCCAGCTCGCTCTCGGTTCAGGCGGCTTCCATCGACAGCACAGACGGGCTCATCGGCAACCTCGGCACGGGAGACACCACCGTGCAGGGCGGCAGCCAGATCGTGAACAGTGGCGGCCTGATCGCAGGTAATGGGTCCGTGAAGCTCGGCGCGTCTTCCATCTCCAACACGCAGGGCGGCCAGGTCAGTGGCGCGAATGTCGCGATCCAGACCGGTACGCTCGATGACACGGGGGGCAAGATTGGCACCTTCGCCGGTTCGGGCGGCAATGTCGTCATTTCGGCGAGCGGGGCCGTGTCGAACACCGACGGCCAGATTGGAGCCGATCACGACCTGTTGCTGAATGCCGCGACGCTCACGGGTGGCGGCGCATACAGCGCGGCCAATGACGTGTCGGTGAATGTTCAGGGCGATTTTGCGCCGACGCCGGATATGCAGTTCATGGCCGGTCACGACCTCACCTTTACGCTGCCCGGCACGTTCAGCAATTCCGGCTCGCTCGAGGCGGTCGATAACCTGGCCATCAACGCGGACGACATCGCCAACAGTGGGGCGATGATGGCAGGCGGCACGCTCATCACGCACTCGAACACGCTGGAAAACACCGGTGCAATAGTCGGCGGCAGCGTGTCGCTGAACGCCACCAACAGCATTTCGAATGTAGGACCAACCGCGCTCATTGGCGCGACGGAGAGCAACGGCACGCTGGAACTGCTCGCGCCCGACATCGAGAACCGCGACGACACCACGGCCACCGACACGCAGGCGACGACCGCGATTTTCGGCTTGGGCAATGTCGTCCTCGCAGGCGGCAAGGATGCGAACGGCAACTACACGAACGCGAATCTTATCCGCAACCAGTCGGCGCTGATCCAGTCGGCGGGCGACATGACGCTCGCCGCCAATCAGGTCACGAATACGCGGACGACGATGACCACGACGGGGCTGAATCAGTCTGTCGATCCGTCCTTGATCGCTCAGCTCGGCATCAGCCTGTCCGGGTGTACTGCGGTCAACATGGCCGCGTGCTCGGGTCAGGATGTGGGCTGGACCACCCCGGATAACCCGGCGTTCCTGACCATGATTGGCGGTGTGTACACGGTGCCGCCGCACGGCGGCCAGTGGAATAGCGGCTACCAGTACACGACCTATACGGGCGTGGCGGTAGCAAACCTGATTGCGTCCATCAGCCCGCAGGCGCAGATCATTGCGGGCGGCAACCTGGACGCGTCGAAAACGGGGCTGTTCCAGAACTACTGGAGCGCCGTCGCCGCCGCGGGCAACATTGCGATGCCCGTCTCGCTCGACGCGGATAGCTGGCGCGGGCAACTCGCGCCCGAGGTACAGGTCACCTACTCGGGCTACTATCACTACAACAACTACGACAACAGCGAACACAACTGGACCTTGCCGTTCGGCAATGCGCCGTTTGTCGGTTCCAATCCGGGCGGCTACCAGGTAGCACCGGCTGACGTTCGCGTCTACGGCCTGCCCGACTACGAATCCACTTGGACGGCCGGTGGCACGATTTCTGGTACAGGCGTGAGCGTCAACAACACGGCGGGTAATGCGGGGATTCCATCGCTCGGGCTTGTACCCGGCCAGTCGGTCAGCGGGGTGAATGTCGGCGGGGTCGGCGGCAGCGCCGTCCAGGTCGATCCGGCGATTGCTCGCGCCACGGCGGCGAACGTCCTGAGCAACCTGACGATCCCGCAGGGCGGACTGTTCAGACCGGACACGGCACCGAACGCGCCGTACCTGATCGAGTCGAACCCGGCCTTTACGAACGCGAAATCGTTCATTTCCAGCGACTACTATCTCCAGCAGCTTGGCCTGAATCCCCAGACGGTGGAAAAGCGCCTCGGCGACGGCCTGTACGAGCAGCAGCTCGTGCAGAACCAGATAACGTCGCTGACCGGCAAGGCCGTACTCGGCCCCTACACCGATACGCAGTCGATGTACGAAGCGATGCTGGCAGCAGGCGCATCGCTCGCTGAATCCCTGAATCTGTCGCTCGGAGTGGCGCTGTCGCCCGAGCAGGTCGCCGCGCTCACGACCAACGTGGTCATCATGCAGACCGAGATCGTGGACGGGCAGTCGGTGCTCGTGCCGGTCGTCTATCTCGCGCAGGCCAGTCAGCAGAACATGAATGGGCCGCTCATCGCGGCGACCAACATCGATCTTCAGAACGCGCAGAGTTTCACGAATAGCGGCACGATCCAGGCCAGCAATTCGCTGACGATCAACGGCCAGTCCGTAGACAACGCGTTCGGCACCTTGCAAAGCGGTGGCCTCATGTCGCTGGCGACAACGGGCGATGTCAACCTGACCTCGGCGACCGTAAAGGCCGGGAGCCTCGCGCTGAATGCAGGCGGCAACCTGCTGCTGAATACGGCGACGAACACCGTCAATCAGGTCAGCGCAACAGGGGCGACGCGAACCACGACCAAGCTGGGCCCCATCGCGAACGTGAGCGTGGCAGGCGACGCCGCGATTGTGACAGGCGGCAACTTCGAGCAGAACGGGGCCAATCTCAATGTCGGCGGCAACCTCGGCATGGCCGTGGGCGGCAACTACGACATCGGCACCGTTCAGACCGGCGAGCAGAAGGTGGTTCATGGCGCGAACGGCGTGTCGGATACGGACCTCAACAGCGCGAACGGCAGTTCCGTGAATGTTGGCGGCGTTTCGCAGATCGGCGTAGGCGGCAATCTGACCGCGACGGGCGCGAATATCAATCTCGGCGGCGGCGGGACGATCGCGGTGAACGGCGACGTGACGCTCCAGGCGGCGAACGCGACCTCGACCGTCGACAGCAACAGCTCGGTCAGCGACAGTCACGGCAGCAATTCAGACTCGTTGCACACGTCCGCCGATACGCTGACGGCGACGACGCTTAATTCCGGCAATTCGCTTACCGTCGCATCGGGAAACTATATCAACCTGATCGGCAGCACGATCAACCTCGACAAGGGGACGGCCACGCTTGCGGCTGCGAACAACGTTAATATCGGCGCGGCCACCACGACCTATGTCGACAATTTCCAGGGGCAGCATAGCCACAGCAACGTGGTAAGCGGCAAGGAGGTATCGAGTTCGAGCAACACGACGACGACGCTTTCGCAGGGCAGCATGATTTCTGCAGACGGCGTGTCGATCTCAAGCGGCAAGGATATCAACGTCGCGGGCAGCACGATCGTCGGGACAAACGATGTCTCACTGAGCGCCGTGCATGACGTGAACATCACCACGACGCAGGATACGAGTCAGAGCAGTTCGTTCTATGAGGAAAAGAAGTCGGGCTTCGGCGCGATGAGCGGTGGTGGCGTGAGCCTGAACTACGGCAATAGCGACACGAAGGAGACTACGCATGACAGCAGCGTGACGAACAACGCCAGCCTTGTCGGCAGCACGAACGGCAACCTCTCGATTCAGGCGGGCAACACCCTGCACGTAACGGGCAGCGATCTCGTGGCAGCCCAGAATGTCACGGGCACGGCGGCCAACGTGATCATCGATGCGGCGACCGACACCTCGCACCACGACGAAACCCAGGAGGTGAAGCAGAGCGGTTTCACACTCGGCCTGTCGGGCAGCGTGGGCGATGCGATCAACGGTGCGTACCAGCAGGGCCAGGCGCTCGCGAGCGGCAACAGCAACGGCCGCGCCGAGGCGCTGCACGCCATTGCGGCGGGCGGCAATGCGGCGATGGCGGGTATGGGTGCAGCGGGTGTGATGGGCGGCGCAACCGGGCCGAACGCGCCGAGCATTGGCGTGCAGTTGAGCTTCGGTTCCAGTCAGAGCAAGAATACGTTCACCGAGGATCAGACGACGCAGAAGGGTTCGAACGTTCAGGCGGGCGGCACCGCAGCTTTCGTGGCAACTGGCGACGGCACGCCCGGCAGCGGCAACCTGACAATCGCGGGTTCGAACGTGAGCGCGAACGATGTCGTGCTCGCCGCGAAAAATCAGGTCAACATCGTCAACACCACGGACACGGACACGACCGCCAGCACGAACAAATCGAGCAGCGCGAGCGTCGGTGTGTCCTATGGCACGCAGGGTTTCGGCGTCTCGGCGTCAATGTCCAACGCGCACGGCGACGGCAACAGCAATGCGGCGATCCAGAACGCGTCACACGTAAGCGGCGCGAACGGCGTGACCATCGTTTCGGGGGGCGATACCAACATTATCGGATCGCAGGTCAGCGGTAACCAGGTGACCGCGCAAGTCGGCGGTAACCTGAACATCCAGAGCGTGCAGGATACGACAGTGAGCGCCGCGCACCAGAGCAGCGTGGGCGGCGGCTTCAGCATCAGCCAGGGCGGCGGCAGCGCGAGCTTCAGCGCGCAGAACGGGCATGCCGATTCGAACTATGCGCAGGTGAACGAACAGGCGGGTATTCAGGCGGGCAACGGTGGCTTTGATATTAGTGTCAAGGGCAACACGAATCTGGCGGGCGCGGTGATTGCCAGCGATGCCGATGCGTCGAAGAATTCGCTGACGACCGGTACGCTCACCTACAGCGATATCCAGAATCAGTCGCACTACAGCGCGTCGAGCAACGGGATCGGCGCGGGTGTGGGCGTAGGCAACACCGGCAAGGCGACGGGTCCGGGTTCGGTCAGTGGCACACCTGGCATTACGCCGATGATCTCGCAAAACGAGAACGGTGACGACAGCGCCACCACGCGCAGTGCGGTCAGCGCAGGCGCGCTCAATATTACGGACGGCGCGAAGCAGTCGCAGGATGTGGCGGGCCTGCGCCGCGATACAACGGATACCAACGGGACGGTCTCGAAAACGCCGGACGTGAACGATATCCTGAACCAGCAGGCGGACACGATGGCGGCGGCGCAGGCGGCAGGCCAGGTGGTCGCGCAGGGTAATGGCGCGTATGCCGAAGCGAAACAGGAGGCAGCCGAAAAGGCTGGTGACACGGCTACGGCCGCTGCATGGGCCGAAGGCGGTGACAACCGTGCACTGCTGCATCTGGCGGGCGGCGCGCTGATTGGCGGCCTCGGTGGCGGCGGTGCGTTCGGGGCGATCGGTGGTGCGGCTGGTGCGGGCCTATCTTCGAAGCTCGCGGGGCAGCTTGAGAGCCTGTCCAAAGGTGTCGCAACAGAAACGGGCTCGGAACTGCTCGGCAACCTTGCTGCGAATGTCGCAGCGGGCGTGGGAGGTGTACTCGTCGGCGGCACCGCAGGCGCGGCCACGGCGTCGAACGTCGAGTTGTACAACCAGATGCTTCATCAGAAGAAGAAAGACCTCGTATCGCAGGTTTGTGGGGCGGGCGCGCAGTGCAGTGATGAGACGCTGAATGCTGTGATCCAGGCGCAGGGCGATCTTTACAATACTGCCCAGAATAACGTGCGCGACACGAGCGTCGCTGCAGGTGTCATTGCCGGCAGCGTTGCTGCGGGTGTTCTGGCTCCAGAAGCCTATGCCGCATATAAGGCTGCGCAGGCGGGGTATTCTCTTGCGACGGCCGCGTTGACCGGTGCAGCTATTTCCAGCGGGACATATACTGCGCCGATCGTGTTGAGGTCAGATTACTCCAGCGCTCAGAACTTCGTTGACAGTTTCAACCAGCAATTCTCTGCGGTCGGTCTGGGCGCAGCAGCGAGTGTAGGAGCGGTAAACGGCATGTTCGCGACATCGATGTTTGGCTGGGCAGGTGTCGCAAATTCGATAAAGAATGTTGCCACAGTCCCCGGCTTTGTGCTTCAGGTCAACAAATTCGTCTTGGGGCAGGCCGCAGGTAAAGCGGCTCAGGCGGCTGTTCAATCGCCTCAAGGATCATCAAACAAGTGATGAGGAACTAACAATGTTCGATGGCTTTTGGAGCGGTGTTTTTGGTGGTCTGTTTGGCCCAGCGATTTCGCGTTGGCTTGGGCGGTACACGTTTTGGAAAGTCTTTGTCATCTCCCTAACAGGGATTTATGCGCTGATGTTTCTAATTGCGAGTTTTAAATTGGGCGTTGCGCATGCGATAAAAACGATATCGGCAATAATTCTTACGATCCCGGGATTTTTTGCACCAGTTGGGATCGCTGCAGCCCTGGCATTCTGCGCATTCCTCGGTGCAACGTCAGCGAAGGAAAAAGAATAGTCCCTTTGGTGGACGTCAACGGCGCAACTGCATCGCGTGCGCCAGCGACCCTGGTGGGCCAGACGCCTACCGATTCGGGTGCGCGATGGATGTCTGCCGGGACAACTGCAAACGGACAACCGGTCCTGACGCAAATACTTGCGCCGTCCGATGCCCCGTTGCAGAGCTATATTCTGGCGAACTACAACGGCGTATCGCCGGGGCAGGTGCCTAGCGAATTTACGTATCCGTCGAGCAGCACTGGCGGCTCAATCAACGTGACCGGACCATTTACCAATTTCGGTCAATCAGACCTTGATTTCGTGCGCGGCACTACTGCGGACGTGGCTACGATGATATCGACTTCTGCTGGACGATTTGGATCAGCGACCGCGGCTGCGGCATCCATCCCATCACCCTACGCGCCTGTGTTCGATTCGGCGACATTTGTAGCGACAGCGTTCGGTATGGCAGCCGATGGCGTCAGTCAGTTGGTACAACCGAATGTAGGTCAGTACTATGAGAATAACATCGCCGGGATCACCGGAAATGCGGTTGGGGGCAAGTATCCGGGATTGGCGCCTGCGGTGAATGAAACGGTAAACGCCATTAATAATACTTCTGCTGCTACCGCGATCCAGAATTTCTTCAATAAATCGTGGAGCAACTTCGTAGACGGAGGGAGCAAGTGAAAATTATTGAAAATGGAAATCTAACGTGGTGGTTTAGTGTGGTGCTGATAATTATTGGGGTAGCAATCATGTTCGCATCTTTTAAGTATGCGCCGCCATCGCGATGGAGCGTTATCCCGGTTCTGTTCGGTTTTGGCGTCGCGGCTGTAGGTGGAATGGCTTGCAGGGCGCGAATGATGCACCTCAAGCCTTTTGATAACAGCTACAAGAAGGCGCGCAAGAGCTACGAAACGAAGGCGGATGAGGAAGATAAATAACGAAATGCGGTCCGTAAAGGCCGCTTACCGGAGTTGTCCACGCTATGAATCAAAGAATATTGGCTAGCTTATTTTTGAGTTTTTTCCTTGTCAATGCGTCGTATGCTCATGAGCCAAATTGCCAGTCACAGACGATTGAGTCCCATACAAGTAAAATATGCGTTGTCGATAAACCGTTTCAACATACCTACTACATGCTGTCGGTTGATGGATCATTTATATTCTCGTTGCCCGATGACTATGTTGAGAGCGTTACACTGGTGCATCATATACCTGAGGATGCAGCAATCGAATTTCCGCTTTCCAAGCAGGGCACTCCCACCGTAACTATTTCGGGTGGTTGTTTGCCTATTTCGGAAAAACAGGATGTTGATGGGAAGAAGGTTGGTATCGAAGTTGGTCGCTCCTGTTCCTTTAATTGGGGAAATGTAGCGATAGTCAAGGATTTGCAGTTTAAATCTGAGCTTTGAATGACGAAAAACCAGCTGGAAAGCCTTTCAAAGGGCGTCACGGCGGAGACGGGTTCGAGCCTCCTGGGCAACCTTGCCGCGAACGTCGTAGCGAACGTGGGCGGCGCACTGGTCGGTGGAGGAACAGCGGGCGCGGCAACCGCAACGAACGTGGACCTCTACAATCGTCAACTGGATACCAAGGAGAAATCGCTCGCGCAGCAATTGTCCGATGCGAGCGGCGGGAAATACACGGTAGCGCAGATCGAGGACCAGATGCGCCAGATGGATATGAGCGTCAACGGCACCACTACATCGGGTGCGCCAGCTACCCTGGTGGGCCAGACGCCTACCGATTCCGGTGCGCAATGGATGTCTGCCGGGACAACTGCAAACGGACAGCCGGTCCTGACGCAAATACTTGCGCCGTCCGATGCCGCGTTGCAGAGCTATATTCTGGCGAACTACAACAGCATATCGCCGGGGCAAATGCCTAACGAGTTTACGTATCCATCGGGCAGCAGAGATGGTTCGATCAACGTGACTGGACCATTCACCAGTTTCGGTCAGTCGGACGCAAACTTCGTGCGGAATACGACGGCCGATGCGGCCTCAATGATTTCAACCAATGTTGGGCGTATTGGTGCTGCCGCTGCGACAGCAGCAGCACTGCCAACACCATATGCACCAGTTTTTGAAGGAATTGCGTTTGGATCGACAGTCACGGGTTGGGTAGCAGATTTCGTGGTACAGACGGCACGTCCCAATCCGGGTTCGTATGTGGCGGGGGCAGTTGTGGATCTGCCACTGGGAGGTGTTGCGAACAAATATCCTCTCGCTGGCACGGTAATTACTGAATCTGGCAGTTGGATCAAGAACACTACGACGTTTAATGACGTCAGCAGCCAACTGAACAACGCGGTGCAAAACAAAAAATGAAGATCATAAGCAACGGAAACTGCGCGCCCTGGTTTCGCATTCTGTTGTGGGCAACGGGTATAGCGATAGCGGCAGCCTCATACTTCCTTTTGTCTGGCATAGAAAAGTTTGTTGGCGTTGTTATCGGAATGATTGTTCTGGCGACAGGTACCTATGCAGAGCGCGCAAATATGCTTCATTTGAAGCCTTTCGACGACAGCTACAAGAAGGCGCGCAAAAGCTATGAAAGGGACGATGACGAAAGCAAGAAGTGAAGATGAAAAATAAGAAGAGGCGTTCGTTAGGCCCGCTCGCGGTTCTTGTTTCTCTCGCCGTCCACGCCCAAACCCCGCCCGAGATAGCAGCGGCGGCGCGCACGAACGCCGAGCAGAACCAGCAGGTTCAGCAGCAGCGCGATGCGCAGCAGCGCGACGCGCAGCAGCGCGCGGCCACCGTCGCCGCGCCGGTTGTGCGCTCGACCGCACCGGTAGCGGGAGAATGGCCGGTGCTGCCAGTCGAGACGCCGTGCTTTCGCATCGACACGTTCGCGGTCGATGTGCCTGAAACGCTGCCTGAGGCGGTTCGCGTGAAAGGCGCGTCGGCATTGCCGATGGACCCATTCGCATTCCTGCATGAATGGCTGCGGCATTACGAGGGGCAATGCGTCGGCAAGCAGGGTGTAGACATGCTGGCGAAGGGGCTGCAAGGCGCAGTCCTGAGCCACGGCCACATCACGTCGCGCGTCCTGTTGCCGACCCAGGACCTCTCGAAAGGTACGCTGAAGTTCACCCTCATACCGGGCGTTATCAGAAACCTGAAGTTTGCTGACGCCAGCACGCAAGGCACGCTGAAAACCGCGTTCCCTGCACGCGACGGCGACGTACTCCAGTTGCGTGACCTTGAGCAAGGTCTGGAACAGATGAAGCGCATACCGAACCAGGATGCGACGATGGAGATTGTCCCCGGCGTCGTGCCCGGCGAAAGCGATGTGGTCGTGACCGTGAAACGCACGAAGCCCTGGTCGCTCGTGGTCTCGGCAGACAACTCGGGTACCGACGAGACGGGCCGGTATATCGGTAACGTAACGCTCGGCCTGTATAACCTGCTGGGCCTGAATGACATTCTCTCGGCGGGGTTCAACCAGGATTTGCAGTTTGGCAATCACGACCTCGGCACGCACGGCTGGAACGCCTCGTATGCGATGCCGTGGGGTTACTGGACTGGCACGCTGTACGGCTATACGAACACGTATTACCAGCAGATCGCGGCCACCAATGGAACCTACGTTGCGAGCGGCAACGCGCAGACGGCGGGCCTGAAACTGGAGCGGGTTGTCCACCGCAGCCAGAACGATGTGTCGGGAGTCGAGTTCCAGCTTATCAAGCGCTTCGGTGTGAGTTTCATCGAGGACGCCGAGATTCCGCAGCAGTACCGCGACAATACATTTATCGAGGCGGGGCTGACCAACCGGCACTACTTCGGCGCGGCGCAGTTCGACGGGACACTGGCCTACCGTCAGGGTATCGGTGGCCTCGGCGCGCAGCCCGACACACCGGGTGGCCCAACCTACCGCTTCAAGATGGCGACGCTCGACGCAAACCTCTCGGTACCGTTCGCGGTCGCCGGGCAGGCGCTTCGTTATGTCGGCACCCTGCACGGGCAGTTCACCAACGACGAACTGAACTATATCGATGACCTGAGTATTGGCAGCCGCTACACGGTGCGTGGCTTTAGCGGACAAACGATGCTCGCGGCAGAAAGAGGCTTCTACTGGCGCAACGAACTCCAGTATCCGCTCGGCCAGACGGGGCAGGTTCTTTATGCAGGCCTCGACTACGGTCACCTGTGGGGACCGTCCACGGCGTACCTCGCGGGTACGCAGCTCGCGGGTGCGGTCCTGGGGTTCAAGGGTTCCGTACCCTCGCGCCTGGGCACGTTCAGCTATGACGTGTTCGCCGGGACGCCGGTCTATGCACCGACCGGCTTTCCTGCGCCGAGCGTCACCCTGGGCTTTCAGGTGACAGGGCAATTCTGATGAGTGATTCACTGACCATAAGGAGATAACAATGCTGATGAGCCGGAAATTTTCGATGAGTCTGATTGGTGCCGCAGTGCTGCTTGCTGCGTGCGGCAGTGGGAGCGGCAGCGGTGGTAGTAGCGGTGACGCAGCAGCGGCGGCGGATTCGTCGGCCTCGGCACCGGGAGCCGCTTCTGCTCCAGACGCGGCGTCATCCCCGCAATCGACCGCGTTCAACTGTCCGGCCAACTACAAGCGGCTCGATATTGCCCTCGGTACGGCAGCCGGCACGCCTATGACGATGGTAACCGACGACAATATCGCAACCTTGACACTGAAGGCCCCCACTGGCGGCGTCACGCGCGCTCTGACGCTCTGCCTGGGCAAACCCGATCCGGTGCCCGCTGGCGTGCAGACCAGCTACGCCTACGAAATCACGGAAGGCGGTGATGGCGATATCACGCAGATGGACAGCCGGCTACTGACTTTCAATTTCACGACGACCCAGCCCGTGACGGGTACACCGGCGGTCGAACTGGCGACCGTCACGACGGCGGGTGTGGCCTATTCGCCGACAATTCCGGGGGCGCTGATGGCGGTAAGCCCGAACTACAGTGTTGCCGGTTATGTGAACGGGACCGGGCTGTACGTCGTTCGCCTGACGAAGTAGGCCCATGAGCGGACGACACAAGCAATGACTTGGCAGCGATGCGCGAGCATCTGCGACATACTCTCAACGCGCTATCCCGCATCAGCGAAATCCTCGAACCCTAAGACTGCGCTTCGCCCCGAACGCGGTCGCCACGAGAGGCCTTATGACCATCGATCCCTCCGTCGTCGCCGCATTCACGCCCACGGGCAAGCTGCGCGCGTCGATCAATCTCGGCAATCCAATCCTGGCCAATCGTCACGCCGACTCCGGCGAGCCGTTCGGCGTATCGATCGATCTCGCGCGCGCGTTCGCCGCGAAACTGGGCGTCGAACTGGAGCTGGTCGTCTTCGATACGGCCGGCAAATCGGTGCAGGCCGTCGGCGAGGAGCGCGCGGATTTCGGCTTCTTCGCGATCGATCCGTTGCGCGGCGAGACGATTGCGTTCACGGCGCCGTATGTGTTGATCGAAGGCTTCTACCTGGTGCGCGACGACTCGCCGGTACGCTCGAATCAGGATGCGGATCAGGCGCACAACCGGGTCGTCGTTGGCAAAGGCAGTGCGTACGATCTGTTTCTGACGCGCGAGCTGAAATCCGCGCAAATCGTGCGCGCGCCGAGCTCGCCGAGCGTCGTGCCGACGTTTATCGAGCAGCATCTGGAAGTGGCGGCAGGCGTGAAGCAGCAACTCGAGGCCGATGCGAAGCAAACTCCCGGTCTGCGGCTGCTAGACGAGCGCTTCATGGTGATCCGGCAGGCGATGGGTGTGCCGAAGAGCCGCGGCGAAGCGGCGGCTCACGCGCTGTGTTCGTTTGTGGAAGAGATGAAGGCCTCGGGTTTTGTGGCGCAATCGCTCGCGCGGCACAAGATCGCGGGAGCGTCGGTTGCGCCTGCGGCGTAGCGGGCCGCTCGAACCCGACACCGCGTAGCTTTCGAAGCTGCTGGCATAGCAGATACGCGGGGCCGCGCGATGCTTCGGCGCGGCCCCGCCATCACCTTCAGCGACGCTCAAACGAGCGTAGTCTGCACATCCACATTACCGCGCAACGCCTTCGAATACGGGCAGGTCAGATGCGCTCGCTCGATCAACCCCTGCGCCACGTCACGCTCGACACCGGGAAGACTGACGAACAGCCGCGCCTGAAGAAAGTAAGCGCCATCGGTGGTGCCGAGATCGATCTCCGCATCGACGCTGGTATCGGCCGGCAACGACAGGTGCAACGCGCGCGCCGCCAACCCGAGTGCGCCGATGAAACACGCCGACCAGCCCGCGCCGAGCAACTGCTCGGGATTCGTTCCACCCCCCGAGGTGCCGGGCGGCGACAGCTTGATGTCGAGACGGCCGTCCGAGCTGCGCGCGGCGCCTTCGCGGCCGCCGGTCGTATGGGTTTTGCCGGTGTACAGCACTTCTTCGATGCGGGTCATGGTGGCTTACTCCTGTTGATCCGGTGATATTCAGGTCTGCAAATCCGGGCTCGAACTTGCGGTGCACGTATTTGAACGCGCCGACGTATCTCGCATGTGTCTGGATCAGCGGGTTTGGTAAGCGCACGTATCCCCGGGCCGCGCGGATACATTGCGATACAAGGAGCGGCAAACGGGAGCCAGGTGGAGCGCGGCGCGACAACTCACGCGCGCCATCGCGCCCGTCGCTTCATTCAGCGACGCCGGTCGAAATACCGCCGCAACAGATAGTTCGCGGTCGAGCCATGCAGCAGCACCGACAACACGATCGCATCGAGCACGGCCGGCAGCAGCGGCGTCATCGCGCCACGCACGTATTCGAGGCCGAACATCAGGTAGTAAAACGCGCCGACGCCGCGAATCCCCATCCACGCCATCAGATGCCGCTGGCTATTGTCGACGCGCGCACCCATCATCGCGACGACGACGGACAGCGGCCGCGCGACGAAAAACAGAAACACCGCGGGCAACACGGCGCGCAGATCGAACATCTCGCGCCAGTGCGCGGACACGACGCAGCCGATGATCAGCATCAGCGACAACTCCGCGAGCCGCTCCATTTCGCGCATGAAGCCCATCATCGATTCGGCGAGGATCGCATGCGCCATTTCTGGATCCTGGGCGACATCGACCTGTTCGCCGTGCTGCACCTCGTCGAGCACTTCCGAGGGATTCTTGTCGCCCGTCGCGCGCAGTTCCTCGTGACGGACGGCGACGCCCGCCACGAACACCGCGACGAACGCATAAGCGTGCAGCAGCAGCGCCGCGCCGTACGAGGTCGACATCAGGCCTAGCGCGAGAAACCCGTCGAGACCGATCGCTTCGCCGTAGCGGGTGCGCAGAAAGAAGATCGCGCGCGCGAACACGATCGCAAACACGCAACCGATCACGAGCGCACTGACGATCCCCCACAGCACCGAGCCGACGAAATGCACGCCACTGCCCGAGCCGAACAGCCTCGCGCCGGCAAGCGTCAGTCCCAGCACCGCAAACGGATAGGCGGCACCGTCGTTCAGGCCGCCTTCACCCGACAACGCGAAGCGCACGGGCTCGTCGTCGCCAGCTTGCGTCACGCGCAGCTCGTTGGCGAGCACCGGGTCGGTCGGCGCGAGCGCGGCCGCGAGGAACAACGCCGCGCCGTCCGCGCGGCCGGTCACCAAAGCGGTGAAGCCGAACATCAAGGCGACGGTGAAGAGCATCGCCGGGCCGCCGAGCCGCAGCGGCAACAACCACAGCGGATTGCGCAGCCGCACGCGCAGATGCATGCCGATCGAAAACAACGACACGACGAGCCCGACTTCAGCCAGCGTCGCGAGCAACGCGGTATTGCGCAGCAGATCGACCCCGACGAGCCCGGACACGGCCGGCCCGACCGCCACGCCGACCAGCAGATAGATCATCGCGCCGGTCAGCGGCAAGCGGCGGATCGGCCCGCGCGCGACGGCCATGAACGTGAGCAGCGCGCCGATCAGCAGGAACCAGACCGGTTCGTCCTTCATGGCGGAATCGCGAGCACGCGCGGCGACGGCGGCAGCCAGGCCGCGTCGCCGCTAGCGCGCGCTGCTCGCGCCATGCCTGCGGCGCTGTCCGTGCTGAACCGCGGCCTGGTTCGCGCGCCCCGCGTGTTCACGGTTCGCCTGGTCGCGGCTCGACTCGCCAGGCGCCTTGCGCGCAGACGACGCCACTGGCAACACCCGACATCGCGGCGATGGCAAGGCGCTGTACAACCTTGTTCATGAGCGACCCCTCGGTTCGGACCTGCTGGAATGCACTGTCCGTTCCGTTGCAAGCCGCGTTCCTCGCCTGAGGCGTGAACGTGCCGATCGCCCTCACACACCGAATGGAAAAGTCTCCGCCGCATGGTTCTTTTCGTCGGCGGAAACGGGCAGCGCGCTCACCGCGCTCGTGCGATCGAACCACACGAACGCATCGAACTGCTCGGCCAGCGACGCTTGCGCGTAATGGCTATACCGCTCGGTCCCGGGACGGTAGATGACGCCGATGAAGCGCTCCAATAGCGGCGCGCGCAGCCGGTCGCGCAGCGTGTCGTGCATGCCGGGCCGCAGGTCGAGCAGGAAGCGCGGGAGACCCGTGCCGTGCATGCTGAATTCGACGCTGCCCTCGAGCGATGGCTGCACGGTTTTCACCTCCATCGGTGCGCCCCAATCGCTCGCCGCGGCGACCGTGCCGCTGTGCGTGCCAAACCCGATCAGCGCCGCCGCGTCGCCGAACTGCGCGCGGCACAGCTGGCCGAGATTGATCTCGTCCTGCATGCGGCCCATCTGCGTGGCGCTCGCGTCGCCGATATGCGAGTTGTGCGCCCACACGACCAGACGCGCCTGCGGCCCGCGGCTGTCGAGCGTATGACGCAGCGTGTCGAACATATGCGTGTCGCGCAGATTCCAGCTTTGCGGCCCGCCGTAGTACATCGCGCGATAGTAGTGCTCGGCGACCGCCACGAGCCGGGCGTTCTGCGCCGCGTCGAGGAAGCGCTCGCCGTCTTCGCGCGCATAGTCGAGCCGGCTTTTCAGCAGATCGCCGAGTTGCGCGACCACGTGTTCTTCGCACTGCGCGTAGCCGCCGCTCAACGCGGCGCGTCCATATACGGCCGGATCTTTCTGCCACGGACTGAGGCACCCATAACGCTCGCGAGCGATGCGCGCCGCGGCAGGGTCGACGCTGTCGAGATAGCGCAATACCGCGTCGATCGATTCGGAAAGGCTGTAGATATCGAGCCCGTAAAAGCGCGTTTCGCGCTCGGGGTGCGCGGCGTTGTGCGAGCGCAGCCACGCGACGAAGCCCATGAAGTCGGTGTTGCGCCACATCCAGGTCGGAAAGCGGCGAAACGGTCGGGACCGCCCGCCGGGCATCGGCCGCTCGCGCACATGCCGGTCGACGATCGCGGCGTCGGGCCAGTCGGCCTCGACCGCGATCATCGAAAAGCCGTGCTGCTCGACGAGGCGCCGCGTGATCGCCGCGCGCGCACGGTAGAACTCCGACGTGCCGTGACTGGCCTCGCCGAGCAGCACGAC
Organism: Paraburkholderia sp. Cpub6; assembly: GCF_014201065.1. NCBI lineage: Bacteria > Pseudomonadati > Pseudomonadota > Betaproteobacteria > Burkholderiales > Burkholderiaceae > Paraburkholderia > Paraburkholderia sp. Cpub6. Next base: position 41,361 of record NZ_JACHDM010000003.1, read on the forward strand.
GCGATGCCCGGCGAAGCGGTCGAAAAATGCCGCGAATTCCGCGGAATCGATGTCGGGCAACGGTTCGGCCGCGTCGCGAATCGCGAGTTCGAGCGCGGCCGGCGTAGGCGCGGCCGGCATAGGTGCGGCCGGCGTAGGCGTGAGCGGTATGGGCGTGGACGTGGATGCGGGCCGCAAATCCGCGCGCGCCGCGCCGCCTGGCTCCGGCCAGCCATCGTCGCCGACGAGCGGCACGAAGCGCACGTCGCCGAACGCATCTTCGTCGTAGTCGTGTTCGTCGCGCCGCACGATCTTCACGAGCCGCTGACGGCTCTGACTGCTGCCGACCGGCATCACGAGCCGTCCGCCCACGGCGAGTTGCATGCGCAGCGCTCGCGGCACACGCGGTCCGCCCGCCGCCGCGATGATCGCGTTATAGGGCGCATGCGCGGCAAGACCTGCGGTGCCGTCGCCGACATGCACTTCGACGTTCTCGTAGCCGAGCCGCTGCAAGCGCTCGCGCGCGCCCTCGGCGAGGCTCGCGTCGCGTTCGATGGAATCCACCCGGCCCGCGATCTCCGCGGCGATCGCGGCCGCATAGCCGGAGCCCGTGCCAATGTCGAGCACGCGATCGCCGGGCTGCAACTCGGCGGCCGCGAGCATCTTCGCGACGATGTACGGCTGCGAGATCGACTGCTCGCCGCCGATCGGCAGCGGCGTATCGTCATACGCGAATTCGCGCAGTTCGGATGGCACGAATGCCTCGCGCGGCACGCGCCGCATCGCCTCGATCACGTAGTCGTCGCGCACGCCGCGTTGCACGATCTGCCGTTCGACCATCCATGCGCGCGCTTCGTCGAAATCGCTCATCGCGGCCTCCTCGCGAATGCGCGGCCCTGCGCGCGCCACGCATTGCGACGGGGCCGCGCGCGAGTTCGCTGCTCTTTCACGCTTCAGCAATGAGCATACCGCCGGCAGGTGCTCGTGGCGATGCGCGAAACGTGAAGCGCGCCCGGACCGATCTTTGCTGCGCGCTTCTCGGGAGCGATTGCACGAACAAAATGCCGTCCGAATCCGTCGCACAACCAAAGCGAAAATCATGAACATTCCCATGCAGGTCGTGTCCTTCCTCAGCTCGCGAGGTCTGAAGCTCGCGACCGCCGAATCCTGCACCGGCGGCCAGATCGCGTCGTATCTGGCGAGCGTGCCGGGTAGCGGCGCGTGTCTCGATGTCGGCTTCGTCAGCTACTCGCCATCGGGCAAAGCAGGCTTTCTCGGCGTGCGGCAAAGCACGATGAAGCAATACGGGCTTACCAGCGAAGCGGTCGCGCGCGAAATGGCCGAGGGCGCGCTGCGCCAGGAAGGCTGCTGCGCGGACATCGCGGTATCGAACACGGGGCTCGCCGATAGCGTCGCGCATGGCGGCTCCGCTGACGATCCGCCACCAGGCACGCAATGCTTCGCGTGGTCGTTCCGACGGCGCGGCAATGAGTTCACCACCTTCGCCGAGACGCGGCGCTTTTCGGGCGACCGCAACGACGTGCGGTCGGCCGCCGCGCTGTATGCGCTGTCGCGCGTCGAGCATTACTTCGCTCGACTCCCGCGCGTCGAGCGGGACCACCGATGAGAGAGCGCGACGCGCCACCAACGCGCATTGCCGGTGGCACCGACGCCATCGCCGGCGTCGGTGTAAAGGGGCGGCGCTCGCTTATCCGGCGCGCGGCCGCGTGGCGCGCTTCGGCGGTTCCATGTCATCGTCCGACATTTCCTGCAGTTGCTCTTCGGGCGCGATGCGCGAGCCGCGCTCGCGCTCCGCGGACTGATCGGTCGGCTCCTGCGGCACGGCAGCCTCGTCGGCCGCGCCTTCCGCCTCGATCTGCCGGCGCGCTTCTTCCCAATGGTCGTCGGCTCTCCCTTCCGGCGACGGATCGTTTTCCCAGATCTGGTACGCCCGCGTGCGAATGCGGGCTTCGAGTTCCTTGTCCATAAGTGCTTCTCCGTGAACGTGAGCGATGCCGCGGTACGGCGCCAGATGCACCGTGCCCGAATGACGGCGAGCCACAGGCTAGCAAGCGTTGTTCCGCGCGGTGCGCGTTCGTTCGATGGCACCCCGCTATTCGACGAGCCAATCAAATCAGCGCGCCGCCGGACTGGTGCTCGAGGAAGGCGACGTCGACGACGTCGGAACGAAAACGGCGGGCGCACAGATCCACCGCGTGCCGGCCGTGAACCAGGGCAAGCGTTTGAAGGGGATCGTGTCGCCAGGCGATATCGCGGCGGGCCGCGCGCTCACGCCTCGGGACAGGCAAGGTCGGCCGCGACGATTCGCGCACCGTACTCCTCGGCGGCGAGCCGCGCTTCCTCGATACTGTTGAACGGACCGACTTCGGGCGCGCCATCGAACGGGAACAGACGGCGGCCATCCACTTTACGGCTCACCAGCAGATCGGCATAGAATCGCCCATCGGCGCTGCGGCGCGCGGTGACGTAGATGGAAAAGTCGTCGCTTGAGGCGACCCCTGCCGCCAGATACTGCGTCAGTTTCAGCTTTCTCCTTGACATGGCTCTCCCCTGCTGCATCAGGCGATCCTGTTGTACCCTCCTGAAATCGATGTTAATGGACATGTAACAGGGTGCGCACGTCCGTAAGTGTCGACTTATAGACAAGACTGTCGCAGCGACGTTTTAAACGAATCAGTGCGAGCGCCGCGCGCAAATTCAAGACTCCCATCAGGTCTTGTCGCCGACCGCGCGACTGCCCGCCTGATCCAGCCTGGCTTGCAGCGTTTGCTTGCGCGCCGCGACCTTTTCACCGAGCGCGGCGAGATCGCAGCCGGTGCGCCGCAAGGCCGGAAAGAGTTCGCCTTCCTCTTGCTCGACGTGATGCCGCACGAGCTCGGACATGACCTTGAACGTCGCGTCGAAGCCTTTGTCGCCCGGCTTCAGCGTCTCGAACTTCGCGATCAGCGTTTTCACCAGAAAATGCTCGACGTAGGCTTCATCGACATCGAGCTTGTCGTCGTCGGGCAGCGCCTGTTGCGCGGCCGGATACAACAGTTCTTCCTCGATGATCGTATGCATCGTCAGCTCTTCGCATGCGCGCTGCGTCAGCGCGGCTTCGGCTTCGAGCGTGTCGCGCTCGTCGCCGCGCGATTTGCCGAAGGCGTCGAACAGTTTTTCCACGGCGCGGTGATCGGCCTCGGTCATGCCTACTCGGGCGCATCGCTCGACGACGGCCGCCAGGTCGATGCCGGGGACTCGTTGCGCAAGGCGCTGCGTGCGCTGCGCGAGCGCGAAATGTTCAGCCTGGAGCTTGGCCAATTTCGCCAGTGCAGGAGACACCGCGGCGCAACAGCGCGAGTAGGACAACGCGCGGCGCGCGGGGCCACGCGGCCGAACTCCTGCATTCCATGCTGCTGGAAATATAAGTCCAATGCGAGATAATGCGTGTCTGGCCCAGCAGGAAATGGGCTCGTTGCCCTATAAAAATCCACCGCTGGACTATCCTTTTCCAAGAAGGGACGCGCAGCCATGTCAAAAAAGCGGGGGCAGTCTCTGCCTAGCCAGGCACACTATCCGATCGTCGGCATCGGCGCATCGGCGGGGGGGCTCAACGCGCTGACGGAATTCTTCGAGGCGCTGCCCGCGCACACGTCGATGGCCTTCGTAGTGGTCGTTCACCTGTCACCGGATCACGAAAGCAATCTGGCCTCGCTGCTGCAGAAAGTCACCAGCATGCCGGTGCAGCAGGTCACGGGCCCCACGCCAATCGAATCGGATCACGTTTATCTGGTCGCGCCCTCGTTCGAGATGATCATGGTCGACGGCTACCTGCGCGTCACGCAGAAGCAGTCCGAGGAAGGACGCCGGGCGAGCATCGATTTGTTCTTCCGCACGCTCGCGGAGGCGCACCGCGAACGCGCGATCGGCATCGTGATGTCGGGCGCGGGCTCGGATGGCTCGGTCGGCCTGTCGCGTATCAAGGAAATGGGCGGCATTACGCTCGTGCAGGACCCTTCCGAGGCCGAATACGACAGCATGCCGCGCAGCGCGATCGCGACCGGCATGGCCGATTTCGTGATGACCGCGGCCGAGATGCCGCAACGGCTGATGGATCTGTGGTCCACCGCACGGGAAATCCATTTGCCGGCCGCGCAGGCGGAAGAGCCCGACGAAGACACGGTCAACGAGTCGGCGGAACGCGCGTTGCGCGAGATCATGGTGATCCTGCGCACCCGCACCGCGCACGACTTCCGCCATTACAAGCGGGCTACGGTCCTGCGCCGCATCGAACGCCGGCTACAGGTCAACGGCATCACCGAGCTGCAGGCGTATCGCGACTATTTGCATCTGCATCCCGAAGAAACCCAGGCGCTGCTGCAGGACATGCTGATCAGCGTCACCAATTTCTTCCGTGACAAGGAAGCGTTCGACGTGCTCGAGCGGGAAGTGTTGCCGCCCCTGTTCGAACAGCGCGGCGAGCAGGGCCGTATCCGCGTTTGGTCGGTGGGCTGCGCGACCGGCGAGGAAGCGTATTCGCTGGCCATGCTGATGCAGGAGCGCTCGATAAAGTCACACGAGGGCGTGTCGTTTCAGGTATTCGCGACCGACATCGACGAGCGCGCCATTTCGTTCGCACGCACCGGTCTGTACCCGGACTCGATCTTCGCCGACCTGACGCCGGCGCGCATCCGCCAGTTCTTCACGAAGGACGCCGCGCACTTCCGGATCAAGAAGGAGCTGCGCGAACGCATGCTGTTCGCGCACCATAACGTGCTGAGCGATCCGCCGTTCTCGCGGCTCGACATGATCTGCTGCCGCAACCTGCTGATCTACCTCGACCGCGAAGCGCAGATCGAAATTCTGCGGATGTTCCACTTCGCGCTGCGGCCCGGCGGCGTGCTGTTTCTCGGCAGCTCGGAATCGGCCGACAGCGTGAGCTCGATGTTCACCGTGGTCGACAAGCGCAACCGCATCTATCGCGCGAACATGACCGTGCGCGGCGACACGCCGGTGCCGATGGCGATTTCGGGCACGATGAGATCGCGGCCCGTGGTGACCTCGGTGCAGCCGACAGGGCGCCGGCGCTTCTCGTTCGGCGATCTGCATCAGCGGCTCGTCGAGCAATATGCGCCGCCTAGCGTGCTGGTGAGCCGCGAATCCGAAATCGTTCATCTGTCCGATCGCGCCGGGCGTTTTCTGCAATATTCCGGCGGCGAGCCGTCGCATAACATCGTGGCCGCCGTGCGCCCGGAACTGCGGCTCGAACTGCGCACCGCGATCTATCAGGCCTTGCACACGAACCGCAGTGTCGAAGCGCGCCGCGTGCACATCGAGCGCGATGGCCGTTCGTACTTCGTCAGCATGACCGCGCGGCCGGTACACGATCCGGAAGCGAACGCGGACTTCGTGCTGGTGCTGTTCGACGAGGTCGAGGACAGCATGGCCAACGCGGAAACGGCCTCGGCCGACGTGCAGAAAGACCCGATCATCAGCCAGCTCGAACGCGAGCTGCAACGCACGAAGGAACAGTTGCAGTCCACGATCGAGCAGTCGGAAACCTCGACCGAGGAGCTGAAGGCGTCGAACGAGGAATTGCAGGCGATCAACGAGGAACTGCGCTCGGCGACCGAGGAACTCGAAACCAGCAAGGAAGAGCTGCAATCGATCAACGAGGAGCTGACCACGGTCAACGCGGAACTGAAGTCGAAGGTCGAGGAAACCGGCAAGATCAACGACGACTTGCACAACCTGATCGCCGCGAACGACATCGGCACGATCTTCGTCGACCGCAACTTCTGCATCAAGCGCTATACGCCGCGCGCAACCGACGTCTTCAGCATCATTCCATCGGACATCGGCCGGTCGCTCCTCGACATCACGCACCGGCTCGAATACGACAGGCTCGCCGACGACGCGGCCGAAGCGTTCGACTCGCTGCGCCTGATCGAACGCGAGCTGAAGAGCAACGACGGGCGCTGGTATCTTGCGCGCTTCGTGCCCTACCGCACGACGGAAGACCGCATCGACGGCGCGGTGCTGTCGTTCATCGACATCACCGATCGCCGTCAGGCGGAAGACCGGCTGCGCGAAGGCGAGCGGCGCATGCGCATCGTCGCGGAGGGCACCAAGGACTACGCGATCATCACGTTCGACGATAACGGCGTGATCACTAGCTGGAACGCGGGCGCGGAACGGATTTTCGGCTATTCGGAAGCCGAAATGATCGGCCAGTCCGCCGACATCCTGTACACCGACGAGGACCGCGCCGGCAACGTCGCGCAACGCGAGTTCGCCGAAGCGCGTCTGAACGGCCGCGCCGAAGAGGAGTGCTGGCATCTGCGCAAGGACGGCACGCGCTTTTTCGCGAGCGGCGTGCTGTCCCGTCTCGACGAACCGGGCATCAGCGGCTTTGCGAAGATCACGCGCGATCTCGGCGAATATGTGCACGAACCGACCTCGGGACGCGGCACCCATGTCGAAACGCTGCGCGCGGCGAGCGAGCGCGACGCGCAGCGGCGCCGCGACGAATTTCTCGCGGTCGTGTCGCACGAGCTCAAGCATCCGCTGAACCTGATTTCGGCCAGCGCCGAGCTGATCGCGCGCGCGCCGGAAGCGCGGCAGAACCTGAACGTGTCGCGCGCGACCGATACGATCCGCCGCACCGTGATGGGCCAGGCGCAAATCATCGACGATCTGCTCGACATTTCGCGCGTGCGCACGGGCAAGCTGTCGGTCGTGCGCACCGTAGTGGACATGCGCGAGATCGTGCAGCGCGTGTGCAGCGCGGTGCAGGACGATGCCGCGCAACGCGGCATCACGCTCAGCGTCGAGATGACCGATGCGCCCGTGATCGTTCACGCCGATCTCACGCGGATCGAGCAGATCGTGTGGAATCTGATCAGCAATGCGCTGAAGTTCACGCAGCGCGGTTCGATCCAGGTGTCGTTGCAGGTCAACGATCACGCCGAGGCCGTGCTGCGCGTCAGCGATACCGGCATCGGCATCGAGGCGTCGCTGCTGCCGCATATCTTCGAGATGTTCCAGCAGAGCCGCGATCCGGGCTCGCACCGCGGGGGCCTCGGCATCGGCCTCGCGCTGGTGCGTGATCTGGTCAACCTGCACGGCGGCGCGGTGCGTGCGGAGTCGGACGGCGTCGGCCGCGGTGCAACGTTCACGGTGACCCTGCCCACCCACCGGCTCGCCACCCGCACGAGCGCGGGTATCGAAGTCACCGCCGAGCCGTTGAAGGGCACACGTATCCTGATGGTCGACGACGACGCCGCGACCGTCGAAACCTTCAAGCTGCTGCTGGAAAGCGAGGGCGCCGAAGTGCGGACCGCGACGAGCGGCGAGGAAGCGCTGACGATGATCAACGGCAACGCGCCCGATATCATCCTGTCCGACATCGGCATGCCGGGCATGGACGGTATGGAGTTCATCGGCAAGCTGCGCGGTATGCCGGCGATGAAGTCCGTGATCTGTATCGCGGTCAGCGGCTTCGGCCAGCAGGCGGACGTCAGCGCGGCCGAAGACGCGGGCTTCGACGCGCACCTGAAAAAGCCGGTGGTTCTCGAAGACCTGATGAGTATTTTCGCGCGGCTGCGCGGCTGAACTAGCGGCTTGACGGGGCGCAACGGGTCTATCCGTTGCTTTGCGACGACGACGCGTTGCGCGACGCGACCCTCGCGACGGCCGCGTTGACCTCGATCGGTGGCTGCCTGTCGCCGAACGGCGGTTCCACCGACAACACGGTCGCACTCGTCGAAGCGCGCTATCCGAGCGTTCGCGTCGTCGGATGCAACGGCAATCTCGGCGCGGCAGGGCGCAACCACGCGGTCGCGTGCGTCGAGACCGACTATGTCGCGTTCTGCGATGACGACACCTGGTGGGGCCCGGGCTCGCTCGAACGCGCGGTGCAATTGCTCGATGCATGGCCGCGCGTCGGCGTGCTGAATGCGCGCGTCGCGGTCGGCGCGGACAACACGACGGATCCGACCTGTGCGTTGATGCGCGCAAGCCCGCTCGGCCGTGTCGGTCTGCCGGGGCCCTCCTTGATCGGCTTGATGGCGGGCGCATGCGTGTTTCGCGCGGCGCTGTATCGCGAGATCGGCGGCTATGAGCCGCGTCTTTTCATCGGCGGTGAGGAAACACTCGTTTCGCTCGACGTGCTCGCGTCGGGACATGCGATCGTCTACTGCGAGCAATTGACGCTCCATCACCATCCGTCGCCGGTGCGCGACAGCGCGTTGCGCCGTCGCATGCTCGCGCGCAACGCCGCGTGGGTCGCGTGGCTGCGTCTGCCGTTGGGCGAAGCGTTGAGCGCGACTCTGCGCGCCCTCGACGTATTCGCGCGGGAAGGCACGCTGATGCGCGACGGCACCGAATTACTGGCCGGGCTGGCGTGGACCGTGCGAGAACGCCGGGTGGTCCCCCGGTCGATCCTCGCGATGCGCGACCGCGTGCGCGCCGCCGAGCGCAATCTCGACGCGTCCGCAACGACGACTGTTGGTGGCAAGTTCGACGCGCCGATCTGAGACCTCGCCCAGACCTGAATCGCGCGCATCATGATCGCGGCAACGCCGTGTCCGTGCGCGACGGCGGCTGCGCGAGCCGCCGGATCGCGGCGATCAGTTCTGCGGGCGCCACGGGCTTGTGCAAGTGCGCGTCGAAACCCGCGGTGCGCGCACGCTGTTCGTCGAGTGCGTCCGTGTAGCCGGTCAGCGCAATCGCGGGCAGTGGCCCGCCGCGTATCGACGGCCGCCCGCCTTCCAGTGCGCGCAAACGGCTCAGCACGTCATAGCCATCTTCGCCGGCCAGCATCAGATCGCAGAGCAGCACATCCGGCCATTGCGCCGGGTCCGTCGCGCGCAGCCAGTCCAGCGCTTCGGTGCCCGCTGCACATAGCCGTACGCGTGCGCCGCTCGTGCTCAGCACCGCTTCGAGCGCGTCGCGCGCTTCTTCCTGGTTGTCGATCGCGAGCACGAAGAGGCCATCGAGCGGAGCGGGCTCCGCCGATCGGTCCCGAGCTCAACGCGGCCGAGATAATCGCGAGGCGATCCGCACGGCAATCGACCAGATCGACGCTCAGCGACTCGCGTCCGCCCGCGTGGTTCACGTGGGCGGACCAGCCGCACACTTGCGCACGATGTTCGATCAGGCTTTTCCAGACCTCGACGACTCGCAGTGATCCCGGGCTCCGGCACGCAATTTCTACACGGCTGGCGTGTCCGCGCGAATGCGCATCACGGTCTGACGCGACGTGCCGAAGCGCCGCGCGACCTCGCTGACCGACTGTCCTCTGCCGAGAGATTGCAGCACGCGTTGACGCTGCTGCTCGGAAAGCGACGGCGGCCTGCCCGTGTGCTTGCCGCTCGCGCGAACGGCCGCGAGACTGTCGCGGCTGCGCAGGCTGCGGCACGCGGCGTCGAGCCGCACCAGCGCGCGCAATGCCTTCACCGCCGAGGGCTCGGGGCGCCCGGCCAGATCGGTATGGCCGACTTCGACGCAACGCAGCGCCACGCCGGCCTTCCGGCACTGCATCACGGTGGCGAGGATGTCGCGCGCGTTGCAGCCGAGCGCGGCCAGCTCGAGCACGACGAGCGTGTCGCGCGGCGCGATTCGTCGGATCAGACTCTGCAGCTCGGGGCGGTCGCGCGCCTGCGCATAGGTCGGCAGATCTTCGACCACGACCCGCGCGAGCGTGACCATGTAGCCGGCCTTGTCGAGCCGGATCAGCGCCTGCTCGTGCCGAACCGCATCGTGCGCGCCGAACAGATAGATGTGAAGTTTTTCCACTTCGCCTTCGTAGTGACGATCCGCCATTAGCGGCGCTATTACGTCGGGGTTCCCGTTTTTTCGAGCGACGACGCCTGGACACGCCGTCACTCATCGCGCTCAGGGCTGCCGCTGGCCGCCCTGATGCGTCGGAGGAGTCTGGTTCTGTTGCTGCTGTCCGCTGTCGCGGCCGGGCTGCGCCGGATTCGACGGCTGACGATTCGAATTCTTGTCCGAAGTCATGACGCTCTCCTACGTGAGATTGCGGGTGACCGTGGCTAACCGCGGCCATCGTGATCAACCCGCAACCAGCGTTCCCGGTCCTGCCCGCGCCAGAGCGTTGCGGCGCGGGCATGCAAGCGCCTGGCTATGACGCTTCCGCTGGCGATGCGAGCAGCCCGGTGGAGGAATTTTCAAAGTGTATCAATCGCGTTGAACGTCCAATACGGTTGGCGTCGGTATTGGCGCGATTGAACTGTCATTGCGTGGGCGGTGGAGGCGCGGCAAGTGACGGCCGCGCATCGGGAACCGCAATCGGGGACGGCCGCGGAATCCGTCTGACGGGAAGGCATGTAGCGCCCTGCTCAAAGCTCGGCGCCAGAGCGGCCATGCAGATATGAGCCGACGCGAAGAACGCGACGGTTCGCTCGCCTCTTTACTGAAGCCGACTGCGCAGCGTCTTCGCGGCGGCGACCATGTTCGTGAGCGCGGGAATCACTTCCGCCCACTGACGCGTTTTCGTCCAGCTCGCGCATCGTCATCGTTATCCGTTCTATTACTACTATCGAAGCTCCCCGTGCCGGACAACCGGCGGCCGGGCTTACGCCCTTCCCTTGTGGGCATTATGCGATGACAACATCGCTTCGTTTTACGCATCCAGACCGAGGTGCATGACTTCAGCAACCCGCATCCCGGTCCTGGCGAGCAACAATATGATTGCTGTGTTCCGCAGCGGCTGAAACGTCGCAGCGTCGACCCGCACTTGATGAGCCGTTCCACATCATCGTTCGTCAGGCTGGCTGGAAGCGTCGCGTGACGCCATCTCCGGATTCGAGGTAGTGGTTCCTCGAGACCGGACGGCACACGACCCATCACGGTGAGAAACCGCAGCATCGCGCGCAGCGCGACGATTGGCGAATTCGATGGTCGGCGCCTCTTGCTCGAAAGTTCGCGGTGCAGAAATCCGCGGAGATCTTCGATTGACAGGTCTTGCCAAGCCAGCCTGACGCGCCACGAAACGTCGGCGTGCCTGGTTCAGTAACCTGGTGGAGGCGCCGTATCGTAGGCCGGCGGCGGAGGCGTCGCTTCGTCGTGCGTCCGGTACACATTGGCGGCGCTGCGCGGGACCGGCACACGCTCGCCATTTGCGTACATGCACTGAACGTACGCCTGATCGTAGCGATGTTGAAGGCTGATGGAGGAGCTCTGCGCCATGCCGGCGCCGATCATGCTGCCGCCGAGCAGGCCTGTGCCTGCGCCGACCGCTGCGCCACGGCGGCCGTTGAACGCCGCACCGGCCGCCGCCCCGAGCGCGGTACCGACGGCCATACCGCCCAGGGCGCCCGTCGCTGTGGCCTGTTGGTTGCTGACGCCGCCGGTCTTCTGAGAAGCAAATTGCTGGCATGTCGCGTCGTCGGCGCGGAATTGATCGAAGGACTTGCCGGTGCCGGGCAGGGCCATCACTGTGGGACCCATCGGCACGCCCGCACAGCCGTCGAGCGCGATGATGCAGCTCAGACTGACCGCGGCGGTGACTAGCGCGGATACGCCCCGTTTCGTGCGCATTGCCAGAGAGAGAGAATTCATCTTGCTCATGTCATTTCGGCCCGGTTGGCCTCACCGGCACTTCCACCCAGCCGCTCGAACACCCCTTCACGTACGGGTAATATTTTTTTGTCACCGGGCAATACCACCAGGTACCCGACGGCGGACTCGTCTGCGTTTTTTCGACGTAGACGGTGCTCGGGGTTGGCTGGACCGACTGGACGACGAGTGGGGCGGGCGCAGCGTAGTAGACGGCGGGGGGCGCCATCATCATGGGGGGCGGGACACCCACAAGGACACCGACGCGCACATGCGCTTGCGCGGTGCTATGCAGGCATACGGCCGTAGTCGCGATCAGCGCAAGCAAAACTATCCTGGATCTCACAAACTTTCTCCTATTCGATGAAGCGGGCCTGCCGCGATCCGGCGCAAAACGGTAAGGCCATGGCGCAAAAAACCGAACGGGTTCAACCTGGCGAATTCCGCTGCGCGACAAAAAAGGGATCTCGTTGGTGCTGGTTGAAGTGAATCCCGCGTGGCCGAACCTGGTGATTCCGGGGCCGGCCGACCCCGAAGGCAGATTCCCGACATCTACGCCTTCCGCTGAACCTCGCGTCCGGAGGGGGTACGCCGACGTCGCTATGGAAAGCCAGACAAGGCTGCGGCTTGCCCCGCCGTGATGTCCAATCAACTTTCGTTGTAGATAGAACGATACGAGGCCAGCTGAGCCATCGCCGGTACCCCCGAAACTGCGGAGCCCAGTTTCACGCCACCGCGCCCACTGAACGCCTGCTGTTGAGCCGCCACGCTCGCCAGCGCCGCGTGGATGTTCGCCGGATAGTGTGCGTCACCGTTGGGGTGGTCAGAGCCCGCTAGCTGCAGTCGGATGACTTCTTCGTGCACTAGCTCACGCGTCAGAGGACCATTGCCCTGAGCAGAGGTGGCCGTGGGGAGAGCGATGACTGACACGACAGTGAGAACGGGCATGAACGCTTTAGCCATGATGAAGCTTCCAGTCTCGAGCGCCGGGAACAACAGACGCCGGGTTAGCGAAACAACGACCAGGCAAGGTCTTGAAGTCCGTGTGCCCGTTCCGTTGAGGTCCGTCATCTTCTTATCGTTCGATTACAAATAGTTCTCTTCAATACATTGTTTCCGAGCTTGCAACGTCGAGAGGCATCTATCCGCGCGCAGCGGTCGCGAAACGACAGGGCGCCGTACCGAACGGCGATCTCGGGGCGCGGAGCCCTCGTGCTGCGACCTGCATTTGATGAAGGCCGCCCAACCGGCGTAATTTGCGAGCGGACGGCGGATGTATAGGCGCGTCAAGAACCGATACGCTTGGATAACTCGGGGTCTACCTTGTCCGGTCAACGATTCGCGAGCCACCCAACCTCCATGTTCATGAAATGGCAACTCACAATTGCGCGGGTCGAATAACGACGCGCTGTCGATATACTGCAACCCACATCTGACACAGCATGTGCTCAGTTTTGCGGTGGATACCGGCTCTGTTATTTACAAAGGATTAGCCAGCGCAACGATTCACGTCCAGGCGCAGACAGTCGGACACTGAAGTCATTCACGAGATCGTGCAGCACGCGTTGCGCAGCGCAGCTACGGCATCCACTGCAAGCGGGGCTATAGATGTGCTCGGCGACGCGCTGCTCGAAGTCGAGCGCCTGGTCGCAAATACAAGCCTCCTGATGCACTGATTGGTATAGGTCCGGCAGCAATCGACATTCACGTTCCCGGTCGCGCCACCGATGCCGTCGGCGCAAAAGCAGCCGCTACCCTTCCTTTAACCCATAGGAGTCTTCAATGAAAAAGTGGTTTGCCGCGCTGCTGATTTTATTCGCAGCGAGTTCACACGCAGCCGGCGATTCGTCGATGAGCGCAACGGTTGAAAGCGTCGCAGGTATCAATCAACTCGGCGGACTCGTAGTGCTACGGTCAGCGGACAGCAAGTGCCGTTACTACGGTGTACTGCAGCAGACTGCGCGTGCGCCGCGTGGCATGGCAGAGCACATCGCTGCAGTGATCCAGGACGGAAAAGTCTATGACTGGATGACAGTTATCAGTTACTCGGAATGCCTGCAAGCGAACGGAACCTACACCAAGGAACGCGTTTCGCTGGATTCGCCCGGCGGAAAGCGGTTCCGGGTGGGCGATAGCGTAGAGCTGCGATCACCGGTGTAACGAGGGCCAGCAAGCCACCGATAAGGGCTTTTACCAGTCCCATGAGCGCGAGAAATCACGTCGACGACTATCTATTCTCGCTGATTGCAGACAGGACACGGAGCTCTACCGGACCGGAATTGCGATCGGTGGGTTCCTGGTTCGAGATGATATCGCTCGTACTTCGGACTACGACGGTTCGAGAGATCGACAGCGGTATTTCTGCAGCACGTAGTCGCTTCAGGATTGCAAATAGCAGATCGCTTCTGGTATCCCCGGCGATTCTCGGGCTACCGACATAGCCGGTAACAGTCAATGTCATACCGTCAGGCGTCAACTGGCTAAAGATCACCGATGGCGCGGGACGATCGAGAACCGATGGGTGATCCAGGTAAGCTTGCAGAAGAACATCGCGCACCTGCTCCGGATCGACGTCCAGCGCAAAAGTAAGGGCCAGTGTGACAACCCCCTGCGTTTTGTTTCCCATTGTCACGTTGCGCACATTCTGAGAAATCAGGTGCGAATTGGGAACGATCACCGTTGATCTGTCTGCGAGCTGTATTTCGGTCGCACGTACACTGATGCGCCGGATATCGCCTTCAATGCCGGTGATACTGATCATGTCGCCTACTTTGACCGGCCGTTCAGCAAGCAATATCAGGCCGGAAATGAAGTTTTTAACGATTTCCTGCAGACCAAAGCCGATGCCCACCGACAATGCGCTGACGATCCACGCCAGGTTATGCCATTTCACGCCGAGTACGGACAAGGTTTGCAGCGCGACGAGGACATAGCAGACGTTGGCGAAGACCGTTACCAGCGACGCGCGCATACCCGAACTCATTTGCGTCTTGGGCAGAAACTCGGCGTCCAGCCATTTGCGCATGAGCCCAACCAGATACAGGCACACTGCACAGGTAAAGATAGCGCTGAAGATATGGGCGGGAACGATATTGAGCGCATGTAATCGCTCGCCACCGAGTACGTCGAGAATGCTATCGACCAGATCTCGGGGCGTTGTCCCGAGGCCGCCCGTTAGCAGTGCGATGACTGCGGCGAGCATCAATGCGCTGCGAAGAATGGCGGAGAGTACCGTCGCCACCTGTTCGAGATGAACATCTTGCAGCCCGAATAGATGCCTGATTGTTTTGCCGCTGGCGTGGCATGGCGAAAATACGGTTTCGCAAACATCATGAGCGAGCTTCGTCAGCAGATAAACGCTGCTCAGTACGAGATCGAACCAGACCAGTTCGTAAGTCATGAACCGCGCGAACGAAACATAACCACAGAGCAATGCAATCAGAGAAGCTCCGACGGCAAGGCTGACGGCGGCATGAATAATGCCAGCGAGGGTAGAACGCGCCTCAGGCGATTCTCCGGCAGCGGCGAGCGCAGTGAGTACCCGGTTTGCGCGTAAAAGCGACATCCCGATGGTCAGAGCGACCACCAACGCCACCACGCCGCGAGTAAAGAGCGTAAGTTGCACGCTGGTATCGACGGCCCGGTTGATCTGCTCGATGGCTCCTGAAAACAGCAGCAGTGCGGCCAGTGTCCGTGGGAAAGGGCGTAGCGCGCGAGCGACGGGATCCGCGATGGCCGGCAACCGCCATGACGGATGTCGTGTGCAAAGCAATGCCCGGCCGAGAGCGGCGACCAGCGCGCAGGTCACAACATGTTTGATGATTTCGCTGGCGAAGCTTTGCAGCGCAGGAGGCAGCGCCTGCTGACGGGTCAACGCGAAGTAGAGCAGATCAATGGCACATATGGTGGTCACCAAAGACGCGACGACGGTCGAGATCGCCATCGCGCTGCGCCGTATCCGGCCTTCCGGAAGGCGGCGTAGGCAGAACCGTTCTGATGCTCTGTCGAGAAGCCGTGTTCCGATCGTTGCAACGGCCAGGGCGAGCAGCACAAGCAGGGACGTTGCAACCCGCTGCCCCGTTTGCCATGTCGTTTGAATCTGCCTGTCGATCTGCGCATTGAAGTCTCGCAGACGTTGATAGTCAGCCGTGTCCGGGTGGAGCGCCGACGCCCAGAACGCGGCGCTGACTACGCTGTCGGAACGAAGAGCCAGTTGATCTTTCAGATGGTTTTGCAGCAGTCGCGTGATCTGGGCGCTCAGGTTGGCAAGGTTCTCCTTGATCGTTGCCGCCTGCTTGAGTTCGGCATCGAGTTGCAATTGCTGAGCAGCGAGAACGCTGCGCTGTTGGGCGACCGCGGGAGTTTCCGCGGCGGATTCGGAAGCGGGTGCTGTTCCGAGTACGTCGAGCTGGGCATGCGTTTTCGCGCGATCGGGCTCCAGCGACGTGGTTATCAGCCTGTCGACGTCTTCGGCGACGCGGCGGCTCAATGCGTCCAGCCCGGACAGCTGCGCGTCGCTTGTTGCCGTCGAAGCACGCTGCCGGATCTGGTCCTGTTTTTCCTGAAGCGCACCGAGCCTTTGTAATGCCTCGGAGCCCGCGCCCATGGATGGCGAAAAATCAGCAGGAGCATCTATGCTAAGGGGTGGCAGCGTCGCTGCGTTGGAGGCAACCGGAATCAGGCCGAACATCGTCAGCGCGATAAGGTGAAAAATGACTGCAACTATTTGTCGCGCGGTGGAAGCGCGGCGAAGAGTATGCATTTGAGAGATCTGGCTCATGCACACGATACCTAGTAAGCGGTGTTGCATTCGGTCGCGGCCGGGCGTGAAATGAGGGAGCCGCACTGCGGTAGAAGAGCAATCTTAATGAATCATACGTGATTATAATATCATATATGATCGATACGGCAAATATGAAAGCTGAGTGCACGGTCAGCGCTTGGCCCGCTGATTTGCGATGGCGGCCGCTTGAGCATCGGCGTGCGCTATCCGGTTTGTGCGAGAAGCGTTCGGTATAGTGGGACGTTGAAAGATGGAAGCTGATCCTGGATGCTTTTTACCAGGCTTCCCGCGATATCGGGCTCCCGACTAATTGGCATCTATCAAACCATCGTTTCCTGGACTCACGGGTAGGCGCGCAGGCAACGCGGTAATGGAGGAGCATCGACATGGAACAGAGCAACGCATTGCCGGATTCGATCCGAGCAGCGATTGAGGCGCACGGCGGTGCAGCGCGATGGGCCGAACTGGCGGAAATCGAGGCGACGGTTTCCGCCTGCGGCCTTCTGTTCACTGCAAAGCGACGGCCAATACTGCGACAAGTGCAGGTTCGCGCGTCGACACACGAGCCTCGTTTCGCTTTCAACGATTTTCCGCATGTTGGCGAAACGAGTGAACTTCAAGGAGAAGAACTTGTTCGCGTCGTCGGGCGAGACGGGGCTATCCTGGCTCGCCGCGACGGACCGCGAACAGCATTTCGTGGCTGGCGACGGCAAATCTACTGGGACGACCTCGACTTTGTCTATTTCGGCGCCTACGCGTTCTGGAACTATCTGACAGCACCTTTCTTATTCTTGCGCGGCGGCTTTACGTTCCAAGAACTTCCGCCACTGGCGACTTCGGCCGGGATATGGCCAAGAATCCGGGCGACCTTTCCCAGCGATATTCCAACGCACAGCCGGGTCCAGGATTTCTATTTCGATAAGCAACATCGCCTTTGCAGGATCGATTACACCGCCATGGTTATCGGACGCTGGGCGCGGGCCGCTCACATCTGCGAGGACTTTCGCGAATTCGATGGATTCCTGGTACCGACTCGCAGGACGGTGAAGCCGCTGCCGGTTGGCAATGCTCCATTGCCAGCTCCGACTCTCGTCGCGATCGAGGTCCACGATTTTCGACCAAGGCCTTCTGATTGACGCCAGTCCAATCGGCCGCGGCGACTGACGAAGCGAGGCGGCCGCGCTCAGGCTCGTGGGATTGCATTTGGCCGGCAACCCGGGGAGCGTGTCAAGGCCGACAAGCTCGCGCCAAAAGTTCTGACACTCGTTGCGACGGGACAGTCGTATCGCGAGATTGGACAGAGGCTTTCCAGTAGCAAGAATACGGTGCTTGCCATCGTAAAAAGGGCGCGCGCCGACGAACAGGGAGTATGAATGAAGCAAGATGCATTGCTCGCGCTGCCGCTGACTGACACGGAGATCGAGCAACTCGATGATTTCCTGATCAGCGATTCGGCTCCGGAAGAGGCGATGGATGTCTCGATGATGGATGGTTTCATGACCGCGCTCGCATCGAGTCCGAACCTCGTCATGCCTACCACGATGCTGCGCTGGATCTGGGATGCAGAGCAAGGCGTGGACCAACCCGCGTTCGCGAACGCCGAAGATGCCGACCGCATCGTCGGCCTGATCATCCGGCACTGGAATGATGTCAATGCCACGCTGCGCAAGACGCCCTGCGCGTATGAACCCCTGGTCCTTGAGCGTGACGGGGATGACGGCCGGGCGCTGTCGATCATCGACGAGTGGTGTGTCGGGTATTACAAGGGCATCACGCTGGATCAGGCAACGTGGTCGCCCTTGATGGCGCAGCACCCTGAATGGTTCACGGTCATCCTGTTGTACGGCACCGAGGCCGGCTGGGATGAGCTCAAGAGACGCAAGGACGGTCTCGACCAGCATCAGGCCTTCGCGGACTCCCTGGCAGACTCGGTACTCCGCATCCATCACTTCTGGATACAACAGGTCCTACCGACAGTGCCGCACTCGCGCAGGCATTGAACACGATCGACAGCGACGACGGCCAGAAGCATGGGCGCAAGATTGCGGCATTGCGCAATGAGCTCGTGGTACTTGACGTGTCCGGATTCCATGGCGGGTTCCCTCACTGACGGGTTGGCGGCACTCACGATGCCGTGGCCCGAACGCGCGGTGGGTGGGCCTTTTGGGGCTGCGACTCGAGCGCGGTTGTCGCGCCGAGCACTGACCTGATGGCGCGCAGCGCCTCTTCCTGCGCGGGTGTCGGCGGGATGCGCAGCACCCGCCGGTCGGCCAGCAGCTTGTCGAGCAAGGTCAGGAGCCGGTTTCGGTCTTCCGGGCTGGCGAGCAGATCGGGCAACGTCTGGATAGCCTGTTGCGGCTCAAAAGTCGCGATGAGTTCCTGCTCCCCGCGAATGCGCCGCCAGTCGGCAGGAGGCAAATGCGGCAGGTCGTCGGCATATTCATCGACCAGTTGCTTGACTGTCTCGATGCGCGATAGCGGCAGCGGCTCGCCCTTTGGCGCGAGCAGGAACGCGGTGCGCGCGACCGCCTCGTTGTAGCCGCCCTGCCTCAGCGAGGCGAGCGCCGCCTGGACGAACGGCAGGCTGCGAGGATCGGCGGTGGCGGACGTGCCGGCCCCATGCTCGCCGAGGCGGTCCGGGTCGTACATTGCGAAAAGATTCGCGTAGATGGAGAAGAACAGTGCTTCGATGCTGGCGTCTCTTACCGCCCGGAGCTGATCGAGCGAGGCGCTAATCAGTTCTGAGCCGCGCTGCTCCATCTTGCGCCAGGGTTCGAGGTCGCTCGAGGGCTGCCGGCTGGCTCTGACAGCATCGGCCATCGGACGCAGCGCGGCCACCCACGGATTCAGGTCCGAGAATGCCCAACGCTGGAGACGCAACGGATGAAAATCGCGCAGCAACCGCGCGGTCATCTCGCTCGACGCATGCTGCACAAAGGGTTGAACGAACAGCTCGTAGGCTCGCTGGTTGAACGCCGACACCACCGCCACGGCCTTGAACGGCTTTTCGTCCTCGCGCCGCAACTCGTTGAAATGCTCGACGGCTTCTTCCAGCCGGTGTTCGGTGAGCGAGACCTCGTATTCCGTTTTGCCGTCTGCGCCCTTTCCCTCCTTGATCGACATGCCGTAGAGGCCCGGCGCGAGCGTCTCGATTGTCTCCAGCACGTTGAAGATTTGCGTGTATTCCTTCTTCGCCACCTTGCCGGAAACAAAGATGCCGAGATGGCCGACGTCCTCGTGCATCAGGGCGACGATGACCTGGCCGCGCGCCTTGATCTCCTCGGTGCTGCTGTAAATGTCAGCGACCCAGTTAAACGCCTGTTGCGGCGGCGTGATGTTGTCGCCCATCGATGCGAAAAGGATGATGGGCGAGCGGATGGCACGCAGATCGAAGGATTTGCCCGACGGGCCGGACACTTCGCCGGACCACAGCTTGTTGCCGATGAAGAGGTTACGGGTGATCCACTCGATCTCTTCCCGGTTCATCAGGTAGTAGCTGCCCCACCACCGCTCGAACTCGATAAAGCGCGCCGGTTCCGTATCGATGTTGGCGAACACGTTGTAGTACTTGTCCCAGAACGTGTTGGCGGGGTTCAAATACTCGAAGTTGTTCACGAGATGCGCGCCGTCGAACTTGCCGTTGCCAAGATCGGCCGCCAGGGACGAGAGCCACGTGCCCCCCAGAATGCCTCCGGCATAACGCATTGGATTGGGCACCTCGCTCTCGCTCCACGCCCCGCTCCAGTAAGACATGGGCGCGCCGTTGACCAGGATGGGACCGGTGTCTTCCGGCGACGAACTGGCAAGCATCATCGCGGCCCAGCCGCCCTGGCAATTTCCGACGATCGCGGGCTTTGGGCTGTCTGAATGCAGTTCGCGCACCTTCCGTACGAACTGCTGCTCGGCCGCGCACACGTCGAGCAGGGTCTGGCCGGGCTCTGGCTCCTGGGAGAACACGACGAAGTAGACGGGATGACCGGCGCGCAGGGCAACGCCGACCTGCGAATCGTCCTTGAAGCCCCCGATGCCGGGACCGTGCCCGGCGCGCGGATCGATGATCAGATACGGGCGCTTCTTCACGTCGACCACGACACCCTCCGGCGGCCGTATCGACAGCAGAGCGTAGTTGACGGGCCGCTCAAAGTGCCTCGCGTCGAGCACTGTGTCATAGTCGAAATGCAATGCCGGCTTGATCCCGGCCTTGTTGCGCTCGATGAACTCGTTGCCGCGTTGACGCAAGGCATCCCAGAACAGGACGGACCGCTGCGCGAAATCGGCCGTATAGTGCCAGGCACCCCATGATGTGAACTGCGCCAGGTTGGGAATGTTGAGCGCGGACGTGCCGTCGCCCCCCTTGATTGCGTCGCTCGTCCTCTGCCCGAACCGTTGCCGGGCCTCTTCCAGGCGATTGTGCAACAGGCGCAGGATTTTCAATGCGATCTCGTGATTGCGTGTCAGCTGTGAAACCTGGTCCATCTCATGAATCTCCTTAAGCGAAGCAACTTAACCCGGCACAACTGCTCATTCCGTTGCCTGGATGCAGAGAAGCTTGGATGCCGACTGGATTACGGGCAGCATCAAGCACAAACAATCCTTCAACTGACAAATATGTCATTTCACGCTGCGTCGCCATCTGGGCACCCCTTACCTCGACCTACTGCGCTTCTTCCTGAATCATCGGCGCTTCGTGCGCAGCCGCCGGGCCGAGCGTCAAGGCAAAATCCCGGGTGAGTTGATGACGGGGCGGGACCACCCGCACTGGCTCACGATGCTGGGACTTGGACCGCTTCAACGGCGGCAAGTCTGAGCGCGGGAGGTCGATACCCAATACCTCCAAATCCATCGGGATACTAACCACAACGTACTTTGTCGCCCCTTTTCGTCAAACGCCCCCTATCGCAGCACACGTCGCACGCAGGCGTTTCTTTCATGCTTCGACCACATGCGGCAGCAATGCGGCGCCACCTAACCAGCAGCGCAAGGTCCCATGCCCCGTTCGAAGAACTCCGCGGTATGGTCGATAAACGCCCTGACTTTCGCGGGCAACAGTGCGCGTCCGATGTATGCCAGGCGGACCTCGGCCAAAGTATCGGCGATCTCGAAGTCTTCCAGCAGACGAACGAGCCGTCCGGCCTTTATGTCCTGCTCAACAAGGGCGATCGGAAGCAGACCAATACCGGATCCTTCGAGTACGATGTCGCGATTGAATATGGGATTGTTCGACGCAATTTCGTAGCTGATCGGGACCGCGATGTTTTCCTGATCCATTCGAAAGGTGACGCATGGTTTGTGCATCGAAGGAGGGACCGTGACAAACACATGGTCGGCCAGGTCAGCCGGATGCCGGGGCCGAGGACGCCTGCCCAGATAAGCTTCCGTTGTGACAATGACCAGCGGCAACCGCTGAAGCAGCCGCGTCACAGCCAGATCCGTCGCCAGCATGAAAGGCAGGACGATACCCAGATCGTAACCGTCGGCCGTCAGGTCCACGGGCCGCTCGGTCAATGTGATATCCAGGGTGACGTTCGGATGCTTGCGTTTAAAGGACGCAATCAGCGGCGCGAGCCACGTCAATGCGGTGGTCGTATGTGCGACCAGTCGCAGCATGCCCGCCGGCAGTCGACCGTGGCCCGCCGCACTGGCTTCCAGGCAATCGAGGTCATCCAGGATGCGACAACATCCATCGTAAAAGCGCTCCGCGGCTTCCGTCAGCGAAAACTGTCGGGTCGAGCGATGGAAAAGTCGCGCGCCCAGGCGCTCTTCCAGCGATGCGATCGCCCGCGAAACGACCGATGGCGAGAGATCCATCATTTCCCCGGCACGTCTGAAGTGTTTGACTTCGACGATAGTCCGGAACAGGCGCAAGCTTTCAATGTATTCCATGGTTCACGTCCCATCTGCTATCTGACGACTTGTGTAGATATCCTTTGGATATCAGTCCTGTTCGTGGACCTGTACCGCACCGCACGCTGTGGAACATAGTCCAATGCCGTGCAACCGCGACAAAGGGTACTGTCCGGTCACGCCTGGTGCGCGAGGATGCGCCTGGTGTCACCACCGCACATGAAAGCGCTGAGCATTCTGCCGTAAAGACACCAGAGAACCGAATCACATCAGATCGGCTGTTCTATCAGGCTAACGCTTCTCGCACAGATCATTGCGTGAGCATTAGCCGGTGTGGGCCCAGTGAGGCGCGGCCTGTAGATGGCATCTCCGACTTCGATTAGCCGACCGGTCAGCGCACAGATGCCTGGCACCCGCGCGACGACTTCGCACCATGTCTGGTATCCATAGTGTCCGCAGCGCGCATCGCACCATGAAACGATCAGTGTTTGCGCGGTCGGTTGGTCGAGTACCCGTATGATTGGTTTGCTGGTCGAAGCGATCGACTGTCGAACCGAGGAACCGTTCAAGGCAGATCCGTGCGCAGTGGCTCGTTCGTTAAGTCTCCAATCGCCAAGCCTTGTGACGGTCATACTCCACGGATCAACAGCGCGATTCATAACCCGGCTCCCTCCGTGCAAGCTCGAACGCTTGCGCTTCGCGTGAGCGCTGCCCACCATAGCTGCTCCCTTCCGTCGATAATTACCGGTCCGATTGCGTCGGCAAAGACCTTTTTGATGTCTTTGACCCTGCGAACATAGTCACGCTTTCATGAACGGCGCCTAACCGAAAAACACCGTGGCCCCGGCAAGTCCCCTGGGTCGGGGAGATCGTTCTTCGAGGCTTTACCGGTATGCTGCTGCCGGGCCCAAAGTCCTATGCGTGCGCTGCCCCCGTGCCGCCATGTGCGTTGTCGCAGGTGGCAGCCAGGACGCTGCGGGCCGCTTCGACCAGGACTGCATATCGGCAGCAACGCGTGCAAAATCGCTCGCCGCCGGGGACCCAGGAAATGCATCGACGACACAGCGCGAAAGCTCTGCCGCTTGCGCGATACACGGATCGATTGAGATGCAGCCTGCCTTGAGAACCGAGACAGCCAGATAATCGCGGGCAATGGCTCCGAGACTTTCCAGCAGCGCGTGAGTGTCCGCTTCACCCTCGAACAGATTCACAATGATGCGGAATTCCTCGATGCCCTGTGCGAGACGCAGGCGCTTCATGCAAACGTAAGTGTCTGCTACTGCAGCGGCCGACAGGTGCATGACGACGATGACGTGGTGGGCTTGCAACGCAAGTGGTGAAAACGCGCCGTTGCCGGCAAGCTCGGCATCAATCAGCACGATGTTCGGCGGGCTCGTGAGCACCGCGTCGTACTGCAGGCCAGCGAAGTTTTCGTGATCCGTATGGCCGGTGCCAGTCGAGTGGAACTGACGTCGACCACGGTCAACGGCCAGCACGCGCGGCAAGTTGCGATGTATCGCGGGAACGAACACGCCTGCGGCGTGAATGTCTTGAAGCATTGTGCTCGCCGACCGCGCGCCAGGACATTCGTCCACCACCAGCACGTCCATACCCTGTCTGGTCAGCGCCATCGCGAGGTTGACAACGGCAGTTGTACGGCCGACTCCTTTCGAGCCGCTTGTGACAGCGACCACACGCGTAGCACTTTTGGCGAACATCTGGCGCAACCCGAGCGCCTGTCCGGAGACTATATCCTTCACTGATTCCCCCACGTATCGAGACCTCCGCGCCCATCACGAGTAGCGTTGACGGCCCGCGCGCCGTCGGTCATAACGACTTTCCGATCGCACGTTTCATCGACGCGTGAATTGTACGCTCTCTCGTCACTACTGACAACTAAATCAGAAATGGTTTACATGTCAGATATGGGTGACAGATGCAAAAAACGCGAACGGCGGGTTGGCCCCGAACTCATCTGGTTCTTTCTTGCACGTCGGGAATTGAAATGCTGCGCGCTGCCTGAAAATGGAGGTAGCGGTACGTCTAGCCGGCTACAGCAAGGCTTGACGCCGTGCCTTTCGGGTCGTCTCGATCAACAGCCGAAGGCGCTTGGGGTGCGGCCAATGTGCTGTTGTGGCGAGCGGGGGTGGAGTGACACCTGTCGATGCCTCCGACTGATGCCCGCGGTAACTTATCGAGCGGTTGCGTCGCCTTGGCGACAGCTCGGCGCCGCCATGCCGCGTTCACTCGGAAGGGGCTGCCGCGGGAATTGGGCTGTGCCAGTCCATTCAGTCATATGAGTCGCTATGGTGCGCCCATGGGTACGTCCGGGCGACGATTGTCGTAGACTGTTTCTTCCGGCTGTCGCGACAACACGCACGAAAAAAATCCGGCAAGCACTGTCTGAAGCACCTTGTCGCTCACCGTTTGCGGACTGCACATCCTGAAGAACTGCACACCCTCGCACAGGCTCACCAGGCCAACCGCGAGAGCCTCGGCCTGCAGGGGCAACGGCCTGCCGTTGCGCTCCGAAAGCATGCAGATGTGCGCGCTGATCTGTTCCAGCTTCTCCTGCCGGAAGGCGTTAATGCGCTCCCGAAACGGGGTGTCCCGGCACGCGAGCAACTGGGCCTCGACCCAAAGTGGAAAGCAATCGTGTTCAACAATAGATTGGCCGTAGTACGCGATGGCGCGGTCCTTCATTTCATCGGGCGTGCCGCCCTTCTCCATCATCGCCAGGAGATTCGTCCGCGCCCTATCGTCGTCGCGGCGCAACAACCTGAACAGCAGATCCGGCTTGCCGCCGAAGTTTGAGTAGAACGCGCCGCGCGTATAGCCAGCCGCCTCAGCGATGTCCTCCACGCTTGTCGCGGCGAATCCCTTTTTAACGAACATCTTCCGCGCAGCCTCAAGCAGGCATTCGCGCGTCTGCTCTCTGCGCTGTGCCCGCGTCAGGCGTTCCCGCTTCATGGCATAAAGTACCGGTCAGGCCGACATCTGCGGTGCCGCCAGATCGGCATGCCTGTCAGATGACGGTTTTCGCAATGATCCGTCGACGCCCGATCAGGCCGCCTCGTGGTTTATGTGACATTAAACTCATATCTGATTTTACTGTCAATAGCGACGACGAAATCTGGCAAACGTGAGGAGAAGTCGGAACCGCCATACCGCGCACTGGTATTCCGGACCAAGGCATCCAGACGCCCTTCGGAAAAGCGCAGAGGCGCGCTTCGCGAGGACGTCGTGAGCTTCCTTCGTCCGGTTGGAAGATCTTCGGGCGATAGCGTGCGGCCTTGAGTCGGCCGGCGACTGCATACGTCGCCCATCCTGAAGCGTGAGCGGTCCGCCCGTCTCATGCCAAGCAGCTTCGTTGCGGTGCCCATGATCACGCGACTTCCATACCGCTTGTCGACTGTGCGAGGCTGAGCTCCCCAAGGTAAACGCTTTCGCCCAATTCGCATTTGCGCCAGGCGCTGCCGAGGGCATGACGTATTTCGACTCTGTAAAGACCGCTTCCCTTGGTGAGACCACCGAAGCGGAAATCGCCGAAGCCGTCAGAGACAGTCTCCGCCACCTTCTGATTGCCGAGGTAAAGGGCTACGACCGCATCCGTGACGCACTCGACGACATCTCCCATCCGCGCGCTGACGCTTCCGCCGATGAAGCAGGTTTCCCAGCGCTCGAGGTCGCTGTACCACACGCGCGGTTTCGTGCCCAGGTTAGGCCGCAAGACCTTGAGCCCCTCGCGCTGGGCCTTCTCGGCCATCGCCGCGTCATCGAGCTTGACCGTCTCGAAGACGTCGGTGGGGCACGACTGCTGGCAACGCGGCTGCGGCCAGCCCTGGTCGAGTAGATGTGCATCGAAAATCCAGGTCTGCGGCAGTTGCAGCTCATCGTTCCAGACGATCGCCTTGTACGGGCAGGACTTCACGATGTCCTTGCGGCCCCGAGCCTTGTCCGGATCGATGATGACGACGCCGTCGGCGCGCTTGCGAATGGCGTCGCCGCCCACCCGCATGCACGGTGCCTCGTCGCAGTGGTTGCACATGACCGGCAGATACGTGGTTTCGACCATATGCGAGTCGCCCTGGACGCGGCGCAGAATCCGGATGGGGCTGTCGGCGTTGGCGGCGGCTGGCGCGGCATAACCGGGGAAGTCGTTGCCGACGTGCTCGTCCCGCGCGGCGATCACGCAGTTCTGGCAGTTCTCGCAACGCCCCACTTTGATAATCAGGTTCCACTTGCTCATTCGAAATTCCTCACGCGGCGCGACCGAGCATGAACGCTTCGGTGCCTAGCCACTTCTCGACCTGCACCAGGCAGGAATTTGGGCTCATGCTGCTCGTGCCGGCGGTTTGAGGCCGGTCAGGGGTGAGCATGTTCATGCAACCGCCAATCTCGACGCACTCGCCGTCTATTTCGACCAGCTGAAATTCGGCGCTCGCCTCATACGACTTGACCACTCCCGCGCTAACCAGCGGCGAGACGTCGGCTGCGCAAATCACCGCGCCGCGGTCGTTGTACACCTTGACGAGGTCGCGGTGGGCAATGCCTCGAATGGCCGCGTCGGCCGGACCTAGCCTCAGCAGCCAGAAGCGATGGCCACCAATCAGCGCGCGATGGTCATCGATGCTGTTGACCGAGGAGTTCTTGCCATCACAATGGGTATGGAAGCTGTAACGGCTGTGAGTGGCGATCAACTGCAGCGGATAACGCTGAGCCAGGTCCGAACGCAGCCCCTCCCAGGACGGGATGTATCGGTTGAGCGGTGGTCGCTCGGGATTGTCCGCAGTGTGCCGCTTCAGCAACTCGGGCACGAACTCCAGCTTGCCGCTCGGCGTCTGCAGGCCCATGCCGAATTTCTCAGCGAACTGCGACGGCAGTGGATGGGGTTCCTGCAGGTCCTTGCGCCGTCCCTCCGCGAACCAGCGCATGTCCACCGGATGGCGCAATTCGGGCTTCTCGGGCGGCACGACGAAATAGCCCTTGCGGCAGAACTCGCGCCACGAAATGTGATCGGGCAGATCCGACGAGTCGAAGACCCGCTTGACCCAGTCCAGCTCGCTGCATCCCTCGGTGAACACCCCGCCAAGGCCCAGCCGGGTCAGGATGGCAGTGAAGATGTCGTAGTCGGAACGGGACTCGCCCAAAGGCTCGATGCACTTGTGCTGCAGCGTCATCACGCGATGATTGACCGTGCTAAACCCATGGTGCGCATAGCCGCCGGAATTCGCCCATTCGCCGATGTCCCAGCGCTCCAGCGCGGTGCATGCAGGCAGGATGATGTCGGCGAACTGGGCCTCGCCCTCCATCCAGATCGACTGGTTGACCACGAACTCGATGCTCGGGTGCCGGTAGGCTTCAGCCCAGCGTCCGGAATTCGTCACCGTGCTGAAGGCGGATCCGCCGTAGCGGTAGATCATGTGGATCGGCGAATATCCGGGCATGGGGTAGCTGAACGGCGCGAACTGGGCTTCCTGGGACATGCCGTCCCAGAGGTAGCCCGTCGCATGGCCGTTGATGATGGCGTCGGGCAATTGCTGCCGCGGGACCATTTGCTTGACCGGATTCATGGACAGAATGTGCGGCATGCGCTGGTAATTGTTCACCGCATTGGCGGTCCACGCCAGGTCGCCGGATATGCCGCCGTCCGCGTAGCCGGGGAAATAGAAATGGAGGTCGTGGGGCACGCCGGCCTCAAGGCAGCCGAAATTGACCCCCGGCTTACCCCAGCCCTGCATCGCCATCATCATGATCATGCAGCGCGCCCATTGCGCTCCGGTCGCGCCGCGGCCCGCGCCGCCGAATCCCGCGCCGGTCATCCCGACCGCGAGATGGACCTTCCTGTTCCCCCATCGGCGCGCAAGCGCACGGACGTCCTTGGCGGGCACGCCGGTTTCGCCCTCCTGCCACTCGGGCGTCTTGGGAACGCCGTCGGATTCGCCCAGAAGATAGGCCCTCCACTCGTCGAAACCGGTCGTGCGGGTGGCGATGTAATCCTCGTCGTACAAGCCCTCCACGGCCCATACGTACATGATGGCGGTGGCGAGAGCAGCATCGGTTTGCGGTCGGACCGGAATCCAGCGCCCGCCCAGCAACTGCGCGGTGGGGTTGCAGTGTGGGTCGATATGAACGAACTCAATGCCGAGTTCCTTTGCCCACAGGCGCCGCGGAGTCCCCTCGAATCCCGCATAGGCCCCGTTGGTACTTTCGGGGTCGCAGGACCAGAACACGATCATGTCGGCTTCCTTCAGGCAATCCTCGACGCCACCATAGCCGGATGGCACGCCAACGCGCATCGAGTTGCCGAAATGATGCATGGCACCCCAGTACCAGCCTTCCCAGCTATCCGGATTGGCCGCGACCCGGGTAAAGCCGATCAGGTTGGCAAAGCGCGTCAGCGCGCTGAGGTAGTAACCCACGTTGCCCCACTGGTGATGGGACGACATCGGGAAGGTGATGGAACCGGGACCGTGAACGCGCTTCTGCCGGTTGATTTCCCTGGCGACAATGTCCAGGGCCTCGTCCCAACTGATACGCACATAGCCGGATTTGCCCCGGTTCTGGGGATTGCGTTCGCCGTCAGGGTCGAAGTCGACCCGCTTCATGGGGTGAAGGATGCGCTTGTCGGAATAGACCAGCGACTTGAGCGTCAACGCATGGGGCGCGACCAGGCCACGCCGTGGCGGGCTGAAACGGCGGCCGCGCGCCTCGATCACATAACTTGGCGCATCCGTGCTGTCCAGCTCGATGGGCGTCACCCGAACGACGCGGCCATCCTTGACGTAGACGAACAGAGGCCCGCCGTTGGTGCAGGTGGTGTAGCGGCGGGTGCCGTCGCGCAAAGGCGTGCCCATCGGCAGGCCGACGGTCCGCATCATGCTCAGGGTCTGCATTAGCCAAACCAACAGTTCGTCCTCGCCCTCGGTGACCACCTTGAAGTTCTTGGCAGCGTGGATGATTTCGCCCTGGTCCGGATTGGGAGAAAAGAACTTCAGGGCGGTGGCGACATCCTTGAAGACCATGCTCACGTCGGGCCGCGGATGCCTGCCGGCGCTAGAACGGACGCGTCCGTTCCTGAACTTGATGACGCGACCGATGCTTCGATCCGCGAGTCCGATCCAGGCGACGAGATCGCGCTCCTTCAGGCGATCACGATAAGCGGGAAAGCGGCGTGCCGTCAGGTCAAGAACCTTGGGCAAAGCAAAAAGAATAGTCTTGAGGACCTGTCGTTTCATTATTCGATCCAAAGGGAAGCGGGGTGCGCTAGCGGTGGCATGACGTCGCGGACCGCAGCCAGGCCCGGGGCGCGAAAAATAACGTAGTCGATGTCTTCGATGGGCATTCAAATCTCTCGATCGGTGCATTAACGAGTCGTACGCACTAGAACGTGTAGGCGACGTTCAGGAAGACGCTAAGCGGATCGAGCCGGAGCGTCGATTTGGAAACGATCTGCGTTCCAGTCGCGGTGTGTCCGTCTAACGTAAGGTTGGTCTTCACCGGCATATAGTTCACAGAGGTTCCGACAGACCAGTGTTTTGTAATGGCGTAACTTGCCCCGATCTCGAATACCGGATTCCACGATGAACTGAGTGTTGCGTGTGCCGAACCACCTGGACCAACGCTATCAGTGACAAACTGGCTATTGGTTGTCCGAACCTGGGTGAACCACGTATAGTTCACACCCAAACCGATGAATGGACGGAATTTCGAGCCGGCCGAAAACAGGTGATATCGAAGTTCGATGGCGGGCGGCATTGGCCTCGTCGAGCCGAGGTTGCCATACTTCTCCAGCGTCCCATCGCCAACCAGATTTACTGTCAATGGCAGTCCCAGAAGCATAGCGACGCCAATGTTGTCCGTGACGTAGTACTCGGTGGTAATTCCCACCGTATTCGTTGACGTCGCATGCGCCCCGGTACCGGCTAGCTGGCGATTCACCGTTTCGCCGCCAACACTCTCCACGGTGAGTGGCGTTGCGTCGCCCTGTGGCGCGATGTGAAGCCATCCGGTGGACAGCGTAATGCTTCCCGCCGACTGGGCGTTTGCATTGTCGGTAAGCGCAGCCGAGCAGAGGCAAGCCGCCATACCGGCAGAGCTGATCATTCGCCTGTAATTCCTCACGTGTCATCTCCTGTCTCGTTGCCCGGGAATTTTTGTGAACCCGTGGTGCTTCCTGTGGAACCGATGCGGCGCTCCGTCTGGGGTCGTTGCGTCGTTCCTCAGAGGCTTCGACCGCTTATCAGGTCCGCCGGTTATGTCTGATTAGGTAGTTTTACTAAATGACATAAAACAGGCACGAATGTTTAGAACACCGCTACTGCCTCATACACGTTATGTGGAAATACGCTTTCGCGTTATCCTTACCATCCTTTCTATTCTTCGTACCTCCTCGTGTCGAGACTTCAATCCGTCTAGTTATTCGTTCTCTGCCTTTGGAATAATTGCTGGTACAGCATGCCTCCATCGCCCTGCACGCTAGTAAGCGCGCATCGCCAAACGTTCAGTCTCGGGCGGGAATACGCACCACGCACCGTCGCGGTGCCGGTAGAAAAATAATCCAACCGGCCCTGTCGGCAGCAGTAGCTCGATACGCACATAGGGTCTCTGGTTTGTGCCCGCACGACCGAATCGGGTAATCCGAACCGCATTCGCCGATATTGGCCCGAGCCATTTTTCAACAACCGAACGCAAGGACCTTTCTGAAGCAATATTGACCCTCTTTCCTCTAAACCGACGCGAGCGTTTAACTCATGACACTGGCGTTTGAAACGCCGCATCAAGCCGCGTGCGCGTGACTGAGCGCCCCCGCTGATGTCAGGCTCCTATCACCATGGCCTGCTGTGCGTCTCTATCGCCGCTGGTACATCAACATTGCTCTTTCCGTGATGGCCTCGCGGCAACCGAAAGCGAAAATGCGAACGGAAAGCGCCCGAGCGCGGAAGTCGCCAATGCTTCGAGCGCGGGGTCGGGAAGTTCGACGTGAAGCGAAAGCCCGCGCGAAGTATCTTCAATAATCCTAACGGTTGCTCCCTCGACGCCAGCCTCCACGAGTGCCGACTGTAACGCGTCTACCGTTTCGCGCTGTTTCAGCGCCGGCTTGAAAATCTTGCCCACGCCTGTCAACGGCATCGCATCCAGGATTCTGATCCGTTTAGGCAGTGCCGCGCGCTCGCCTATCTCGAGTCGCACGAACTCGGCGAGTTCGTCCTCAGTCGCGGTTGCACCCGGTTTGAGCTGGACATAGGCAATCGGCAACTCCCCGGCGTGTGCATCGGGACGACCGACCGCCGCCGCGACGTTGACGGCGGGATGGCGATAGAGCGGTTCCTCGATCGCTGCCGGATCGATGTTGTGACCGCCACGTATGATCACTTCCTTTTTGCGACCAGTAAGCCAGAAATAACCATCGACATCGCATCGACCGAGGTCGCCGGTATTGAGCCAGCACCTGCCATCGCCGAGATCCAGCCAGAGCCCCTTGTTCTGCTCGGGCACGATATAGCCGAGGAAAATGTTCGGGCCGGAAATAGTCAGCAGGCCGACCTCATCGATCTCGCAATCCCGTACATATCGCCCGTCAGCGTCGACGATGACGGCTTTCATCGCCTGGCCCGGAATGCGGAGCCCGATTGAGCCCAGCCTGCGCTCCCCCAGCGGCGGATTGGCGCTGCTCACGCAGGTCCCCTCGGTCAGGCCATAGCCCTCGAGAATCCGGATGCGCGTCCTTTGCTGAAAGGTCCGGAGAACTTCGACCGGCATGGGAGCCGCACCGCACAGTCCGTACTCAAGCGAACTCACATCGTGCTCGCCGACAGGAATATCGAGTAACGCCGCATAAAGCGTCGGGACACCGCTGAAGAAATTGATGCGGTGATGCTCGACGATTTCCCAGAAACGTTTGACAACGCCATCGCCGCGATAGCCTTGCGGCGTGCCGAGCACGACCTGGGCGCCTTTGGAAAAAGGCAGGAGACCCGTTGCCATGACGGCATTCACGTGGAAGAGTGGCAGTCCGCAGAAAAGCGTCTTGCCTGGCCCGACGCTGTCGCCGAAGAATTGACCCGTGCTCCAGGCATTAGCCACCTCATTGCCGTGGCGGCGCATCGCAATTTTCGGCAGGCCGGTCGTCCCGCCCGTACAGAAGTACGACGACACGTCGTCGGCGCCAAAGTGCCGCGCGCCTTGAAGTGCCGTTCCCGACTCCTGCGCGATGGCAACGCCGAAGTCGTGGATCTCGATATGCGCAGGAACCGCGCCCCGCACGCCGCCCTCGCCGTGCAGCCTTGAACACTCACGCTGCAGCATTCGCGTCGCGGACTGTTTTGAACCCGTCACACGTTCGGCCGGATTCACGAGCACCAGATCCTTCAGCGAAGAAACCTTGTGCAGCACCGCTTGTACCTTTTGCCAAAGATCAGTTCCGGGAAACGGCGCCAGCGTTACCAGCACGCTGGCACCTGCAGCGTTGAGGAGTTGGCCGATGGCTTCCTGCTCGAGCAATGGATTGATCGCGCAGACAATTCCGGCGGCCTCCCCACCCCAGATCACGAAGTGCGTTTCAGGGAGGTTAGGCAGAACATATGCGACGACTGAGTCGCGTTGTACTCCGAGGCGCGAGAACATGTTCGCGGTGCGCGTGATATCTCGGACGAGTTCACTATACGTCCAGCACTCGGCGTTCCGATAGTCGTCGGCCGTTGCAAAGAACGAAAGTGCCGGTGCCGATGGATTAATCGCCGCGCCCCGGCAGATCATCTCGTAGGTGCTCGACGGGAGATCCGCCGGCAGCCCTTGCGTTTCGATGGCAAGGACTTCGTCTACGTTTGCGATGCCTTTCATGCTGCCTCTTCCACAACGACGTTATGCTGCACGCCCAGATCGATCGAGCGATCGTGGCTGACGATATGCGCCTCCACGACGTCCCCCACCTTCAGGTACTGCGGCCTTTCCGCCTGCATCTTCAGGAAAAGACGCCATTTTTCCGCTTCAGGCAGCTGCGCCGCGGCGCGTTGCTTTTCGGGCGACGGAATGCTCAGTGCACAGCCAGATGGCGTGCCCGTCGCGAGCAGGTCACCGATGCGCAGATCATGCACGCCGGAAAGCTCCGTCAAGGTCTCTGCCGGCCCATAGACGAGACCCGCAGTCGTGTCATTCTGGCGGACGGTTCCATTGACCGTCAGTGTCAGCACGAGCTCCTTCAACTTCGGAATATCATGTTTCTCAAGGAGGCAAAGGTAAGGGCCGACAGGGCCAAACGTGCGATAGCTCTTGCCCTTATAGAACTGCATCTGCGGAATCTGGATATCGCGCGCGGAGTAGTCGTTGACAATCACGGCGCCAGCAATGTACTCATGCAGGTTCTCGTCGGTGACCGTTTCGCGGGACGTGACGTCGCGTTTGAGCACAAGACCGAGTTCGATCTCGTAGTCGAGCAACTGCACCTCCCTGGGCTTCACGAGGGGCGAGTCGGCAGGAACGATGCAGCTCGTCGCCTTCGTGAAGATCATGTTGAATTTCTTCACATCCGGGTCCATGCCGGAGTCGATCATATGCTGGCGATAATTCGCGCCCTGACAGATGAACTGCTGGTTGGCCGTCACGGGCGACAGCCATTGCACATCCGATTCGGGAATCGGAGAGCCGTCCAGTACCGCCAGCCGTTCGACGGGATTGGCTTCGATAAACTCGGCGGTCGACTTGAATTCGCCATGAATCGGCGTGATGGCGCCATTGGCGACTACGCCCCACTGGGCGCGGCCATCATGAAGGTAATGCAGAACGTGAAGTGCCATTTATCGATCTCCGGATTCTATGAAAGTGGGGTGGTTCAGGCGAAAAGCTTCGCCAACGTGCGCAGCTTGCTCAACGTCAGGTCGGGGCTGCGGCGCAGGTTTCTGAAAAGTGCCACGAGGCTCGCGGGTGTGAACCTGGGCTTCGTGAAGCTGCGTGGCATCGTCGGTCCCCATTGCGCCATCGCTTCGCGGCTCACGGCATGGACACCCGTCGGCGCGTCCGCCGTAAAGAGGTCGCCGTCGCAATAGTGCTCGTGCTTGTCTCCCCACGGATCCTGCCAGTAGTCGAACACCTGGCTGCCCAGGATATGTCGGCCGATCCCCCATGCGTGCGTCCAACCTTTGTCGCGCAGAATGCGTTGGCCCATGCCAACCGCGTCGGCGTCAACGACTTCGTACGCGCTATGGCTGTAGGTGGGCACGAAGCCTTGTGCAAGCGCGATCGTATGGTGATCGGCTGGCTTGTCGCCGAGATCGAGCCGCATGAACGCGACGGCGGGCGAGCCATCGGGAAGCACCTGCACATCGCTGGGGATGAGGCCGAAATGCCGCGTATACCACGCGCAGGTTTCCTGGTAGTCGACGAGTTCGAGCACGACGTGTCCGAGCCGGATAATTTCCGGCGCGCCTTCGGGCGGTCGCTGCGTCCCGTTGATCCGGACCGTCGCATCCACGGAGTTGAACGGCAAGGGTGGCCGATGAGACAACGTCGAAGCTGGCTGCTGGCCCCATATCGCGTCGACGCGAAAGCCTGAAGGATCGGTCAGCCGTACCGTATAGCCGCCGCCGGGCAGGGGCGAGCGTTCGACGTCCGAGGCGCCCGGCAGTTTTGCAAGTGCATCAAGCTCGGCCCTGTTATCGACCTGTAGCCCAAAACCAACGAACCGGGATTTCGAGGCCTTCCGGACGACATAGCAGAAGTGTGAGGCACCCGTTCCCCGCAGCAGCAGGAGCGATTCATCGCGCGATACCGTTCGGAGCCCGAAGTCACTGAGAAATTGCTCGGCTTTCTCGAGATCTGGCCGGTCGAATATCAGATAAGCCAATGCCGACGCTTTCGTCGTAGGATCTGGGTGACGGGCCGGTTGTACAGTGGTCAGGTTCATGGCGATAAGAGATCACACGGTATGAATGGGGTTTCGAGACGGCATGCGGCTTCGCGATCACTGCATGACCCAGCAGTGCTGACCTAGCAAGGAAAGACTCTCGCGCACGAGCCGCGAGGCATCGGTCGCCGGGCCATCGTGAACGACGGTCTTGTCGGGCCGCACCACGGCGGCCCAACCAACCGGTACGAGACGCGGAAGGAACACACCGTCGAGGTCCTCCCAGCTGTCATGCCGAGCGAGATGCGGCCGCTCTCCACGGTGTGCGATCTGCACAGTGCTTCCCCCGGCACGCGCGAAGGCTGCTGCCTCAGAAGAATCAAGCGAGGCTCGGGCATCTGTGCCAAATCCAATCAGCACCAGGCCCTGCCCGAACACCTCGTCGCTTGGACGCGCCTTGCCATCCGAACCACGTACCCGCCCCTGCCCAATGACTGCGCCGCGCACAAGCTTCGTCGGCGAGCGGCCTTTGACAAACACACCTCTTCTAGTTGTTTTTTTCGGCTGGATCTGCGATTCCTCGGGCTGCGCACGCAGCGGGAGCACCGGTGGCGACAATTGCATTAGCCCATGAGCCCACAAGGCAATGCCGCCATTGCGCGGCGTGACGAGCTTTCTCATGAACCTTGCGAGCTTTGTTATCACCTTCTCGTGGGGGGGCCGCCTCTCCTCGTCGTAAGTGTCGAGAATGCGTGAATCCGCTCGCCCCTGCACCACCCATGCAAGCTTCCAGCACAGGTTGGCGGCGTCTCGCAGTCCCGCGGCCAACCCTCGGCCGACGGATGGAGGCCTAATGTGCGCGGCGTCGCCCGCGAAGAACACACGCCCCCGGCTGAATGCATTAAGGGTTCGCGTTCGGAAGCGATACACCGCCTTGCGCTCGATCATCGTGGCTTCCGGGTTGCCCGATGGAGCGACCATCTCGCGTATGCGGACCTCGGCTTTTATGTTCTCGTGGCGCTCGTCCGGCCGCAGCATGAACTTCCAGCGCTCACGCCCGCTGCGCCCGGCCATGCACCGGTTTGGCCGACGGTGATCGGAGATGAACTCGATATCGTCGGCTGGGCGTGAAAGATGCCGCGCAGCGGCAACGAGCCATTTCTCGGCAAATGTCTTACCCCAGAAGTGCGGCCCGATAGTCTGCCGAACCAGTGAATACGCCCCGTCTGCACCGACCACGTAGCGCGCCCGGACGATGTGAGGGCGGCCGTGATCAAGCTCCAGCGACGCGAGCACATGGTCGCCTTCTTCCGTGAAGCTCCCCAGTTCGACACCTGGCGCGATATGCACACAGTCGTATTTCTCGAGCCGGGCCCGCAGGCACCGCTCGAGTTCGTGCTGGTACAACGTGACGGGCTTCGGATAGCCATCCAGGCGGCTCGCCGAACTGATTTGGCCGACCTGCCCCAGCATGGGCGTTCTCATCCGCACATATGGAACGGTGCTGGTCTCGAAATCGGGCTCCCCAATGCCCGCAAGCTGAAGGATGCGCAGCGCGTCGTTATCCAGCTCGATTGCCCGGCGCGCGATGGAAACCTCGGTCGACTTGTCGACAATCAATACATGCACGCCGTAGCGCGCCAGTAGATTGGCAATCGTTGCACCGACAGGTCCGCAACCCACCAGTAAGACGTCAACCACCGACGGTAATGCGCCAATCGGCGGACGAACCTGTTCATGCCGGCGCCACGGCGCGGCGCCGTCCTTTGCTGCTGTCTCCACAGTCACTCCAGATGTTGTCTGTTGTACTTGTATGTAAGGCCGGCCTTCGGGTCGCCTTTAATGACATTAAAGTCATTCCTGAGCGTTTTGTCAACCTAGACATTACGATCTATACTTAGGTATAACCAAGCTTGGATCCATCATGCCGAACACTACAAAGCGTCCTACCCGCGCGGCGCCAGTCGCCCCGGTTGCCGTTCCCGAACAACGCGAGCCGCGCGGTGCGCGTCGCAAGCGCGAGACGCGTGCCCGTCTGCTCGACGCCGCCCTCAGGCTGATGGCCGAAAAAGGCATGGAGGGCGTGGCGATCAATGAAATCACCGAAGCCGCTGATGTCGGCTTTGGCTCGTTCTACAACCACTTTGAATCGAAGGAGGCGATTTACGCGACGCTTGTCGACGAGGTGTTCGAGGATTTCGCTAACATGATGGATCGCCTCGCCGCTGGCCTTTCCGACCCGGCCGAGGTGATCGCTGTCGCCGTGCGTCATACGGTCCTGCGTGCGCAGCAAGACCCCGTGTGGGGACGTTTCCTGATACGTGAAGGGTTTATTCCGACGCATGCGATGAGCCGCGGACTGGGCCAGCGGCTGCTGCGCGACATTGTGAATGGCATTGCCGCGAAGCGCTTTGTGGTCGCCGACCCGTTCATCGGATTTCTTGCGGTAGCCGGTACGGTCCTCTGTGCAATCGCCGCCGAGCTGAACTTCGTCGCACCGGGCGCGCCCGCGGCAAGCGTACTCAAGGAGCTTGGCTTTAGCGGGGAGCACTTCCCTGAGCGTACTGCAGCAATGCTGCTGCAGACACTCGGACTCAAGCGTGCGGAGGCGGAGAAGATTGCAGCGCGTCCGCTGCCGGTCGTGGAGGAGACTGCCGACGCCGATTGAATCAAGAGGTCCGGCGCCATCGGTCTGATCGGCCTGAAGTCAGCCGGGTGCGGCCCGGCGGAGAAGCCCGGTCGGGCCGCTAGCGATTAAACTCAATCACCTGCTAAAGCCTCGACGCTAGCAATCAGCTCGCGCTCCTTCTCGGCGTGATGCACCAATTCCTGTATCGGTTCAGCCTGCTAGAGCCGGGCATAACAACGCCGAACTTCTCGTACTCGCAGGGATGCGCGCCGGTGCAACGGCGGACACGAACGGCGCCGCCGAAAATTCCCGGACGACTTCGCCAATTTGAGTGCCTATCCTTCTCACTGCGATTCGATGGCCGTTGACGAGTGCATCGTAGCCGGCCGATACGGGCTGGCTGACTATGCTGCGGCAGGTCAATGTTCGTGAGTCGTTCGACTTGCGTACACTCCAGGTGACGTCAAGCAGCGCGTGTGAGCCCGGCCACGATTCAAAACGCTGCACGTCGACGGAGACCTGATACGTGCGAGCGTCCTCCGCGTGACCAGGCTGGTACGTGTCGGGGCCGCCCGCCTGTCGAGTCGCGGCCGCGAGCAGCGCATTGCGGATCTCGTCTGCAAGCGGCGATGCCCAGCGCTCGTTTTCCAGAATCCTGACGCGCGCCGCATCGACCTGTACGACGAGCTGGCTCCTTGCGACTGAAACCGGCACCTTCACTGTGCGCATGTCGATCCGGAAGGCCGGACTGACCGTAACGTTTGCACGCGTCGGTTCGCTGTCAGTGCCGAGTGTGTAGAAGCGGGCCGGCGGGGAAGCACAGGCGCTCAGCGCGGCCAGACCCATGACGGTCGCAATACGGGCGATCGCGCGCCGCGCGCGGGATTGGATCAGTTTCACCGTTGGTCTCCTTTCTTGCCGAACAGGAGCGCCTGGGGATGACGTTCCAGATAATCGGCGAGCGCATTGAGGGATTGCAGGGTGCGTGTCATTTCCTGCATCGCATCCTGGATGTCCGACTGCAGGGGCGCGGTCTGCCGGAGCGTCGTTTCGGCGGTACTGAAGGTTTTCTGCGCGGCCGCCAGGGTGTCGCGGGCTTGCGGAACGACCTCTGTGTCCATGTGCCCGAACAGCTTGTTGGCGTTTTCAAGTGCGCCGTTAAGGTTGGCTCCGATCTTGTCGAACGGCACCTGATTCAGCTTCCTCGCAATATCGGCAATCTGCACCTGAAGTTCGTCAAGGGTGTTAGGCACAGTCGGCAGTTCAATAGGATTGCGATGAACATCGACGCTCGCCCGAGGCGCTTTCGGAAACATGTCGAGCGCCACGAATAGCTGGCCTGTCAGCAGGTTGCCGGTTCGCAACTGACCGCGCATTCCCTCCATGACGAGGTTTTCCAGCAACTCATGGCCACCCTGCGAGTTCGGAGCCGGTAGCGCTTCGTTGGAGCGCCGGCTGAGCCGGTCGGGATACAGCGCCATCGATACCTTCATGCTGAAACTCTTCTCCTTTTCGTTATATTCGATACCGATGTCCGTCACCTGCCCCAGCGCGATGCCTCGAAGGTCGACGGGAGCGCCGACAGACAGGCCGCGCAGCGACTGGTTGAACCGCATCACGACATTGAGCGGCGCGCCATCGGGCTCGCGCATCGCGTCCGACTCGTCCGATGCGAGTCGGAACGCCGCCTTGTCAGCGGCCGGTTGTCCGGCGTCCTGACCCGGCGGCGACTGGAACGCCAGGCCTCCGACGACCACCGTGGCCAGAGATTGTGTATTGAGCTTCAATCCGTTCGAATCCAGACGGAGGTCGACACCGCTTGCGTGCCACCACCGTGTATTGGTGCCGACATACTGGTCAAACGGCGCATTGACGAAAACATTGACGATGACGCCGGTGCCATTCGGATCCAGCGAGAAGCCGACCACCTGGCCTACCCGGACGCGATGGTAGAAGATCGGCGCGCCGATATCGACGGACCCCAATGAGTCGCCTCTTAGCGTGTATTGATGTCCCGGCTGCCCGGACGTGACGATCGGAGGACTTTCGAGCCCGACAAACGCGGTTTGCCTTTCCGAAGACCGACTGACATCGACACCGATATACGCGCCGGAGAGCAGCGTACCGAGGCCCGAGATGCCGTTAGCGCCCACGCGCGGGCGAACCACCCAGAAGCGCGTGCCGCGGCTTGCGAATTTTTCTGCCTGTTTGGTCAGCTCGATCGTGACGATGACGTGCTGCAGGTCCTTTGACAGCGCGACCGCCTGTACCGAGCCGATCTCCACGTCCTTGTATTTGACCTTCGTTTTGCCCGCCTCCATGCCCTCAGCGTTGCTGAACGTGACCGTCACTGTCGGTCCCTTGTCGGTGACGGATTTGACTACCAGCGCCACACCGATCAGCGCACAGATGAGCGGCACTAACCAGATGAGGGAGGGAATCCAGCGTTTTCGCGGCTTGATGTCAGGTCTGGGTGGCGTGGGAAGATGCATCGCTCGGAGAGTAGTACGCAAATATGAGGTTATTTAGGAGTGCGGACGCCGCTAGCACGGTATTCGTTCATTGCCGTGAACCACGCGCTGGCCCGCAGCGGACGTTGTCCCAGATCAGCCGCGGATCGAATTGATGCGACGCGAGCATGGTGAGAATCACCACCGCACCGAAAGCCAGCGCGCCCGGACCGGCAGTGACAACCGCAAACGAACCGAAATGCACCAGCGCGACCGTCAGTGCGACAACGAAGATATCGAGCATCGACCACCGGCCCACGCACTCGACGAGCCGATGCAGCCTCGCGCGTTCGAGCGGCTGCCAGTCCGGACTGCGACGGGCCGCTACGATCTGCAGCGTGAGAATGGCGAGTTTGAGCATCGGCACCACGACGCTGGCTACGAACACGACGACGGCGAGTGGCCAGTCGCCTGAAGTCCAGAAGTACGCCACGCCGCCGAGGATCGTGTCGTCCTCCGAGTGGCCGAGGGATGACGCGTGCATGATCGGCAACAGATTCGCGGGTATGTAGGCGAGCGCGGCGGCAAGAACCAGACTCGACGTGCGCGTCACGCTATCGGGATGGCGCGTGTGCAGCACCGATTCGCACCGCGAGCAGCGCTGCTCTGACGACGCTGCGATGTGCTTCTGCACCAGTCCACAGGTATGACAGGCTATGAGCCCGGCGCTGCGCGCCGTCATATGCGCCGCCGGCGCGGGCTTCAGGCCGAAGAACGTCGCGGCTCGCGGGGCGCACCTGCGCTTCACTCTGGTCCAGCGGATCTCAGCGGGTTGTCGAAACTTTATTTCGTCCCGCGTCGACCAGAGCACGCGCGGATCGAAAGTGGCGAGAAACGCCAACATCAACGTGAGTGCACCGAATGCAAACAGTCCTGGCCCAGGGATCACCTGCGCCATGCTGACCATTTTCACGATCGTGATGACCACGCCGAGCATGAACACTTCGATCATGCCCCATGGACGGATGAGCTGCACGACGCGAAGCATTCGATTGAAATGACGTACTACCTTGCCAAGGCGCAGCGGAACGAGCACATAGAGAAGGGCGAGGAGTTCGATCAGCGGAAACAGGATCGCCGAGCAAAAGACCATCGTTGCGACGATGCGCATGTGGCCCGTCCACAACGAGCGCACCGCGCCGAATAGCGTCGCCTCCGACGTCATACCGTTGGTCTGCAGTTGTATGACCGGGAAAGCCTGCGCAATACAGAATGTGATCAAAGCTGCAACGGTGAGCGCACCAATCCGGTCGAGCGGCACGCCCGCTCCCTGCGTTCCTTCCAGGCCCGCACGGCAGCGCGAGCAGCTCGCAGTCTGCCCGCCCCGCAGCAGAGGCTTGCGAAACAGCAGATCGCACTCGTGACAGGCGATCAGTTTCTTATATTCCATACTGGGAACTGGACAACCTGAAGTTCTGGCGCGTTCGATGCACGTGAAGTCCGGCTTGACCTTCCCGTGCGTGGGCGCATTCTTATTTCGGATAGGAAACGACTGCTCCGATACCCGCCGGTACAGTCGAGGAAGAGCGGCCTGATCGGCAGGTCGCTCTTCCCGTCTTCATCGACACGCGATCATTGCGACGACGCTGTTTGCGGCTGGCCCGGCGGCAGTTCGCCCATCGCCTGGAACAGTGCGACGGTATCGTTCATGCGCTGGCTTGCCGCGCGCACAGCGCCGATCTGTGCGTTGAGAAACCGCTGCTCGCTGGCATACTGTGCCGTTGACGGCAGCGAACCCATGCGGCGGCGCGACGCGGTATCGTCGAATCCCGCCTGCGCTGCCTGTGCCGCTGCTTCAGTCGACGCGAGTGTCTGTGCGTCGTTATCCAGCGCTGCAAGCGAATCCGCGACATTCTGGAACGCCGACAGAACGGTGGACTTGTAGTTCAGCACCGCCGCATCGTAAGCATCGATCGACGCCTTGCGGTGCGCGAACAGCGCGCCGCCATGGAAGATCGGTTGCGACAGGCTCGCACCAATGGCCCAGAGTCCGCCCGCGCCTGAGAGCACCGCTGGCCAGCTAAAGCCGCCGCGGCCCATCGAGGCCGTCAGCGACAGGCTCGGAAAGAGCTGCGCGGTCGCAGCGCCGACATCGGCGGCAGCGGCCTTCACGGCGGCGTCGGCTGCCTGTACGTCGGGGCGCGAACGCAGCAGGTCCGACGGCACCACGACGGGCACGTGTTCGGGCAACGTCAGGCTGTCGAGGTCGGGAACGGCCGGGGCGTTGTCCGGCGTGCGGCCCATCAGCACCGCGAGCGCATGGATGGCTGTGGCGCGCTGCTGGCGTAACGCAGGAAGACTCGCCGCAGCCGAAGCCGCATCCTGCGTCGACGCAAGCGCCTGCGCACGCGAGACCGAGCCGAGCGCGTAGCGGTGCTGGTCCTCGTCCGCGGCCGTCCTGGCCACGGCAACGAGCCGTTCGGTGAGCGCGATCTGGCGATCGAGTGCCGCCACGCTGATCGTCGTACCGACGATGTTTGCCGCCAGCGCGCGCCGCGCCGCCTCCAGTTGATACGCCTGCACGTCTACGCGAGCGGCGCTGGCCGCATTCGCCGAACGCGTCGCACCGAACAGGTCAAAGGTGTAGGACGCGAGAACCTGTCCGGCAAAAAAGTTATAGCGAACCTCGCTGGGGCCAATGCCGGGCACAAGCGGTGAACGCCCGCGATCGACTTGTGCGGCACCATCGATTGAAGGCAGCGTCGATGCGCCGACCTGGGCGCGCAGCTCCTGCTGCGCGGCTGCGAGCGTCCGCTGCGCAGCCCCGAGCGTGGGGCTGTTGCGCAAGCCTTCCTCGACCAGTGCACTCAGCGCGTCCGACCGGTAAAGCCGCCACCATTGCGGAACGCCCACTGCGCCGATATCGAACTGCTGCGCCACGCCGCCCGCTGCGACGGTCTTCGCCGGCTGTGCCCCGGCACCGTAGTGCGCAGGCGAAGGCATCGCCGGGGGCGCGCCGTTCGGGCCGAACGTGCAGGCCGTCAGTGCGATGGCCACAGCCACGGCCATCACGGATGTCTTGTAGGCGAAGCTCATCATCAAACCTCCATCTGCTCGGCGACGACCGGTTGCGTTCCGCGCTCGTCGTGCCGGACCCTGAAGCACGCCGCGTACAGCGCGGGCAGGAAGAACACCGTCAGTACCGTCGCAATCGTGATACCGCCCATCAGTGCGGTCGCCATCGGACCGAAGAAGCCCGAGCGCAGCAGCGGAATCAGCGCGAGGACGGCGGCGGCGGCAGTCAGCATGATCGGCCTGAAACGCCTTATCGTTGCGCCGATAATCGCGTCGAAGCGCGGCTGCCCTGCCGCGATATCCTGATCGATCTGGTCGACCAGAATCACGGAGTTGCGCATGATGATGCCGAACATGGCAATCACGCCCAGCAGCGCGACGAAGCCGAAGGGCTTGCCGAACAGCAGCAGCGCGGCCACGACGCCAATCAGGCCGAGCGGCGCGGTCAGCACGACGATGAAGGTCCGCGCGAAGTTCTTGAGCTGGATCATCAGCAACAGCAGCACGG
Source organism: Paraburkholderia sp. Cpub6 (assembly GCF_014201065.1). Classification (NCBI taxonomy): domain Bacteria; kingdom Pseudomonadati; phylum Pseudomonadota; class Betaproteobacteria; order Burkholderiales; family Burkholderiaceae; genus Paraburkholderia; species Paraburkholderia sp. Cpub6. The sequence goes on from NZ_JACHDM010000003.1 coordinate 85,050, forward strand.
CGATGATCATCAACGGCATTTCGGCATTGATCGACGTCTGGCCCTTCACGCTTTCTTCGACCGCGCCGCCCACCTGAATGCGATAGCCGACCGGCAGCCTGGCGGTTTCCGCCGCGAGCGCATGTTCGATGTCGTGGGTCACGTCGATGCCCTGCGCGTCGCCGCGCACGTCCGCCTGCACCGTGATGGTCGGTTGACGGTCGCGTTGCCAGATGACGCCGTACTCGAGCGTATTGCGCACGTGGCCGAGCGAACCGAGCGGCACCGGGCCGTGGGGCGTCGGAATCGCGAGGCTCGTGAGCTGCGCCGGATTGACACGTTCGCTCTTGGGCGCACGCAGATCGACGTTGATCAGCTTGTCGCGCTCGCGGTACTGCGTCACCGTGTAGCCCGATAGCGTCATCGCGAGGAAGTTCGACACGTCTTCCGACGTGACACCAAGCTGGCGCGCGCGGTTCTGATCGATCTCGAACGAGATCGAGCGCTCCGCCGGCTCGTCCCAGTCGAACTGGACGTTGCGCGTGCGGGGATCGGCGCGGACCTTGTCCGATACCGTCTGCGCAATCGATCGGACGGTCGCGATATCGTCGCCGCTCACCCGGAACTTGATCGGGAAGCCGACCGGCGGACCATTCTCGAGCCGGGAGACGCGCGCTCGCACGCCGGAGAAATCCTTCTCGAGCTTGCCGTCGAGCCAACGCATCAGTTCCTCGCGGTTTTCCACGCTTTTTGCGGTAATCACGAACTGCGCGAAATTCGGCTGTTGAAGCTGCTGGTCGAGCGTCAGGTAAAAACGCGGCGCGCCGGTGCCGACGAAGTCGACGAAGTGGTCGATTTCGGCTTTGCCGTCGAGCACCTTTTCCAGGCGCTTCGCTTCACGCAGCGTCGCTTCGAACGAGGCGCCTTCCGGCAATCGCAGATCGACCAGCAGTTCCGGCCGTTCCGAGTTCGGGAAGAACTGCTGCGGCACGCGCGTGAAGGCCAGCATGGAAATTGCGAAAAGCACGACGGTGACGCCGAGCACGACCCATCGACGCTCGACGCACCACGCAACCCATCCCGACAGGTGCCGGTAGATGCCGGTGTTGCCGATTTCATGCGGATCATGGTGTGCACCGCCGGGTTGAGGCTTGCGTTCCGGCAGCAGGTGATAACCCAGCAACGGCACCAGCACGACGGCCGCGAACCACGAAACGATCAGCGCGATGGCCGACACTTCGAAGATCGAACGCGTGTATTCGCCCGTGCTCGATTTGGCGAGCGCAATCGGCAGGAAGCCGCATACGGTGACGAGCGTGCCTGTGAGCATCGGGAATGCAGTGCTGGTATACGCGAACGCTGCCGAGCGCGCCCGGCTCCAGCCCTGTTCCAGCTTCACCGCCATCATTTCGACGGCGATGATCGCGTCGTCGACGAGCAGGCCTAGCGCGAGCACGAGCGTACCGAGCGAAACCTTGTCCAACCCGATATTGAACATGTGCATGCAAAGCGCCGTCACCGCCAGCACGATCGGAATCGTGATCACGACGACCATGCCGGTGCGCAAGCCGAGCGAGACGAGGCTCACGACCAGCACGATCGCCACCGCTTCGCCAACCGATTTCACGAACTCATCCACCGAGTGCTTGACCGCGTGCGGCATGCTCGAAACCGACGCGAGTTTCAGACCCGCCGGCAGCGTGGCCTGCAGTTCGGCGGCTTTTGCGTCGAGCGCCTTGCCGAGGTCGATCACGTCGCCGCCCTTTTGCATCGTCACGCCGATGCCGAGCACCGCCTGGCCGCCGACGCGCATCTGGGTCACCGGTGGATCGTCATATCCGCGTGTGATCTTCGCGATGTCGCCCAGCCGGAACGTGCGCTTGTTGATGGTGATCAGCATGTCGGAGAGCGCCTGCACATCCTTGAGCGCGCCGCTCGGCCGCACGAACACGCGGTCGTCCGCGGTCGTGATGGTGCCGACGGGCGCCACGGCATTCTGTGCGTCGATCGCCTGCGCGAGCTGTTGCGGCGTGATCGAAAGCCGCGTGAGCTGCGCATTCGATATCTCGACGAAGATGTGCTGATCGGGGTCGCCAAAATAGTCGACCTTCGCCACACCGGGTATGCGCAGCAGGACTGTGCGCAGCTTGTCAGCGTAGTCGTGCAGTTGCGCCGGCGAAAAGCCGTCGCCTTCGAGCGCATAGATGTTGGTGTAGACGTCACCGAATTCGTCGTTGAAAAACGGACCGACGGTGCCCTTCGGCAGCGTCGCGGCAATGTCGCCGACCTTCTTGCGCACCTGATACCAGGTTTCCGGCACTTCCTTGACGGGCGCGGAGTCCTTCATGGCGAAGAAGATCATCGACTCGCCAGGCCGCGAGTAGCTCTTGATGTTGTCGATGTTCGGCGCGGCCTGTAGCTGGCGGCCGATCCGGTCCGTGATCTGTTCCTGCACCTCGCGCGCACTCGCACCGGGCCAATAGGTCTTGATCACCATCGTGCGGAAGGTGAACGGCGGGTCCTCCGACTGAGCGAGTTTCGTATAACCGATCACGCCGAAAAGCGTGACGAGCCCGATCAGAAAGATCACGAGCTGCTGATGACGCAGCGCCCAGGAGGAAAGATTGAAGCCGCCTTCGCCAGACTTGTCTGCCCCGGAAGACGGGACAGGCGCGCTCTCGCGCACGGGTTCTTGGTCACGGGAGTTCATGACGGGAAATCCTCCCGATGCAGGGGCGCCACCACCTGCACGTGCTGGCCCGTGCTAACGGCGTGTACGCCCTGCACCACGACGCGGTCGCCGTCGCGGAGGCCCGATGCGATGGAGACCGTGCGCTCGTCGTATCGCTGCACCGTCACAGGACGCAGCTCGAGCGTGTCGGTGCCGGTACGCACCACCCAGACGGCGGGGTGCTCGCCCTGATGAAAGAGCGCCGTCACCGGCACAGTGAACGGCTGTGCCCCCGACGCGTCGCCGACGGCATCGAACGCAACGGTGGCCGTCATGCCGAGGCGCACTGCAGGGCTGGGCGCGTTCAGGGTGAGCTTGACGCGCCAGGTGCGGCTTTGCGGATCAGCGCTAGGCGACACCTCGCGAACGCGGGCCTCGAAGGTCTTGCCGGGTAGCGCCGGCAGCGTTACGCGCGCCATGCTGCCGACTGTCAGTGAGTTCAGCGTCCGCTCGGGCGCGTCGCAGACGATGTCTACGTCGCCCGTCCAGTCGAGGTGATAGATGGATTGGGTTGCCTGAACGTTCTGGCCCGTGTCGGCGTCCTCCGAGGTAATCACGCCGTCGTGATCCGCAGTCAGCGTCGCATAGCGCAGATTGTCCGAGGCGAGCGCCATCTGGGCGAGCGCCGAGTCGCGCTGCGCAACAGCGGATGCGTACGCGTCCTGCGTCTGTTCGAGCTGCGCCGGTGCAATCAGGTTTGCCTGCGCCTGCGCCTGATCGCGATCGAGCTGCTGCTTCGCGTAGACGAACCGGTGTTGGGCGGCATCGAGCTGCGCTCGCGCGTTGGCCAGGTTACTGCGCAGATCGGTCGGGTCGAGCAGCGCAACAACCTGTCCCGCCTTGACGGCGTCGCCGAGGCGAACGCGCCGTTCGATGATCTTGCCGCCCACCCGGAACGAAAGCGCCGTGGAGTAGCGCGCCTGCACCTGAGCCGGCAGCGACGCACTTGCCGTGCGCCCGTCAGCGTGGACGGCCAGGGCGACCACGGGCTTCGGCTCTGGAGCGGCGGCTTCGCGCTGGTGGCATGCCGCGAGCATGACCGCGCAGCAAGCCGCAAGCACCATGCGTGCGCACTGCGGAGATTGGACGAGGGAAGGTAAGAAGCGACGCGCAGGCGCCTGCGCGATAGGGCCGGAATGTTTCACGATGTTCACAAGACGGGTGATAACCCTGGTAAGAAAGTTTCCCGATGCCGTGCAAACCCGAGTGCCAGCAAGCACGGTTCGCTATCAGCGCGGACGCATAAAACAAGCTTCGTTGATACGTTAGTCATACTTATCGACGTGCATGTCGGTACTTGCCATCTCGATGTGCCTCCACGCAACCAGTACGTGGGGCAGCGCCCGTTCATGCCTACCGCCCGGTGATCTGCGGGTCTGTCAGTTCCGGCCGAGGACTCGGGATCGACCGCTAACGGAATTTTTTCGCTCCGTCGGCATCGTTGGGTCCTTCGTACGTCCGGTTGTCGGCGTCGAGGGTGAGATTAGACCCAATACTGAGTATATTGTCAACTATGACATAAAAATCTAGAATATGGACATCGAATAACCACGACTACGGAGCCGACATGCCACAAGCCCCCAATCCGCGCGCGAGCCGCGGACGCTCTCTCAAGGCGCCAGGTGCGTCCCGCGACGCGATCAATCGAAGCTATCCGCGCGGTGCCCGTCGCAAACGCGAGACGCGCGCGCGCCTGCTCGACGCTGCGCTGAAACTGGTGGCGGCCAAGGGTTTGAGCTCCGTCACGATTAACGAAATCACCGAGGCAGCCGACGTCGGGTTCGGCTCCTTCTATAACCACTTCGAATCCAAGGAAGGCATCTTCACGGCGCTCATCGAATGGCTGTTCGAGGAATTTGCGGATACGCTCGATCGCCTCGCCGCGGGGTTGTCCGATCCAGCGGAAGTGATCGCCGTCTCAGTCCGTCACACGCTCCTGCGGGCCTACCGCGAGCCAGTTTGGGGGCAACTTCTCATTCGCGAAGGTTTGTCGCCGCGCCTGCTCAGCAGGGGTCTCGGCCTGCGCCTGCTGCGCGATAGCGAGAAGGGCATTTCAGAAAGGCGCTTTGTGATCGCGGACCGGTTCATGTCCGTTATCACCGTGATTGGCACGGTGCTCGCGGGAATTGCCGCCGAACTGCAACTGGCCATCTCGTCGAAGCGGATCGTTCGTGCGCGAAAGGTGCTTCGCTCGAAGGAGGAGAAGTTTGCCCAGCGAACCGCCGCCATTGTGTTGCAGGCGTTCGGTCTCACACGTGTAGAGGCCGAGCGGATCGCGCGACGTCCACTGCCCACCGTTCCCGATGCGCCGACCTTGCCGTGACAGTGCAACTAGCGCGGCGTTTCCGCGCCATCGCAGGTGCGGCCGCCCGGTGCGATGTCGGATTGGTGGCTGGGCGGGGCGGGTGCCCGGACATGGAATCGGGCGATCGCGATGCCGGTCAGCCCTGGTAAAGCGCACTCGCGAGATAGCGGTGGCGCAGTTCCCGCAATGCCGATGCGAGGATGGCGCTGACCGGCAACGCGAGCAGCACGCCGAAGAATCCGAATAGCCGCCCAAAAGCCAGCAACGCAAAGATGACCGCGAGCGGATGAAGGCCGATGCGCTCGCCAACCAGTCTCGGCGTCAGCACAAAGCTTTCAAGAATCTGGCCGACGCCATACACCGCGACCACCACTGCCAGGCCATACCAGTCACCGAATTGCAGCAGCGCCGCGAGGAGCGCGAACGCGAGGCCGGTCGCAAAGCCGATGTAGGGAACGAATACGGCAAGCGCGCTAAACAGGCCGACGGGCACCGCCAGATCCAACCCTGCAATCGTCAGCACAGTCGGGTAGAACACCGCGAGCACTGCAATCACCAGCAGTTGCCCGCGCAGGTACTGCGACATCATGCAATCGATCTCTCCGACGAATTCCCGTGTCTTGCCGAGCCAGCGCCGCGGCACGAAGCTCGCCATGCGCTCGAACGCCTCGTGCCTGTCGTAGAGCAGATAGAACAGGACGAGTGGCATCAGCACCGCATTGCTCACGACATTGATCATCACGTTGCTGCTGGTGCGCAGATACTGCCATACGGCAAGCATCGCGCCCTGCCCGTCCGCTTTGAGACGGGCCGCCAGCACCTCGCGGATATTCGTCACATCGAGCGAATAATCCAGTCCCAGAAAAGCCAGACGCGGCTTCAGCCATCCATCGAGTTTTGCGACGATAAATGGAATTTGCCTGATGAGTTCCGGCCCTTCCTTCTGGACAACTACGCACATGAGCAGCATGACGAGTGCGACGGACAGAGCAAACAAAGACATCATCACCAGCGCCGCAAGGCCGCGCGGAATGCGATGGCGTACCAGCCACTCCACGCCCGGCTGCAAAATGTATGCGACGAGCGCACCGAGCAGAAACGGCGTGAGAACGGCACGCAGGTTCCACAGCAACACGCCGGCCGCTAACGCAACGGCGCCCCAAAACAGAGATTGACGATGGTATATAGTCATAAGCGCCCCCACTGGGCGAGTGATCGAGTGGCTTTCGTCGTTGAGCCGAAGCATCGGCGGAAGTATCCGTCTTAACCGCAGGAGCCGGCATGCCGGGTCGCCGCGCGGCGCATCCGTCAGATCGGCGTCGCGCCGCTAGCCGTGCTGTGGGTACGCCTGTCGTCACCATGCTGGCGCGACGGGTCTTGCGGCGTCGCCGGTTTGCTGGTGCCTGTCTGCGATTGGCCGCCGGGTTGCCCGGTGACTTCGATCCACAATGGACGCGCCATCGGATCGGGCGGCGACATCATTGCCGGTGCTTGCATCGCGGGAACGACAATCGCGATGACGCGCGGCGTGGGCATCACGGTCGTGGAACAACCGCAGACCGTCGCGACAAGCGGGAACGAGCACAGCAAGGCGAAAAAGAAGCGCGGTCGGCGCGTCATTCCTGCCACCGATGCAGCGAATCGTTCAGGTCTGGTTGAGCAGTCATGGGTGACATCTCCACGGTTGATTCAGCGTGCGCTGGGATTGCGGCGACTCGCCTACAGCAACTTCGCGGACGGGCCACTATGTGATAATATTATCACATTCGCGCGATCAGTCAATATTGATTCTAGAGATCGAGCCGCGCTGCATCCGCCATCGGCGGTACGCCGTGCGCTGCGCTGCCGGTCCGACTCCCGGCCAGTTCGCAGACGCGCAGCGGGCTCAGTGCGTCAGGACGCTCGGGTGCGCGGCGAGGCGCTCGACCTCGAGTAGCGCCTGACCAAGCACATCGATAGCTCCATTCGTGGTGGAGGCCGTAGCAGCGCTGCGCAACGCGTGCTGAACGATGTCGTGAATGACGTCCGTGTTCGATGAACCGGCGTGGAACGTAAGTTGGTGTGCCATAAGTATTCCTGCGTAAAAACGAAGCCTGTTTAATGTGGACGCAGTATAAGCAAAGCGCGCCGCCATTCGACGCGCGCAATTATGAGTTGCGAGATCTTCAATACACGGTTTGCGTGAATCGCGAATCGCTGACATACGAACCACAAGCGGAACGTATTCCGATACCCACGTAGCGTCTTGTCGACGAACGGCTATGGAAGCGCGCATGCTCGACGGCTGATCCCGCTTGCGTAACGCCCGGCTGGATAGCGTCGAAGCAAATGTGCTGCGTGTCATTCAGATGGTCCGCACGGCCCCCGCCTCCGGACACACTAAAGAACTGCGCACCGCTCCAGGGCAATCGGCTAAAACCTTGCAGCGACGGCAACTATCCGTTGCCCCGCAGATGCTTGTAAGCCGACGGTAAGTGACTAGACTGGCAACGAACTGGCAAACAGCACTCATGCCTCGCCAGACCGTTGTTCCCCAAACACCGCGTCTCCTGCATCCGACGCTCGATATGGAGTCTGATCATGCCAAAGTCGAAGACCTTCATCCCCGTCCCTGTTGTCGCGTCGATCCTGTCCTTCTCGACCGCCGCATTCGCTAGTAGCAGCGGTCCCCAAACCTATGAGCAAGCGGCTGTGCAACCGGTTCAGCGTCAAACGGTCGGCTACCATGACCACACGGGCGCCAATACACAACATGCAATGGACTTTCAGGCGGTGTTAGCCCGCGTGGAAGCCCAGCGGCAAGCGTTCAACAACTGCGGCGGGGTGACTAGTTCGTCCGCTCCCCTCCCGTCAGACAACGTAGCGTCGGGTAGCCCCGTCGACTTCAGTACCGCAACAGCGTCCTGGCGTTACAAGGCAACCTTGGCCGCGCGTTGATACGGCTCGCGGCTGCTAATCGCATCAAAATCAAGACAACCAACTGTAGAGAATTGAAATGAAAAAGACCTTCCTTGTACTGTTCGCCTTCCTTACCAGCACATCCGTGCTTGCGCAAAGCAATCTGCCGCAGCAATTGCCGTCGCAGCAGCCAGCGTCCGCCGGGCAACCGTCCACGAAGCAGCTTTCACAGGGTGGGCCGCAGCTTCCGCAACCTCCACAGCTTCCGCAGATTCCGACACAAGCGTCGACGCAACTTCCGAACCAGCTCCCGACACAAGCGTCGACGCAAGTCCCGACCCAGCTTTCGAAATGACCCCGTATGGCTGCGCAACCCGCGCAGCCATACCTGGGAGACCGGCGATTGTCGCGGCTACCCGGATTCTGTTCATCGCCGTAGGCGCATGTGAGGCACGACGGCGTTTGCCGGCGATTCGTTCATGACGTCGGCAAATCGCTGGCCGCGAGACCCTGCTGGTTGGTTGAGCAATAGACTGCTCTCAACCCTTCCTCACTCAGCAATTCGACGAGGCGCGGCATCTTCGCCGGCTGCCTGCGGGTTTCGGCGATCGCATGGACTGCGTGTCGCGTGCGGGGGCTGCCGACGCGATGAAACGGACGATGCCGGGTTGCCGGCAAATCGAACCGCAGCCCGGAGGCAGCGATGGAATGCCATGAGCGCTTCTGGAGAAACGTTGTCCCCGAATCCGTAGGGGACGTCGCAGTATCCGAACACTACGTGGCGTCGTGCGCTGTCCTTCAATGCTGGGTAATGGACATCACGCGTTGCGGGCCGCTGGCCCGACTATGATGGAGATGGGCACGCGCTTATCATGCCCTTCACGCGCTGCCCGGGTGTAATTCAGCGGCCGGCGCAGGTAACGGTGCCGGCCTCTTTGTATCCACGAAGCACTGATCACCGCGTGGTCGCCAGTACGCGCACCGGAATCGACTTCGCGCCCGGCACCTTGCTCTCTTTCGCGTAGTGCCATAGCGGCAGCAGCGGATTGCATTCCGGGTAATAGCCGCCGATGCATCCCTGCGGCACGTCGAACGGCACGACGGTCAGTCCGTCGACGTGCCGCTCGACGCCGTCGTCCGCGATCGTCTCGAGGCAGATGCGGTCGCCGTGCACGAGTCCGCGCTTCTCCATGTCGCCCCGATTCATCAGAATCACCATGCGCGAACCCTTGATGCCTCTGAAGCGGTCGTCGAGGCCATAGATGGTCGTGTTGAACTGACTGTCGCTGCGCAAGGTCATCAACCGCAGCGAATCGGGCTCACGCGTGGGCATGTCCGGATCTTCGCCGATCGAAGTCGGCACCATGAATTCGGCCTTGCCGCTTTTGGTCTTCCACTTGCGTTCCCGCGCCGGCAGCGGCCGGATCACGCCGCCGGGTGTCCACATGCGCGCCTCGAAATCACCGAACATCTCGGGCCATGTCTTCGACATCTCCAGACGCACGCGCGAATAGTCGTCGCGCCACGCATCCCAGTCGACACTCGAGCGCTCGCCGAGCGTCGCCTTCGCGATGCCCGCGACGATGAACGGCTCCGAGCGGATCGTCGGCGCGGCCGGTTCGGCCATGCCGCGCGAGCCATGAAAGTGTGCCGTGCTGTCTTCCATCGACACCGCCTGCGCGCCGCCCGCCTGCCGGTCGATCTCGATGCGGCTCAGACACGGCAGCAGATACGAGCGCTGGCCGTGCACCAGGTGGCTGCGATTGAGCTTGGTCGCCACGTTGACGGTCAACCCGAGCGCGGCCCACGCCGGTTCGGTGCGCACCCGGTCGGGCACCGAGCGCACGAGGTTGCCGCCGAGGTTAATCATCGCGTTGACCTTGCCGTCGAGCATCGCCTCGAAGGCCTCGACGATGTTCATGCCTTTCTCGCGCGGCGGCTCGAACGAAAACTGTCTGGCCAGTTGATCGAGCGGCGCGAGCTCCGGCTTTTCGGTGATGCCGACCGTGCGCTGCCCCTGCACGTTCGAATGCCCGCGCACCGGCGACGGCCCCGCGCCCGGCTTGCCGATATTGCCGCGCAGCAGCAGCAGATTGCACAGCATGCGCACGTTCTGCACGCCCATCCGATGCTGCGTGAGACCCATGCCGTAATGGATGATCACCGCGTTCGCCTTCATGTACTCGTCGGCGGCTGCCTGGAGCGCGTCGCGCGGTAATCCGCTCACTCGCTCGATGTCGTCCCAGTTCGCGTCGCGCGCGTACTGAGCGAATTGCTCGTAGCCGTTCGTATGCTCGCGGATGAAATCGACGTCGACGACGCGCGCGTCGCCCGTGCTCACCGCGCGATCGTCCGCTTCGATGACGAGCTTGCAGATGCCGAGGATCGCGGCGGTATCGCCACCCGTCTTCACCTGGTGGTATTGCGTGCTGATCTGCGTATCGCTGGGTGTGAGCATCTGCAACGCTGACTGCGGGTTTGCGAAATGCAGCAGCCCCGGCTCGCGTAGCGGATTGAACGTGATGATCGGCACGCCGCGTTTGCGCGCGTCCTGCAACTGATGCAGCATGCGCGGGCTATTCGTCCCGACGTTCTGGCCGAAGAAAAACATCAGGTCGGTCTTCTCGAAGTCGTCGAGAGAGACCGTACCGACGCCCACGCCAATCGCTTCCTTGAGGCCGACGCTGGTGCTTTCGTGGCACATGTTCGAGCTGTCGGGCAGATTGTTGGTGCCGTACATGCGCGCGAAAAGCTGCAGCATGTACGAGGTTTCCAGTGAAGCGCGGCCCGACGTGTAGAACACCACGCTGGCCGGGTCCAGCGCGCGCAGTTCGGCGCCGATCGCATCGAATGCTTCCTGCCACGGCACCGGCACGTAGCGGTCGGTAGCCGGGTCGTAGCGCAGCGGCTCGGTCAACCGCCCCGCTTCCTCGAGATCGTGGTCGTGCCATTTGGCGAGTTCGCTGACCGTGTGGACCTCGAAGAAATCGGGCGTTACGCGTTTGGCCGTCAGATCCCACGCGGTCGCTTTCGCACCGCTTTCGCAAAACTCGAACGTATGCGGATCGGCCGGCTTCGCCCACGAGCAGCTGACACACATGAAACCGTCGGGCTTATTCTGATGCATCAGAACCTGGCTATCCTTCAGCGGTGCTTTTTCCTGCAGCAGGATCGTCGCAACCGCCTTGACCGACCCCCATCCGCCCGACGCGTAGTGATACGCGTCGCTTTTGTCTTCCTTGTTCATGAGTCCACCCGTTTGGCCGTAAATGTCACGTCATGACGTATCAGCACATCGCGTTCCCGGCTGCGGCGCCGCGTCGCGGTACGATGTTTGCTGCGTCGCAGGCCGACTCGCCGTGCCGCAAGCCAACCGCCAACGTCATGACCGACACCACCACCCCGCGCGACACGTCCGCCCGTCTGAATGCGATGCGCAGGACGCTGCGCGAGGTGTTCGGGATCAGCCGGCTGCGCCCCGGTCAACGGGACATCATCCGCAGCGTCATTGCGGGCGCGTTCTCGGCAACGCATCGAACTCGTCGTCGTCGATGAAGCGCACTGCGTATCGCAGTGGGGCCACGATTTTCGGCCGGCATTCCTGCGCATCGTCCGCGCGGAACGCGCCATGCTGCTCCTCGCGCGTACCGCTGTCCGCGATCATGGGGCGTGCGTTTGCGCGCCCGAACCGGAGCCTTGCCATGAAAACGCTCGAGTACAAAATCGGTTCTTCGTGGTATCAGGCCACCCGTGCGACGCTACGCCGAGCCGTCCCATCGGGGCTGTTGGCCGGCTGCGTGTCGGCGGCGACAGCCGCGGCGGCATCCACGGACGCATCGGGCAGCCCGCTCGCGCCGATCAATGCCGTCACCCACTGCCTGTGGCCGCAACGCGCGCTGCGTGAACGCGGCTTCAGCATCCGGCATACGGTGACCGGCTTCGCGATCCATCAGGCAGCCGCGATCTTCTGGGCAATGATGTTCGAGCAACTGGTTGACCGGATGGCCGGCCCCGACCCGTCACGACGGCCCGGCGCGACCGCGGTGGCCGCGGCCACGACCGTGGCGAGCGCGTATGTGGTCGACTACAAGGTGGTGCCCAACAGGCTCACCCCTGGATTCGAGGCGCACCTGTCGCGCCGCTCGCTCGGGAACGTCTACGTGGCGCTCGGCGCGGGCCTGCTCGCGGCCGCGCTGCTGCGGCGGCCGGATCGATGAAATGCGCTCGCGCAAAAAAGAGCCACCAGCCTTCAACCGGCATGGTCGCCGCAAGCGCATTTGAGAACGATGTCCCCTGGAGTCCAAACGGAGGACAAAGGCAGTATAGGAAACGCGCCCCGCCGCGCACGATGCCTGGGCCAGGCACAAGACGTGAGCGATCCGCGAAGCACCGGGCGAGCTCGCAAGCCTGCGAGCATCACGCCATCTGCTCCGCCGGCACCGCCACCGAACGGCCCGCGAGCCGCTCGAACTCGTCGACGTCGTGGCTGCAAAAAATCGTCAACGCGGGGCTCGCCCGCTTCGCCAGATCACGCAGGCGGCGCTGGTTGTACAGTCGCGCCGCGCGATCCTTTTCGAGCATCCACTGATAGAAGCGCAAACCGGGTGCGCAATGCGGACGCACCGGGTCGAGCTCGCCGTTGTCGAAATAGGCGTCGCCCGCGAGCAGCAACCAGCCGCCATCACCGTGTACCGCGACGCCCGCGTGACCATAGGTATGGCCTCGCAACGGCACGAGCGCGATCTCGCTCGCGAGTTCTTCGATGGGATGGACCTTGGCGAAGCCCTCCCAACGCTCGGTGTACTGCGGCGAATGCACGCGCCACATGTTCTGATACGACCACTGCTGCGGCCTGAAGCGCTGCCGGTCCAGCCACGTCTTCTGCTGCGCCGCGTATTGGCGCTCGCTCGCGAGCATGTGCACCGTTGCGTGCGGAAAGTCGTCGAGCCCGCCCGCATGGTCGAAATCGAGGTGCGTCATCACGATGTGGCGCACGTCGGCCGGGTCGAAACCGAGCCTCTCGATCTGCCTGATCGCCGTCATTTCATTTCGGAACTCAGGCTTCAGCAGCCTCAGGAAGAATTTGCCGAGGCGCGAATAGGGATCGGCGACATCGCGCAGACCGAAACCGGTATCGACGAGCACGAGCCCCGCCGGACTTTCGACGAGCAGACAATGGCAGGTCAGATGCCCGCGGCGGATCAACGAATCGGGGTGGCCGTTGAACAGCTTGCCGCACAGCGGGCAAGTCGAAATGCAGTTCAGATGGTGCACTTTCATGCCGCGCTCCCGGTCACGGTGACTGCATTCGTGCTTGTCGCTTCCGCGGCAGCCGTCGCGCGGCACGCGCCGTATGCGTCATTCAGCGAACAGATCCAGTCCGAACACGTCGTAGTGAATCTTCGACTCGTGAATGTCCATGTTTTTCAGTGCGTCGTGCTGCAGCCGCATGAAAGGAACGGGACCGCAGATGTAGTAGTCGGGCTCGGACAACAGGATCTCGTCGCGCAGCTTGCTGAGGTCGATGAAACCCGCGTTGTCGTAGTCGCGGCCCTGTACGTCGGTATCGAGCGGCGCGTCGTAGAACACGATCGCGCGGAAATTCGGCTGGGTGGCGGCAGTCTGCTGCAGACGGCCGCGCATCGCATGCACCGCGCCGTTGCGCGCACCGTGAATGAACACCACGCGCCGCCGACGATCGGATAGTGCTCCGCCTTCACGAAAAGTTGAATGATCGTATAGCCGTGCGCGGCCAGAACCGGGGCCGTGGCCTTGACTGTGTCCTTGGTTTTCTGCGTCAGCATTTCTTTCCTCCTGCAATAGGACGACTGGTTGCCTCGCTCGTGCGCGTAAATGGTGGGGTGGAATTGTCCGATCGCGCATACCCCTTCAAGCGTATCCAGGCGACCATGCTCCTCCAACCGATGCTCGCTGTCCACAAGCTGAAGGCCATGGACACGCCCGAGCAAACGCGCGCCGCGACACGTCCAACATCGGTCGTCCGATTGCAGACGAACGTGGGCCGGTCAGGAAACGTGCCGTGCGCGCCGACGCGCGCTGGGAGCGTTTCCGTCAAGGTCCGAAAAACGTGTTGCAGAATTTGCCGGCCACATTGCACGTCTGTTGACCCGAAGGCTGCACATTGGTGCGCTCGGGCGACGTCGCGCATGCATCCATCATGGCGACGGCAAATGTCATCACGAGCGTTCCGCGCAGCGCTGCCGCGCGCCGATTCTTCGCTGCATGAGTCGCGTTGCGATCACCATCGCAACGCGCGGATGCGCCGCGCTTGCGTGCATCGGTAGCGCACGAGCCTTGTCCGACATCAGGCATTTCGCCCTCCCTGAGCGATAGTCACCACGTTCATCGTGCCACGCACAAAGGGATTTCCAACGAGGGTACCCGAGCGCTGGCGCGATCACCACACCGCCTTTTGCTATTTTGATCCAGATCAGAAGTTGACCGACTAACCGACGACGGCGCGAACTTCGTTTGCACATGCTGTCATCACGACGTCACACCAACAGTCGAGCGTAGAAGCAATCCGGCGCGTCGGTTCGTCGAATGTGGGTCCCGCAAACTGCGGCGCGAGAGTGGACGGGGCTGTCCACAATGCGGCTGTCTCGGACAACTCACTGCGATGTACTTTTTTTTTTTGCAAATGCGAGCATGCTGAATCCGGCGTTTTCGGACATGTCATCAAGCCGGTATGACTTACTGTGAACGACGAGTAAGCTGGAGATAACAAAACGGGGAGAGAACCTGTGAAAGCCGCGCGTAATCACAACGACGTCACATGGAAATTGACGCACATCAGCGCGATTGTCCAGCGCCTCGAACAACTCGTTCAATGCGACCGCGTCGACTGGCAGGGCACGGGAATTGCGGCGCCGGCTTACTGGCGCGCGCATTGAGGCCAACGCCGAACTGCCGCCGGCGCTGCAGCCGCAAGCGCGGCTCGCTACGCTCGAAGCACGGAGCCAGCGCCGCTCGAGCGCGCAGGGCGGCAATTAGCGCGGCGCCCGTCGCGCATGATCATCGCGCACCGGCGCGATCACACACTCACGCGACGAAGGACATGATGATGATGCGGACCTACGAATACCACGGGTTCACGATCGAGGTGACCGTCGAGGCGGATTTCACGTTGCGCCCCGCCGGGCGCGCGGCGGTACGCACACGCTACGCGGCGGTGGTTCACATCTATCAGGCGGGCGCTGCGGTCGCAACGTTCTCGCCGCTGCGCGTCGACATTGGAGGCAGCCGGCCGTTCGACACCGAGGCCGATGCGTTGATGGGCGGATATAGCGCGGCGCGCCGAATCGTCGACGACCTGTTCGCCCGTGCGGCGGATGCCGCGGACTCCGCGTTGAGCGCCCTCACGAGCAGCAAAGCAGTGCGCTCGCGGCAGCCGGCACCGCGTTGATCGATTGCTGGGCAGCGGGAATGGCGCATGCGGTAACCGCCGGCACCCTTTCCCTGGAGAAACGCCATGTCCAATGACGCCTCATCGCTATCGCCGTCGATTACGTCGATGATCCGCCTCGACCATATGCACGTGCTCGCCGCTTCGCACCGATACCACGCGTCCACGCCGTGGTGGCGCAAACGCGCGATCGTCAACGGCGTGTGCGACGCGCTCGATATCCACGCGCAGCTCGAGGAGGAAATTTTCTACCCGGCGCTCGATCGCGCGCTCGGCAATGACGAGGCACTGAGAAAAAGCCGTCCCGAGCACGACGAGATGCGCGCAACGATCGCGAAGCTGCGCGGGATGGGCCCCGAAAACGCCGCCTACGACGGGCTCTTTTATCAACTGATCCGCGAAGTCGCTCATCATGTCGCCGACGAGGAAACCATCCTGCTGCCCGACGCCGAGCGCGTGCTGAAGAACGAACTGCAGTCGCTCGGCGCCGCGATGACGCGCCGCCGGATGCAGTTGCTCGGAGAGCGCCCGATGGACATTGCGGTGAATGCCGCGGGCACGTTTCCGATCGCCACGCTGCTGCTGGGATCGACTGTATTGCTCGCGTTGCGGCATTGGCTGCCGAGGTCGCGTCGCGCGGCACAGACGCGGCGTCAATGGAACTAGCACATTCTACTGACACCACGGGGCGCCGCCCGCGATCGCGCATCAACGATTCGGGCGCGATGCACCCGGCGTGCGCCCGCGCCGCTGTTTCGTCTTCGCCGGTTCACCCGGCTCGACGAGCCCGGCCGCGACGCGGCGCGCGGTTTCGGCCGCGATGTCGAGCGCGTCGTCCCATGACACGTGGCCGCACGTCCCGCGTCGCTCGAAGATCGTGTGATGCTCGCCGCCACGCTCCGTCACGACCACGACCCACTGGAAAGCGCCTTCCGAATCCCGGATGACGGTCCAGCTTACGAGGAAGTCGGCAATCTCTATCTTCTGCAGGCGCATGTCCGGCTCGCTGTCGATCCGCTTCGTCGACCGGCTCTGTCCGAATGTACGCATGGCACGAGGTCCTTCGTTTTGGCCCTTCGTTCAGGGCCTGGTTCTGCTACAACGTTGCCCGGCAGATTGCCGCCGGCATCGGGCTGTTTCGGTTTGTCGTTCATCACGGCTCCCTTGATCGATTCATGGCAGGGCCGAGCAAGCGCGATACCGCGTGGCCGCGCGAGAACCAGAAGCATTGGATCGCGCGCATGAGTTCGAGCCTCGTTGCTGGACCGGCAAGCTGGCCCGGCTAGAAACTCATCGCGAATCCGAACGACACCCCGTGCACGTTGCGACCGAACACATAGCGCACCATCGCGCGCGTACGGGTGACGATGACGGGATACCTGCTGCTGTCGAGCTCGAGGCCGACTCCCAGCGACGTGAGGTCGTTGAAACCCAGCACGCCGGCACTGTCGCCGAAATAGTGCGAGTAAGCGGCTTCGAGCACATAGCGGACCGGCCGGTCCAGCGCGTGCCAGCCGGTGGGCGCGCGCCAGCGCGTCCATAGGCTCACCTGCTGCGCCATGGCCGAGCCCTGAACGGCCTCCGACGAACTGCCGAAGCTGCGCAGGTAAATATCGGTTGCCCGCAGTTCGGCGTCGATTTCGTAGTTTTCGCGGTAATGCTCGTAGTCGAGCATCAGGGAGCCGCCATAGCCGTAGGCGTTCAGCGAGCCGTTTTCGAGGAACTGCAGGTTGCTGTCGGTGACATGGTTGAAGAGGGTCTGCCCCACCTTCAGGTCACTCGAGACACGCCCAATCGTGCCGTTCAAGATCGGACGGAACACCAGTTCGTCCGTGATGTGGAAATCCCACCCCAGGCCGACCGTGCCACTGAAGGTGTTCCACTTCGTCGGCACCGCACGCTGCTGGGCACCATCCGTGGCAATAAAGATCGGATCGTAGCGGCTGTAGGCGAGCGTGCCCTCCATGTACAACGGAAACGACCTGCTGAGGGTGAAGCCGCCGCCAAATTGCGTCTGCCCAAAGCCGGGATTACCCGTCAGGCCGTTGTTGACCGACAGGTTACTGGTCGTAACGTCCGGGACTGTCGTGTAGGTCATGATCGCGAGCACAGCGTCTGCGTGCTGCTTTACATTGCCGCCAATCACGGTATTGCTCGACAATTGCCTCGGCGCGACCTGTGCGTGCGAAGGGCAGGACAACAGGTTCAAGGTTAGAGCGGCACACGCCCCAAATGCGCGAAGTGACCAACACTTCCGAAGCGCCGGCATAGTCAAACAACCTCGCCATTTGTCGACGAGATTGCAGGCTCACTTGCAGGGTCATACACGGCATATCCAACGAGCATGACGCGCTCCTGTCAGTCGGCTGATCGTGTTCGTCTTCCGCGAAGTCGCCATCCCGTTGCACAAAAGCACGCGCACGCAACTGATGCAATTCCGACGGGCATTGCGCCGCTCACAGCACCTGGAAGGTCTGCGTTAGTATGTGATAGAAATACCTGAAAGGAAGTAGTACCGCAATACGGGCGATCTTCAGTCGCTTGCGTGGCGTTCGGCGACGAACATCGCCGTCGACTCACGAAACCTCGCAGCCCCACTTTCGCAGGGAGCCTCGTTATGTCCACTCATTCGGTCCCGAACGACAAACCCGTCAAGATCCCCGGCCCGGATCATCCAATCATGATCGAGCACCACCAGGCGCGCGTGATCGTCATGGCAGGCGGTCACGTGATTGCCGATACGCACGACGCATTGACGCTGCTCGAAGCCCGCTATCTGGCCGTGCTGTACATCCCGCGCAAGGACGTCGACATGACCCGGCTCGAACGCACGGCGCACGCCACTTATTGTCCGTACAAGGGCGAATGCGCATACTTCTCGATTCCTTCGGCCGGCGAGCGCGGCACCAACGCGGTGTGGACCTACGAGCACCCATACGACGCTGTCGAGCCGATCCGCGAGCACCTTGCGTTCTATCCCGACCGCGTGGATTCCATCACGCAGGAACCGGCCGCGCACTAGGCGAACGCGCACGTCATGCCGCGTGCGGTCGCGGCGATCGCGGCGACCGGCATGGCGCGAGCGGCACGGACGGCGCCGCCGCCGCGCGGCGGCTGCTGCTCGCACCACGCAAGCTATCAATCCGAGCGGGTTTCCCTCTCGCGTTCGAAGTAACAGAATCTACCGTCACGCCTGCTCCCTCACTCGGCTTTCATGCCGGCACCAACCACCCAGATGGGCGCACATCCGACTGCCGGTTCCGCTCATTCTCTTTGCGATCGGTATCCAATCCGCGCCACAGAGATGAATCAACATGGCTGAAAAAGTTACATCGACGGAATCCGCGATGACACAGGGCGCGCTCCAGGCGATGACGGCGAACTGCGCCGGCTCGTTCAGCGTTGGCGGCGCGCTGGTCGATGATAACGGGGCACGCGGTCGCGATGCTCGACAACCGCGGCTATCTGCTGCTGTGTCTGCCGGGCGTCGAGGGGCTGTCGAAAATTCGGCGCGCCTTTCTCGAAGTCACGCGCGGCTACGCAGCAAGCTGCTGACGACGCCGCCGCCGCTCTATAGTCAATCGATCAAGGTCAGGCCGGTGCAGGTGACGGATCAGGCCTTGATTCATTCACTGGGATGACGCCTGGCGATATTCGACTACCGACCGGCGAAACGGCAGGGTCTGCAATAGCCCGTGCCATTTTTATGCTTGCCGACTCGCGAAAAATCACGCGCGGAATCGAATCAGGTTCACAGCGCATGCGCGTCGAATGGATCACCCCAACCTTAACAAGACCTTAACACCTCAGTATTGCCAAATATTAATTTCAGGTCACGCAAATGACTTTTTTTACGGTTCAAATTCGTCCCGCACTACCCAAATTCGTTGTCAAACAAAAGGACGAGACATGAAACCGATCACGAAATGGAAGCGTAAGCAAAGCGCAATGTGCGCCGCCGTCGCACTGCTCGCCGGGTTGTACTCGGCAGTCGCAACAGCCGGCGACGATCACGACCACGGCCGCGATCACGATCGCGATCGCGCGTCCGTCAAACATGTGCTGCTGATCAGCTTCGACGGTCTGCATGAGCAGGACGTCGCGCGTTGCATCGGCGCGAATACGTGCCCTAACCTGGCGCTGCTCGCGAAGTCAGGCACCACCTATACGAACGCGCATACACCGGGACTGTCGGATTCGTTTCCGGGCCTCGCCGCGCTCGTGACCGGCGGCTCGCCGAAGTCCGCGGGGCTGTTCTACGACGTCTCCTACGACCGCACGCTCTATGCGCCGTCCGATACCCATTGCACGGGCCCGACCGGCTGGAATGTCGTCTTCGACGAAACGACCGGCATCGACGGCGAGAACGGCGGCGCGCTGATCCATCTCGACGGCGGCGGCGCGTTCAATCCGCAGGCGATTCCGCATGCGCTCGTCAATGGCGTCTGTACGCCCGTCTATCCGCACAACTATCTGAAGACCAACACGGTTTTCGAAGTGATCAAGGGCAACGTCAACGGCGCGCGCACCGCGTGGGCGGACAAGCACGCGTGGGGCTACGACTGGCTCAACGGACCGTCGGGCGCGGGCGTCGACGACCTTTCGCGCACCGAAATAAATTCGATCGATCCAGATACTAATACCTACTACCTCGACACGTACACGCACACGGAGAAGTTCGACAACTACCACGTGCAATCGCTGATCCACGAAATCGATGGCAAGGATTCGACAGGTCAAAAGAACGTCGCGGTGCCGAGCGTGTTCGGCGCCAATTTCCAGACCCTGAGCGTCGCGCAGAAGGCCACCGTCGCGTCGGGCGGCGGCTATCTGGATGCGAGCTTCACGCCGGGTCCGCAAGTCGCCGGCGCGATCGCGTATATCGACGACGCGTTGGGACGCGTCGTGTCCGAACTGAAGCAACGCAATCTCTATTCGTCGACGGCGATCATCGTGACCGCGAAGCATGGCCAGTCGCCGACCGATCATTCGAAGCTCGTGAAGAACGGCGATACGCTGACCAGGTTGCTCGAAGCCAACAACTACCTGGATTCGGGCGGCAATATTGGGCAGGCCGCTACGAAGAGCGGCAACCTCAACGACGGCACCGGACTTGTCGGCACGGGTTTCGTGCAGACCGACGACGTCGGCCTGATCTGGCTGCGCGATCAAAGCCAGGTGTCTTCGGTCGTGAAGACACTGAAAGCCAATCTGAGCTGCAACGCACCCGGCATTTGCGCGGACGGCCCTCAGGCGTACATCCTGTCCGGCCCGCAGCTGGCTAACCGGTTCGGCGACCCGTCGCGCGGACGTACGCCTGACATCATCGTTCAACCGAACCCGGGCGTCATCTATACGTCGAGCACGTCCAAGGACGAAGAGCATGGCGGCAACGCGCCCGACGACAGCCATCTCGGCCTCGTGATGTACGTGCCTCACACGCATCACGCCGGGCAGGTCAACGACGAGCCGGTGCTGACCACGCAAGTCGCGCCGACGATCTTGCGTCTGCTCGATCTGAAGCCTGAGCTGCTGCATTCGGTCGCGATTGAAGGAACGCGTGCGCTGCCGGAATTCGATCGCGAAGACTAAGCATGGCCGTAGTCCACGTATTTGAGTAGTAAGCTGCGCCGCGATCGGTGTTGGAACGATCGCGGCGCAGTCGTTTTTGCGGGGTCCAGCCGCGCGGACCTCGCGTGCCGGCCCGTGCGGAAATGAAAGCCGCCTGATTCTCGCCAAACAGGCGTGCGTCGATTGCCTGACAAGGAGCCGCAATGCCATGAATAGCATTGCTCTCGGATGCGTCGCGGTGTTGGGGCTGCTGTTATTCGGCCTCGGCTTGTCGGTATCGATGACGCGTTTTCGCGAACGCACCAATGCGGGCTGCGCCGACGATCCGGCCAACCTGCTGCAGAAGCTGGTTCGAGCGCATGGCAATGCCACGGAATACGCGCCGTTCCTGGCGGTGCTGTTTCTTTTCCTGGGCGCGAGATCGCCGTCCGCGGTGTCCGTGTCGCTGATGGTCATCGCGACCGCGTGCCGATGTTTGCTCGTCGTTGGACTGCTTGCATTTCCGACGATGGCGATGCCCAATCCTTTGCGGTTGGTCGGTGCGCTTGGGACTTATGGGGCGGGGATTGGGTTGTGTCTGGCGCTAATGCGCTGAGGCAAGGTCGGGACCGACGCACAGTGGATAGATGACTTCCCGCGCCAGCCCAAAAGAAAATAAGCCCCACCGCGCGGCGGCCGTTGTCCGCGGACGTCGGCAGCACCGCGTCCGGCTGGGCTGCGACGAAGAAAGGCCATTTCGTCAGCATGACGAACCCGAAGTCGATCGTGTTCTACGGCAGCATCTTTGCGTTGATGGTGCCGCGCATGCGCCGTTC
Source organism: Paraburkholderia sp. Cpub6 (assembly GCF_014201065.1). Classification (NCBI taxonomy): domain Bacteria; kingdom Pseudomonadati; phylum Pseudomonadota; class Betaproteobacteria; order Burkholderiales; family Burkholderiaceae; genus Paraburkholderia; species Paraburkholderia sp. Cpub6. The sequence continues at coordinate 106,775 of NZ_JACHDM010000003.1, forward strand.
TGGCTCGATATCGCGGTCGTGGCGCTGTCGATCGGCATTTCGTGCGCGTGGTACTGCGCGATGGCGTTGCTTGCCTCGCATCCGTCGGTTCGGCGCACGCTGGTTCGGCGCAAGGCCGGGCTGGATACGGCAGCGGGTGTGCTGTTGGTGGGGGTCGGCGGGCGGATGTTGGCGGGGCGTTGAGCGATTACCGGCGCGCGAAGCGATAGCGCCTTTGCGTGATCAGGCGGACCCGGACTGCGGAGCGCCGCCGCCGCGAATCACGAGTTCCATAAAACCCGTCTGCGGATCAGGCTCCCGCGCGAACGAATAGCCCGGAACCGACACGAGCAACAACTCGACGGTCGTGCGTACCGTGCAGCCGCGCGCCACATGACCGCCGAACACCTGCCCGCGCGCATCCGCGATCGACATGTGCAGATGAGCGCCATCGGGCGAGACGGAGCCTGCGAGGGTCAATATTTCGAGGTCGCCGCGAATTTCCGTCGGCGCTTGCGCGCCGGCGAACCTCAATGCCGCAACGTGGAGGCTGCCGATGCCCTGGACGACGAAGGCCGCTTGCAGGTCGCGTTGACGAAGCGCGTCTTCGACGGCGACGCGAAGGTCGTCGCCGGGCGCGAGTCGGAGGGGATGGGCTTGCATGCCTTGGCCGGTTGAGACGCGGTGGACTCGGGGATTATGCGTGAATGAGGAAGTATCTCACAGGCGCTTGTTTATGCTGGGTTCGTGCGGACTCGACGGCGAAAATATATTCAGTTTATATGTACAGTTAAACTGTACATATGCTATGTTTTCGGCATGTCACGACAATCACCGTCTTCCCAATCTACCGATCTAGCCGCCCTTGCGGGCGAACTGCGCATTGCCGTGAGCAAACTGGTTCGCCGCGCGCGAGAACTTTCGCAATCGAGCGACTTTACGTCGGCGCAGAAGTCGGTGCTGTTTCATCTGGAGCGCGACGGCCCAGCCACAGTTTCCGCGCTAGCGCGAGCGCAGCGCGTAAAACCCCAGTCCATGCGCATTACCGTTGCCGGTCTGGAGACGCTGGGCGTCGTCAAAGGCGAAGCGGATCCAACCGACGGACGCAAAACTCTTATCCATCTCACCCCCACGTTCAGACGAACGCTCAAGGCAAGTCGGGCGGCCAAAGAGGACTGGCTGATCGGTGCCTTGCAAGCGCAGCTATCGCCGCGAGAACAGGCCACGCTCGCCGCCGCGGTGGAACTGCTGCAGCGGCTCGCTGACTCCTGAACGTTTGCAAGTGCTTCATCCGAACCGGCATCGAAACGGGCACAGCCCGCGACCTCATCGATTTACTCGATTCAAGGAGCAACTGAAATGGATTGGCCGCATGTCGTCTCTTATTTTTTCGGCGGTGTCCTGTTCGCGAATGCCGTGCCGCATTTCGTCAGCGGTGTGATGGGCGAGCCGTTTCAGAGCCCGTTCGCGAAGCCGTCCGGAAAAGGGCTGTCGTCATCGACCGTCAATGTACTGTGGGGCTTCTTCAATATGGTCGTCGGCTATCTTCTGGTTTTTCGTGTTGGCGACTTTCGGATCGAGGCAACGGGCGATGCCGTGCCATTCGGCCTCGGTATCCTGACGATGGGCATGCTCTGTGCGCGGCTGTTCGGTCCTTTGCATGGCGGCAACATTCCGAAACGTACTTGAGCGCCTCGTAAACGGTAGTCGGCGCATGTGTCGAACCTGCGGAGTGTCCCTCACGTCGCCTTGACATGCAAGCAATCTCTTGCCTATAGTAAACGCAACAAATTACTTGCCTGTAGCCGCTCATGGCCGAGCGCCCCGACGACACCGACGTGCTATTCAAAGCCCTCGCCGATCCGAGCCGGCGCAAGCTGCTGGATGTGCTGCACGCGCACGACGGCCAGACTCTGAACGACCTGTGCGACCACCTCGACATGACGCGGCAAGGCGTGACCCAGCATCTGGGCCTGCTGGAAGCGGCTAACCTCGTCGTTACCGTACGCAGCGGGCGCGAAAAGTTGCACTTCCTCAATCCGGTGCCGCTGCAGCAGATCTACGAGCGCTGGATTGCCAAGTTCGAAAAGCCGCGCCTGAAGGCGCTCTCGACCCTGAAACGACGCCTGGAGAAAGGCAATGACTAGATCGACGTTCGTCTATGTGACCTATATCCGCACTACGCCGGAACAGTTGTGGTCGGCGCTCACCGACGCGGAGTTCATCAAGCAGTACTGGTTCGGCATGCACTGCGAAAGCGAATGGACGGCGGGCTCGTCGTGGAAACTCGTGTCGAGCGGCGGCCAGATCTTCGACGCGGGCGAGATCGTCGAGGCCGATCCGCCGCGGCGTCTGGTGATCCGCTGGCAGCACCAGATTCGTCCCGAGTTGCAGGCTGAAGGCGATTCGCGCTGCACGATGGAGCTCGAACCGAGCGGAACGGCGGTCAAGTTGACGCTCACGCATACGATCGAGCGCGATCCATCGAAATTCATCGAGGCGGTGTCGGGCGGCTGGCCGAAGATCATGTCCAACCTCAAATCGCTGCTGGAGACAGGCTCGATCGCGTTGCAGGAGGCTTATCCGGCCAATGGCGGGAGTCATGCCGGGAAGGCCTGATGCGGGGGTACGCTGTAGAGCATCAGGTGTGTGGTTTCATCGTGGGGCCGAACGATGCATCCGAGGTTCGACAGCCGTCCATCCGCGAGATCACGCTGATAGAATCGTCTGCCCGACCCTCGCCCGTCTCAGGAAATCAGCATGGAAATCCAGCCCTATCTGTTCTTCAATGGCCGTTGTGAGGAAGCCATTGAGTTCTATCGTTCGGCGCTCGGCGCGCAGGAGTTGCTGAAGCTGCGCGCGAAAGACGCGCCGCCCGATCCCGCTCGCCCGGTGGCGCCCGAACACGCCGACAAGATCCTGCACGCGACGCTCGTCATCGGTAACACGCACGTGCTGATGTCGGATGGCGATTGCCGCGGCGGCAATGCCGTGCATGCGGGCTTTAGCCTGTCGGTCACCGCCGACGACCATGCGTCCGGCGTAAAGTATTTCAACGCGCTGGCGGACGGCGGACAGATCACGATGCCATTCCAGCAGACCTTCTGGACCAGCGGCTTCGGCACGTTGATCGACCGCTTCGGCGTGCCGTGGATGGTCAATGTGCGGCACGAGGAGCCCACGGCATAGCATTGAAGCGGGCCGGCGTTCCATATCACGCGCACTCGCGAGCGCCGCTTCGCCGCGGCGCAACTACCTGTCCGTTCCGTCTTTCCATGAGTCATGTCTGCCAGGAAGGCGGCGCCTGCTGCGCGCGGTTCCGCGTCTCGTTCTATTGCGGCGAAACCGATTCGATGACCCCGGCGGTGTGCCCGAGTTGCTGACGACCCCCATCTCGCCTCATCGCGTCGCCATGCGCGGGACCGAGAGCAAGCCTGCGCGCATGGAACGGCGACCAATGCGCCGCCGCGCCTAAGCGACGCTTACTGCGTCGCGGACGCCGTGCTCGCCGGCGTGCTGTGGACCGACGCGGCGTCGCTCGCGGCGGGCGCTGCGCTTGCCGCCGCGCCCGCCTCGCCGTTCGCACGATTTGCCGCGTCGCTATCGCCCGGTGTGCCGCGCGGGCTCGCCGAATTGCTCATGACACCGCTGCTCACCTGGCCCGTCGAGATACCGCCATTCCCGGCCGTCCGCTTGCAGCCGGACGCGCCCGCCAGCAACGCAACGGCCGACAGCGCGATCAGCATGTTTGCCGAAACCTGCCGCATGATTCGCTCTCCCTGGGATGACTCGCCTCTTGCAGCGAAGCATGCGCCATGCCCAATAGCCACACCGGGCGCGCGTCTACTCGCGCGCGTACGCGGACCAGGTCGAGCAGGACTACGAGGTGTTCCGCCACGCGTGCCGCAGCGGCAAGCTGGAAGCACGCACCGACTCCGACATGGCGGCCGACTTCGTCGCTTGGACGAGCCGAGGCGTGGGGCTTGCCATCGAGGCCCGGTCGTTCAAGCCCCGTCGGCCTCGCCGACGACGCCGAACTCGGCGGTCGTCTTCACGTAGAACAGATGCAAACCCTCCGCGCGCAGTCGATCGAAAAGCCGATCGGCTTCGTCGCTCGTCACCGCCATCACGACGGACAACGGCTGATCGGCAAGCTCGAAGAAGTGCGCGGAGTGAATGCGATGATGATGGCCGATGCCTTCGCAAGCCGGGATCAGGGTCGCGCCGCGCAGGCCGAGTTCGCTCGCGAGACGCACGAGCCAGTCGGCAAGCGGCTTGCCATGATGGCTGCGCCCCTGCTGGGTGAAGAACGTGATCTGAAAGCCGTGCATGTCGGTGCCTCCCCGATGCGGATCGCGCCGTGCGCAAGGCGATCCGCACGCGAGCCGGTGGCCGCATTGCGCCATCCCCTGCCCGCTTACTTTTGTAAGCGGAAACCTGCAGCGCCGCGTCAGGCGCCGGTTGCAACCGATTCGGGCATCCCGGCTTGCCGCAGCACGGCTCAGGACGGTCATGACACAAGTTTAGGTGTCGGGCCGCGCGAGTGCCAGGTCGAAACTGGTCACGTGCGGCGCGGCCCGGGCTCACTGACCGTACACGTCGAAATCGAAATACTTTTTCGCAATGCGGTCGTAAGTGCCATCGGCGCGGATCTCGGCAATGGCTTTGTCGATCTTTTCCTGCAGATCGGTATCTTCTTTACGCAAACCAATCGCTGTGCCGCTGCCGAGCGTTTTCGCGTCGTAAAGCGGATTGCCGGCAAATCCGAAGTCCTTGCCGCGCGCGGTGCGCAAAAAGCCGATATCGGCTTGCACCGCGTTTTGCAGTGACGCGTCGATACGGCCGGCAAGCAGATCCGAATACACCAGATCCTGATCCTGATACGGCACGATCGCGGCGCCGGCCGGCTCCCAATACGTCTTCGCGTAAGTTTCCTGAATCGAGCCCTGCTCGACGCCGATGCGCTTGCCCTTCAGCGCTTCCGGCGTCGGCTCGATCGGCGAGCCCTTCTTCGCGACCAGACGCGTCGGAATGCGGAACACCTTCGACGAGAACGCGATCTGCGCCTGACGCGCGGGCGTCATCGACATCGTCGACAGCACGCCGTCGAATTTGCGGCCTTTCAGCGCGGGAATCATGCCGTCGAACGAATTCTCGATCCACACGCATTTCGCGTTGAGCCGGCGGCAGATCTCATTGCCGAGATCGATATCGAAGCCGACGAGCTTGCCGTCGGCAGCTTTCGATTCGAACGGTGGGTAGCTCGCGTCGACCCCGAACCGCACGGTCGACCAATCCTTGGCGATTGCGCTTCCGGACGAGACGGCCAGCAGCGCAATCGTCAGGGTTGCCAGCATGGCTTTCATTGTTGCTCCTTATTGGTCATTTGAAGAATTCAAACCGCGCGAAACCCGACATTCGACCGTGATCTGGTCACCGGCGCAAATTCATTAAAAAAATCAATTTATGCAGCGCGCGCATAGATTGGTGACTAGACTTCCAGATTCCGATCAGTCACAGGTGATTAAAAAACGGTACGGCGCCGCTTAGAGATTCAACGTCGCGTCTTATCGCGGCAACGCAGTCTGTTTCAAAAAATAAATGCGCGCCGATCGGCGTCGGCTTTTCGCGCGCAATTTCATTGAACAGATCGCAATGACACTAATTCACTCGATGAGCAGCCGATAAGCGCCGCGCGGATTTACGCACACAAAACGACCACCAACGGACAACCGTGCGCCGGTTGCTTTGCCATAAGTTGTCACTTAGAATTTTCCGCAAGGCTTCCTGAGGAACCGATGACATGGCTGCGAACAACGGAAAACCGGTGTCGTCGTTCGTTCCTCGGGGAATGCCTGGCCTCTGGGTCGTCCTGTTCGTCATCTGGATGATCGCCAATGCATCGCTCGCCGTCGAACCCGCACTCGTCGGTCTCGTCATTACCTTCGTCATCGCGCGTGTCTTCGTATCGTCGAGCGAAGCATGGCAGCGCCTACGTCTAACGCCAGGCGCACCGTATCACTTCGCCGCGTATAGCGCGACCTTCGTCGTCGAGCTCGTACGCGCCAATCTGAACGTGATGGCGCTGGTGTACTCGCCGCGTATCGACATCAAGCCGGGCATCGTCAGGGTTCGCACGCGCCTCCAAACACCGCTTGGCCGTCTCGCGCTCGCCAATTCGATTGCGCTCACGCCGGGCTCGCTCGTCATGGATATTCGGGACGACATACTATTCATTCACTTGCTCGACGTGAAGACGACCGATATCGACGAAGCGACCGCGGCACTCGTCGCACCGTTCGAAAAGCATCTGGAGAAAATCTTTGGCTGAGATCATGCTCCGGATCGCCGCCGTGCTGATCTTCTTCGCGATCCTGTTCGGCGTGATCCGTCTCGTGATCGGCAAGACCCTCGTCGACCGCATCGTCGCGATCGACATGCTGACGGTCGTCTCGCTGTCGCTGATCGCGCTGTACGCGCAAGTCTCCGGTCGTTTCGTCTATATCGACGTCGCGCTTGTCTATGCACTGCTGAGCTTTCTCGCGGTGCTCGCGATTGCGCGCTTTCTCGAAAGGGGGCTGTGAGCCATGCTCGAACTCCTTCTGCTGCTGATGTGCGCGAGCATCCTCGTGAGCGGCGTACTGGCCGTCTGCCTGAAGAATCTGCTGGCCGCGATGGTGAGCTCGGGGCTCGCGAGCCTGTTCGCCGCGATAGCCTTCCTGCTGCTCGCCGCGCCCGACGTCGCGATGGCCGAAGCCGCGATCGGTTCCGGACTCGCGACCTTCATCTTTCTGTACGCGATCCGCAAAACCGGTTATCAGAAGGGCTAGCGCATGTTCGAACTGATCGGCAGCGTGTTCATCCTCGTGGGCGCCGTCTTTCTGTTCTCCGCCGGCCTCGGGCTGCTGCGCATGCCGGATGCGTATACGCGCATTCAGGCCGGCACCAAGGCGTCGACGCTCGGCAACATGCTCGTGCTGATCGGCCTCGCGTTCTATCACCCGAACTGGACCTTCCGTCTGATCCTGCTGATCTACTTCGTGCTCGTGACCAACCCGGTGTCCTCGCATGCGCTATCGCGCGCCGCCTGGCTGATCCGCACGCCGATGACCTCGTCCACGATCACCGACGCACTCGCCGACGAAGGCGGGCGCACCGCGGGGGAGGCCGAATCATGATGCGTCGCGCGTTTGCGCTGCTGACGGTGCTGCTGTTCGCGGTCGTGTTCTGGCGGCTGGTCGGCGGCTACACGGAGTTGCAGGCGCTGCGCCCGCTCGCCTGGTACTACGTCGTCAGAGGGCCGCTCGAACTCGGCGCGCCGAACATCGTGACCGGCATTCTGATCACCTTTCGCGGCTTCGACACACTCGGCGAAGTCGCGGTGCTGTTCATGGTCGCGGCGAGCGTCGGGGTGCTGCTGAAAGAGGAAAGCAACTCGACTTCCGCCGCTGCGGCAGACGAATCCGCGCCCGCGCGCCGCCCAGCCGGCGAGATCGTACATACCGGCAAGCAGGTGCTTCTGCCGATGATCCTCACCTTCGGCGGCTACGTGATCGTCAACGGCCATCTGTCGGCGGGAGGCGGTTTCCAGGGCGGCGCGATCGTCGCGTCCGCCGTGATGCTGATGCTGCTCGCGCGGCCCCGCTCGACGCTGAACGTCGCGCTGCTGAGCGTCGTCGAGTCGCTCGCGGGCGTGATCTACGTGTGCATCGGCATTCTCGGCCTCGTGCTCGCGGGCGGTTTTCTCGACCCGCGCTTTCTGCCGCGCGGCGAGTTCGGCGCGTTCTTCAGCGCCGGCGCGATCCCGCTGATTTCCACGCTGCTCGGCGTCAAGGTCGGCGCGGAGCTGAGTGTCATCATCGACCGGTTCAGAAGCTGAACTAGAAGGAGAGCGCATGAGCACGGGCATCCCGGTTTCGAAGATCCTGCTGATCACGGGCTTCTGCCTTTCCTTGATCGGCCTGTGGGGCATGCTGACCCACCGCAATATCCTGCGCATCATCATCGGCTTCGCGGTGATCGACACGGGCCTGCACATCGTGATGGTCGCGACCGGTTACGTCACGGGCGGCACCGCGCCGATCATCGACGCGGCGCTCAGCAAATCCGCCGCCGCGCACCGCGCGATCGATCCGATTCCATCGGCACTCGTCGTCACGGCGATCGTGATCGGGCTATCGGTCACCGCCATCATGCTGTCGTTCGCGATCCGTCTTCATGCCGCCAAAAAGACGCTTTCCATCGACGCCTTCACCGAGTCGAAATGGTAGCCGCGCTGTTTCATCCGCTGCACATCTTCATTCTCGGGCTCGGCGGCGGCTTCGTCATTCCGCTGCTGTACCGGCTTGGCAAGCCATGGCTCACGCTCGGCTTTTTCATCGCGCTGTGCGGCATCGTGCTCGTTTCCGGCGTGTCGTTCTACGGCCTGCTCGACGGCGGCGACACGATCGAGGTGCTGACCGCGGGCGCGCTGCCGCCGGTGTCGATCAATCTGCGCTTCGGCTTGTGGGAAGGCTTCTTCACGTTCAGCGTCAATGTGGTCGCGCTGCTCGGCGCATTGCATCTGTGGGACCGTCTGCGCGGCAACTACGCGGCGTTGCTGCTGTACCTGATTCTGGTGATGGGCATCGACGGCATGGTGATGACCCGCGACCTGTTCAACCTGTTCGTGTTTCTCGAGATCGTGTCGATCGCGACATACGGCATGTTCGGGCTCGAGCGCACGCCCGCCGCGCTCGCCGCCGCATTCAAGTACATCTTTGCGACCGTGATCGCGTCGACGCTCTTTCTGCTCGGCGCGGTGCTGCTCTACTACGTGAGCGGCACGCTGAACATCGACGAACTGCTGTCGCTGCGCGACCAGCTCGGCGGCCCGATCGGCACGACCGCGATCCTGCTCGTGTTCGCGAGTCTCGTGATCGAGCTGAAGCCGTTTCCGGCCAACGGCTGGGGGCTCGACGTCTACGAGACCGCGCCGAGCGGCGTCGGCGCGATGGTATCGGTCGGCGTATCGGCGGGCGTGTTTTTCGCGCTGCTGAAATTGCTGCCGCTGTTCGACGGCCTGCTGACGCTGCTCGCCGTCTCGGGCGGCGTCACGTTCCTGTTCTCGAACCTGCTCGCGATCAAGCAGACGAAACCGCAACGCTTGCTCGGCTATTCGTCGATCGGGCAGATGGCGCTGTTGATGCTGTCGCTCGCGTTGTTGCGCCAGATCGGCGCGGACGCATCGATCCCGCTCGTCGTCGGCGGGCTCTTCATCAACCATCTGTTCGCGAAGGCGGGGCTGTTCTGGCTGATCGGCGTGCTGCGTCGGCACGGCGACGATGCACGCGCGATCCTGTCGCGCAGCCCGTTGCTGATCGGCCTGCTCGGCCTCTTCATGGTCGCGATCGCGGGACTGCCGCCATTCCCCGGCTTCTGGGCGAAGTGGGAACTCGTGATGCGCCTCACCGCCGCCGGCAAGCCGTACTGGATCGTGTTGATCCTGACCGGCTCGCTGCTCGAAGCGGGTTATATGTTCCACTGGTTCGTGCGCGCATTGGCTCCGTCCGACGTCGAGGCCAAAGCCCGGCCGAACATCGCCGCGCTGTTGCCGCTGTTCGGCGTCGCCGTGCTGCTGATCGCAGCGGCCTATATGGCAGCCGTGTTCTCGGGCGTCGTGTCGGCGTGGATCTTCTCGCCGCTCGCGGCGGGTGCGCTGTTCTATGCGGCCGATCGTCTGCCGGGGCGCGTGAAAGGCGTGCTCGCGGTGCTCGCGATTGGATTGATCGGCAGTCTGCTCTGCGAGGGCTCGCGCGGTATCGCCGGACTGTTCGCCTGGCTGCTGCTCGCGGGCAGCCTCGTGATCGCAGCGGCGAGTCTCTATCGCGACGACGTGCGCGCCGGCTTCTATCCGATGCTCGTCGTGCTATCGCTGTCGATTCCGGCGCTGCTGCGCTCATCCACCTCGCTCGAGTTCTTCTATAGCTGGGAAATCATCACGCTGTCGTCGTGCTTCCTGATCGCGAAGTGCCGGCGCGCAGGACCGCACGTGCTGACCTTCCTGCTGTTTTCGCTGCTGGCTGCGTTCTTCCTGCTGGCGGGCTTCGCCAACGTCGCGGCGATCGACGACAGCATCGCGCTGTCGGCGCTGATCCGTTCGGGACCGGAGGCGAACCGCGCGTTCGTGCTGCTCGCGGCGGGCTTCCTGATCAAGGCCGGCGCGATCGGCGTGCACGTATGGCTGCCGGGCGCCTACACCGAAGCGGAAGACGACGTGACCGCGATGCTGTCGGCGGTGGTCAGCAAGGTCGCGATGTTCGGCCTGTTGATCGGCACCTATCTGACGATACGCTCGGAGGTCGGCCTCGAACTCGCGCACGCGATGACCTGGATAGGCATGCTGACGACCCTGTTCGGCGCGCTGATGGCGTTGCGGCAGAACGACTTCAAACGGATGCTCGCGCTGTCGAGCATGAGCCAGACCGGCTATATCGTCGCCGCGATCGGCCTGATGAGCCATCTCGGCTGGGTCACCGCGCTGTATCTGGTCGCCAATCACATGTTCGTGAAGGGCATCCTGTTCCTCGCGCTCGCAGGCGTGATCTCGCGCACCGGCACGCGCAACTTCGCCGATGTGGGCGGCCTCGCGCGCGAGATGCCGCTCACGTTCGCGATGGTCGTGATCGCGCTCGTCTCGATGTCGGGCCTGCCGCCGCTGATGGGCTTCGGCGGCAAATGGCTGCTGCTCAGCGCAATGACCGACAAGGGTTGGTACGGGCTCGCCGTGTGCGGGCTGATCGCGACCTGCGCCGGCTTTCTGTACATGCTGCGCCTGCTGAACGGCGTCTTCCTCAAACCGCGCCCGCCGCAGCGGCCGCAGGTGCGCGAAGCGCCTGTGATGCTGCTGGTGCCGCAGTTGCTGTTCGTGGTCGGTATCGTGGTCCTGTCGTTCTTTCCGAAGGTGTTGCTCGAACCGGTGTCGGCCGCGATCGATCCGCAGTTCGCGGCGACACTGGTGTGGGGCGGCATGTCGCTCGAAAGCATCTACGGGTTCTGGAATCCGACGCCGGTCGTGATCGTCGTGCTGATCGTCACGGCGATCGTGTTCGGGCTCGGTGTGCTGTACTACCGCAGCCGGCGCGGCAATGCGCGCAACGCCCCGGATTTTTACCACTTCTACCGGCCGATCCTGAGCCGCACGGTGCCGCCGGTCGCGCAGATGTTCTGGCGCGGCATATCGCACTTCGCGCTCGTGGCGGCGGCTCGGATACGCCGCGTCTATACCGGCAACGGGCAGACCTACGCGCTCTATGTGCTGCTGTATTTTCTCGTGATCTATTTTGCGAGCACGGGGCTGAGTCCAGCGGGGACACCGTAAGGGTGCACCTGGTCCTGGCGCAGCGGCATGGACCGGCCCACGTGCGGGAACGATCGCCTCGGAGCAAGGCGTCGGCGAACTCAACGATCATCGAACGAGATATTCTTCCGCTACCCAGCCGTCCTTGGTCAAGCGCACGCCTTCGCGCAGTTGCATGGTGCCCGCGCCTTCGATCACGCGCGCCACCATGGGAAACACTCGCTGGAACTCGGGAGTCCTGGCAAAAGGCGCCGGGTCGATCTTATAGGTGTAGAGCACCGAGGTCCTGGTCTCGCCGTCGTGAGTCTGGGGCGGCTCCCAGCCCACCACCTTGTCCAGGGTCAGCGTGGCTACGCAAAAATCGGCGTCGTGCGTGACCGTCTTGCCGGGCGTCGCCACCACCACCGGCTTGTGCAGGTAGAACTTCTTGCCTTCGTCGGTCAGCACATACTCGCGTCCCGGCGCCTCGATCCTGGCCCCGTCCTCGCCAGTGCGCTCGACCGTCATGACGGTGCTCTTGACGAGGCCCAGCTTTTCCATCACCGGCAATTGCAGCGCATCGCGGGAATGCGTGACCACGATGTCCTGATCGGCCACGTGGATGGGCCAATCGTATTTCGCCACGCACAGGTGGCCGCGATCGGCCAGGTAGTGCGTGATGGTGTTGGTAAAGTTCTCCGCGGTAGGCTCGGCCTTGTTCTGGCAACCGCCCAGCAGGAACGACGCCGTCAGGGAAACCGCAATGGCAGTGCCGCGCACCGGATTCGAAAAATGCATCATCGTGGATAGTTCAAGTATTCAAAAAGATCAATTCACGCAGCTACCGCTCGTGGGCTGGGTCGCGGGAGGCTGGTAGCCGTCGCTCAAAGTATTCAGGAAGCAGATCACGTCCTGCACGTCCTGATCCGACAGTTGCGGCGCCGAATGGACAGCACGCGGCTGCGCACCGTTCAACGCGGTGGTGCCGCCCGCGTCGGTCTGGCTCTGCCCCAGCGGCAATTCCTCGTCGATATTGCCCTGGTAAGCGGCCGGCAGATCGTTGAACATGTTCACCGTCGCGCCCGCTGCATAGGTGGGTTGCAGCGCATAGCTCGGGTTGCTGGTCAGCTTGGTCGAATCACCACCCGTGGACGGATACCAGTACTCGGGGTTGGTGTCGCGCGTGTTGTAGAAGCGCACCACCTGCTCCAGCGAGTGGAACACGCCGTTGTGGAAGAAGGCGCTGCGCGCGGCGACGTTGCGCAGCGTCGGCACCTTGAAGCGGCCGCAATACGGATCCGGGTTGTTCACGCCGGTAAAGGGGTCCGGGCCGGCGCCGCTGGTGGCCGAAAGCGGCGTGTGGCTGTCATAGCTGCCGTTATTGATCGGGCCGCACAGCCCCATGTCGTAGTAGCTCGCCTTCAGGTTGGCCGCGATGGGGTTCGGATTGTCCGGGATCGACGTGTCGTTGCGCGGCGCACCGATCGCCTGATAGGTGAAGTCGGTCCCCAGCGCGTTCGAGCCGTTGAAGTTGGCGCCCATGAAATGGCAGGCCACGCAGCCGGCCCCGCGAGCGGTATCGTTGAACAGGTTCATCCCGCGCAATTCGGCCGGCGTCAACGTGCCGCCGATCTTGTTGTTCGCATACAGGTCGAACTTGCTGGAATACGGCGCAAAGCTCGGGTCCTCATTCTGGTAGGCCTGCAGCGCGAGTCCGATGTCCTGGAACGCCGTGTCCGTATCGCCGAACACGGCCGGGCCGTACGCCGCCGTGAACTGTGCGGCATACGAGGAGCTCTTTACCGCCTGGACCACCGCGTCCTTGGAGGCGTTGTTCATCTCGATGGGATTGAGCAGGGGCAGCGCCACCTGGTCGGCCAGCGTCTTGCCGCGGCCGTCCCACATGAATCCGCCGCCCGGCGCGTTCGCCGTGATGCCGTCCGGGTTCGAGGCGTTGTCGTCGTAGGCCGGCGTCATGGCCTTGTAGCGCAGCGAGGGAACCGCGCGCTGGCCTTCCGATACGCCATCGGAACCCAGCTGCACCGCCAGGCTGTTGGGCGGGCCGTAGGCATACGCCGGATCGTGGCAGCTCGCGCATGCCTGGTTCTTGCCGCCGGACAGGTTCTTGTCGAAGAACATTTTCTCGCCGACCTGGGCCGCAGCGCTCAGCTTGCTCGTGGGCGCCGACCCCGTGGAGCCCGTGGAGCCCGTGCCTGCGTCCGTCGAAGCAGACTGTGACGAGCCCCCGCCCCCGCAAGCGGCCAGTGTCGACAAGATGACATAAAGCGCCCCCGCATAAACCTTGCGCATCGCTACTCCCCCGGCTTTGTTCGATAAAACAGCTGGCGGGGGAGCGGCCGAACCGCTCCCCCGCGCAGGCTACTGCTTGATGAATGGCACGCTTGCGCGTGCTTACCGTTTAGTGCTTTTTATTACTTCGTCGCCCACAGGTTCTTCTGGGTCGCGTCCGGACCAACTTGCGCCGGATCGCTCACGTCACCCGTCTGGAACTTCTGCGTGTAACCGGCCGGAATCACGTAGGCGTGGTTCATCGGACGAACCGCGTCGTAGTGCGTGTCGGCGCTGCCAGCGTACTCAGGCAGGTTGGCGATGTTCTGCGCAATGTACGACTCCGTGTACTTCGAACGGTTGGCGTACGAGGTCGGAACAGCCGGGTCGGCCAGCTGGAACATGTCCTGCACCGTGCGCACGAAGGAGAAGTGGCTGTACGTATCGCTGTCGGCGACGCCCTTCGGTGCGGCGCCCACGTCTTGCTGGTTGGTCATCAGGACGAAGATCGAGTTGCCATGGCCCTTGTTGCCGTTGCCGTACTTCGCCTGAACCGGAGTCCAGCTGCCGTCCGCGTTCTGCATCTGCGTAGCCTTGCCACCCACGTCCCAGCCGCAGCACGAGCTGCCGGCACCGTTGGACGCGCCATTGCCTTCGTCGAACATGACCACGATGGCAACGTTGCGCTGCTTGTTCTGCCACAGCGGCGAGGCCTTGATCTTCTGCACCACGGCGTTGGTGTAGTAGTCGGCGCGGGTCAGCAGCGCGTGAGCCGGAACGGTACCCGAGGCGGTCGCGCTGTCCTTACAGGTGCCGTCGCTGCCGGTGCCGTGCAGGTCATCACACTGGTCAGGCATGATGAAGTTCAGCGTACCGACGTCGCCCTTGGCCAGGTCGGTGCTGAACTGGTCGACGTTGTAGCCGGTCGGAACCTTGTAGAGCGTGGTGTTGGTCAGGTCGGCCGCGTTCGTGTAGTACTGGGTACCGAAGATCGTGCGGTTGTTCGCGAAGAACTCCGGCTGGTTACGCACGTTCTGATAGGCCATGCCCGGATGGTGCTTGGTCTTGTAGAGCGAGCCGGGCATGGCGAACGGCGTGCCCGTCACGGTGATGCTACCGTCCGTCTGGTTGTAGGCCTGCGATACACCCGTGTCACCGAGGCTGTCGGCGCGCGGATCCTGACCCGGGTTCAAGGATTCGCTGTAGGTACGCCACGTCAGGCCCGCGCTCGAAATCTGCGTGAACAGGTTCGGCGCGGTCATGATGTTGTGGTTGGCGACGGAACCGGTGCCGTCCGTCGAGCACGCCTGGTTGGCGGCCGCCGTGTAATTGGACAGCAGCGATCCAACGGCCACGGTGGCGCCGCCGGCGGTGGTACCGATGATCGGGTCGTTCGGCGTCAGCGCGACGTGGGACGGCAGGGGCTGGCCGTCGGAAGCCGTGCCGCCGGCGAAAGCCTTGTCCGTCGGGGCGTTGGCGCCGGTCGCGGCGCAACCCCACCAGTTGTCGTCGCCGATACCGAAGTCGTCGGCGCCGCCCAGGGCAGTGTAGTTCGGTTCGGACGGGCTGCCGGTCGCGAAGTAGGTCGAGAAGTAGTTGCCGTTGGTGATCATCGAGTTGACCGCCGGCATGTACGCCGAACCCTTGACGCGGTTCGTGCTGCTGTTCTCCAGCATGATCACGAAGACGTTGTCGTAACGCGGAATCGCTTCGACGTTGAACGCAGCCTGCTGGGCTTGTGCGAAGGTGATCGCCTTGCGCGTATCCGTCGGGATGGTTTCGCCAGCAGTGATGCCGGAGACGCCGGTCAGGGTGGGGTCGCCGCCGGCAACGGCCAGCGCATCGGGGTACTTGTCGCCACGATCGAGCTTCGCGGTGGCGTACGTGTAGCGGTTCGTCAGTGCGTTTTCTTCGAACAGTACCACGTACTGCTCGGCGCCGGACAGGGTGTTGGCGTCGGCCAGGACGTCGCCGGCGGAAACTGTCACGGAGGCGTTGTTGAATGCCGGGCCGGACAGACGGGTCGACAGATTAGCCTTCTCGGTCGCGTACTTGCTGCCGTTGGCTTCGACGAGGCGCTGCACTTCGCTCGACATCGGGCTGATCACGACTTTGGTGGCGCCCTGGTCGGCGATCTGGTCGGCCGAAGCGCGCAGGATCAGGTGGCTGGCGACCTTGGTGGCCGATGCCGTGTTGGTGGCCGATGCCGTGATGTCAGCGACGAGCGGACCCGTGGCGGTCGTGGTCAGCGAGAAATGGCCGTTGCTGTCGGTCTTCGCGGAGGCTTCGCCGCTGTCGAGCACGCCGTTGCCATTGGCATCGACGAACACGGTGGCGCCAGAGTAGTAGCCGGCCTTCAAGGTCGGGTTGCCGCTCGAGCTGCCCGGGACGAAGGCAGTTGCGGCGACCACGCCCGAGTAAGTCGTGCCGGCGGTCGTGCCACCGTTGTTGTTGCTGGCAGAGGGGCTATCCGAAGTTCCGCCGCAAGCTGCGAGCACACAGGCGGCGGCAACGGACGTTAGACAAAGCGCTGGGCGCATTTTGTGATGCGATGACATTTGGGGACCCTTTGTTAGTTGTATCGGCAACCGCTTGTGTGGGGCAAGACTTAGTAAAACGAGCGAATAATATGAAGGGTTTGTGTAACGCGTATGTCTGCTCACGATAAGGATTGGAGTGAGAACCTGGATTGGTTCTGATCACATCTTTTCGAAAAGCCGTAATGCACGGGCAAGCAACGAAGACGGAAATAAAGCTGAGAACCAATCGTCGTACTTGTTGCGGGTGCAACGAAAATGCTCTCTCAATGCCCCGCTACTATTGATACACAGTCGGAATACTTCGCGTGTGCGGTGCAGCATCCGAGTGTGTTGCGGTTTGGACTTTCGAGTACCGGGTGGTGGCGCATGCGCCGCGGCGGTGGGTCTGATGCGAGCACTGGTGGGGCGAGGCTGAAGAAGCGAGATGACGGGACCGCTATCCGGCGGTGGCTGAATGCTTTGCCACGGCCTGCTGGAAGTCGCTGCAGGCGGCCCGCGTATGGGGAGTAGTCTCGCGATAAGAGTAGCGCAATGGAATACTTCGTTTACCAACGATGACTTACGTTATCGGCGAGTACAAGTGAGCCAAATACCAGCGCCGGATAACGAGGACGCGCTGCTTGCATGACGAATCACTCGCTCGTCGAATCGACCGGCAATTGCGAGTCGCTCTCTCGCAAGGGACGCTGCACGGCGCGAACGAGCCCGCTGCCGCCGCCTCCGCAGAAGAACAGATCCGCGCCGTTCGATTCGAGTCCGGAAATGCCAGCGCCGGCCGGCATCTCGACGCGCTCGAGCACCTCGCCGCTGCGCGGATCGAGATGCCGCAGCTCGCTCTCGTCACCTTCCCAGGTGCCATGCCATAGCTCGCCGTCGACCCACGTGATCCCGGTCACGAAGCGATTCGATTCGATCGTGCGCAGCACCGCGCCAGTGTCCGGATCGACCTGATAGATTTTTCGTTCGGGATACTGACCGACCCACAGCGAACCTTCGGCCCATGTCAGCCCCGACTGGCCGCCGTCGCCGGGCGCCGCGATCGTCGACAGCACGCGGCCGCTCTGCGGGTCGATCTTCTGGATGCGGCCGTGCGCGATCTGGAACAGGTGTTCGCCGTCGAAGGCCGTGCCCGCGTCGGCGGGCACCGCGATCGAGCGCAGCGTCTCGCCGCTCGCCGGATCGAACGCGTCGAGCCGTTCGCCGGTCGCGATCCACACCTGTCGGCCGTCGTAGGTGACGCCATGCACTTTATCGACGCCCGTAAAGGGCCCATATTCACGGACGATTCTGGCGGCGGAGCGGTTCATGGTGGCCATCCTAATCATGAAGGGAACGGGGAAGGGAGTAACAAAGCCGTCGCGGTTCCGGCCAGGGGCGGCGTCATCCAGCGGCGCGCGCGCCCCTCGCCCACTGGCTGCACCTTGCCGGCCGCGGCGAGCGAGTCGAGTGAGCGCTGCACGGTACGCTGACTCGCGCCGAGCACGAGGGCAAGCGCGGAACTCGACCACGCTTCTCCATCCGACAGAAACGCGAGCAGCGCCGCATGCTCGCCTTCGACCGGCGGCGCCAGCACGACGACCTCGCGAGCGTGACGCGGCGCGAGCGCGAAGCCGCGCGGCGTCGCGCTGACGCTCGCGAGCGTGCCGAGCGCCGTGCGCAGCCGGCCGATCTCGACGCGCAGCCGCGCGCGATGCGATTCGTCGGCGCGTTTGGCGCGGAACGCCCGTGCGACGAGCGCGTCGCGCGGCACGTCGTCGGGCCATGCCTCGCCGAGCATGCGGGCGAGCACAAACAGCACCGGTCGGCTCGCGAGCGCAACCGCCGCGTTCGCATCGCGGATCGCGTAGCGGCAAGCGTCGACGATCAACGCGCCGCCAGCGCGATTCGAGGTCAACAGCTTCTCGACTTCATCGAGCAGAATCGGTTCTTCTTCGCCATGCGCGATCATGCGCGCCGCCGGTTTGCCCAGTGCCACCGACGCGCTTTCGACTTCCGCGATCAACGCCGGAATGCCAGCCTCGCGTGCCGCGCGTCCGGCCCGCGCCAGCGCGGCACGGGCGGCGCTGCTGCGCAAACGCCGCAGCGCAACTCCCGCGACCACCAGTTCATGCGCGGCACGCAGTGCGGGCGGAAACGGCCGGGGATCGAGCGCGGCAAGCTTGCGCTCCGCTTCGTCGAGACGGCCGATCAGCAGCAGACGCCGCGCCGCGAGATACCGCGCATGCGCGGCATTGATGCGATCGCCGTACGCGTCGAGCGTGGCGGTCGCGGCGTCGAGTGTTTTGGCGGGCCATGCGAGATCGCGCGACGCCAGCGCGATCTCCGCTTCGGCGACCACGCATCTCGCGCGCGCCACCGCATGCTGCGCGCCGAACGCGCGCGCGGCGTCGCGCACCAGCGCCTTTGCGCGCCCGAAATCGCCGAGCTGCGCCATCGCGATGCCGCGCA
This sequence comes from Paraburkholderia sp. Cpub6, assembly GCF_014201065.1. NCBI lineage: Bacteria > Pseudomonadati > Pseudomonadota > Betaproteobacteria > Burkholderiales > Burkholderiaceae > Paraburkholderia > Paraburkholderia sp. Cpub6. The sequence continues at coordinate 125,348 of NZ_JACHDM010000003.1, forward strand.
GCGCGAGCGCCGGCGCGTCGTCGCGCAACGCGACGCGGTCGAGCGCGCCAAGCGGATCGCCGGCCGCGAGCGCGCGCGCCGCCGCCGAAATCAGCGCGTCCACGGCGTGCGAGTCCGCGCGTAGCACGTCAATGCATCAAGTGAATCCCGCCACACTTGTCACTCCCACCCGATGGATGCCCGGCCCTAATCTAGCACGACCATCAACCGTCACCGACGCCGTCGGGCAAGGGTTCGCGCGGCGCGGCACGACTCACGGAGGTACCCACGATGACTACGCATCCGATCGGAACACGCGAACAGTGGCTCGCCGCGCGCCGCGCGCTGCTCGACGCGGAAAAAGCCCACACGCGACAAGGCGACGAGCTCGCGCGGCAACGCCAGGCGCTGCCGTGGGTCAGGGTCGACAAGGCCTACCGCTTCGATACCGACCAAGGCAGCGCGTCGCTCGCCGATCTGTTCAAAGGACGTTCGCAGCTGCTCGTCTACCACTTCATGTTCGGCCCCGACTACAAGGCGGGCTGCCCGTCATGCTCGTCGATCGCGGACGGCTTCGCCGGCTTCGCCGTGCATCTCGCGCATCACGACGTGATGCTGACGGCGGTGTCGCGCGCGCCGCTCGACAAGCTGCAGACGTACAAGCAGCGCATGGGCTGGACGTTTCCATGGGCGTCGTCGGCAAGCGGCGATTTCAATTTCGACTTCAACGTCTCGTTCACCGAGGCACAGCAGCGCGATGGCGATATCGAGTACAACTACGCACGCAACAGTCACGCGATGGACGTGAGTCCCGCGCCCGAACCGGTCGCGCAGTTCGCGGCGACCTGCGGCACCGACGCGGCCACCTATTCGCGCGACCGGCCAGGCATGAGCGCGTTCGTGCTCGAAGACGGCGTCGTCTATCACACGTACTCGACTTACGCGCGCGGGGTCGATGCGCTGTGGGGCATGTACCAGTGGCTCGATCGCGCGCCGAAGGGGCGCAACGAGACGGGCATCTGGTGGCGCCGTCACGACGAGTACGAGCGGTCATGAGCCCGCTCGTGCGCGCTGTCTGCACGAGCGGGCAGCGCCTTGCCACACGGCGCGCGGCGCTCTCATCGCAGCGCCTGTTCGTCGGCGTCTGCCTGCTGATGTTCGCCGCAAGCGTCGCGGCGACATTGGCCCACGGCGCGTCGATGGCGGCGATGGGCGCGTTGCCGATGCCCGGCGGCTGGTCGATGTCGACGCTGTGGATGCCAACCTGCGGGCGCACGTGGGCCCGCGCCGCGGCATCGTTCATCGGCATGTGGATCGTGATGATGGCGGCGATGATGCTGCCGTCGTTGATGCCGACGCTGCTGCGCTATCGCGACGCGATCGGCTCGCGCGCAAGTGCGGAGCGACTGGCCCTGCTGACGATGCTCGTGAGTGGCGCGTATGCGGTCGTATGGACGGTGCTCGGCGTAGCCGTGTTTGCACTGGGCGCGTCGCTCGCGGCGCTCGTGTTGCGGTGGCCAGCACTCGCGCGTTCGACGCCGCTGGCGGTCAGCGTGGTCGTATTGCTCGCGGGCGCGTTGCAGTTCAGCACATGGAAAGCCCGCCGCCTCGCCTGCAGCCGCACGACACCCAGCCTTCCTGCCGATGCGCCGAGCGCGTGGAGATACGGTCTGCGCGTCGGCATCGATTGCGCCGGTTGCTGCGGGGGTCTTACGGCAATTCTGCTGGTCGTCGGCATGACGGATTTGCGCTTGATGGCCGCCGTGACGGCCGCCGTTACGGCCGAGCGACTCGCGCCGGACGGCGCACTTGTCGCCCGGGCGAGCGGCGCCATAGCCGTCGCCGGCGCGGGCTTGCTGCTCATCCAGGCCCTATCAGCCGGCTGACTCATGCGCGCCAGCTGTCGCGGATCGCTTCGCAAATCGACGCTCGACGGCCTTGCTGTCTCATTATTGTTTTGGTTTCGGAAACAGTGAGTTCAGAAATTAGGTATTTACCCTACTTTCCGCTCCCCCTAGACTGTCATCACTGCTGCAAACAAATGGTTTCGCAGCCTAACAAGACAAAACCTGGAGGTAGTAAAAATGAAATCGCTCGTTCAAGCTGTCGTTATCGCCGCTACCCTCGCTGCTCCGGTTGCCGTTTTCGCTCAATCGAACCAGCCGCTGACCCGCGCGCAAGTCCGTGAAGAGCTGGCTCAGATCGAAAAAGCCGGCTACAACCCGGTACGTTCGAACCCGAACGAATATCCGTCGAACATTCAGGCTGCCGAAGCGCGCGTCGCGGCGCAAAACGCCGCGGTCGGCGGCGTGACCAGCGGTTCGTCGCAGCAAGGTCACGCAGCGCAGTAAGGCGTTGCAGGTTGGCAAGTTGCTGTTGATGTAGCTGTACCTGCCGGAGCGCTCGGCTTAGCGCTCTCGCAGCTTCCCCTACTGGCCCGCCATCGCGACTGAATGCGATGGCGGGCCAGTTCCGTTTTGGGGACCTCGGTTGTTAGTTCTGCGTCAGACCGCGCCCGGGTTGATATACGCGGTCTTCACCAACGTATAGAACTCGCGGGCGTAGGCACCCTGCTCGCGCGGACCGTAGCTCGACCCCTTCCGCCCGCCAAACGGCACGTGATAATCGACCCCCGCCGTCGCGGTGTTGACCATCACCATGCCGGCCTGCACATGGCGGCGGAAATGACTCGCGTACTTCAGCGATGTCGTGCAGATGCCGGCCGACAACCCGAACTCGGTGCCGTTGGCAACCGCGAGCGCTTCCTGGTAGTCCTTGACCTTGATGACCGACGCCACCGGCCCGAATACCTCTTCACGGTTGATGCGCATAGCCGGGGTCGTCTCCGTGACCAGCGCCGGCGCGAGGAAATAGCCGCGCGTCGAGCCTTCGACGCGCTCGCCGCCGAACACCGTGCCGCCCTCTTCGCGCGCGATCGCCAGATAGCGCTCGTCCTGTGCCAACTGCTTGTCGTCGACGACCGGGCCGATGTGCGTGCCGTCCGCGAGCGCATCGCCAACCTTCAGCGCGCGCATGCGCGCCTTCATGCCGTCGATGAAGCGGTCATAGATCCCCGCGGTCACGATCAGCCGGCTCGACGCCGTGCAACGCTGGCCCGTCGAGTAGAACGCGCCGTTGATGCACGCTTCGATCGCGACATTGAGATCGGCGTCGTCGAGCACGACCATCGGGTTCTTGCCGCCCATTTCCAGCTGGAATTTCTTGCCCGAATCGAAGCACTTCGCGCCGATCGCGCGGCCCGTCGAAACGGAACCGGTGAAGCTGATCGCATCGACATCCGGCGACGACACGAGCGCCTCGCCAACCACCGAACCGCGCCCCATCACGAGGTTGATCACCCCCGCCGGCGCGCCCGCCTCGGCGATGATCTTGACCAGCTCCCACGTGCTGCCCGGCACCAGGTCGGCCGGCTTGATCACGACCGTGTTGCCGTACGCAAGCGCCGGCGCGATCTTCCACGCCGGAATCGCAATCGGAAAATTCCACGGCGTAATCAGGCCGACCACGCCAACCGGCTCACGCGTCATTTCGACCGTCATGCCCGGCCGCACCGACGGCATCACTTCGCCGCCGACGCGCAGCGCCTCGCCCGCGAAGAACTTGAAGATCTGCCCGGCGCGGCCCACTTCGCCGATCGCCTCGGGCAGCGTCTTGCCCTCTTCACGCGCGAGCACCTTGCCGAGCTCCGCCTTGCGCGCGAGGATCGCGCTGCCCGCCTGGTCGAGCACGTCGAAGCGCTGCTGCGGCGTGGACAACGACCACTGCGCGAAGGCCTTGCGCGCGGCGCTGATCGCGCGATGCGTCTGCTCGGCGTCGGCTTGCGCGAATTCGCCGATCACGTCGTCGAGATTCGACGGATTGACGTTGCGCGACACGCTCGCGCCGTCGACCCACTGTCCGTCGATGTAGTTTGCGAACTGACTCATGTCCTGATTCTCCTTTCGAAAATTGCAACGACAATCCGGTTATTCAGCAACGAGCAGGCCACGGGCCGCGAGATTGCGATAGAGCGCGCGCACGCCGAACGTCCACGGCTCGATTTCGGTGGACAGGCGCACCGTGTTGGTCAGCGCGCCGAGCTGCGGCGTCGAAATCGTCACGCGATCGCCGAGGTGGTGCGTGAAGCCGCCGCCGGGCGCGTCGCGGTCCTTGATCGGCGAGAACATCGTGCCGAGGAACAGCATGAAGCCGTCCGGGTACTGGTGGTGGCGGCCGCAGGTCTGCGCGACGAGGTCGGCCGGGTCGCGGCTGATCTCGCTCATGTGGCTCACGCCGTCGAGCACGAAGTCGTCGTCGGCGCCTTCGACGCGCAGCGACACGCTCGCCGCGCGCACCGAGTCGAGCGAAAAGGTGTCGTCGAACAGACGCACGAACGGACCGATCGCGCACGAGCCGTTGTTGTCCTTGCACTTGCCGAGCAACAGCGCCGAGCGGCCTTCGATGTCGCGCAGGTTCACGTCGTTGCCGAGCGTCGCGCCGACGATGCCGCCGCGGCTATTCACCGCGAGCACGATCTCCGGCTCCGGGTTGTTCCACACCGACGCGGCGAGCAGACCGACGTCCGCGCCGAAGCCGACTGCCGACATCGGCTGCGATTTCGAAAATACTTCGGCGTCCGGACCGATGCCGACTTCCATATATTGCGACCACGCATCGCGACGCTCGAGCTCGGCCTTCAGCTTCATCGCCGCTTCCGATCCCGGCTTGATCTTCGACAGATCGGTGCCGATCGTCGACGCGATCGTCTCGCGCACTTCCTTCGCCTTCGCCGGATCGCCGCCGGCCTGCTCCTCGATCACGCGCTCGATCAGGCTCACCGCGAACGTGACGCCGCAGGCCTTGATCGCCTGCACGTCGCACGGCGCGAGCACGCGCACGGCCGGTGCGCTCGCGCCCGGCAGGTTCGCCTCGATCAGCTTCGCGACCGGCCCGAGCGGCACGCCCGGCGCGCTGCGCGCAAATTGCGCGGCATCGTCGCGCTCGAACAGGTCGGCGGTAGTCGGCACGACCGCGGTGATGTCGAACACCTCGCCGCCGCGCACGACGACCACGCAAGGTCCTTCATGCTGTTCGGTCTTGCGCCACACGCGGCCGATCAGCAGTGCGTCGTTCAGATCGCCGGGAAGAAAGCTGGAGGGGAAAGTTGCGGACATGGGATGGGCTCTTTCGGATAAGTGGGAAAACGGGCAAGGCTGGGCGTCGCGTTGCGTGCGAAGCCCGGCCTTGTCACCTGCAGGTCAATGCGAATGCCGTGGGTTGCCGCGCTCGGCAATCACCTTCAGATACAGCGTCGCCGGTTCGAGGCAGCCGCCGGTCGAAAGCTGGCCGACCGTCTTGCGATACAGCTCCTGCCACGGCGTTTGCGCGGGCGGAATCTCGAAGTGCACGGTTTCGCGACGTCGCGCGAGTTCCGCTTCGTCCACCAGCACTTTGACGCTACGCGAATTCAGATCGACGCGGATGCGGTCGTTCGTGCGCAACAGCGCAAGGCCGCCGCCCACCGCCGCTTCCGGCGACATGTTCAGAATCGACGGGCTCGCCGACGTGCCGCTCTGACGGCCGTCACCGAGCGTCGGCAGCGAGGTGATGCCCTGGCGCACGAGCGCCGCCGGCGGCGCCATGTTGACGACCTCGGCGCTGCCCGGATAGCCGACCGTACCCGTGCCGCGAATCACGAGGATGCAATGCTCGTCGATTTCAAGCGACGGGTCGTTGATGCGCGCGTGATAATCCTCGGGGCCGTCGAACACGATGGCGCGCGCTTCGAAGCTGTTTTCTGCGCCGGGCTCGCTCAGGTAGGTCTTGCGGAACGCATCGCCGACCACCGACATCTTCATGATCGCGCTGTCGAAGAAGTTGCCGGACAGCACCATGAAGCCCGCGCCGTGCTTCAGCGGATCGTCGGTCGTCTTGATGACCTCGCGATCCGGCGCGGGTGCGGCGGCCGCGATTTCGCCCATCGTGCGGCCCGACACGGTCAGGCAATCCTCGTGCACGAGGCCGCCTTTCGCGAGCTCGCGCATTACGGCCGGTACGCCGCCCGCGCGATGGAAGCTCTCGCCGAGATATTCGCCGGCAGGCATGCAGTTGACGATCAGCGGCACCTGCTCGCCGACGCGCTGCCAGTCTTCGAGACTCAGCTCGACGCCCATGTGCCGCGCAATCGCGATCAGATGCGGCGGGCAGTTGGTCGACGCGCCAAGCGCCGATGCGACGACGATCGCGTTTTCGAACGCTTCTTTCGTCATGATCTTCGACGGCCGCAGGTCCTCGCGCACGAGGTCGACGATGCGCTTGCCGGTCGCGTAGGCCATCTGGCCGCGCTCGCGGTAAGCGGCCGGAATGCTCGCGCAGCCGGGCAGCGACATGCCGAGCGCTTCGGCGAGGCTGTTCATCGACAGCGCGGTGCCCATCGTGTTGCAGTGACCGATCGACGGCGACGACGCGGTAGTCAGCTCCATGAAGCCTTCGTAGTCGATCTCGCCGGCCGCCAGCAGATTGCGCGCATGCCAGATCACGGTGCCCGACCCGACGCGCTTGCCGTCGTGCCAGCCGTCGAGCATGGGACCGCCGGACAGCACGATCGCCGGCATATCGACGGTGGCCGCCGCCATCAGGCACGCGGGCGTGGTCTTGTCGCAGCCGGTGGTCAGCACGACGCCGTCGAGCGGGAAGCCGTGCAGGATTTCGACGAGGCCCAGATACGCGAGATTGCGATCGAGCGCTGCGGTCGGCCGGCGGCTCTGCTCCGCGAGCGGATGCACCGGAAACTCCATTGGAATGCCGCCCGCGTCGCGAATACCGGCCTTCGTGCGCGCCGCGAGCTCGATGTGATGCCGGTTGCACGGCGCGAGATCGCTGCCGGTCTGCGCGATGCCGATGATCGGCCGGCCCGACTGCAGCTCTTCGCGCGTCAGACCGTAGTTCATGAAACGCTCGACGTACAGCGCCGTCATATCCGCGTGCGAGGGATCGTCGAACCATTCCTGGCTGCGCAGCCGGCGCGGGGTGGATGCTGACATGATGCTTGTCTCTCTGTCTGGGTGAGGGTTTCTTATGCGTGCTCTGCTTGTTTCTGTGCCCCCGCTGTCTCGCGGCCGGGGCCGCTGCCTTCATTCGAGGCGGCCCGCGTCAGCATCGTGCGCGGCACGAGCAGGATCAGCACGCAACTGACCAGCAGACACGCACCGAGTGCGTAAGTGCCGTTGTTGATGTCGCCGGTCAAATCTTTCGCCACGGCGGTGATCATCGAACCGGTAAAGCCGGACAGATTGCCGATCGCGTTGATCATCGCGATGCCGGCCGCCGCGGCGGCGCCCGACAGCAGTTGTCCCGGGAACGTCCAGTAAATCGGCATCAGCGCAAGGATGCCGGCGGTGGCGATCGTCAGAAACGTGATCGCCCACACCACATGATGCGCCAAAGCCGCGCTCATGATCAGACCGATTCCGCCGATCAGCGCGGGAATCGCCGCATGCAGGCGCCGCTCGCCGGTTTTCTTCGAATGCGCGGCGTTCGCGAGCGTCGCGACGATCGCCACGCCGTACGGAATCGCGGTCAACAGGCCGATATGCAACGGATCCTGCACGCCGGTCGCCTTGATGATCGACGGCAGCCAGAACGCGAGGCCGTAGAAGCCGGTATTGAACGTGAGCAAAATCGCGACCAGCAGCCAGACGCGCGGATCGCGCACCGCCGAGCCGAAGCGCGCTGTCTTGTGCGCGCTTTCGCGCTGCAGATTCGCCGCGAGCAGGCTTTTCTCCTGCGGGGTGAGCCAGCGCGCGCGGTCAATGCCGTCGTCGAGCGAGAAGTACACCACGAACGCGGTCAGCAGCGACGGCACGCCTTCGATCAGCAGCATCCATTGCCAGCCCTGATAGCCGAGCAGGCCGGCCGTATGGTCCATCAGCCAGCCCGACACGATGCCGCCGAGCATCAGGCTGACCGGCATTGCGATCAGAAAGCCTGACATCACGCGACTTTGGCGCTGCGACGGAAACCAGAAGTTCAGGTACAGAATCACGCCGGGGAAGAAGCCGGCCTCGCAGAGCCCGAGCAGAAAGCGCAGGATGTAGAACATCGTCGCGGTTTCGACGTGCGCGACGCGGGCGAGCGGCGCGACGAACGCGAGCGCCATCGACACGAGCCCCCACGTGAACATGATCCGCGCGATCCAGAAGCGCGCGCCGTAGCGATGCAGGAACACGTTGCTGGGCACTTCGAAGATGAAATAGCCCCAGAAGAACACGCTCGCGCCGATCGCGTACATCGTGTCGGACAGGCCGAGATCGTCGAGCATCTGCAGCTTCGCGAAGCCGACGTTCACGCGATCCAGATACGCAACCACATAGCACAACAACAGTACCGGCAGCAGCCGGCGCACGACCTTGCGATAGGTCCTTTCCTCGAACTCGTCGACGCGCGCGGCGGGCGCGACGATGGCGGGCGGTACAGCGGTCATTCGTTTCTCCATCAGCTTGTTTTATGGTGGGAAATGCCGTTGCTTCGCGGCTCGTGCGATCCGTGCCGGCGAACCTCGCCGTTGAGTTACCGGTAACATTTCTGGCTGTGGATGTTACGCCCGGCTTATGGTCCGGGCAACCAAGGGATATCCCTGAGCTGTTTAATTAAGGGTAGTTCGAGGTGTTCGCGGCTTGCGAATTCAGCGTCGCGCCGCTGATGCTCGCCGCGTGCCCACTACGCGCTATCGCGTGCAATCACCGTGAAATCGATCTTCACCGCTTTCCTGCGCTGCACCTCGCCTGCCTCGCGATCGGCGAGCGCCGCGAGCAGCGTTTCGCCAGCGCGCAGGCCGATGCCGTACGCGTCGACCGACACCGTCGTGATGCTCGGCTGACAGCACCACGACACCTCGAAGTTGCCGAACCCGGCGACCGCGATGTCGCCCGGCACCGACAGCCCGCGCCGGTGACACTCCATGATCGCGCCGAACGCCGACATGTCGCTCACGCACATCACGGCCTCGGTATCGGGCCACGTGTCGAGCAATGCGCCGATCGCCGGTGCGCCGTGGCTCATCGTGATCGGCGAAACGCCGAGCCGGATCACGCGCGGCTCGCCGAGACCGAGCGCCTTGATTTCGGCGACGTAGCCGCGCATCCGGTCGTGCCCGCGCCGGTCGCGCTCGCTGGCACCCGCGATGAAGCCGATCCGCCGATAACCGCGCTCGTGCAGATGCCGGACCATCGCGCGCGCCGCCGCCGAGTTCGAAAAGCCGACGACCGTATCGATTGGATCGCTGGGCAAATCCCACATTTCGACGACCGGAATGCCGGCGCGCTGCAACAGCATGCGCGTCGCCTCGGTGTGCCGGCCGCCCGTCAACGCGACGCAGCGCGGCTGGTGGCGCAGCATCGAGCGCACCAGCAGTTCTTCCTGTTCCAGACGGTAGTCCGTGTCGCCGAGCAGCAGTTGCAGACCGTGCGGGCCCAGCGCGGCATTCAGTCCGCGCACGGTGTCGGAGAAGTTCGAGCTGGACAGCGACGGCACCAGCACCGCGACGAACGCCGAGCGTCCCGACGACAGCGCGCCCGCCGCCGCATCGGCGACGTAGCCGAGTTCGTCGATGACCTTCTGCACGCGTTCGCGAGTCGCCTGCGACACGTTGCGGCCGGCGAGCACGCGCGACACGGTCATCTTCGAGACGCCCGCGCGTTCGGCAACATCGGACATGCGGGGCGGGACTGGCGGCCTGGACGTCATGATAGGTATCGGGGCGAATGCGCGAGAGTCATGGAACGCACATGATAGCGGGCCGCTCCTTGCGGAGCGACCAGGCAACGTCAGGGTTGCGTTTTGCGGCCTGTCCTGTCGCTGTGTTTTTGTCGTCTAGCGCTCGAAGCCCACCGTGCAGCGCGCCTGAGCCTGCCCCGCCACCGGCGCGCGGAACGAGAACAGCCCGCCCGCCTGCGGCTGATGCTGGCGCTCGACCGCCGTCAGTCCCTTCCATGCGGTGGACACATAGACGGTTTGCAGATCGTCGCCGCCGAACGCGAGCTTCGTCACGTTCGCGCACGGCAACGGCACCTGATCGACCAGCTCACCCGCCGGCGAGTAACGCTCGATCCGCCAGCCGCCGAACAGCGCGATCCACACGAAGCCGTCGGCATCGACTGCCATGCCGTCGGGATGGCCGTCGCCGGAGATGGCGGCGAAGATGCGCTTGCCCGACAGCGTGCCGTCCGCGGCGACGTCGAAGGCATAAACCACGCGCCGCATCGTGTCGTTGTGATACAGCGTGCGGCCGTCCGGGCTCATCGCCGGGCCGTTCGTGATCACGTAGTCGTCGTCCTGCGCGATTGCCGCGCCTTGCTCGTTCACGCGATACAGCGTGCCGCTCGGCGCCTCTTCCGCATCGTCCATCGAGCCGAACCACAGGCGTCCCCGTGCATCGACGAAACCGTCGTTGAGGCGGTTGCCCGGCAGATGCGGTTCGACCTCGGCGAGCTTGCTGAACTCGCCGCTCGCCGGATCGAAGCGATGCAAGCCGGATGGCAGCCCGCATACGAACGTGCCGCCCGCGAGCGGCGCCAGAAAACCGGGCTGGTCGGGCGCCTGCCACGTCCGCTGCTCGCCGGTCGCGACGGACAGCCGATGAATCCGGCGCCCCTTGATATCGACGAAATACACCGCGTTTTCGGCGGCCTGCCATAGCGGCCCTTCGGCCAGTTCGGCGCCGACCGCCCATACGCATGCTGGGACCGGCATGCTCATTCTCCGTACCACCCTGCGTCGACGAAGTAATCGCGGCCAGAGCAGCGTGACGCGTCGTCGGAGGCGAGGAACAGCGCCATACGCGCGACGTGCTCGGGCTCGATGCGCAGTTGCAGACACTGACTCGCGACGACTTTCGCTTCGCTTTCCGCCGATTGCCACAGCTGCATCTGCCGCGGCGTCTTCACCGCCCCGGGGATGATGCAATTCACGCGGATGCCCGCGCTGCCCAGATCACGCGCGAGACCACGCGTGAGCCCTTCGATGCCAGCCTTGGCGGTCATATAGATCGCGAGGTTCGGCAGCGCGAGATGCCACGACACCGAGCCCAGATTCAGGATCACGCCGCGCCCCGCGCGACGCATACCGTTCGCGGCGGCCTGCGCGCAGAAGAACTGGTGGCGCAGATTCACCGCGATACGGTCGTCCCAGTAGCTCGCGGTAAGTTCGCCGATTTCGTGCCGGTCGTCGTTGCCGGCGTTGTTGACGAGCACGTCGATCGGGCCCGCCGCATCGACGATGTCGGCGAACGTGTGTTCGATCGCGTCGACATTTTTCAGGTCGCAGCGGCGGAACAGCGGCGGATGCTTCGCGTGGCGAAGCGTTTCCTGCAGCGCGAGCGAATCGTGCTCGGCGACGTCGAGGAAGAACACGCGCGCGCCTTGCTGCGCGAAGGCCTCGACGATCGCGGCGCCGATCCCGCCGCCGCCGCCGGTCACGACGATGGTTTTGTCCGACAGACTTGGATAGGTTGCGTACGACATCAGATTTTCCACTTGTTACGAGTAGGACCACATACAGGGCGGCGCTCGCCGCCCTGACCCGCCGCTTAGGCCACGATCTCGACCTCGCTCAGCATGCGCCAGTTGCGTTCGAGCGTTCTCGTCGCGGAGCCCGCGACGGCGACCGTGCCGCTCAGATGAATGTCGCGGCTCGAGCTGCCGACCAGCAGATCGAAGTCACCGGGCTCGACGATACGCTCGCCGCACGCGTCGGTGAAGTTCAGCATGTCCACCGGCAGTTTCACGCGCACACGCGCCGACGCACCGGCCGCGAGCGGCACGCGCGCAAACGCCTTCAGCTCGCGGACCGGCCGCGCGACCGACGCGTGCCGGTCGCGCACGTAGATCTGCACGATCTCGGTGCCGTCGCGCGCGCCGATGTTGTCGACCGTGAAGCTCAACTCGATCGTACCGTTTTCGATCGACACTTCGCTGTGCGCGAGCGCGAGATCGCCGTAACGGAACTGCGTATAGCCGAGACCGAAACCGAACGGATAGCGGCAGCCGAAATGATATGCAATCGGCGTTCCCGCGCTCTTCAGACGATGGTTATACACGTACGGCACGGCGCCCGCGCTCTTCGGCACCGACAGCGGCAGACGGCCGCTGAAATTGGCGCGGCCCACCAGCAGATCGGCCAGCGCCTCGGCGCCACGCTCGCCCGGCGCGAACGCCATGATCTGCGCGGCGATGCGGTCTTCGAGGCCGCCGAGATTGTACGGACGGCCGCCCGTCATCACGACGACCGTCGGCGTGCCGCTATCGACCACTGCCTGCAGCAACGCCTGCTGCACACCCGGCAGGTCGAGGCTGTCGGTATCGGACCCTTCGCCGACCGTGCCGGACTGGAACAGGCCCGCCAGATCGCCGACGAACACCAGCGCGACGCCCGCTTGCCGCGCGGCCTCGACCGCGGACGCGATGCCGTCGGTGTCCTTGCTGATCAGCTCATCGCAATGCGCGTCGCCGGTCAGATCGAGCGACACGTCGCCCGGGAACACCGGCGCGCCCGCGCGGCGCTCCTTGATGATGTCGCAACCCTGCGCGTGAATGACGCGCTCGTCGCCGAGCAACGCGCGCAGCGAACGCAGCGGCGTCGCGATCGAAGCAGTGGACTGCTCGCCGCTGTTGATCAGGTGCACCGGGAAGCTGTAGCCGGCGAGCAGCGCGAGCGGATCGTCGGCGGTCGGGCCGATCACCGCGATCTTTTCCGGGCCGTGCGCGTCGAGCGGCAGCACGTCGCCTTGATTGCGCAGCAGCACCGCCGATTCGAGCGCGACCTGATACGCGGTATCGCCCGCGGTCGCGCTTTTCACGTCGACGCGTTCGGGATCGACGTACGGATTCTCGAACAGGCCGAGCTGGAATTTCACGCGCAGCACGCGCGAGACGGCGGTGTCGATCGTCGCTTCGCTGATCTCGTTGCGCTCGAGCGCTTCCTTCAGATGCACCGCGCATTCGTGACCCGGCAGCTCGACGTCGAGGCCGGAGTTGAACGCGAGGGCTGCGGCCGACGCGCTGTCGCGCGCCACCGCATGATGGCTGAACAGCAGGTCGACGCCCGCGTAATCGGCGACGACGAGACCGTCGAAGCCCCATTTCTCTCGCAGCGTGTCGTGCAGCAGCGCGCGATCGCCATGACAGGGTACGCCGTCGACGTCGTGATAGGCGGGCATCACCGAGCCCGCGTTCGCGAGCTTCACGGCCATTTCGAAAGGCAGCATGAACACGTCGTTGAGCTCACGCGGACCGACATGCACCGGCGCATGATTGCGGCCGCCTTCGCTCGCCGAATGACCGACGAAATGCTTGAGCGTCGCGAGCAGATCGCGCTGTTCGCCCTGCAGGCCCTTCACGTAATGACACGCGAGCACGCCAACCAGATACGGGTCTTCGCCGAGCGTCTCCTCGGTGCGGCCCCACCGCGGGTCGCGCGACACGTCGAGCACCGGCGCGAGCCCCTGATGACAGCCGATCGAGCGTGCCTGCTCGCCGATGATCGTGCCCACTTCGCCGACCAGTTGCGGATTCCACGTCGCCGCATAGTTCAACGGCGACGGGAACAGCGTCGCGTCCTTGATCATGAGCCCGACGAGGCATTCCTCGTGTGACATCACCGGAATGCCGAGGCGCGTGTCTTCGACCATCTTGCGCTGCAGCTCGTTGAGCGCGCGTACGCCTTCTTTCGGATCGACCGTATGCGTGCCGAGCGGACGCGTGATCTGGCCGAGGCCATGCTGCAGGATCTCGTCGACCGTGATCTGGTTGGCGCTCTGCGCGAAATCGATGCTACGCGCCTTGTGATTGCCATCGGCCGAGAGCTTCAGCCACGCGGCGTGAAGCTGCGCAATCTTTTCGTCGAGTGTCATGCGCGCGAGCAGATCGGCCACGCGCTCTTCCACGGCTGCCGCTGGATTGCGGTAGAGCGGGACCTCACTTTGGCGAAGCAACATCGAAAACTCCTTTTTTTTATCCTGGTGTACGAAGCGCATGAAGCGCCGACAAATCCGTTGTTTCTGACAAGCGTGCGGCATGGCGTTGCTTCAGACCGGATGCCATCCCTTCTATTTCAGATACCTTTCCAGACTTCGCAGTCCTGCTAATCGATCGAACGCAGCCGCGACTCGAATTCGCCGTGTTTGATCGACTACGGGTCGTTCGTTGCGTCTAGCGACGCAATGCAACGGGACCGCGCTTGCTCGCGTCGTGCAAGCAGCGCGATCGCAAGCGGATCAGTGCAGACGCGGCAGCGCGAAATCCTTGTCGTCGAACACGTGGCACGCGTGCGGTGCGAACGCCAGTTCGACGCGTTCGTCGCGCGTCACGCCACCGTCGCCGGGCAGCTTGGCGATCATCGTGTTGCCGTCGCGCACGCCACCGTCCACATGCACGTAGCTGTGCTCGCCCATCCGTTCGACCAGGCGCACGGCGCAGCGGATTGTCTGCACGCCGGCCTGCGCCGACGGCAGGGCAAGATGCTCCGGCCGGATGCCGAGCGTGACCTGCGAACCGACGCGCTGCCTGCGGCCGTCGACCTCGGCGCACACGCGCTCGCCCGTGGTCAGCTCGACCTGAATGCCCTTGTCGTCGACCGCGAGCACCGTGGCCGGCATGAAGTTCATCTTCGGCGAACCGATGAAGCCAGCGACGAAGCGGCTCTTCGGCCGGTGGTACAGATCGAGCGGCGCGCCGATCTGCGCGATGCTGCCGTGTTTTTCCATGTCCGCGCCGGCGTGCAGCAGCACGATCTTGTCGGCGAGCGCCATCGCTTCGATCTGGTCGTGCGTGACGTACACCGCGCTCGCGCGGTTGAACTCGCGATGCAAACGGGCGATTTCGGTGCGCGTCTGCACGCGCAGCGCGGCGTCGAGATTCGACAGCGGCTCGTCGAACAGGAACACGCCCGGCTCGCGCACGATGGCGCGCCCGATCGCCACGCGCTGGCGCTGGCCGCCGGACAGCGCAGCGGGGCGGCGTTCGAGGTAGCTGTCGAGTTGCAGCGCGGCAGCGGCGCTGCGCACCTTCTTGTCGATGGTGGCCTTATCGACCTTCGCCTGACGCAGGCCGAATGCCATGTTCTCGTACACGCTCATATGCGGATAGAGCGCGTAGTTCTGGAACACCATCGCGACCTGGCGTTTCGCGGGTTCGACGTTGTTCATCAGTTGACCGTCGATGCGCAGTTCGCCGTCGGTGATCGATTCGAGACCGGCGATCATGCGCAGCAGCGTGGACTTGCCGCAGCCCGACGGCCCGAGGAACACGCAGAATTCGTCCCTGCCGACTTCGAGGTTGGCGTCGCGGATCACCGAGTTACCGCTCGTATAGGACTTCTGTACGTTAGTGAGAGAGATGCTTGCCATATCGTTTATGCGAAGTTCGGTGTGCGGGCCACTTTGGCCCACACGATTCGAGGTGAGGTGCGATGCGGATCAGCCCTTGAGCGAGCCGGCCATCATCCCCTTGATCACGCGCTCCTGACCGAACGCGTAGGCAACGATCAGCGGCAGCGACGTGAGAACGAGGACAGACAGCATCGAGGGTATGTTCGACGCGTATTGCCCCATGAAGTCCCAAATCGCGAGCGGCAGCGTACGGTGCTCGGCCGTCGACGTGAGCATGTACGCGAAGATGAACTCGTTCCACAAACCAATGCCGTTGAAGATCGTCACGGTGGCGAGCCCCGGTGCCGAAAGCGGGAAGAAAATACGCCAGAAGATGCGGAACGGACTGCAGCCGTCGAGCTGCGCCGCTTCTTCGAGCTCGCGCGGAATCTGGCGCATGAACTCGGTCAGGATGAAGATCGACACCGGCAGACTGAGAGCCACATAAGGGCCGAGCAGCGCGAACGCGGTGTCGTAAAGGCCGAGGTTGCGCGTGAGCAGATAGATCGGCACGAGCGTCGCATGCAGCGGCACGATCATGCCGGCGACCACCAGACCGAACAGCGTCTTGTTCAGCGAGAAGCGCAAGCGCGCAAACACGTAGGCCGCCATCGCACTGATGATGACGATCAGCAGCACCGACACGCCCACCGTGAACACGCTGTTACGGAAATAAGTGAAAAACGGCCCCTGCAGCACAGCCGCGTAGTTACCCCAATACAGGTGGCTCGGCGGCGCCCACACTGACGTCGCGAAGGTCTCTTCCTGGCTCTTGAAGCTCGATGCGACCATGAAGAGAAACGGAATCGTCGTGACGGCCAGCCAGATCAGTGCCAGCAGAGGAACCCCCACGCGGGGGAAGCGTAGTTTCTTGTTCATGGTTCAGACCTCGGTTGCATAACGGCGGGTGAAGTACATCGACACCGCCGCCACCGTGATGACGATAAGGAACATCGCCGAGCCGATGGTGCTGCCGTAGCCGAGTTGAAACGAACTGAACACCGTGCGATACATGTAGGTGGCCATCACCTCGGACGAGCCTTCGGGGCCGCCACCGGTCATGACGAAGACGAGATCGAAGTAACGCAGCGACCCGAGCACCGACAGCAGCACAGCGGTGCGCACCGTGCCTTGCAGGTGCGGCAGCTTGATGCGCCAGAAAATGGTCCACTCGGATGCGCCGTCGAGGAGCGCAGCCTCGTTGACCTCGGCCGGCATCGACGAGAGGCCGGCGAGAAACAGAATCATGTAGAAAGGCGCGTTCTGCCAGATGATCACGGCGATGGTCGCAGCCAGCGAAAAATGCGGATCGCCCAGCCAGTCCTTCGCGAGGCCATCAAGCCCGAATGCCTGCAGCGCGACATTGATCGGACCGAAATTCGGATCGTAGATTTGCTTGAACAGCACACCGATCGCCACGCTCGACATCAGCAGCGGCAGGAAATAGAGAACCTTGAGCAAGCGCGAGCCACGACCGGCCTTCTCCAGCAGCACGGCGAGCGCGAGCGCGATCGGAAGCTGGACGACGATCGACGCGACAGCAAGAATCACGTTGTTCTTCAGCGATTGCCAGAACACCATGTCGTGCGCGAGCCGCGCCCAGTTCGCGAGCCCGATATAACGGGCAGTGTTGCCGAGGCCGTTCCAGTCGAGCAGCGACAGCCGCAGGCTGGAGACGAGCGGATAAAGCAGGAACACGGCCAGCAGCAGCAGCGACGGCGCAAGAAACACAACCGTGACGAGCGTTTGCGATGAAAATCTCAGCCGGCGTTCGGGTGTAGCGGAAAGTGCGATATTCACGGGCTTGTATGCCGACCGGCACCTCGCGGTGCCGGTCGGACTTTTCTTTAGGACTGGGGATCAGCCGCCCTTCTTCGAAGCGGCTTCCATTTGCTGCGCAGCAGCCTCAGGCGTCAGCGACAGACCGAACAGTGCTTGCGTCGTGTCCTTGTGCAATTCACCGAGGGCCGGCGGCAGTGCCTGGTCGTACCAGAGCTGCACGCTCGGAGCGGCGGCAAGCATTTGCTGCAGACGCTGCGTGAACGGATCGTCGATCTTGACGTGATTGACCGGCGGGAGCTTGTGGTCATCCGACGCGCGAGCCTGCATCGCCTGTTCGTCGGTCAGTGCCTGGATCAGCTTGAACGCTGCGTCCGGCGTCTTGCACTCGGTCGAGATGCTGAGGAAGCCGTCGCCGACCGTGCCGATCAGGTCGCGCGGATCACCCTTGCCACCCGGCACGCTCGGGAACGCGAAGAAGTCGAGGTCCTTCGAGAACGTCGGATTTTCGTTCGCGATCGTCGAAGCTTCCCAGGCGCCCATCAGCTCCATGGCAGCCTTGCCCGTGTACAGCAGGCGGCGCGAGGCGCCCGAGTCGTAATCGAGACCGTTGATGCCCGGTGCGAACGCGCCAGCCTTCACGAGTTCCTGAATGCGCTTGCCGGCTTCGACGAACGCCGGATCTTCGAAGCCCTTGCCCTTGCCTTCGATCGCGTCCTTCACGACTTGCGGACCGCCGATACGGTCGACGAGGTACATGTAGTACATCGAACCGGTCCACTTGTTCTTGTTCGCGAGCGAGAACGCTGCAACGTTGTGCGACTTCAGCACTTCAACGACGTGCATCAGTTCATCCCACGTCTTCGGCGGCGTGATGCCGTACTTCCTGAAGACTTCCTTGTTGTAGAAGATCACCGCGGCCGCCGCGTTTTCGGCGGCAACACCGTAGGTCTTGCCGTCGAACGTCGTGACATTCCACGACGCTTGCATGAAGCGGCTGCGATACGCCGGATCCTTCTCCAGGTACGGCGTGAGGTCGGCGATCTGGCCGGATTTCACGTACTCGTGCAGCCCGCCGCCGCCCCAGTTCTCGAACACGCACGGCGGCTGGTTCGCGCCGAAAGCGACCTTTAGCTTAGTCTTGTATGCCTCGTTCAGGACGTGCGAATTCTCGACCTTGTAGCCCGGAACCGCCTTTTCGAATCGATCCGACGCGTCGCGAATGATCTTGCTCGACGACGCATTGGTCTGCTGGTCCCATACCGTGATCGTTTTGGAGTCCGCCGCTACGGCGTTCGAAACAACTGCAGACAACGAAAACAGCAGCGCCGTCGCGCCGATGATGGACCGCGCTTTAAACAAAGCCGGGTACGCCATGGGTGTGTCCCCTCTTCTGGATTTATAAGAAATCACCGAAACATTAACGTTAGCCTTAACGTTAGTGAATGTTAAGTCGATGCGTGAAGTAAGGCTATGCGGGATTTTACCTGGTCCCGGCGGGCTGCGACGCAACTGCCGGATAAGATGGACCGATTGTGGCAAAGCTGAAATATAAAGGGTTCTGCTAGAATAACGACTACATAAACGTTATCGCTAACGCGATTAGCGAGTCGACCCATCCAATGACCTCTCGCACACCTTCGACCCGCATGGCAAGACAGACCCCAACGCTCGAGCACGTTGCCAAGCTTGCCGGGGTGTCCCAGATGACCGCGTCGCGCGCTCTCAACGGCCGTCCCGGCGTGTCGCGCGAAACCCGCGACGAAGTCCTGAGAATCGCGTCGGACATCGGTTACGTCGTCAACCGCACCGCGCAGAAACTGTCGGGCGGCCGCAACGGCATCATCGGCATCATCACGCCGACACTCGACACGCAATTCTCCAGCGAACTGATTCTCGGCGCGGGCCGCGCGGCGCGTGGCGCAGGCTGCGAAATGCTGGTCTACACGGTGTTCGACGAAGATCGTCATACGCATCACGACCTGCTTGGGCTCATCCAGCAATTCTCCGACGGTATCCTCGCCATTCTTCCGCGCGAGTCGCTGTGCCTCGAGGCGCTCGCCACCGCGAAGGTACCGGTCGTCGTCGTCGATCAGCGCGGCACGCTGACGGGCTTCCCGTCGGTGTCGGTCGACAACTACGGCGGCGCCTGTCTCGCGGTCGAGCACCTCGCCGAGCTCGGTCACAAGCGCATCGCGTTTCTGGCCGGCGACGAAACGATCGAAGGCGTGCGCGACCGGCAACGCGGCTATCACGACACGCTGGCTCGCCTCGGCCTGCCACGCGAAGACGCGCTGGTCGCCGCGGGCGACCTGTCGCAAATGATGGCGTTCGACGTCACGTTCGACCTGCTGAATCTCGCCGAGCCGCCCACCGCGATCTTCACGGCCAACGACCAGAGCGCGTTCGGCGTGATCGCCGCGATCCGCGAAGCGGGTCTGCGCGTGCCGGACGACATCTCGGTGATCGGCTTCGACGACATCCCGATGTCCGAGCAGTTTCACCCGGCGCTCACCACGATCCGCCAACCGTTCCAGCAAATGGCGCGCTCGGCGGTCAACACGCTGCTCGCGCAGATTGCCGGGATCGACGCCGCTTCGCAGCGCATCACGCTGCCGGCGGAACTGGTGGTGCGCGATTCCACCGGCCCAGTCCGCACCAGGCAGCGCCGCGTCCGTCACCAGATCGTTTCGACGTAAGTCGACGCGCGCACCTTCGCATCCGAAGTCACGAGCGCGCCGCCATGCGTGCGCGCGGTCGCGACGATCAGGCGTTGATGCAAGGCGAGCGTGGGCGGCAGCGTGGCCGCGCGAAACGCGATCTCGGCGTCGACCGGAATCATCCGCACGCCGTCGAGCGACAGAAACGTCGACATCCAGCTGCGCGCGTCCATCGACAGCCCGAGACTGCCGACCTTCACGAACTCCGCGATTTCGAACGCACTGATTGCCGAAATCAGGATCTCGCCGCCGGCGAGCTCCCGATCGATCGCATCGTGCGCGGCCTGGCTCAGCGCTTTTTGCCTGCCGAGCCAGCACACGAGCGCAAGCGTGTCGAGCGTGATCATTACTCGTCCTGCTTGGCAGTGACAGGCTGCAACGCGTGCTTCAGGTTGAAATGCGTAATCGACGCGCGCAGCAGTTCGAGCGGGTTTTCCTGCTTGCTGCGATACGGCCGGATTTCGATGGTGGGTTGCCCGCGGTCGGTGACGACCACGGTTTCGCCCAATGCCTCGACCTGACGGAACAGCTCGCAGGCCCGGGACTTGAAAATGGCTTTAGATACTCGCTTTTCCATGACGCTCTCCACCCAGCAAAAATCCAACGGTATTTTTTGTATCGGGCCGGTGCGCCCGCAGGCGAACACCCGCGATGCGTGCCCGACATTCTTTATCAACCTTGCTCTCAGTCGTTGCTTCCCAGCCTACTGCCAGGAGCTCCCTCAAGCTCCAATCCAACTCGCGGCGACAACTACCGTAACCGCGACACAGCCTGCAACGGTCGCGCCAATTCCTGCGCGCAACCGATGCACGTTCATCTAATCAATTGGTTTTACACAGACCGCTTTGGCCATACCGGGTCGTGCCGGATAGCGGCGCGGCGCGTCTTGGGTTTGAATGTTTTGCCCCGTTTTTTAGCTCTTCGAATAGATGCAAACGTCCCGAACGTTACCCTTAACGTTAGCGGATGTTAATGGCGGACATTCGCCGCCGCCATGCGGAGTTTACCTAAGCTCCAAACCACTATCCGCCTCCCCGGACCAACGCTCTAAAGCACGCCAGGCCAGGAGAAAGTTAGATGCAAGGTCTAGACATTAAAACGTAATATTTAGCGTGCACTGGATAATATTATCCGTGCTTGCGTCACTCTTCGTCGTTCGATGCAGGGAGGCCCGGTGAAGGCTCCGCATCGAAATGCACGATCCACGCATGCAACGATTCGCGCGGCTTCTTCAGCCTGCCGCGCTGCTGCGGCTCTCGTTCGGTAGCCGGTTGCCCGCGGTCCGCGGCAGCAGCGGTTTCACCAGACGTCCGGTCGGACCGGTGTCCGGACGGATTGCTAGCCGCGGCCCCGACATCGTCGTTCGCTACATTTTTCTCCATCGCACTATCCGCCATCGGTGTACTGTTGCTCACTCGCCGACATCGGCCTGTCAAACCACCGTGCCGACGTCCTGGCCGACTTCGGGTCGCGCGAGGCTCACCGCGGCGCCGTTCGCATCGAACAGCGTGACCGACGACGACGCCACCTTGATCCCGACACGCGCGCCGACCGCGTGCTGCGCGTCCTTCTTGTCGAGCTTCAGCGCGATCGCGTGCGCCATGCCATCGAGTCGAGCATGCAGGATCGAGACGTCGCCGAGATGCTCGACCAGTTCGACACGCGCGGCGAGACCTTCGTCGAGCGAGCCGATGCCCAGATGCTCGGCGCGCACCCCGAGCGTCAACTCGCCACTGACCGGCTGCGCCAGCCGGCCGGGCAGCACGATGCGCTGGCTCGCGCCGGCGAGCGCCACGACGGTTTGCGCATCGCTTCGCGACACCAGCGTCGCGGCCAGCATGTTCATCTGCGGCGAGCCGATGAAACCGCCAACGAAGCGGTTCGACGGCCGCTCATACAGGTCGAGCGGCGCGCCGGTCTGCTCGATGCGGCCTTTGTTGAACACGACGATCTGCTGGCCCAGCGTCATCGCCTCGACCTGATCGTGCGTGACGTAGATCATCGTCGTGCCGAGTTCGCGATGCAGCTTCGCGAGTTCGATACGCATTTGCACGCGAAGCGCAGCGTCGAGATTCGACAGCGGTTCGTCGAACAGGAACACGCGCGGCTTGCGCACGATCGCCCGCCCGATCGCGACGCGCTGGCGCTGGCCGCCCGACAGCGCCTTCGGTTTGCGCTCCAGCAGATGTGTGATCTGCAGGATCTCGGCGGCACGGCCCACCGCCTCGCGCACTTCCTTTTTCGACTTGCCCGACAGCTTCAGCGAAAAGCCCATGTTTTCCGCGACCGTCATGTGCGGGTAGAGCGCGTAGCTCTGGAACACCATCGAGATGCCGCGGTCCGTGGGCTGCAGATCGTTGACGCGTACGCCGTCGATCAGAATGTCGCCGCCCGTCACCGACTCGAGCCCCGCGATCATGCGCAGCATCGTCGACTTGCCGCAGCCCGAGGGTCCCACGAACACTGTGAACTGGCCATCCGGGATGTGCAGGTCGATGCCCTGGATCACCTGCGGTCCTTCGCCATACGTCTTCGTGACGTTACGCAATACGAGTTCGCCCATTTGATGTCTCCTCCTCAATCCTTGTACTTGCAGACCCCGCGTGACGCTATCCCACTGCCGCACTACTGTCGCGCCACGCGAGGTTCGATGCGCCCGTCGCCGGGCGTGCGCCTCAGCGCACGGCCGCGACGCCGGCGTGTTGCGCGATCACGTCGCGATACCACAACGCGCTGTCCTTCAGCGTGCGCTCCTGGCTCGCGTAGTCGACGTAGACCATGCCGAAGCGCTTGTCGTAGCCCGACGCCCATTCGAAGTTGTCCATCAGGCTCCAGGCGAAATAGCCCGCCACGTCGACGCCCTGTTTCACCGCGTCCGACAAGGCGGCGAGATGCAGGTCATAGAAGCGCACGCGCTCGGCGTCGTGCACGCGGCCGTCATCGAGCACGTCTTTCGCCGCGCAGCCGTTCTCGGTGATATAGATCGGCGGCAGCTTGTAGTCGGCGTTGATGCGCGTCAGCAATTCGGTGAGACCTTGCGGATAGACTTCCCAATCCATGTCGGTGAAGCCGAGCGCGCCCGGCGGACGCTTCTCGCCCGATGCGCTCGCGAAGATCCGCGTGTAGTAGTTGACGCCGAGGAAGTCCATCGGCGTGCCGATCACGTCGAAATCGCCGCTCCGGATCACGTCTTGCGGACCGTTCGCGCCATACCATTCCAGCGCCTCGGCCGGATACTCGCCCTTGAACAGCGGGTCCATGTACCAGCGCACGAACTTCGCGTATTCGAGCGACGCGGCGGCCTGATCTTCGGGCGCATCCGTCGCGCCATGCGCCGGCGACTGGTTCAGCACGATGCCGAGCGGCGCCTTCACGCCATCGGCGCGCAGTGCCTGCAACGCGAGACCGTGCGACAGCAGCAGATGGTGCGCGACATGCGCGGCCTTCTTCAGATCGGCGTTGCCCGGCGCGAAATAGCCGGTTGCGTTGCCGAGCCACGCGGTGCACCACGGTTCGTTGTGCGTCGCGATCGATGCAACGCGATCGCCGAGCACGCTGCCGATCTTGCGCGCGTAGTCCGCGAAGCGATAAGCGGTGTCGCGGCTTTCCCAGCCGTTTTGCGTATGCTGCAGCGACAACGGCAGGTCCCAGTGATACAGCGTTGCGAACGGCTGGATGTCGCGCTCGAGCAAACCGTCGACGAGGCGCTCGTAAAACGCGAGGCCCTTGTCGTTGAATGCGCCGCGGCCGGTCGGCTGCACGCGCGGCCAGGCGATCGAAAAGCGATAAGCCTTGACGCCGAGTTCGGCCATCAGGTCGAGGTCTTCCTCGACCAGGTGATAGTGATCGCATGCGACATCGCCGTTCTCGCCGTTCAGGACCTTGCCCGGCACGTTGCAGAACGCGTCCCAGATCGACGGGCCGCGGCCGTCCTCATCCGCTGCGCCTTCGATCTGGTAGGAACTGGTGGCGACGCCCCAGACGAAGTCTTCGTTGAATCGATACGTCGACATAGATGATGTTGTCCTGAATGTCACGCCCGCGAGGGCGTGAAAAATGAAAAAGAATCTCAAGCCTTGACCGCGCCGGTCGTCAGACCGTCGATCAGACGCCGCGAGGTGAATGCGAACAGCACCAGCAACGGCAGCACCGCGACCGCGGAGCCCGCCATCACCGCGCCCCAATCCGAATTGGTCGGACTTTGCAGAATGCGCAGAGCGAGCGGCAGCGTGTACATCGACGGCGAACGCAGCACGACGAGCGCCGACAGAAAGTTGTTCCACGCCTGAATGAAGCTGATCAGTCCAAGCGTACCCAGCGCCGGACCCAGCAGCGGCATCACGATGCTCCAGTAGATGCGGAATTCACTGCAGCCGTCGATGCGCGCCGCCTCGATCAGCTCGGACGGAATCGCCGCCGCGACGTACTGGCGCATCAGGAACACGCCGAGCGCGGCGGCCGCGCCAGGTACGTACAGCGCGCGCGGCTGATCGATCCAGCCGAGCAGGTTCATCGTCATGAAGGTCGGAATCATGCCGAGGAACGGCGGCACCAGCATCGCGGTCAGCGCGATCGCGAACAGCGTCTTCTTGAAGCGGAATTCGTACATCGCGAACGCGTAGCCGGCCATCGACGTGACGAGCAGCGTCAGCACGGTTTGCATCGTGGCCGTATAGAAGCTCCAGCCGAGATTGCGCCAGAACGGAATGTGCCGCATCAGCGAGGCCATGTTGTCGAGAAACGCGCTGCCGAACCACAGAGGGGGCGGCATCGAGAAAATCTCGGAACTCGTGTGCGTCGCGAACACGAACATGAAGTAGAACGGCGAGAACATCAGCAGCGCGCCGACCACCACGATCGCGTAGCCGATATAACGGCCTTTGTTGCTCGACGATTTCATCGCTGTGTCTCCTCGTTCATGCCGCTGCGGTGAAAGATCCGCGTGTTCAACCACATCAACGCGCCGATCGAAATGAACAGCAGCCATGCGATCGAACTCGCGGTGCCGAAATCGCCGTCGTGGAATGCGGTGCGATACATATAGACGGCCGTGGTCAGACCGGACTGGCTGGTACCCATGCCTTCGTTCGGCAGCAGGATGAACGGCTCTTCGAACAGTTGCAGCCCACCGATGATCGACAGCGTGACCGCGAAGAAAATCATCGGCTTGATCAGCGGAATCGTGACGCGGGTGAACTGTTGCCAGCCGTTCGCGCCGTCGATGCGCGCGGCCTCGTAAAGGTCCCTCGGAATGGTTTGCAGCGCCGACAGATACAGCACCGTGTTCCAGCCGACATAGCGCCAGAAGATCACCACCGACACCGCCGGCTTGACGTTCTTCGGGTTATACAGCCACTCGATCGGATGCGCAGGGACGATCCAGTGCAGGCCGGGCAGCTTGCCGAGCTCGGCGATCGCGAGGTTGATCATGCCGAAGTCGGTCGAATACAGCGACGAGAAGATCAGCGCGATCGCGACGCTCGAGGTGATGAACGGCAGGAAGTACAGGCCGACCACCAGGTTGCGCCAGCGGCGAAACGCGGTTTGCAGAAAGAATGCGAGCGGCAGCGCCACCAGATGCTGCGGCACGCCGGACATGATCGCCATCGACGCGGTGTTGTACAGCGACTTCCAGTACCACGGGTCGGTCAGCGTGAACGTGAAGTTCGACAGACCCACCCACTTCATGCTCGCGAGCCCCGCCGTCGCGTCCCAGCTCTGGAACGACAGGTACAGCGAAAACAGCAGCGGGAACGCCATGAATAGCGCGAACAGCAGGAAAAATGGACCGAGAAACAGGTAGGGTGCGACTTTCACCGGATCGAGCCGCGAAGTTCTGCGCGGCGCGGCGAACGGCGCGGGCGAGCTCAGCACGTCGCTCGCGCGCGCATCGCGGGCGACCTCTGGGGTCGTGGGCAGCGGGGTGTTCATCAATAGTTCCGTCCAGTCGGGCGTGGCCGGGATCGATTACCGGCCACGCTGTTTGCAGCAGACTTGCAGCGCACTGCGACACACCTCGGTCGCGGCACGCAGCGTGCCGCGACCTTGCATCGATACCGCTTAACGGCGGACCCGATGCGCGATCTGGTCCTGCGCTTCCTGGAGAGCCGTATGCACGTCTGCACCGTCGTCGACGACCTTGTCGAGCGCCGAGTGCACCGCTTCCTCGGCGACCTGGTCGTACTTGCTACGCTGGATCGCCGGGATGTGCGAGGCTGCGTCACGCCAGATCAGACGCGCTTTCTCGTTGCCGAGGAATGCGACCGGCTCCGCGAAAAACGTGTCGTTCTGCGCGGCAAGCAGCGCGGGGAATGCGTCGATCGAACGGAACGATGCGAGCTGCGTGTCCTGGCGCGTCGTCAGGAACTTGATGAATTCCCACGAAATCGGCTTTTGCGTCGCCTTCGCCGGAATCGAGTAGAACGTGCCGCCGAACGATGCGTACGCGTTGTTCGGCAGATTGGCCGCGCGCCACAGACCCTTCGTGTCCGGGGCGATCCACGACGACAGGTGGCCACCGAGCCACGCGCCCATCATCTGCGTCGAGACGGTCCCGCGCTTGAAGCTTTCGGCCCATTCGTTCGACCAGGGCGTGATCTT
Organism: Paraburkholderia sp. Cpub6; assembly: GCF_014201065.1. Lineage (NCBI taxonomy): Bacteria > Pseudomonadati > Pseudomonadota > Betaproteobacteria > Burkholderiales > Burkholderiaceae > Paraburkholderia > Paraburkholderia sp. Cpub6. The sequence goes on from NZ_JACHDM010000003.1 coordinate 151,847, forward strand.
CGCGTCGAGACCGAGGTCGCGTGCTTTCTTCGCGAGCTCGAACGCCTTCACGAAACGCGGCGACGTGACGACCGGATTGCCGGCCTTGTCGAAGTACACGCCATCGCCTTCCTTCAGGTCGGCGCGAATGTAGATGTCCTCGATATCGCGCGACGATGCCATCAGGTACGCACCCGTCGCCTTCTTGATCTTCACGCCCGCCGCCAGGTACGAGTCCCACGACTTCGTCAGGTCGGCTTCGGTCACGCCCGCCTTGTCGAGAAGGTCCTTGCGATAGAACAGCGTGCCCGGACCGATATCGGCCGGCATGCCGACGATCGTGCCGTCCTGCGTGGTCGCCTGCGCGAACGTGTAGTTGATGAACTGGCTTTTGTACTGGCCCGCGTTATACGGCGCCTTCGACAGATCTTCGAGACCGCCGCCCGAGGCGAAGCGGCCGATAAAGCCGACCTCCACCGCCATCACGTCGGGCAGATTGGAGCTCGTCGCGAGTGCAGTGGTCATTGCGTTGTGGTGATCGGCGATCGCGAGCGACGACACCTTGATGTCGACGTCCGGATGCAGCTTCTTCCACGCCGGAAGCGCGTCCTTGATTTCCTGATCCAGCTTCGGAAAGACCGCGACCGTCAACGTGGTGTTGGCGTGCGCGCCGACTGCGGCCAGGCTGAGCAGAACGGCAGTGGCAGAGCCTGAAAAGCGGAATTTCATTACTCGTCTCCTGAAGAACCCTGTTTGAATTGCATTCGATGAATACCCGGTTGCTGCGACCTACTTCCCCTGTTGTCTTTGTTGCTGCTTTGCTTGGTGCTGCTTTGCCTGGTGCTGAATGCTTTGCTGAATTTCTGCTTGACTGCCGATACCTGAAAGCGCTTTCACGTTGAGGCGAAAAAACAGCCGCTACGTAGGCGTATCCCCCCGTTTTACCGACGGCGTGATTCGCCGCGTGGTTTCACGCGTCACGAGCGTGAGCGGAATCGGGCTTAGCGCGATCGACTGCTTGCGGATCATCTGCACGATGCCCTGTGCGGCGAGGCGGCCGATTTCGTAAGTCGGCTGGCGGACCGTCGTCAAAGGCGGCGTCATGTACGACGATGTCGGCAAATCGTCGAAGCCGACCAGCGACACGTCGTCCGGCACCCGCACGCCGCGGCGGAACATCGCGAGACGCGCGCCGTACGCGGTTTGATCGTTTGCGCAGAACACCGCGCTGAACGATGGATGGCGCGCCATCAGGCGCTCCATCGCGGCGACGCCGCCCGTTTCGAGGTAATCGCCCTGCTCGACGAGATCGGCATCGAAGCCGATGCCCGCTTCCTCGAGCGCGGTCCGGTAGCCGACGAGGCGCTCGATCGCATCCTCGTGACTTGCCGGCCCAGCGATGAAGGCGATCTCGCGATGGCCTTGCTCGATCAGATGATGGGTCGCGTCGCGTGCGCCCTGCATGTTGTCGATCGGCAGGCCAGCGAGCGTCGCGCTGTTTTGTACCGAGCGGCCGAGTACGAGCATTGGCGCGTGCCGCGAGTAGTCGGTCAACGTCGACTCATCGAGTTGCGCGTGCAGCAAGATGATTCCATCGACGCGCCGCGCGATGAACTGCTCGAGGCGCGCCTTTTCGTCGTCGATGTTCCAGCGGCTGCTCACGAAGATCGGCGTAAAGCCCGGCTCGTACAACGACTCCTCGATGCCGCGCAGCCACTCGGCGTAAAACGGGCTCGACACCGCCTGCGTCAATACGCCGATCGTTTCGGTCCGCCCGCTCGCGAGACTGCGCGCGAGCACGTTCGGCCGATAGTTGAAACGGGCGATCGCCGCTTCCACCGCCTGCTGCTTGGCGGGAAGCACGCGCGCAGAACCGTTCAGGATCCGCGATACGGTGCTCGGAGAAACACCAGCCGCGCGCGCGATGGCTTCGAGCGTCACGTTGGGCGCAGCGGGTACGTTGGATACCTTGGGCGCGCCGGGTTTATCGTTGGAACCGTCGTGGGTCATGAGTTCTGCCTGAATCCTGTGATGAAAGCGCTTTCAGATATGAAGAGGCGCACTACGTCCGGTGATGAATTCGAAAAAAAGAAAAAGCAGCCGATGCGACGAGGGTGGAGGAGGCGTCGCACCGGCCTCTCTATGAAAGAGAAATAAACAGTCCTTGAAACAAAGAGATCACTGCGATTGCTGATCAGGCAACCTCAACTCAGAACGAGGTCATGATCCCGGCGAACACGCCGGTCTGGCTATGACCATAGTTCGGGTTGCTGTTCGACGACGTGCCCGTCACCGCATCGAAGTTGTTGTTGCCGTACGGCCCGTTGCCGAGGTTCAGGTTCGACGTCGAGCTGTTGTGCACGTAGCCGGCTTCCGTGTACAGGAACGTGCGCTTCGACAGCGCGTACGTCGCGGCGAGCGTGAACAGCGTTCCATTGCCGTTGCCGTTGTTCGCGTTGGCGTGGTAGACCGCAGCCGTCAACAGCGTGGGCGACGTGACCTGCCATGCAGCGCCGATCCATTCGTGGTTCACACTGGTCGGCGCGCTCACGCCGAGAGGCTGCGACGCATCGGTTACGCCCACGCTCGCGTTGGTCGCGTCAGGCGCGCTCAGGTGCTGGTAGCCCGCGTACAGCTTGACCGGACCTAGCACGTACGTGCCGCCGACAAGGGCCATCCGCGAAGCAGAGTAGACGTTGTTGAACGAGCCGTTGGCGCCGCGCACTTCGTCATAGATCACGCGGACGTCGCCGTTGCCCCACGTGTACACACCTTCGACCGCGTTCGTACGACCCTGGCCGGTCGGCACGCCAGCCGAGTTGACAGGCGCCGAGTTCCAGCTCGTGTTGTTGGTCAGCGAATACTGGCCCTTCAGCACGAGGCCGCCGAACAGCACCGGCGAGTTGTACTCCGCGCCGTTGCTGGTGCTCGTCCAGTTGCGGCCGCGCACCAGTGTCGAGATCGCGTAGCGCTGCATCACCTGCGGGTCGGTGCCCCAGCTGTCCTGCGCCAGTTCGCCGGCGCCGAGGTTACCGATCTTGAACAAACCCCAGTGGTCGTTCGTCAGCCCCACCGTTGCGTGACGGCCGAACAGATTGCCCGCGGATGCACCGGTCATCGTGTTGAGCTGTCCTTCGAGCTGGAAGACCGTCTTCGTGCCGCCGCCGATATCTTCGGCGCCCTGCAGGCCGAACCACGAGCAACCCCAGTCGCCGCTTTGGGCTGACCACGCATGGCCGCCCGGGAGGCCGGTTTCAAACTGGATGCCGTTGTCGATACGGCCGTACAACGTGACACTGCTCTGCGCATGGGCCACCGTCGTCGCGGCTGCCATCACCGACACAGCAATAAGCTTCTTCTTCATTTAGATATCCTATATATATTTTGGCGTCTCCAAGCCGCACAGGACGCACGCGTTCTCACACGTTTCCCCTCTTGCCGAAATGTTCGCTACTTATTTGCTTCACATTTCGAGGCGATTATAGGGATGACCTTGCGCCGCGCATCAAACTAACTGCTCAGGGAAAACGCTGTTATCGATAACAGTTGCGCGCCGGACGATCCCGCAGTAGCGCCCTGCTTTGTGACCATTACGTGATGGTCACAAGCGTCGGAAATCCGTTTGAACTCATGCACCGAAACGATGCGCCAATCCGTCTCGCGCGTCGCTCAGCGCTTGCTTAACAAGGAAAACGCGCTCGAATGCAAGCAAAATTTCGCGCTTGATGTTGCGAAGATGCAACGAGCCGCCTCGCTTGCATTGCCGGTTGGGCTTGACGAACTGGCGCAGGAGCCGCCAGCAGTGGTGGACATTAGCGACTATCATCAATGCATACGATGCCGGGCAACGAGCCGGGCTCAGCCGCGTAGCAGGCTGGGTGCAGGATTGTCGGCGCATCCGTCTGGCTCTCGCGCTCCATCACGACCGCTCCAACCAGCTCCAATCCCTCGGCTCTCGCTGTTCCCCCGCCACGCCGCACATGCGACGTCCCGTTCGAACACGCTGCCCTTGCAACTTTTCTGCGGGCGAAGGCACGACCGCCCATCGCCCCGACTGGCAAAACCTCGGCGCGCAACCGCGATAACCGCGACGCGTGCAGTGGAAAGAGGATTTTGTCCAGTGCACTTCCGACGCCTCGCATCGAGTCGAACCGGAAGATTTGCCGGCGGATTTTGCCGGCACACCTTGGCACTCTAAGGAGGTATCGTGAAAACAGCCCTTGTTTCTACACTCGCGCTGCTGATTTCAAGCGCAATAGCGCCGGCGGCCCATGCCCAGGATTCGCAAGCCACCGACCAACAACTCGCCCATAGCGTGCGGGTCGCGGAGGCGCACAGCGGAATCGGGATGTCACATGTGTTCGTCTTTGCCCACTCGGGGCAGATCACGCTGCTCGGATGGGTGCCCGAGCGGGACCATGTCGCGCGTGCCGAGCACAGTGCGATGTCGGTTCCGGGTGTCACCTCGGTGGACAACCGGCTCTCGCCCGACGCTGGCTCGCTGAACGGGCATTGAAATCAAACTGAATCGCCGCGCGGACGACGATTGAAGCAAACCCGCGCGTTGAACGGATTCGGTTTTCCTGTCTCGCCAGTTGGGATTCAGTGACTGGCGCCCTGTTTCGCGCCGTTAGCCGCGCGGCGGTTCCGTGCAATCCCCATCTGAAAGCGCTTTCAACCCACGCCGTGTCAAGCCGGTCGACTCGACGCTGATTCACCATCCATGTCTCGTCGATATGTCAGGTAAATCCCTCATAGCGGGGCTGACAGAGGCTGCTTAACATCTTCTCGGTTACCGGTAACGGTAAACATAGTTAGAGAAGACATCCGAACCGGCATTCCGTCACAAGGAGACCAGGAGTGCGTCCTTTGAGGACTTCAATGCGCATGCTCTGCGCAGCCGTCGCCGTTTGCGCGCTCGCAACCGCAGGCTGCGCGCACAACCAGGCCGCCGTCGCTCATGACGGCCAGCCGCTCGCCGCGGCGCCCGCTGAGGCGCTGCCGCCATTGCGCAGTGTGATGGCCGCGCACTTCAAGGTCGGCGCGGCGATTGAACCTGATTCAATCGACAGTCCCGCCGACGCGGCGCTCGTCGCCGCCCAGTTCTCGAGCCTTACCGCCGAGAACAAGATGAAGCCGGGCACGATCGGCGTCGCGGAAGGCAAGTACAACTTCGAACCGGCCGACAGGATCGTCGCGTTCGCGCAAGCGCACGGCATTGCGGTGCGCGGGCACACGCTTTTGTGGCACTTCAAGGCCGGCGACTGGACCGAGGCGCCGGACTGGTTCTTCGCCGGCGATCCGAAAGATCCGCTCTATCACGACATCGTCGCGAAGCGGCTCGATCGATATGTAACCGACGTCGTCACACACTTCCGAGGCAAGGTCTACGCGTGGGACGTAGTCAACGAAGTGATCAGCGACGATCCGCATCAGGTGTATCGCGAAGACAGTCCGTGGTACCGGACGCTCGGCAAGGACTACATCGCGATCGCCTTCCGCGCGGCGCGCGCGGCGGACCCGAACGTGAAGCTCTATATCAACGAGTACAACACCGACGATCCGCGCAAGCGCGCAAAGCTGCTCGCGGTGATCCGCGATTTGCGCGCGCAGGGCGTGCCGATCGACGGTGTCGGGCATCAGATGCATATCAGCGTAAATTGGCCGCCGCTGCCGAACATCAAGCAGGCGTTCGACGACGTCGCCGCGCTCGGCCTCGAAAACCAGGTGACCGAGCTCGACGTGAGTCTCTATGCCGATCCCGGTGAATGCTGGAGCGATCCGCATGCATGTCTGCCGGACCTCGGGCATCCAGTGCCGAACGACATCATGCGCGCGCAGGCCGAGCGTTATCGCGCCGTGTTCGCTCTGTTCGAGCAGGAACCGAGCATCAAGGCGGTCACGTTCTGGGGCTATTCGGACAAGCACACGTGGCTGACGTCGACGCCGGTGCCGCGCAACAACCTGCCGCTGCCGTTCGATGCGAACCTGCAGCCGAAAGCGGCGCTGTGGACGATCGTCGATTCGTCGTATCAGCCGTAACGTCGATCTTCGAGCCGAAAAGCAGGCGGCCCGCGGTAGGTGCGGGCCGTCTGGTCACATCTCGCGAGGGTGGCAGTGCAATTGCCGTCAGCTTGATTCAAAGCATCGAGATTTCAAGGCTCGTCCGAGCCGACCTGCTCGAGCGCATTCAGATTTTCGGGGAAATCGTCGGGCGGACCGTCGGCGGTTTCATGCGTGCGCGGCGGTGACTTGACGACCGGCGGCGGCATCTTGCCGATGCCTTCGTCGATACGCTGCAGCAGATACGGGAAGAACGGATTCGACGCGATGCGGAACATCGAATCGAGCGTCAGAATCAGTGTGCCGCGTTCGCCGCGCGGCGCGAGCGTGCCGAGGTTCTCGTTGAAGTTCTCCGAATCGTCCGGCGCGATGCCGTACAGCGCGTCGGTGATCGGGAATGGAATCGCGACGTGCGACAACGAGAAAATATCCTGCGGATAGTCGATATCCAGCGGCTTGACACGCGTTTGCACTTCGCCCGCATAAACGCTGCGCTCGACAGTATGCGCTGAATCCGGCGACATGTTGGTGATCACCGTCGTGCGATAGTTCTGCGGACCGATTCGCAGTAGGCGCGAGAGCGCCGTGTACGACGCGGAGCGCAGGAAGGTCCTGAAGCGCACGCTGCGGTTCACGTCGAACAGCACGATTTCGCTGCCGTTCTCCGGCAGCTTGTCGTAGAGCGCCGACATCACCGCTGGCGTGCTGACCGTGAAATCCGTCACCGACTGGAACGTCAGGATAGGCGGCAACTTATCGAGCCGGTTCTCGCGCTCGAGCCGCGCAATCTGTTCCTGAATCACGCTCGTGAGGAGAAAGGACTGTCGCGCGCCATTCACAGGAAACGAGTTGTACTTGAACGGGTTGAACTCCGGCACGATGCCGAGCCACGCGGCGCGCGCGAAGGCCGGCAGCACCGCGGGCAATCCGGCGAGACCGGCAAAGCGTGCGTAACGCGTGACGCCGATCATCGGCGAGATCAGCACGACGCGCGTCGGACGCGCGAGCGCGGGATTCTCGATCGCGTCGAGCGCATATTGCAGTGCGAGCGCGCCGCCGTTCGAAAACCCGACCAGCTCGATCGGCTTGTCCGGCCCCACGCGACGGCGCGCTTCACGCACCGCGAGCCGGGTGGCCGCGGTCCAGTCCTGCCAGTGCACGTCGACGAGCCCCGCCGGCACCGTGCCATGTCCGGGTAAGCGGATGCCGATCGCGACGAAACCGCGATCACGATATCGACGCGCGATATGCCGCATGCTGTACGGCGCGTCCGTCATGCCGTGCAGCAGCACGACCGCGCCGACGGGTGGCCCCGACGGCTCGAGAATGTACGAGTGATTCCAGTTTTCGGCGAAATGCCACGGAAAAATCGGCGAGCCCTCGTAATAGCGGTTCGCCGGAATGCGCTCGGACGGCCGCAGCTTTTCAACGACATTGACGCGCACGTCGTCGAAAATCCGATTTTCCGCCTTGATGTATGCGTTCCAGTCGGCGGTGTCCATTTCCTCGACGGTCATTTCGCGCGGCACATAGGTGTGCCATACCGACAGCTCCGGCCCGCGCTGCGAATACCACGCGCGTAGCCCCAATGCGAGCACCGCCAGCAGCACCAGAACCCATGCACTTATCTTTATCACCTTCAGCGACGTGCGCAGCATTCGTGTTCTCTTGATGAGATGAAGGTTGCACCGCGCGCAGACTGCTCTCTGCGTGGTGTGCGCATGCCGCCATCGCGGCGGCTTCCGATGTGGATATCCTAAGGGCTTTTAATCACCGGTTCAAACTTTGTCGGCCGGGCGGCCAACGCGACGTCGACAGCGGCTCGAGTTTGAACGGATTATTTTCATGACGAACTGGGGATGCGCGATGTCGCGAGCGCGAATGAATTCGCCCCATTCGCTTCGCTACTTGACATTCGACGTGAGGAAAATGGCACGGAACGCATACGGCGTCGCGGGGAAGGGAGAGGTGCCCCATGGAAGAACGGTCCTTCAGCGACGCCTCGGAAATCGCTTCACTCGACGGCCGTGGAATGCCTGATCAAGGCCTGATCGGGCCGTGCGCTTCAGTAACGAAGCCGGGACGTGACCCAGGTCGCGCCCCAGCCTTGCCTGCTCGCTGGTAATTACTGACGGCCGCGGATATTGCCGGCCACGCCGCCCGCCGCGCCGCCGATGATCGCGCCGGTCCACGCATCGCCGCCGGAGATCGCCGCGATGCCCGCACCGGCGCCCGCGCCAAGTGCCGCGCCGCTCACCGTTCCCTGCGTCTGCGGGCTCATGTCCGTGCAACCGATCATCGCAGCCAGTGCGCCAATACTGACGATCCACCCAAGTCGTTTCATGATCGTTCTCCTTACTGATTTTTCTTCAGGCCGGGCACGACCATCTGGAACCAGAGGGTCTCGATCACCGGGTGTTGGATCATCGTGGGATTGGCGGCGTAGTAGCCGTCGAGGCCTTGACGCACGCTGTCGAGTGTCTGGCCTTGCATGCCCTTGCCGAAGCGCTGTGCGATGTCATTGCTGTTCGCCGTGCTGCCGGCATAGGCGCGCTCGACGTCGATCAAATTCGAAATGCCGACCAGATACGCTTTCTTCTGCTCATCGGTCGACTGCATCCATTGCTGGCCTGTGACAATTGGAATGCTCTCCGCACGCGCGACGTTGCCCATCATTGCCAGCGATAGAAAAGTCAGAGATAACAGCGTTCGCCATTGTGGTTTGCTTGCCATCACATACTCCAAAGAAGTTATGTTCTCCAGCGGCCCGCCGACGACCGCATCCGGCGGCGTCGATCGCGTTATTTGGAAGAATGGTCTGTGTGTCTCGTCGGATCTCCTTTCAGGTTCACCGGTCGGCGTGGTTCGCCGGTTCGGCTTCTATTGGCGTTGGGTCGTATCAGCGAATAGACACCTTGATGGCAGAAAAATCTCGTGGCGGATTGGAGTGATTTGCACACATGCTGTGTGCGCGCAACGATTGGACTCGTGTTGGCGTCGCCGCGTAATACACGCTATAGAGTCTACAGCCTTTTCTGTAATTTCCAAGCCCGTTTCCTCTCGATGCGCGGCGCGTGACATTTGTGTCAAATTTCATTCAGCGAGCGAAAGGATACGATGCAATGCGCGTCAACACTCGTCAGTTATCCTGCGCTCGATTTGAGCGCCCGTGATATTGCTAGCGATTCGTTATCGACGGCCATTCAGTGTTCTGGCCACGCAATGCGAAAACAGCTTTTGTTTTGCCTGAATGCTCGGCTTCCTGATTAGTTCGTCAATCGAAAACGCTTCGGATTTATCTATTTCCGGTCGAGGCGTTGCTTCTTCTGGTGGCAGCACCAACCAGCAGTGAAACAGATGCGATTTTATGGTTGCGTTTGTCCATCATCTTTATTTTCGGTGGATCACATGTTGCCTGCGGCGGAGGGGCTGCGCAGCAGCGAAGGGGGTGGCGGTGTGCGGTTGACCGTTAGTTGCGTGATGAGTAGCGTGACGGGGCGCCGTTTCAAATGCGTCCGTGCTCGTCATTAACAGTCTTTAGCTTGTATTTGCTAAATACAGAGTATAGACTGTATCTGTTATTTACAGGTTTTGGGCTGTTACGCCGCCGCAGCCGAACCGGAGATCGACCGTGGACTACGCCATCAAGACACTGAGCCAGCTCAGACCGATCCTGCAGGGCTTCAGGAAGGCCGCCGGCCTCACTCAGGCCGCGATGGCCGCGCATCTCGGGGTCAAGCAACAGACCTACGCGCAACTCGAAGCGAATCCGGCGACCGTCAGCGTCGAACGGCTCTTCAGGGTGTTGCGAGTCTTGCAGGTCGATCTGAAGCTCGCGCAGAGCGGATCGACGCAAAGCGTGGCCGTGGAAGACGCCGCGCCGGCGCCGAACCGCTCCCGCCGCGCCGGGAGCGGAACGCAGGTCGCCGGAGCGCCGGTCGACGCAAAAGGCAACGCTAAACGCGCCACGCGCGTGACGCTCAAACCGGGACCGTCGGCGCAAAAGCCCAAAGCGGTCAAACCCGCTAAGGCAACCAAAGCGGCCAGCACCAGCAAGAAACGGGAGGACTGGTAAGCATGGCGCGCAGCACACCGAACCGTCTGAATCTGTGGATGAACGGCCTGCGGGTCGGCGCCTGGGAAACGACACGCAGCGGCGAACGTCTGAGCTATGCCGACGAATGGATCGACGATCCGCAAGGACGTCCGCTATCGCTGTCGCTGCCTTTCACACCGGGCAATCAGGCGTATCGCGGCCAGATCGTCGCCGACTATTTCGACAACCTGCTGCCCGACAGCGAACCGATCCGGCGCCGCATCGCCGCGCGCTACCGGACCGGCAGCGCCGCGCCGTTTGCGTTGCTCACCGCGCTCGGCCGCGACTGCGTCGGCGCATTGCAACTGCTGCCGCCGGACGAAGAACCGAGCGATCTGACGAGCATCCACGGTCGCGAACTCAGCGACAGCGACATCGCGGCGTTGCTGCGCGGCACGACGACGGCGGCGCCGCTCGGGCAGCACGATCCGCTCGAAGACCTGCGTCTGTCGATCGCCGGCGCGCAGGAAAAAACCGCGCTGCTCCGTCATCGCAATCGCTGGCTGCTGCCCGAAGGCAGCACGCCGACCACGCACATCTTCAAGCTGCCGCTCGGGCTCGTCGGCAACATGCGCGCCGATATGCGCACGTCGGTGGAAAACGAATGGCTGTGCTCGCAGATCGTCGCGGCCTACGGGCTCCCCGTCGCGCGTTGCGAAATCGCGCGATTCGATGAGCAGAAGGTATTGATCGTCGAGCGCTTCGATCGCCGTTTGTCGAGCGACGCCACGTGGATCGTGCGTCTGCCGCAAGAGGACATGTGCCAGGCCACTGGCACGTCGGCGCTGCACAAGTACGAGTCCGACGGCGGTCCGGGCATCGAGGCGATCATGGAGATACTCGCGAGGTCCACACGCGCGACGACGGACCGGCGCAACTTCTTCGCGACGCAGCTGGTTTTCTGGCTGCTCGCCGCGACCGATGGCCACGCGAAGAACTTCAGCATTGCGCATCTGCCCGGCAATCGCTACGAATCCACCCCGCTTTATGACGTGCTGTCCGCGCATCCGATCATCGGCAGCGGTGCGGGGCGCCTCGCGGCGCAAAAAGTGAAACTGGCGATGGCGGTTCGCGGCAAGAACGTCCACTACCTGCTCAATCAGATCCAGCGCCGGCATTGGGTGGCCGAAGGACAGCGCGTCGGTTTTTCCGCCGCGGACGTCGATACGCTGATCGATCAGTTGACCGCGCAAACGGAGACGGTGATCGACACAGTCTCGTCGCAACTGCCCGCCGACTTTCCGCTGGACGTGGCCGATGCGGTCTTCGACGGCATGCGCCGGCAGAACCGGAAGCTTGCGCAGTAAAGCGCCGCCATCCCGATCGACGCGCGGCACCACGGCAACCTCACGCACGCCGCGCCGCCGCACCATCGGTCTTCGCCGACGCACGCCACTGCACGCTCAGCAGATGCTCGCGCATGCATTGCGCGGCCGCATCCGCATCGCGCGCTTTCAGCGCATTGACGATCGCCTGATGCTGTTGCGCGAAAAACTGCCGCGTCTCCTGCGCGGACGTTTTTTCGCGCACCTCCGGCTTCACCCGCATACCGTTGATCACCTCCATCAACGCAATCAACGCGGGATTACGCGTGGCATGTCCGATCAGCAAATGAAAGCGATGATCCCATTGCTGCCACTCGTCGTCGTTTTTCGCGGCGGCATTTTTGCGTGCGCATTTCTCCAGTTCCTGCAGGTCGTCGCCACTCGCTTTCGTCGCGGCCAGCGCGGCCAGCGCCGGCTCGAACAGCAGCCGCATTTCGGCGATATCCGCGGGACTGGTGCCGGCGCGCAAGCCGCGCAGCGTCGGCGCAAACTTCAGCGGCCGCGCGCCCAGATAGGTGCCGCGGCCGACGCCGCGCCACACGCGCCCCGATGCCTCAAGCGAAGCGAGCGCCGCGCGCAGCTCGCGGCGGCTCACGTCCAGTTCCTCGGCGAGCTTTCGTTCGGGCGGCAGCGCGTCGCCGTCCTTCAACTGATGATCGGCGATGTAGTCGAGCAGCGCATCCAGTACCGATTTGTCCATGTTGTCCACTGAACCAATTTGTATTGGTTCCAACGATACCAGAATCGCGGCGGCATGACATACCAGCACCCGGTTATTTTTGATTCGCTATACTGGGTCGCATGTTGATGGTTAACACCGGGTGCAACCCGGCTTCGTTAGTTTCACGCTTTCATTTTCTACAATTGAACCATTCCATATTGGTTTCTCCATTCGGACCGTCGTCGCCAAGGAGTCGCGCATGTCGTTTACAACCCGTCCAGAACTGATCGGCACCTTCGGCATGGTGGCCTCGACGCACTGGCTCGCGAGTGCATCGGCGATGGCGGTCCTCGAAAAAGGCGGCAATGCGTTCGACGCCGCCGCCGCAGCCGGCTTCGTCCTGCAGATCGTCGAGCCGCATCTGAACGGTCCGGGTGGCGAGTTGCCGGTGGTGTTCTACAGCGCGCGCGAAGAACGCGTGCGCGTGCTGTGCGGACAAGGCGTGACGCCCGCGCGCATGACGATCGAGCGGATGCGCAAGATGGGGCTCGACGTGGTGCCGGGCACGGGCCTGCTGCCCGCGGTCGTGCCGGGCGCATTCGGCGCGTGGATGGCGCTGCTGCGCGACTATGGCCAGTTGCCGCTCGAAGAAGTGCTGAGCTATGCGATCGGCTACGCGGAAAACGGCTATCCGGTGCTGCCACGCATGGCATCGTCGATTCTCGCGATTCAGGACTTCTTCCGCACCGAATGGACGACCTCGGCCGAGCAATGGCTGCGCAACGGCGAGGCGCCGATGCCGAACCAGTTGTTCGCGAATCCCGCGATCGCCGAAACCTACAAGCGCATCCTGCGCGAGGCGAATACGCGCAGCGATCGCGCCGAGCAGTGCGAACGCGCGCGTGATGTCTTCTATCGCGGCTTCGTCGCCGACGCGATCGACCAGTACTTCCGTTCGACCGCCGTGCTCGACACCTCGGGCCTGCGCAATAGCGGTCTGCTCGATGCGGGCGATCTCGCGCGCTGGGAGCCAACCTACGAAGACCCGGTGTCTTACGACTACGCGGGCATGCGCGTGCACAAAACCGGCCCGTGGGGCCAGGGCCCGATGTTCCTGCAACAGCTCGCGCTGCTGAAGGGTTTCGATCTCGGCGCGATGGACCCCCTCGGGCCCGATTTCGTGCACACGGTGATCGAGTGCTCGAAGCTCGCATTCGCCGATCGCGAAGTGTTCTACGGCGACCCGGCGTTTTCGCATGTGCCGATGGACGTGCTGCTCAGCGACGCGTACAACGACGAGCGGCGCCGCCTCATCGATCCGCGCCGCGCATCGTTCGAATTCCGCCCCGGGCTGCTCGGCGACAGCGAGCAACGCGCCGCGCGCATCGTCGCGAATGCCGGGCGCGAGCAGGCCGGCGGCTTTGGCCAGGGTGAGCCGACCTTCGCGCCGCTGCCCGAATTGCGCGGCGATACCGTGCATCTCGACGTGGTCGACCGCTGGGGCAACATGGTGTCGGCTACGCCGTCGGGTGGCTGGCTGCAGGCGTCGCCGGCGGTGCCGGGGCTTGGCTTCAACGTCACCACGCGCGCGCAGATGTTCTGGATGGAAGAAGGCCTGCCTTCGTCACTCGGCCCGGGCCGCCGGCCGCGCACCACGCTGTCGCCGACGCTCGTCACGCGCGACGGCAAACCGTACGCGGCCTTCGGCACGCCGGGTGGCGACCAGCAGGATCAGTGGTCGCTGCAGCTGTTCCTCAAGCACGTGCATGGCGGCATGAACTTCCAGGCCGCCGCCGATGCGCCCTCGTTCCAGACCGCGCACTTCCCCGGCTCGTTCTATCCGCGCGCGATGCAGCTCGGCAAGATGTCGGCCGAGTCGCGCTTTCCGGACAGCACGCTCGCCGAACTGCACGCGCGGGGCCACGACCTCACCGTCGCGGAACCGTGGGCGCTCGGCCGGGTCTGCGCGGTCGCGATCCGCAACGGTTTGATGCGAGGCGCCGCTACACCGCGTCAGATGCAGGCCTACGCAATCGGCCGATAAGCGGCCCGAAGCATCCATCAGCGCAGAACGCGCGGCCTCGCCGCGCCATTTCCTTCAGGAGAAGTTGCCGTGTCCGCCGTCGCCGCCCGTCTTGAAAGACTTCCCCTGTCGAGCTTTCACCGCAGACTGCTGCTGATCGGCGGGCTCGGGTACATGTTCGACGGGCTCGATTCGTCGTCGCTCGCGTTCCTGCTGCCGGTCGTCAGCAAGCTGTGGCAATTGACGAGCGCTGAGACCGGGCTCGTCGCGAGCAGCACCTATATCGGCTACTTTTTCGGCGCGTTCCTGTCGGGTGTGCTCGCCGACGTGATCGGCCGGCGCCGCATCATGATGAGCGCGCTCGCCATCTATTGCGTCGCGTCGCTCGCGAGCGCGACCGCGCACGACTGGCACACGTTCTTCGCGCTGCGCGTCGTCGCGGGCTTCGGTTCGGGCGCGGAGACGGTCGTGATCGCGCCGTTTCTCGCCGAGTTCGTGCCGCGCCGCTATCGCGGCATTTTCTGCGGCGCGCTGGTCGGCTTCATGTCGTTCGGCTATCTGACCTCGTCGATTCTCGGCTTCGCGGTGGTGCGCAACTTCGTCGACGGCTGGCGCTATCTGGCCGTGATCACGTCGCTGCCCGTCGTGATGCTGCTGTGGTGGCGCCGGACGCTGCCCGAATCGCCGCGCTGGCTCGAAAGCCAGGGCCGCGCGGCCGAAGCGAACGGCATCGTCGGCCGCATCGAAGCGGCGTTCGTCGAGCGCGGCATTGCGCTTGCGCCCGTGACTGCGAACCACGCGCTTCACGCGCTGCCCACGCCGGCCTCGACGCCGGCGCGCGGCAACGCGTGGCGCAACGTGCTCACGCTGTGGTCGCCGCGACTCGCGCGCACGACCGCGGTCAGCTGGCTGATGTGGTTCTCGGTCGCGTTCGCGTACTACTCGTTCTTCGCGTGGATCCCGAGCCTGCTCGTCAAGGAAGGGCTGACGATGACGAAGAGCTTCGGCTATTCGATTGCAATCTATGGCGCGCAGATTCCCGGTTACTTCTCGGCGGCGTGGCTCAACGAAAAGATCGGCCGCAAGGCGGTGGTCGCTTCCTACATGCTGTTCGGCGGCATCGCCGCGATCACGCTCGCGTTTTCTCACACCGGCATACAGATCATGACCGCGGGCATCGCGCTGTCGTTCTTCATGAACGGCGCATTCGCCGGCGTCTACGCTTACACGCCGGAAGTGTTTCCGACCGCGGTACGCACGACGGGCACGGGCTCGTCGTCATCGTTCGGCCGCATCGGCTCGGTCAGCGCGCCGATCCTCGTCGGCCTCGTTTATCCGCTGTCCGGTTTCCTCGGTGTATTCGCGATGACCACGACGGTGCTGGTGATCGGCGCATGCGTGGTGTTCTTCCTCGGCATCGAAACGCGCAACCGCTCGCTCGAAGATATCGAGGCGAGCGAACTCGAACCGGCTCGCGACGCGCGAGGCCAGCTGAACTCCACCCGCATGCACGGCTAAACGCACTGCGACTTTTCACACTTTCCGATGCAAACGCGATGCAAATGATGCAAGGCAACCTGACCGAACCCGCACCGCACGATACGCAGATGCTGGATATCGCAGACCTCGAGCGTCTCGCGCTGGCGATGCGCCTGAAGAACCAACCGCTCGAGCTGTTCCGCGCGGTTCACGCGGTGGCGGCGAAGGCGATAGGCCTAAGCCTGTTCACGATCATGTCCTACGATGCGCGGCGTCACGAGGTCGAACGGGTCTACACGAACATGCCGGACGTCTATCCACTGGGCGGCCGCAAAAAGAAGCAAGGCACCGCGTGGGCGCGACAGATACTTCAGGATCTGAAGCCGTTTCGTGCCGCCACGTCGCAAGGCATTCGCGACGCCTTCGACGATCATGCGGTGATGACAGGTATCGGTCTCGGCTCGATCCTCAACATTCCGATCGCCTATGATGGCGTGTGCATCGGTACGATGAACCTGACCCACAAGGAAGGCTGGTACACCAGCCGTCATGAAAGCATAGGCCTCCTGACCGGCGCCTTCCTTGTCCCCGCTCTGCTCAAGCAGAATACGGCATCCCCCGCTTGCGCCGCCCGTTCATGAAAACACCATCCGACCTGCAAAACTATCGAGCGGTGACCCATTCCGCCGTCTCGCAAGGCCGCTGGGTGCTGGTCTTCGTGCTCGCCTACCTCGCGCTGATCGCCGATGGCGCCGACGTGATGATGTACGGCCTCACCCTGTCGCGCATCAAGGACGACTTCGGGCTGACCAATGTCGAAGCGGGCGCGCTCGGCAGTCTGACCTTGCTCGGCATGGCGATCGGCGGCATTGTCGGCGGCTGGGCGAGCGATCGTCTCGGCCGCGTGCGGGTCATCGCATGGGCGCTCGCGCTGTTCTCGCTCGGCGCGGGGATGCTCGGGTTCACGCACAGCTTCGTCGAATTCGCAACGGTGCGCTTTATCAGTTCGCTCGGCATTGGCTGCATGGTGCTGGTCACCACGCTCGTAGCCGAATATGTGCCGACAGAACGGCGCTCGCTGGTACTCGGCATGCTGCAAACCGGCATTTCGGCCGGCTATATCGTCGTGATCGCACTCAGCAACTGGATCCTGCCGCAGTACGGCTGGCGCACGCTGTACTACGTGTCTGCCGTGCCGGTGCTGCTCGCATTCGCGATCAAGTTCGCGGTGCCCGAACCGGCGGCATGGCTCGCGAGCCGGGCTGCCGACCATGCGAGCAAAACGCGGCTCGTCGACAATCGCTACGCGCAGATTTTCCGCGACCGCCAGGCGCGCACGATGTTCATCCTGTGGACCTTCGCGTCAGTCTTCGTGCTGTCCGGCTTTTACGGCCTGAACAACTGGCTGCCGACGTATCTCGAGAAGGAATTGCACATCAAGTTCAGCTCGCTGACCGGCTATATGATCGGCACATACGTGGTCGCCTTCATCGGCAAGATCTTCGCGGGCTGGCTCGGTGACCGCTGGAGCCGGCAGGGCGTGTACGTGCTCGGCTGTATCGGTGCGGCACTCTTTCTGCCCGTGATCATTTTCTGGCACACCCACGACAACATTTCCACGCTGATGCTTGTCTTCGGCTTTCTGTACGGCGTGCCACTCGGCACGATCGGCACATTCATGTCGGAGAGTTTTGCGACGTCGGTGCGCGGCACCGCGGTGGGCGGCTCGTATAATCTCGGGCGCTTCTGTTCGGGGGCGGCGCCGATCGTCATCGGTTTTATCGCGACGCAGTTCTCGATCGGACTTGGTTTTCTCGTGGTCGGCGCGGTGTTCTTTTTGAGCGGCGTGACTGCATTGTTCGTTCCCGACCGGCTATACGATACGCAGCATTAAATCGACGCGAAAATGACGAATCATGTCGTGTCGATGAATGGCCCAGGTTCCGGCGCTAAAACTGGTCGCCGGATAGCCCGGGCACCATGAGGAAGCATTACTGCGTTCCGGCGACAATGTCTGAAATGGTCCAGTTGTTCGTCGTTACGAGCACATAGTCGCCATTGACACCCAGCCATTTGTGCCCGCGCGGCGGCGCATTGAGGCCATGTCCGCGCCAGTCGTCCATCATGAAGTTGTAGTTACGGTATTCGGCCGGCACACGTTGACCTTTATGCCAGTCACGGTGCGGAATCGTCGGCATCACCTGCTGACGGCCCGTACCGGCCATCTGGCCGCCGCCCTCGTCCTTGGGGGGCCCAGCCGCAATCGCGAGCGCGGACATACCGGCAAACGACAAGGCGACGAGTTGCGCAACAAAGCGATTATTCATATTCGAACCTCCGTGCGGTGGAAGAAAGCTCCGAGCATTCACGCGATTGACGTGAAAAGTGATCGTCCAGCTACTCGCAGATTCATTAACTCGAACTTCATTGCAGCGATCGCTGGTCTATCGAATGTAATCTTTGCAAATCGCGAGACATCAAATTCGATAATTCAGGCGCGAAGTCGTTAAAAAGTATAGTAAAAGGAAGTTCGACTTCAAGCCGGACCTGCCCACCACTACCGCGCGCGTCAACCCGGCGATTAGCGGGGCGATTCGATTCGTCGCGTCGATCATCTGGACGGATCGCGCCGTTCCTGGCGGCGGCGGAAGCGCACGCGGCGCTGTCGCCCGCTCGCCACTTCAGCGAGCGGGCGACACTTTGCCAGTCACCGGCCAGATTGATTCGCTTGACTGATCAATAGTCGACCGCATCGCGGATGATCGGGCAGGTCATGCAGTGACCGCCGCCCCGTCCACGGCCCAGCTCCGCACCGACGATCGTAATCACCTCGATGCCCTGCTTGCGCAACAGCGTGTTCGTGTACGTGTTGCGGTCGTATGCATAGACGACGCCCGGGGCCGCGCACACGAGGTTCGCACCGCTATCCCACTGCGTGCGCTCGCGTTGATAGTCGCTGCCGCCCGCCTCGACCACGCGCAGATGCTTCAGCCCGAGCGCTTCGGCGACGACGTCGGTGAACGGCTTGTTTTCGGCGTGCAACTCGACGCCGCTCGGATGGCTGCTCGGCCGATACGAATAGGTGCGCGTCTTCGCCATGAAGTCCGGGGCGACCAGTACGCAATCGCGATCGGCGAACGTGAACACGGTATCGAGGTGCATTGCCGCGCGAATCTTCGGCATCGCCGCGACGATCACGCGCTCGGCCGCGCCCTTCTTGAACAGCATTGCAGCCAGTTGACTGATGGCCTGCCGCGAGGTGCGCTCGCTCATGCCGATCAGCACGGCGCCCTTGCCGATCGGCATCACATCGCCGCCTTCCAGCGTGGCGAGACCGTGGTCCTGAGTCGGGTCGCCCCACCACACGTTGACCTTGCCCGCGAAATCGGGGTGGAACTTGTAGATCGCCGTGGTCAGAATCGTCTCCTCGTGGCGGGCCGGCCAGTACAGCGCATTCAGCGTGACGCCGCCATAGATCCAGCACGTCGTGTCGCGCGTGTACAGCGTGTTCGGCAGCGGCGGCAGCAGATATTCGGTGCCGCCCGCCGCTTCTTTCGCGACCTCCAGCGCCTTGCCGCCATGCGTTTCCGGGAAGTCGTGAGTGGATAGCCCGCCAATCAGCGTTTCGGCCAGCTTACGATTGTCGAGCCCTTCCAGATAGCTTCTCAATTCATCGATAAAGCCGAGGCCGACCTGATTCGGCACCACCTGGTTGTCGAGAATCCACTTCTTGCCTTCGGGCACCGCGACCGTTTCGGCGAGCAGATTGTGCATCTCCACCACTTCGACGCCACGGTCGCGCATCTTCGTGACGAAGTCGAAGTGGTCGCGCTTCGCGTTCTCGACCCACAGTACGTCGTCGAACAGCAGTTCATCGCAATTGCTCGGGGTAAGACGCTGATGCGCGAGCCCCGGTGCGCAGACCATCACTTTGCGCAGCTGCCCGACTTCCGAGTAGACACCCAATTCACCCGCTTTCGTGTCCGTGTTCGCCATGATGATCTCCTGAATGCCAATGTTGGCCCGCTCTGTTCAATCGGATTTCATTAAAGCTAAATCGCGATCCTTCCGGTTACGAGGCCATAGATGCCGATGATCGCGCCAATGATCGCAACGATGAAAATGATCCAGTCGGAAACGATGAAGACATTCTTGTTCTGCTCGCGCCGAGCCCAGATATAAAGCGCCGTTCCTGGCGCATACAGCACGGCGGAAAGCAGAATGAATTTCAGGCCACCCGCCCAGATCATGAAGACCGTATAGATCGAGGCGATTGCGGCCATGATGAAGTCACGCCGGCGCTCGTCGGCGCGCACGTCGTAACCGTCGCCGCGATTCGCGTTCATGCAGCCGAACACCGCGACGAAGAGGTACGGAATCAACGACATCGCGCTCGTCAGATTCAGCATCAGCGCGAACGCATCGCGCGAGAAGTAGGTGCTGATGACGAGCAGCTGCACCACGATGTTGGTCAGCCACAATGCATTGGCAGGTACCTTGTTGGCGTTTTCCCTCGCGAATACGGCGGGCATGTCTTCGGTCTTTGCCGCCGTGAACAACACTTCGGCGCAGATCAGCGACCAGGCGAGATAAGCGCCCAGTACCGAAATCAGCAAACCTATGCTGACGAAAACCGCGCCCCAATGACCGACCACCGCTTCGAGCACCGCCGCCATCGACGGCTGCCGCATGGCCGCGATGTCGGCGCGCTGAAGCACTGCGTAAGGCAGCATCGTCACGAGCACCATCAGCGAGGTCACGACGACGAAGCCGAGAATCGTCGACTGGCCGACATCGGAGCGCTTCTTCGCATAACGGGAATAAACGCTCGCCCCTTCGATACCGATGAACACGAACACCGTGACCAGCATCGTGGCCCGCACCTGCTCGAGGATATTGCCTTCGAGTCCTCCGCCGTAGAGGTTGGCCTGAAACAGGTCCAACCGGAAACCGAAGATCAGGATCACGATGAACACGAGAATCGGAATGACCTTGGCGACCGTGACAATACTGTTGATGAAGGCCGCCTGCTGCACGCCCTTCAGGATCATGAAATGAAATAGCCAGATGCCGATCGATGCAACGACGATCGCGACGACCGTATTGCCGTCGCCGAACACGGGAAAAAACGCGCCGAGTGTCGACTTGATCAGCACCCAGTAAGAAACGTTGCCGATACAGCTACCGATCCAATAGCCAAATGCGGAGAGAAAGCCCGGATAGTCGCCAAAGCCCGCTTTCGCATACGCAAACACGCCGGCGTCCAGTTCGGGTTTTCGTTCGGCCAGCGCCTGAAATACGCGCGCCAGCATATACATGCCCGTGCCCGCAATCAGCCAGGCAATCACGGCACCCACCGGACCGGTGGCATTGGCAAAAGTGCGCGGCAGGGAAAAGATCCCGGCTCCGACCATGCCGCCCACCACCATCCCGGTGAGTTGCATTTTTGACATCTTTTGTGGAGTGGACGCCATTCGGATTCCTTTTAGTTACCTTTTTAACAAGGATCTTTAATCAGATTCGAACGAAACGTGTCTCTCGGCCAATCTTGCTGTTGATCAGCCGCGCTACTCTGCAACCACCACACGAAAAGAATGGTCTGTCCGTTGGCGTTTGTCAATTTATCGAAGACAAGGTAACGGACTGTGGCTCGCTATGCGATCGAATCGATCGATGCTGCGTTGCCGAATCTGGTTGAATTTGCGAATTAACTATTCACCACGCATCTGAATCGCTCGCATCGATAAGTCGCTTTGAATATCGATGATTTAACAATGATGCGACCTGCCGCATCACCGCCGCGGTTTTCTCAAATGATGGAGAATCGCTGAAGCGAGCTGAACCGGTGGCCGTTCAGAACTACTGAGAAGCACCAGAGCCACAGCTCGAAATGGCGCGCGGGGTCATTAATAGTCCAAACCCGATGGCGATTTCGTAATGGCGGGCTTTGTGAATTTTTTTGACGGAATCGCCCGCGTGTCCGCGGCGCAAGAGGTCCAACTATGACTCGCGCAACTTCCTCAACGTCAGCCGCGCTTCGAGACCGCCGCCGACGCGGTTGTGCAGCGTGAGCGTCGCGTCCATCGCGAGCGCGAGTTGCCGCGCGATCGCGAGCCCCAGCCCCGTGCCGCCCGTTTGACGATTGCGCGACCCTTCGAGCCGCACGAACGGCTCGAACACCGTCTCCAGCGACTCGACCGGAATGCCGGGACCGCGATCGAGCACCGACACGGTAGCCTCGCCATCGTGCAACGCCCCGATATGGATCTGCGCGGCGCCGCCGTACCTCAGCGCGTTATCGACCAGATTGCCGACGATGCGCTTCAACGCCTGCGGACGCATCGTCAGCGACTGGCCGAAGTGGCCCTGCAGTGACACTTGCTGACCCGCGTCGACGTAATCGCACACCAGGCTGTCGAACAGCGCATCGGGATCGATGCGGCGCGGCACCTCGGTCGTGCCATGCATCGTGCGCGCATAGGTGACCCCTTCCTTGACCAGCGCCTCCATTTCCTGCAGATCCTGGCGCAGCTTTGCCGCCTCGCTGTCGTTGTCCATCGTGTCGACACGCAGACGCATGCGCGTGATCGGTGTCTGCAAGTCGTGCGAAATCGCCGCGAGAATCTGCATGCGCTCGGTCATGTACGTGGCGATCCGGTCCTGCATCGCGTTGAACGCGCGCGCGGCGCGCGCCACTTCGGACGGACCGGCTTCGCGCAGACGCGCGGCCTTCAGGTCGGGGCCGAGCGTGTCGGCCGCGACTGCGAGCTGATTGAGCGGGCGCGTCGCGAGCCGTACCGCCAGCCAGCAGCAGGCCGCGAGCACGAGCAGTTGCAGCGTCAGCACGAGCGGCAGCCAGCGCGACAACGGGGCGCCGGGCATTGGCCGCAGGTCGATGGTGAGCGGCGTGCCGTCGCTCAGTTTCAGGTGCACCTGCAGACGCTCGCGATCGCCCGGCACTGCGTTGACGGTCAACGGATAACGCGTGCCGATGCCATCGCCGATCGACTGCGCGACGCGCGCCGACAGGCTCGCGTCGACCGGGGTACCTGGCACGCCCGGGCCGAGCACGAACTCATAGCTGCGCCGCGCGAGCCGCGGCAGCCACTGGGCGCGCTCGTCGGGCGGCAGATGATCGAGCAGCGCGACCGAGCTCGCCACCTCGCGCTCGATGTAGCCCATCATGATGTTGGTCATCGTCTGGTCGCGCTCGGTCATCGTGAGCCAGAACGACAGCGCCTGCGCGAGCGCGAGCCCGACGAACAAAATCACCGCGAGCCGCGCGAACAGCGTGCGCGGCCAATGCGGCCAGCGCAGCAACGACGGTGATGGAGATGCGTTCATTGCGGATCTCCGATCGCGGTCACGGCCGCTGAAAACACATAGCCCTCGCTGCGCAGCGTCTTGATGTAGCGCGGCTCGCGCGCGCCGTCCCGCAGGCGTTGACGCAGGCGGCTCACCATCAGATCGATCGAGCGGTCGAACGGATCGGCCTGGCGTCCCTGGGTGAGGTTCAGCAACTGATCGCGCGTGAGCACGCGCTGCGGATGATCGAGAAACACACGCAACAGACGGTACTCCGCGCCGCTCAACGCCACCTCGGTTCCGTCCGCGTCGAGCAGATGGCGCGCGGTCGTGTCGAGCCGCCAGTCGCCGAAGCACAGCATCGGCGCCGACTCCGTCACCTCCATGCCGGGCGGCAGCATGCGCGCGCGGCGCAGCACCGAACGGATTCGCGCGAGCAACTCGCGTGCGGCGAACGGTTTGGTCAGGTAATCGTCGGCGCCCATTTCGAGGCCGACGATCCGGTCCGCTTCCTCGCTGCGCGCCGTCAGCATCAGGATCGGCACTGTGCGGAACTTGCCCGCGCGCAACTCACGGCACAGCACGAGGCCGTCTTCGCCGGGCAGCATCAGGTCGAGCACGATCAGGTCGGGCGCGCCGTTCTCGAGCGCGGCGCGCATCTGGCGGCCATTGGCCGCGAGCGAGACACGCACGCCGTTTTTCTCGAGGTATCCCGCGAGCAGTTCACGGATACCGCGATCGTCATCGACGATCAGTACGTGGTCGGAGGTTTCCATCGACGGATTATCTGCTGCGGCGTTTGAGTTGCACGCCGCTCGACTGGATCGATGAACACTGCAACGGATGCGCGAGTTCGGCCGCGAAGCCGCCCGCGACGAACACAGCGATGGCAAACAGGCGTTTCATGCGTCCTCCAGCACGGAAAGACTCGCGCCATCGGCCACGCCGGCTTCGAGCGCGTAAGGATCGACCCCGTCGAGGCAGCCAATATTGACGCGCCATTGCTGCGGATCCTTGCGCGTCTGATGAAAAGGATAGATGCCGCAATGCTTGCAGAAGTAGTGTTTCGCGACCTTCGTGTTGAACTGGTATAGCGTCAGCGAATCCTCGCCACTCAGAATCTTCAACTGACTGGCGGGAAAGAGCGGCGTCATCAGCGCGCCCTTGCGGCGGCACAGGCTGCAGTTGCAACGACCAGCCGGAACGATTTCGGTGCGAACTTCGAACTTGACGGCCCCGCAGTGACAGGACCCTTGCAGCAACCCGGCGTTCATGATGCTCTCCGTGATTTGACGATGCATGCTTTATAGCCCGGTTCATCAGTCGAATTATGTCGTAATGTATCCGGCGGCCGAGACGATACATTACATTGCAATACGCCGCGGCGATTAGCGCAAGGCGAAACAGCAAAGATATACACGCGAGTTAGCATTTAAGCGGCACGCGCAAACGGATAACGCGGATTGCATGATTGCCACCGCATTATCGCGCTCAACCGTGCAAAGATACTCCGCCTATCCATGATTATGTGCGCGGCTTATGTGAGCGGCGCGACGGGGCGCGCCGGTTGGCCTCCCTACACGCTGTTTTTGACCTCGGCGTGACCAACCGGCTTTTCCGTATTCCGCTTGAATGGCCGGCATTGCCAGGCACAATCGCGCGTGGCCAGCAAGCGGGCGATGACGGCCACGAGCCGGTTGCTCGCAAGCTCTGTGAATCAAGTTGAATACGCTTGACTTTTAGTCACCGGCCACTTCCAATACCAATGGTGCAGTGCGATGTTTCGCCTTTGAAACACGCCTCACCTCATTCGGTAGTTCACAGCATTGGCCAGCAGTTCATTCGTCCGCCGTGCATGCGGCGTCAGCTCGCGAAATGGAGCACTCCTCACTACGGAGTCGTCTTGGCTGCAACAAAAAACCAACCAACCCACCGCGAACCCGCCCTTATCGACCTCGCATTGCAAGGCGGCGGATCGCACGGTGCTTTTACATGGGGCGTCCTCGACCGTTTGCTCGAAGAGTCGTGGCTGCAGATCGAAGGAATATCGGGTACGTCGGCTGGCGCGATGAACGCCGCGGTGCTGGTGAGCGGCTATCAGGCAGACGGCGCGGCCGGCGCGCGCGCCGCGCTCGAAGCCTTCTGGCGGCGAGTATTCGAAGCATCGGTGTACAGCCCGTTTCGCCGTACCCCGTTCGACGTGTTGATGGGCCGCTGGACGCTCGACTACTCGCCGCTCTTCATCGCGATGGACCTCGCTGCGCGCGTGTTTTCTCCATACGACCTGAACCCGCGCGGCGTACATCCGCTGGCGAAGATTCTGCAGGACTCGATCGATTTCGCGCATCTGCGCGACGCGCCGATCAAGCTGTTCATCACCGCGACGCGCGTGCGCACGGGCCAGGCGCGTGTGTTTCGCAATGGCGACCTGACGCCTGACGTGCTGCTCGCCTCCGGCTGCCTGCCCACGCTGTTCCAGGCCGTGCAGATCGACGGTGAAGACTACTGGGACGGCGGCTATGCCGGTAATCCGACCATGACGCCGCTGGTACGCGAATGCACGTCGAGCGACACGCTGCTGATCCAGGTCAATCCCGTGGTGCGGGACGAAACCCCGCGCACCGCGCGCGACATCATCAGTCGCCTGAACGAAGTTGCCTTCAACGCGCCGCTGCTGAAAGAGCTGCGCATGATCGCGCTGCTGCGCCGCGCGGCGGACCCCGGCAGCGACGAAGGCCGCCATTGGGCGGCGATGCGCATCCATCGGATCTCGAGCGAGCTGATGACCGAACTCGGCTACTCGTCGAAGCTGAACGCCGAGTGGAGCTTTCTGACGATGCTGCGCGACGAAGGCCGGCGTGCCGCCGACGCGTTCCTCGCCGAGCACGGCGATTCGATCGGCGTGCGCTCCTCGCTGGATCTCGACGCGTTGCTCGACGGAGTCTGACCATGGAAGTCATCACCCTGTCACCGCTCGCGATCGGTCTAGGGCTTTTCGGCATGCTCGCGAGTCTCGCGCTGCTGATCGGCTTCGCGTACCGCGGCTGGACCGTGCTGCTGCTCGCGCCGTTCGCCGGGATGCTGGCCGCCGCGATTTCGGGCGAACCGATTCTCGCGCATTGGACCCAGACCTTCATGCTCAGCGCCGCGCGCTTTCTCGCGCAGTTCTTTCCGTTGTTCCTGCTCGGCGCGCTGTTCGGCAAGCTGATGGAAGACAGCGGCTCCGTGAAGGCGATCGCCAGTTACATGACGGAGAAGCTTGGCGCGCATCGGGCGATTCTCGCGGTCGTGATCGGCGGCGCACTCGTCACCTATGGCGGCGTCAGCCTCTTCGTGGCGTTCTTCGTGCTCGCGCCGATGGCCACCGCCCTCTTCCAGGCCGCCAATATTCCGCGCCGTCTGATGCCGGCCGCGATCGCGCTCGGCACGTCGACGTTCACGATGTCCGCGCTGCCCGGCACACCGGCTATCCAGAACGCGATCCCGATGCCGTTCTTTGGTACGACGCCGTTTGCGGCGCCTGGGCTTGGCATCATCGCGAGTATCGTGATGGTGGTGTTCGGGCTCTGGTGGTTGTCCTTGCAGCAATCGCGCGCGAAGGCGGCCAATGAAGGATTCGACGGACTCAAGGCGGTGGTGAAATCCCCCGGGGCGCCGGCCAGCGACAACCTCGTGCGCGAGCGCGCAAGCGTATCGCAGAGTTTCGATCCGGAGGAAGCGAAGCGCGGGCATGTCAGCGAAAGTCTGCCCTCGTTCGGCGTCGCGCTCACGCCGCTCGTGCTCGTCGTGCTGACGAACTTCGTGATGAACGTGATCGTGCTGCCGCGCATCGACGCCGACTATCTGGCCGAGGTCCGTTGGGGCGAGACGTCGCTTGCGGCGGTCGGCGGTGTGTGGGGCGTGTGCGTGGCGCTCACCGTCGCGATCGTCGTGCTCGTGCTGCTCAATCGGCATCGCCTGCCAGCGCTGCGCGAGACGATCGATGCGGGCGCGAATGCATCGGTGCTGCCGGTGCTCAGCGTCGGCAGTCTGGTCGGCTATGGCGCGGTGATCGCCGCGCTGCCAGCGTTCGCGCTCGTGCGCGAATGGGTGCTGGGTATCGGCGGTGGTCCGCTCGTATCGCTCGCGGTCGCCACCAATCTGCTCGCGGCGCTGACCGGCTCGGCCTCGGGCGGTCTCACCATTGCGCTCGACGCGCTCGGCAGCACCTATCTGCAACTGGCTGCGCAATACGGCATCGACCCGGCGCTGCTGCATCGGGTCGCCGTGATTTCCTCAGGCACACTCGACAGCCTGCCGCATAACGGCGCGGTCGTGACGCTGCTTGCCGTGTGTGGGTCGAACCACCGCGAAAGCTATCGCGACATCGTGATCGTCGCGATTCTCGGCGCGTTACTCGCGCTGGTGGTGGTGATCGTGCTGGGCTCGCTGTTCGGGTCGTTCTGAGCGTTCTGAGCGTCTGAAGTAGCAAGGGGTCTTGCACTGACGTTGCTATCCGTCAGTGCAAGACCCCTTTCTATTTGCCGGTCGGCTCAGTTTGGGCTGCTTTGCAGCCGATTTCCGGCTCACTTCACGCCGCCGCGCGCGCCGCATTCATCCGGCCGAACACGAACTGCCCCAGATACCAGACCAGCTCGGTATTCGCGAAAATCGCATCTTCGGTGACCGTCGACGGTTCGAGCTTCATCCGACGCAGCATCAGCTTGCCTTCGCGCGACGTCGTCCACGCATGCATCAGTTCCTTGCGCGTCTTCGCATCGGCGGCGTTGAAATGGTCGCGGCCCTTGCGCGAATCCTCGTTCATGCGCGCGCGCACTTCTTCTTCGCGCGTCGCGATGCTGTGCGCCACGGTCTTTCTCGTTTCGGTCTTGACCGCCTGTTCCTGCGTTTCGTCGGCGAGCAGTTTGGCCTGTACGTCGACCATCGTGCGCTCGGCGTCGGAGATCTTCCAGTTGTCGCGTAGCGCGCGCATCAGGTAGCCCGCGGGGCTCTTCTTGACCTGGCCGCGCTTGACCCTGAAGCGCGTGTATTCGACGGCCTGCTGGATGCGTTCGTCGGTCCAGAGTTCGCGGTTCTCCGAAATCTCGCTGAACTGCTTGGTCGAGAGCCCGAATTCGTCGGTAAGAATCTTGTACAGATGGCTCGCGTCGGCGAGGCTCGCGAGTACCGCGTCGGCTGTGTCCTTGCGCTTGAGCAGGAAGCGGATGCGGTCGATTTTCTTCGACGTCGTGGATGCAGTCCGCGTCTCATAGGACATCTCGACGTCCGACACTTCGTTGATCTCGCGCACCGCCGGCTCGAGCCAATCACGCTTGAAGTATTTGAAGATGGCGGCATTCGCGCCCATTTTGCCGGGCCAGTTGCGCATTTCCTCGAGCTGGATCCAGTCGGTGCGTCCCGCTGGCACGTTGGGCAAAACTTTGTCGTAGATCGCGCGCGCGAGACTGCGCGTGAACGCGGTGGAAATGCGCAAGCTCAGCCAATGCGATTTCTGCGGATCGCGGATATGCGGAACGAGCCGCGGATGGACGTCGAAACGCATACGTCCGCGATGAAAGCCGACCATGCCGATCAACTGAACCTGCACCCACAGATCGTTTTCGTTGGGATCGCGGTCCG
This sequence comes from Paraburkholderia sp. Cpub6, assembly GCF_014201065.1. Lineage (NCBI taxonomy): Bacteria > Pseudomonadati > Pseudomonadota > Betaproteobacteria > Burkholderiales > Burkholderiaceae > Paraburkholderia > Paraburkholderia sp. Cpub6. The sequence goes on from NZ_JACHDM010000003.1 coordinate 180,397, forward strand.
CGGGCGTATTCGTTACGCGAACTTTCGCGTTCTGAGCTTCGTCGGCGATCGTGCGCAAGTGCTTCAGGTTGCGGCTGTCGTAACGCATCAGCCACTTGAAGTAGTTGAGTTCGACGTCGTACTGATCGCGCTGCTCGGGCTCCTGCGCGACGATGAAGTACGCGGCATCGAGAAAGCGCCGCGCCGGTAGCCCCATATTGACGATTTCGGTGAAAAAATCGTTGCGCTGATAACCGATCTCGCGATTGGCCTCGTTGATGCGCAATCCCTGATCGAACATGTCTTCGAAGAGCGCGAGCGCCATCTGGCGTGACGTCGCTTTCGACCTGCCCTCTTCCGGATTGTCCGCGGCCATGTTCTTCATCCACTTTTTCGCTCCCGGGACTGTAAGCATGCGGTGGTGAGCTGTCAACACACAGAACCTCACCATCAAACGACCGCGACGGAGGCCGTTTCGGCGTCCCTTCCGCGTTTCGGCACACAGAACCTCACCATGTTCACAAAGAACCTCACCTTGCGGGCGTGCGTTCGCGCGGCAAGGCCTTATGCGACGGCCCTTTCAACCTCGTTCCCAATAGCTGCACAACCCACCTCACCTTCGTGATTTGACGCAGTGGCAAACACATCGAACCGCACCTTGGTGGGGAATCGGTCTCACCTTGCTGCACAACCAACCGCACCTCTGAGCACAGCGAACCTCACCTTCGACACAACGCACCTCACCTTTTGGAACTTAAGTGCTTGAACGGATTGAATAGTGTTTGGTTGCGTTGGTTTGTGGGTTTGTTCTCGGTTTTAAAAAAAACCTACCAACCCGGCACACACAAATAAATGCGGCTGAAGATTGCGCGGTGCAGCATGGTGAGGTTGATTGTGCGAAACGTTGACCGGGTTTGGAAGGGCTGCTGCCAAGGTGAGGTTGGTTGTGCTGCTACGGTGATGGCAACCCTTGGTGATGAGTTGAACCTCTGGCTGACGGCCTAGCGCCGGTGTGTCGCCGCTTCTGTGGGTGAGGTTGATTGTGCATTTGCGTTCTAAGTGCGGGGAGCGCTCGTAGGGAGGTGGCGAAAATCGAACAATGGTGAGGTCGGTTGTGCAGAAGATCGCCGGAGCGGCCTATCAGAAAATGAGAAAGTGCACAAATGACCTCACCAAGTGCCTAAGTCTCGAGCAGGAGTGCCGACTCCGCTACCCAGATTCCGAAGAAAGGTGAGGTCATTTGTGCCTTCGAGGACGCAGTGTTTCGAGGCTCGTTTAGTTTCCACGGCGATTCCGCAACCGAAAACGGTCTGGAAATACAGAAATTTGCAGAAAATCCGCATAAAAACAGTAATTTAAAAAGCTATTTTCAAGTATTTCCTGTATTCTGAGGTTTCTAGAATTTTATGGAAAAACCTCAGAATGGTCAGAACGAGCCAACTTCCTGCCGTAGACCGAACCGTTCACTTTGAGCAGATCAGTGAGTTCGCAGAAAAGGTCACCATTTTCACTAATGAGCTGCGTGACACGATTCTGGCTCCGCGTCCTCGAAAAACGGCTCCCGTTTTCAAGACCGGCGAGATTGCCGAGATGTGCAACGTCTCACACTCGCAGGTTCAGTATCTCGCGACAAAAGGCGACGGAGAACTGCCTTCGGGCACGGCGGCAGGCACGGGCCGTACCCGGACCTTCACGCTGGAAGAGGCGCGGATCTGGGTACAAAAGATTTCCGACATTTACCAGACTCCACTGGTCACGCGCCTGAAGGAGCCAGACGGGAAGATCATTATCACCGCGCAGCTCAAAGGTGGCTCCGCCAAGACGACGACGACGATGTGTCTCGCCCAGGGGCTGTCGCTGCGGGGACGCAAAGTGTTGGTGGTTGATCTCGACCCGCAGGCGTCGCTTTCGGAACTGTGTGGACTGTACGCGGAAAAAGACGTGACGCCTGAAGACACAGTATTGCCGTACGTCTACGACCAGGACATCGAAGGTGGCCTCGAGGGGCGGGTCCAGTCGACGTACTGGGATGGCATCGACGTGATTCCTGCGCACACGGAACTGATTGGAGCAGAGTTCCATCTCCCGGCGATGCAAAAGATGCGACCGGGTTTTCGCTTCTGGACCGTGCTTCGTCAAGGGCTCGAGCCGCTGCGCAAGAAGTACGACTACATTCTCATGGATACGTCGCCGTCGCTGTCGTACCTCAATCTGAACGCGCTGATGGCCGCGGATGCCATGGTGATGCCGATGGTGCCGGAAAACCTGGACTTCATCAGCTCGCTGTCGTTCTGGCGACTTTTCTCGGACGTGTCCAAAAGCTTTATCAAATTCGAGACGGACAAGAAGTACGACTTCGTGTCGCTGGTGTTGTCGCGGGTCGATTATGGGCGGAACTCGTCGGCGCCGATCGTGCGCGCGTGGGCGCAAAGCGCGTACGAAAACTGGCTGCATTCGATCGAGGTACCGGCGAGCTCGGTGATGAGCACCGGGGCGTTGGCGTTCTCGACCGTCTTCGACATCAGCAGCAATCACAGCGCGGCCAAGTCGTTGCAACGCGTGCGGCAACCTCTCGTCGACTACTGTCGCTGGATCGACGAGATCTATTCGGAAAAATGGAGGAACGCGCAATGAGCAATATGCGAGAACAGTTGCTGGCCAAGACGTCCGGCATTCGCAAAACTTCGTCGATCAACGAGGACGAGGTGAAGCGCAGCAACCGCACGCAAACGGCGCCCGGCCTTGCCGGCGCGCTGGCCGTTGCGCAACTTCGCGTGCAGGAACTGGAATCGACTGGCGTCGCATCGCAACTGGCGGTTGCTGGCATCTTGCCGAACCCTTGGCAGCCGCGTCGCGTGTTCAACGAAGCAAAGTTAGCCGAGCTTGCGGAGTCGATCCGGGAAGTTGGACTGATGCAGCCGATCGTGGTCCGTCGTGTCGCGGATGACTATCAGATCGTCGCCGGCGAACGACGCTGGCGTGCGCACAAGATGTTGGGGCTGGACACGATCAAGGCCGTGGTTGCGGATTGCTCCGACTCGGATATGGCCGTGCTCGCAATGGTCGAAAACATTAGCCGCGACGACCTTGCTGACTATGAAATCGGCGTGGCGATTCGTCGATCGGAAACAGAGTTCCCGAATCGCAAGCGATTGGCGGAAGCGATGGGATTGTCGCGGGCAGGTCTGTATCAGTTCTTGTCGTTCGACAATCTGCCGGACTTCATCAAGAAAGATCTCGATATTCAACCGCGACTATTGGGCGGGACTGCGGCGCAAGCAATTGCAGCGGCTATCAAAAAGCATGGCGAGGATGGCGTTAAAGCCGCTCGCGAAATTTGGCCTCTGTTGGTGAGAGGCGAAATGGATCAGGGCAAGGTCGCGGCGGGAATCACCGCCCTGGCGACCCGGCAGACGACGTCGGGTGGTACCAGCGGACGCAGCATCGAGAAATTTTTCGCGGGACGAGAGCACGCTGGGAGCATCACCAAGGATGTGAGTAACTTCACGATCAAGATCAAGACCGGAGTGATCACCGAGGCGCAAGAAGTTCAGATACGACAGTTGATCGGACAGATGTTCCAATCGCAGCCGAAGACGAGCTGATCGGTGGTTCGGTTGTGGTGTTGAAAGGCCCGCTTAGTGCGGGTTTTTTTTGGTCAATCAAATCGGTCCACCTCGAAGAGTGTCTAGAGTCTAGACACTCACTCAGCAGCCCTACCTTTGCGCCATCCGGTGTCTAGACTCTAGACACTCTCGACGACCCACGCCCGATGCCGGTGAAAGCGTGCCGCGTCCACGCGAACGTACATCCTTCGTGCCTTGCACGACCTGTGGAGCGATTCGCGCAGTATTGCGTTCGCAGCGATCTCGCAGGCACCTGCGGCGGGTCAGCCGCTCGCCATGAGCGAGACAGCCAATGACTGGGGATTTCTGATGCATCCATTGAGCCGGGTTCGGCTGCTTCGTTGACGGGTCGCATTACCCGGAGCACATACAAAATCGCACAGGCGACATATGACGGACGGGATGGAGGGCCAGCCCTCTATCCTATGAACGCAAACTCTATTCCGGCAGACCATCCACGGTCATTCTCAACCCAACGCCGCATCAGCGCGTTTCCCCGAGACGACTCGACTCCGCTATCGTCGGTTCCAATCTTCTCAATGAGAAAGGCCGCGGCCCTTAGTGCGCGACGTGCATTGCACATGGTTGTCCATGAACAACTGTGTTCATGATGGCGCTGTCGGCCGTAGCCAACCTCGGCGAAGATCGTCGACGTCCCGCAAGAATGCTTCACTCTCCCGGTGTACCTCAGGCAATGAACGCGCGCAGCGTTGACGCCACCGCTTATCGACCGCAAAGTCGGCAGTCGTTCTGCCGGAAAAGCTGTTCCGTACGATTAGCAATGAAAGCGGCACGAACAAACGCGCAAAGGAAGGCTGTGAATTGGGCTTGCCTCAGCGAACAGACGACATGCGTCAAGATCCGGCGGGAGCCAGTTATTACTGGAACGTCGTGTTAAGGGACCCTGAATCATGTATCGCGCGTTCTCTCAAACGATGCAGTCGCCGTTCCGCAAACGGTGTTCGCCACGGCGCAAGCTTGTCCTCAAATCAGATCCCGTTGCTGATCCAGCGTCTCGATCGACGACCAGAAAAGTCAATCGCGAACGCCTGCCGGCCGCGATGAATTGGCCGTAATCGCGTTAAACCAACATCCCACCGTCGTCAAGAGAGGACACTCTAAAGGTAGTTGATGTCGGTCGTCACGCCTACCGATCTACCCACCCGCTGGGGAGACACCGAGATAGAGGTATTCGAAGGGATGCATCGCGACCGCGCCGATCATTTTTGGGCAAGCACCGGAGTAATGAGTGACTCGACCGCAACGAATGATCTCCGTCCGATCGTATGTCATGCCACCCGGATGGGCCTGCGTCAGACTACTCGTTCAGCGCGAAATCAACATCGCTGTTCTCAGATCATCCGCAAGAAATCCGTCGGACGATGGACGGCAGGATAGGTGAGGGCAAGCGCCCAAATCTCCCGAACGTAAAGAGTCTCTCCCGGCCCGCCCTGTGATATTGATTAGCAAGACGATCGCGCATCCGCAATGCGAGCGACTGTCAGTCGCCACGCGTGTGGCCAACTTGAACTTCAGCAGATGCAGCAGTCGCGCATCGGCAACCTAACAATATACGGGGGCAGAACACCCGCTCAACTTTTGCGAACTAAATATCGAAAAACAAGTGACTCTTAGCCAATACGAGCGAGAATTTTCGATTCTTCGGCCAATCTCGCCAACCGACACGGCGTGAAACATAGCGGAATGTCTTCTGTTCGTGTCAACCTATTGTTTTAAAAGACTTTTTTCACCAATGCACGCCATTGTTTCACGCCAATCAGTCAAATTGGTGCACGATACCCCATTACTCCCACTAAACGGCGACAACACGCCAGAATGAACACACGTGCCCGCCAATCCGTAACATCCAATACGTAATTTGTAGCGAAAGAATTTCGAGCGGCCGTCGCGATCTTTCGAGCGTTCCGCTGACCTGACCGCTCATTCGAACCAATCTTCCGCGCCTGCCTCGATCACGCTGGCTTGATTCGGAACGCTGTACAGTGATTCGAACAGAGCCCAGCAACAGCAAGCTCGTCAAGTCCGAGCCCAAGTCCGACCCGCCGCAAAAGACAGCTGGCCCGTCCGCCATCACTTCGCTATCCCAACCTCCCCGCAAACCTCCCCGCGCTGATCGATCTGCGCAATATCCTCATGCAAGATCCGCCGAATCTCGAGGATCGCCCGCGGCGTCTCCTGCACACTGTGTCCAGCAACAATCACCTTCTCCGACAGCGCGCCCACGAGATGCGCGCTGCGATAAGGGACCACGCCATCATCGGAATCTTCGAGCGGCCCGTTTTCGCGGCGCCGTGCGATGATCGAATGGAAGCAAACCCGGGGGCTGATCGGCAACTGCGACGTCGCGCGAATCAACGGATCGGTTTCGCGCAGTTGTTCGATGCTGTTAGGCACATGGAAGGTCCGTCCCTGCGGTTCGATGTTCGTCGCCGTCTGCATCACTTCCTCGATCTCGTTCAGGAGGGCAAGCGGCAGACGCACGAGGTTGGCCGCCCAGCGCGACAGCCGGTTGCTCGCGAACGGCGTGCCTCGATGGGGGGCCGCGATAAATATGGCGCGCTCGATTTGCGGCATCGGCGTGAAGTTCAGTAGCCGATCGAGCCGCTCGTCCTCGCGATCGATATCGGTGCCCTCGGGCACGTATTTGTGCTCGAACGTCGCCCAAAGCGCGTCGCCGGAAGTCGACACGAGCAGCCGCGCCAGAACGCCGCCCATGCAGTGACCAATCAACACCATGCCATGCGACGCCGGCGCCGTACCGTCTGGATCGAAGTGCGCGAGCGTCTGCTGCGTGGCGCGGCGGATGCGCGCGAGGTTGACCAGAATGGGCACGTTGGTAGGGTAGTAGACCTGCCACACCTGGAAATGCTGGCGAAGCACTTCATCGCCCTGAATATCGTTGCCGACGTTGACCCATGCCTCGGGGCTGCTCGCGAGGCCGTGCAGCATCAGAATGATCCGTCGATTGAGATCGAACGGTTGCATCATGTAGATGCGGGGCGTATCGATACCGTGTGCGCTTCCAAACAGCGTGCGCAACGATTGCCCGGCGAAGCCCGAGCGCGCGAGCCAGATGCCGTAGCCCGCGCTGAAGTTGGCCGAAAGTGGCGCAGTCTGGCCGTGTCGCTCGACACTGTCTTCGCGATACGGATCATAGACGGACAGCACGACCCCATGCGAAGCAAGCACCTGTTCGAGCGTGCCCTGGCTGAACCAGATCAACGCGGTCACGTTCGGCGACGGCATCTCGCGGAAAAAGCGCGACGCCGGCCTTGGCCGACCCGCGGCTGCTGACGACACGCCGGGGTTGAACGGTGCGCTCGCGGGACCATCGACGCGGGCGGACACACGCGTGTCGGCGCTGGCATTGCCACCCGCATCGCCACCCGCATCGACGTCATCTTCAGGCGGCGGCACGTTCATCACAGCAACGAGTTCCGCCCCCAAACCATCGCGTCGATAAATGCTACGTATCCCCGCGAACGACAGCCGCGACGCCGGGATGACTTCGCGCGGTTCGCGCACGCCTTCGGGTAGCCGGGTTCGGCTCAGGTCGAGATGAATGGACCAGCCTGCGATGTACTGCGTGCCTGGCACGTTGTTGCCGGCATCGGTAGCGAGCGCGCCGCGCAGAAACAGCGCGTGGGCAAGTTCCTGCACCGCGTAGTTGTAGTAGTCACGGACCTGGGTCTGACGATCTTCGAATGCACGTTCGCCAGCAGTGCGTTCACCGAGGAACAGAAACGCATACGCGAATCGCGCGGCCCTGAGTCACAGATCGAATTGCGCGTCGCTCCAATCGCTGGCGTTGGCCGGCGTGTTGGTGATGGCCATCTGCAACGACAGTTCGGCGAGGCTCGACAATCGCCGGTCGGTATTGATTCCGCCGACGGTCGAGATCGTATTGATGCAATCGAGCGGCTCACGTTGGCAGGTGTTCCCATCGAGTGCCGCGATGTGCAGGGTGTCTCGCGTCGCGGCGCTCAGACGGCCGGTCGATAGAATGTCGCCGCGGCGCATCGCGATGTACTGCTCCGGGCCTTGTGAGCTGACGGTGACCATCGCGCAACCGCACAGAAGACTGCCAGTGAGCAGCGCGAGTGCCGCGCACCGCGATGTCCACGATGCGAGCGAGCGCGTCATGATGCGTCGAACCGGTTCGTGCGAGAGGGCAGCCGCGCTACGCCGATGCAAGCGATGAACGCTGGCGGCGGCCCGCGAGTTTGCAATTGCCAACATTCTTTTCACGCAGAGTTGCGTCACCCATCGGCGAAACAAAAATTCCTTGAAACCTATAGCATTTTTTCCCCATGGCATTTCGTGACTAGTACAGCAGAATAGCCATGCTTATTTTTCATCAACAGAAGCCGAAGCAACCATAGCACGAGTCGGTATGACCGTAGCAAGTCGCGAATCGATTGACGGCTTGCGCATTGTTCGGCCATGATGCCTGTGACGAACTGAAAGGGGGCAATGACGCACGCATGACACGGGCAAACCACCAGTGAACTGCGCGAAGTCATGAACGCCTATGACGGCTTTGATATACCGCTTAAGGTAGGTAATCGATACGATCGTGCTGCGCCGCTGAGGCTCTTGACAACGAATTGTTTGGGAACTTTAATAATTTTGCAGCAAGGTTCAATCGAAGGGATCTGATTCAACGCTGCAATCCGCCCGCATATTCATTCGTCTTCAGGTTATGCGGAATCGTCGTGCATTTCATACAGGGCGGACTCGTCAATTTCCTCAGTCTTGCTTCGACATGGCGAAGCAGTTTGGCAGTTCGACAGGATAGTTCGACAGGATGCCTGATGAACGGAGCCGGAATGACGACACATGGGTCGCGGCTGTAGTCCCGACGGCCACAACACCATTGTCGCCGATACACTGGTTTGAACGACGTTGCCGGGCCGACAGAAGGGATGCCGCTGTTCCTCGAGTCTGACCTGGCCGTGGAAGTCGAAGCGGATGCACCCATCGGTCCACTGTTATGGGCCCCTATGAATTGCTGAGCAACCTGTAGGGTCTCGTATTCGCCGGCCCGTGAGCTACGTTGCCGCCGGGCTTACGACATGGGTTGCGCCAGCAGTCAGCCGAGAACGTCATGAATGCAAACCGCTCCGATGCACCTCGGCCTCGCCGATCAGCCGGAATCGCACTGACGGGCGCATTGTCGTGCGCGTTGGCCTGCGCGCTTGTCGTTTCACTGTCGGGCTGCCAACGGCAGACCGAAACACAGAGTGGCGATACGAGGCCAGTCGTGCAGCTCACCAGGGTCGAACCGGCCGACGCTTCCGCCATTCGCATTTTTACCGGACGGGTCGAGCAGACCAGCATCTCGCCGCTCGCCTTCGAAGTATCGGGCCGGGTCGTGCAGATCGCGGTGCTCGAAGGCGCGTCGGTGAAACGCGGGCAACTGATCGCGCGGATCGACGAGGAACCCTACAAGCTGCAACTGCAACGCGCGAACGCGCAGTATCAGCAACTGAGCGACAACCTGAAGCGCCAGGCGGTGCTGCGCAAGGACGGCATTCTGTCTCAGGCTGCTTATGAGCAGCTCTCGGCTTCCACGGACGCCGCACGCGCGGCACGCGACCTGGCGAGCCGCGACCTGCGCAATACCCAGCTCGTCGCGCCATTCGACGGCCGGATCGCTCGCCGCAACATCGAGATCCAGCAGGTCGTGCAGGCTGGGGCGCCCGCGTTCAATCTGGAAAACATCGGCCGTGCCGATGTCGGCGTCGATCTGCCTCAGAGTATTGCCGAACGGCTATTCGTCGACAAGACGCTGAGAGCCGAGGCGTGGCTGCCCGGGCGGCCGCAGAATCGCTTCCCGCTCGTGTTCCGCGAACGGACCACGCAGACCTCGCCGACTTCGGCGGCCTACCGGCTCGTGTTCTCCATCGAAGGACCGCAAAGCGCGATGCTGTTCCCCGGCATGGCGATGCGCGTACAGATTTCCGAAACGGCGCGTCAGGTCGCGCAAAACGACAACAAAGGGTACTTCGCGATTCCGATCGCCGCGGTGTCGATCGGCGCGGACGGTCAGCGCCGTCTGTGGCGCTACGATGCCGCGTCCGGCCGTGTGCATGCGGTGCCGGTCAGCGTGCGCGAAATTCGCAATGACGATGTGGTGGTCGCGGGGGCGGTTGCGGCGGGCGACCGCGTGGTGGCCGGCGGCTCGCAGTTCATGAAAGAGGGAATGGCGGTCCGTCCAATGGATGCGCCTCAATGAATCTCGCGCGCCCCCTTATCGAAAAGCCGCTGATCGCGTGGGTTCTGACGCTCATCTCGCTGGTGGGCGGCATCTTCGCGTACTACAACATCGGGCGGCTCGAAGACCCGAAGTTCACGATCAAGACCGCGGTCGTCGTGACGCTGTATCCGGGCGCGAGTGCGCACGAAGTCGAGCAGGAAGTGACGGACCGGCTCGAAAGCGTGATCCAGCAGATGCCGCAGGTCGACAAGCTGACCTCGCGTTCGACACCGGGCTACTCTGAAGTCCGCGTCGAGATTCGCGACCAGTACACGTCGGCGCAATTGCCGCAGGTGTGGGACGAGGTGCGCAAGTCGGTATCGGATGCACAGCCCCGGCTTCCGCCGGGCGCGGGACCGTCACTCGTGGTCGACCGTTTCGGCGACGTCTACGGGATGTTCTACGCGCTGACCGGCGAGGGCTACACGCAGGCGCAACTGTATCAGTACGCGCGCGAACTGCGCCGCCAACTGCTGACACTCGGCGACGTGTCCGACATCGTGATCGCCGGTGAGCAGCAGGAGCAGATCTCGGTCGACGTCGACCAGGCGCAACTGATCGCCAACAATCTGTCCACCGACGATCTTGCGCAGACGCTGTTCGTGCAGAACGAGGTTCGGCCCGCGGGCCGCGAACGTGTCGGCGACCTGTCGTTGCGGATTGCGCCGTCCGGCTCGCTCGATTCGCTGCAGGCCATTCGTTCGCTGCCTGTCAACAATACGCCCGGCCCGCTGCTGCTCGGCGACATCGCGCGCGTAAGCCACGGCTACGCGACGATTCCGAACCACGTCATTCACTATAACGGCCAGCCCGCGGTTACGATCGGTATCAGCGCGCGGCCGCGCGTCAATGTGGTGAGGGTCGGCGAGGAGATCAAGGCGAAGCTCGCCGAACTCGAGCGTGACCGCCCGATCGGCATCAAGCTGCACTCGCTTTACGATCAGCCGCAGGTCGTCGACGAGAGCGTGCGCGGCTTTATCTTCGACGTGTTCCTGTCCGTGGCGATCGTCGGTGTCGCGCTGGGCATCGCGCTCGGCTGGCGCGCGGGTGTCGTGCTGGGCGTCGAGCTGTTCCTGTCGATCCTCGGCACGCTGCTGGTGATGTACGCGGCAGGCATCGAGCTGCAGCGTATCTCACTCGGCGCGCTGATCATTGTGATGGGCATGCTGACCGACAACAGCATCGTGGTGGTCGAGGGGATGCTCGTGAAGGTTCAACGAGGCATGTCGCATCTCCAGGCGGCGACCGAGATTCTCAAACAAAGCCAATGGCTTCTGCTCGCGTCGACCATTGTGGGGATTCTGGCTTTCTCGGGCATCGGCCTGTCGCCGGATGCGGTCGGCGAATTCTGTGCGTCGTTGTTCGCCGTCGCTGCGATTTCGCTGCTATTCAGCTGGGTGATCGCCATCGCCCTGACACCGCTGTTCGGCACGTATCTTTTCAAGCCCGCGGACATCATCGATGAAGACCCGTTCAAGTCGAAGCTGTACCAGCGCTACGGCGAGCTGTTGTCATGGGTCACCCGACAGCGCGTGTTCGTGGTCATCGGCCTCGTCGCGCTGACCGTGCTGGCCGGGTGGGCGTTCCGTTTTGTCGAGCGGAGCTTCTTCCCCGCGTCGACCACGCCGATCTTCTATGTCGACATGCGTTTGCCGCGCGGCGCCGATATTCGCGCGGTCGTCGAAAAGAGCCGCGAGGTGGAGAAGGTGCTGCTCAAGCATGCGGACGTCACCAACGTGCAGACCTATATCGGCTCGGGCGCGACGCGTTTCTTCCTCGTCTACGATCCGGAGGGGCGTGATCCGTCGTACGCGCAGTTCATCGTCGGCGTGAAGGACCAGGGCCTGATCGACGACATGATTCCGGAGATCGAAGCGGATCTGAAGAAGCGCTTCCCCGAACAGCATTGGACGGTCACGCGGCCGAACTTCGGCCCTGGCGGTGGCGCGGCCATTCAGGCACGTTTCTCCGGACCCGACCCGATCGTGCTGCGTCGCTTGTCTCAGGAAGCACAGAACGTGCTGAAGGCCGACGGCCGCATCATCGCGATCCGCGACGACTGGGAGAACCCGATCAGCATCGTGCGGCCGGAGTTCGACGAATCGCGGGCGCGCTCGCTCGGTGTGACGCGCCGTCAGGTTAGCGACACGATGGCTTATGCAACCGAAGGCCTGCGGGCGGGCATCTATCGCGAAGGCGATCAGCTACTGCCGATCGTGCTGCGTTCGCCCGACTACACGCGTGGCGTCGCGGGTCTGCAGGACCTGCAGGTGTTCAGCGCGGGGCTGCGCCGTTACGTGCCGCTCGGCGATGTAGTCAACGGCTTCATGGTCGGTACCGAGGAAGGCCAGATCGCGCGCGAAAACCGGATTCGCACGCTGACGGTTTCGGCCAACCCGATCTATGGGCAGAACAGTGTCGACGCGTTCAACCGCATACGCTCCAGCATCGAGAACATCAAGCTGCCACCGGGCTATAGTTTCGAATGGGGCGGCGAGCACGAATCGTCGACGCGCGCGCAGCAGAGCCTGTTCCGTCAACTGCCGCTCGGCTTCATCGGCATGGCACTGCTCGTGCTGATGATGTTCGGACGCCTGAAGCCGGCGCTCGTCGTGCTGCTCGTCGTGCCGATGTCGATCGTCGGCGTCACGCTCGGTCTGCTGCTATTTCGCGGCGCGTTCGGCTTCATGGCGTTGCTCGGTCTATTGAGTCTGATCGGCATGCTGATCAAGAACGGCGTGGTGCTCGTCGAAGAGATGGATTCGCAGATCGCCGCGGGCGTGCCGCGCATGCAGGCGGTGACCCACGGCGCGATGAACCGTCTGCGGCCGGTGATACTGGGGGGCGGTACGACGGCGCTCGGCATGGCGCCGTTGTTGTGGGATCCTTTCTTCAAGGACATGGCGATCACGATTATGGCGGGCCTTGTTTTTGCCACCGTGCTGACGTTGGTCGCCGTGCCGGCGCTGTATGCGATGCTGTTCTCGATCAGGCAGGCGGAATGGGAGCCGGGTCGACACCCGGAAGCAAAATGATCCGCGCGCGCCCTTATCTTCTCGCCATTGCGGCCCTGCTGCTCGAAGCCGGCTGTACGGGTTCGTTGCAGCTGCAAAAGCCCGCCGCGTTTCCGCCCCAGTATTCGGAGGCGCAACCGGGCGTGGCGACACCGATGTCCGAGCAGGATCTCGCGGCATGGTGGACGCAGTACAACGATCCGACGCTGAACAAACTGATCGATCTCGCGCTCGCGCACAACTTCGACATCGCCACCGCTTACGCACGCGTCGATCAGGTGCAGGCCGGCATCCGCCTGGCCCGCTCGCAACTGTTGCCGTCGGTCGGTGCTGGCGTGAGCGCCGCGAAGTATCACGGCGCCGAGACGCAGCTCGAATTCGCGGAATTCCTCGGCATCAACAATACCGATGCGCAGTTCTGGCGGGTCGGCTTGCAGGCGCAATGGGAGATCGACCTGTTCGGTCAGGGACGCGCAAGGCTCTCGGCGGCACGCGAACAGGCACGCGCGGCCGCGGGCGACGCGGAGGCGGTACGCCTGAGCGTGGTGTCGGGCGTTGCGGATCTGTATGTGACATATCGCGGGCTGCTGCGTCAGCGCATGATCCTGCTGCAAAGCCGCGCGATCGCGGACGACTTCGTCAACATCGCCGAGAAGAGCTTCAATGCGGGCCTCGTGCTGAGTACGGACATCGAAGCGGCGCGCGCTGGCCGCGCGCAGGTCGATGCGCGTTTGCAGGACGTGGAGAACGGCATCGCGCAGGCACGACTCAATTTGCAGAATCTATGCGGCGTGCAGCCCGCGGAATTCGCGGGAATTCTCGATGAAAGCGACACGCTGATGACCGCGCTGCCGCATATCGAGCCCGGCCAGCCGGTCGACCTGCTGATGCGGCGCCCGGATCTGATCGCGGCGCAGGCACGCGTGAATGCGGCGCTCAGGCAGTCGGATGTCGCGCGGCTCAACTACTGGCCGACCATGTCGTTGAGCGGTTTGCTTGCACGCAATGGTTGGGAGATCGCGGGTCAAAGCCTCGGGCCCAGCACGTTCTGGCTATTCGGCGCGGCGATGGCGCTGCCGCTGATCGACTTTGGCGCGCGGCGCTCGCAGGTGGAGTCGTCGGATGCGCAGGCGCAGCAGGCCATGTTGAACTACGAAAAGACCGCGCTCGGCGCGTTCTATGACGTCGACCGTGCGCTGGCGCGTTTGAACCGGCAGGACGAGTTGTTCAAGGCACGCAATGAAGAAGTCATGCGTCGCACCACGCAGTTGAGCCAGGTGCGACGTCGCTACGAACTCGGCGATACCGGCCGCGTCGATATCGATCAGGTGCGGGTTGCGCTGCTCGAAAGCCAGTCGTCGCAGGCGAGGGAAGAGGTCGGCGAACTGCAGGCACAGTTCGCGCTGTTCAGGGCGATGGGAGGCGGCTGGTTGGCCAATCCGCCAGTGGCCTCGAATGCACGATCGTCGACGGAACCCGCGCCCGCCACCGCGAGGGCACCGGCGCCGGCCTCACAGTGAACGACCAGGAGGAGTGCGGTCCGGTACTCGCAAGGCCGTTGGCTTCAGTCGGGGAGGACTGACAGGAGATGCGCAATGCACGCGTACCTGCTCCGCGTAAGTCCCTGTCTGGAGGAAATCAGCTTCTCTGAAGGGTGGACGATGGCAACCCAGGTCGAGACGAAACTTTCGTTGCCCGCATTGACCGCGATGGTCGTCGGCTCAATGGTGGGCGCAGGGATTTTCTCGTTGCCGCGCAATTTCGCGCGCGCGACCGGACCGTTCGGCGCGGTCATTGCATGGTGCGTGGCGGGCATCGGCATGTATGCGCTGGCGCGCGTCTTTCAGGCGCTCGCGCAGCGACGGCCCGAGCTCGATGCGGGGGTGTTCGCATACGCGCGAGCGGGCTACGGCGATTATGCGGGCTTTCTATCCGCATTCGGCTACTGGATGGCTGGCTGCTTCGGCAACGTGTCGTACTGGGTGCTGATCAAATCGACGCTTGGCGCTTTCGTGCCGGCCTTCGGCAACGGCAATACGGCGACCGCGATCATCGTGTCGTCGGTGGGCATCTGGCTGTTTCATCTGGTGATGCTGCGCGGCGTCCAGCAGGCCACGATGATCAACACGATCGTCACGGTCGCGAAGTTGATTCCAATCGTGCTGTTCATCGTGATGCTGATCGCGTTGTTTCGCGCCGACATGTTTCGCGCGAATCTGTGGGAACGCAGCGATCAGATCGGCAAGGGCCTGTTCTCGCAGGTTCGCGCGACGATGCTCGTCACCGTCTTCGTGTTCGTCGGTATCGAAGGTGCGAGCGTGTACTCGCGCTATGCGAAAAAGCGCTCGGACGTCGGCGCCGCGACGATCACCGGCTTCGTCGCCGTGCTGTGTCTGCTGGTGCTGGTGACGCTGCTGCCTTACGCGACCTTGCCGCGCGCCGATATCGCGGTGATGCGCCAGCCGTCGATGGCCGCGGTACTCGGCGCGCTGCTCGGCCCATTCGGTGTCGTGTTCGTCAGCGCCGGTCTGATCATTTCGATCCTCGGCGCGTACCTCGCATGGTCGCTGATCTGTGCCGAGGTGCTGTTCGCCGCCGCGCGTCTCGAGACGATGCCGCGTATCTTCGCGCGACAAAACGAGCGCAAGCTGCCGGTCGCCGCGATCTGGCTCACGAGTACCGTGGTGCAGTGTTTCGTAATCAGCACGTACTGGTCGACCGATGCGTTTGCGCTGATGCTCAATCTCACGAGCTCGATGGCGCTGATTCCTTATTTTCTCGTGGCCGCATACGGCATCAAGGCCGCGCGTGACGATAGTGGACAGAATGGCAGCACCTTGAGCGGCGCGTTGCGCACCGAGTATTTCGTCGCGATGTTCGCGACGTTGTATACGGCCTTTCTGCTGTTCGCGGGCGGCCTGAAGTTCCTGATGCTATCGGCGCTGCTTTATGCGCCCGGTACGGTGCTGTATGTGGTGGCCAAACGCGAGCGCGCTCATCGGGTGTTTTCGAAAGTCGAGTGGGTCATCTTTGCCGTCGCGGCCTGCGGCGCGATTGGCGCGCTGATCGGCCTCGCGACCGGCACGATGGTCATCTGAGCGGTCGATCATCGTAGTCGCACGAGCGCGGCTCGATCGGAACGTGTTCGCGGGAGAGCGATCGCAGCAATGGACAAGCGCGTCAGACTTTCAGCGCCGGGCCTGATGGCGATGGTGATCGGCTCGATGGTCGGGGTGGGCGTCTTTTCGCTGCCGCAGGCGCTCGGCAAATATACCGGCGTAGTCGGTTCGTTGATCAGCTGGACCATCACCGGCTCCGGCATGCTGATACTCGCGCTGATCTTTCAACGGCTCGCATGGCGCAAGCCGGAACTCGACGCTGGCGTCTACACGTATGCGCGCGTGGGGTTTGGACGCTACACGGGATTTCTATCGGCGTTCGGCTACTGGTGCGCCAGCTGTCTCGGCAACGTGGCGTATCTGGTGCTGATCAAGTCCGCGCTCGCGATCGTCGCGCCTTCATTCGGCGCTGGCAATACGTTTAGCGCGATCGTCAGTTCCTCGCTGATGATCTGGGTGTTTCACTTTCTGATACTGCGCGGCGTGAAGGGCTCGTCGGTAGTGAATGCGTCGATGACGGCCGCCAAGTTGTTCGCGCTTGGACTGTTCGCGGTGCTCGTGCTATCGAGTGTCAAGTGGCAGTTGTTCGTCGCGAACCTGTGGACCGTTCCCGAGCCGTCGGCGACCGGTCTGTTCGGCGAGGTGCGCAAGACGATGTTGGGCACGGTATTCGTGTTTCTCGGCGTCGAAGGTGCGAGTGTCTATTCACGGCATGCACGCGAACGGCGCGACGTCGGGGTCGCGACCGTACTCGGCTTTCTCTGCGTGCTTGCGTTGATGGTCATGGTCACGTTGTTGTCGTATGGCGTGTTGCCGCTCGAGCAGTTGGGCACGCTGAAAAATCCGTCGATGGCTGGCGTGCTGAGCGCCGCGGTCGGCGCCTGGGGCGCGGTCGCGGTCAAGCTCGGCCTGTTGATATCGGTACTCGGTTCTTATCTTGCATGGACGTTGCTCGCCGCCGAAATTCTGCACGCGGCGGGCAAGAGCCGCACGATGCCCGCGTTTCTCGGGCGAGAAAACCGCAACCACGTACCGGTCGCCGCACTGTGGATGACGAGCCTCGTAATTCAGGCTTTTCTGATCGTGACGCTGTTTTCGAAAGAAGCGTTCACGCTGGCCAAGGAGTTCACGACGTCGATGACCCTGATCCCGTATCTGCTCGTCGCCGGCTATGGGTTGAAGCTCGCAACGAGCGGCGAAACGTATGCGGGGCAGCCGTGGTCACGGCGCATCGATTTCATGCTCGCGCTGCTGGGCTGCGGCTACGCGCTCTTTCTCGTGTACGCGGGCGGCCTGCATTATCTGTTGATGTCGACCGTGCTTTATACGGCGGCGACCGTGTGGTTTTACATCGCCGAGCGTCGCAAGGGGAAACGGCCTGTGTTTGCGCTGCTCGAACGCTGGCTGTTCATTGTAGTTTTGCTTACCGGGCTGGTCGCGTTCGTCGATCTCGTGCGCAATCATTTTGCGGCCTAAGGCTCCCGCTCCCGCTCGCGGCCGCGCGGCACACATGATCGCGGCCTCGCGAATGCAGCGGATGAAATAGTCGGCCGGGCGCGTGTGAATCGCGCCTTCGCGCTGCATCAGATGCAGTCTCGCCGTGCGCGACGTTTCAATGAAATCCAGTTTTTTCATCTTCAACGGAATTCAGTACGCGGGGCAGCAACTAGCGGTTTCGGTTCAAATGGGCCCGCGAGGGCGGACCTGCTGTCGCGCGGTCCGCTAGAAGAAGCACGGCGGTGACGCCGGCGGCGATGGGGCATTGCGACGGGCCGACCGGGCTGGATGTTGAAAGCACTTCTTGCACCTATGACGCATATAGGACTCTGCTGACTTTTTTCTTGTCAGTGCATCGTACAATCCGCCTCTGCGCAAGGCGAAGATGTTTTAATTCCTCGCCGACGAGTTGGGGGGCGTTGCGCTATCCCATCTTCATGATTGATCCATGCCAGGTTGTATGCCCAAAAATTGCTTTGTCTTTACCAAAGCACACCGGCTTTCTCACCTATTTTGCATCGTTTTAAAAAACAGTGGTTCGAAAACTTCTATTTGCGTGGTGCCAAAATGCTTTTGTGGAACGATCAAGACAATTTGATATGCGCTATTTGGACTGCACCGACTGGTGCGCTTAGATGATAGGCGTTCCCGACGCCGTTCGCTTCATTAGAAGCAGGAAGGTTGCGGCTCTCGATCTTGCTGCTGAGGTGTGCGGCTATGCCCACGCAAACGCAGCGTCCCGTGGCGACACACAGGATCAGGGAAGTCGACGAGTGGATGGGACGAGATGCCCTGCGCCTTTCTCATCATGTAACGGCGTGAAATGACATGGTACTTTGGTGACAAATCATGCAGGGTGTTTCGGCAAGGAAAAGGTATTTACCTGCGTGGTATGGAGTGTAAGTGAACAAAATAAGAGTGGGTATCGCCGACGATCATCCATTTATTCTCCTCGGCGTCGAGCATCTTCTTCAGCGTTGTCCTGACATCCAGGTCTGCTTCAAAAGCGAAAGTATTGGCCTGCTTCTCCAGCGGTTGGTTGAAGTGCCAGTCGATGTTCTTGTGTGCGACTACGAATTCGAAGGCGATCCGTATGCCGACGGTCTCAACCTTCTTGACCGGATCCGGCGTGTCGCCCCAGCCATACGAGTCGTTTTTCTGAGCACGCATTCTTCCACGCACATCATTTCAGCTGCGCTGAACGCGGGCGCGGCCGGCTTCGTCGGTAAGGGTCCCGAGGGCTTTGTCAGCCTTACCGCTGCCGTTCGCGTTGCCAAAAATAAAAGCGTGTTTCTGCCTGATTCCATTGCGGACAAGATGTTGCGCGCAACGGGGCGCGCAGCGCAAGGCGGATCTTCTCTCAATTTGCTATCTGAAAAAGAATCGACGGTCGTGCGAATGATCTGCGACGGGATGTCGATCGCAACAATTGCCGAGCGGCTCAATCGCAGTCCGAAGACCGTGAGCAATCAGAAGAACGCTGGCATGAAGAAGCTCGGTGCCAGAAACGACGTAGAACTCGTCACGATCGTGCGCGAGTGGTCCTGCTCGTAGCAATTGCCGCGATTCTCAGGCGGATTCTGTCGTTCTCGTGGCGCCTTCTCCCTATCGTAGGGTGGTCCTGTGACCTGTTCAGTTCGAGGAATCGACACGTCGTTTCTCGACTGACCTATTTGGTCTTTCATTTTGGGTATTGGCCCATTAACACCGATCTTCTTCAATGAGATCATTCCTCTGCCTTGACGATCGCTGGACGTCCCGGCTTTACAAGGGTTTGTAGTTCTGAAATGGCAACAAAGAGGAATCTCATGAAAAAACAAGTAACGCAACTCATGATCGCGCTGATGGGCCTGTCCGTCGCGCCGATGGTTTTCGCTCAAGCTGTACCGGGCACAGGTCAGGTAACGTTCAATGGAGAACTGTATGACGACACCTGTGTGATCAACTCGGGTGACGAGGACCAAACGGTCACGCTGCCTCGGGTGTCTTCGCAGACGCTGCCTGCGGCTGGCGTAGTCGGCGGGTCCACGCCTTTCAACATTTCGGTGTCGCAGTGCCCGGCAACGCTGAAACAGGTCGCGGCGCATTTCGAGACCACGAACATGGACCCGGTTACGCGTAATGCCATTAACCAGGCAACTACCTCGCCGGCCCAGTACGTCGAAGTGCAATTGCTTGACCACAATTTCACGAATGGCGCGGCGCAGGTGCTTCCGCTGGGCAGCACGGGCGAGTTCGTTGATGTTGGGACCGACGGTACGGCAACGATGTACTACGCCGGCCAGTACTATGCAACAGACAGAGCCACGGCCGGTAACGTGACGGCTGTTGTTCGCTACACGTTGGCATACCAGTAAGCGAATCTAAGCCGAATGGCATCGGGTTGCTCTTCTAGTTCGAAGGCAACCCGAAGTGGCATTCCGCTTACCTGTCGCGTGGAGGAGCGAGTGTCTTCAATGAAGTTTCCAATGTTGTTCGCCGCAGCTGTCGCCTTAAGTGTGACCTCGTTCGCTGCACAAGCTGCTATCACCATTACCGGTACCCGAGTTATTTATCCGGCGCAAAACCGTGAAGTCAATGTTCGTTTGAACAATGTTGACAGCCGTCCGGTCCTGGTCCAGGCGTGGCTGGACGACGGCGATGCGGCAGCTGCCCCGAATGAAATCAAGGTGCCGTTCACGTTACTGCCGGCGGTATTTCGGGTCGAGCCTCACAGAGGGCAGGCTTTGCGCATCATGTTCACAGGCGGCGACATGCCGAAGGACCGTGAGGCTGTCTATTGGCTGAACGTTCTCGAAATTCCGCCGAAGCCCAAGGACGCTGATGACCGAAACATGATTCAGCTCGCGTTCCGAACGCGTATCAAGATGTTCTACCGGCCGGTATCGTTGCTCGATGACCCAACGGCGGGGCGGGCCCAGCTGAAGTGGCATGTCGAGGCAAATGACAAAGGTCAGAGCATCGTTCGTCTGGACAACCCATCGCCCTACTACATTTCCGTCGGCACGGCAGAGGTAGAAACGGCAGGCAGGAAAGTCGCTCTTTTGCCCGATATGGCACCGCCGTTCGGGCACGTCGATCTCCGTCCACAAGATGGAAAGCTGGATATCAAAGCTCCTGCCACCGTTTCCTATACGGTTCTGAACGACTTCGGTACAGCGATCAAGGACTCGGCGGAAGTGACAGGTGCTCAAAGCGCGGAAGCGCAAAAGAATCAATAATTGAAATACGGGATGTCGGGCGTGCGGAATAGTAAGACGGCGGTTGAAAGAGTATTCAGTAATGTCCCTTTCCGGTTTCACCCACTGGCTTGGGCGGCAATCATAGCGTCGGGCTGGGTCTTTTGCTCAAATTCCGCGGTCGCCGCGTGCGCGCCGGACTCAGCGGCGACGCCATCCAGCGACTGCTCGGCGTCCGAGTTGCCGCAACAGGAAGCCGGTGTCGACGGAGAGGCTGCGCGTACGGATGCGTCATCTACCACGGCGACATCAAATGCGCCCGCTGCGGAAGTTCCGCAAGAAGTCGAGTTCAATCCAGCATTCTTTACGGGCAACGTCGCCGATTTGTCACGCTATACGCGAGGCAATCCTGTTGCTCCCGGTGTTTATCCGCTCGAACTGCTCGTCAATGGTAAGAAGCGTGGACGCTTCGATGTCCTGTTTCAGGCAGTGCCGGGCTCGGATATCGCAACGCCCTGTTTCACGATGCCTGGCCTCGACCGCGCTGGCGTAGATACCGAGCGCGTGGCCCAGCGGTTGAAGGAAGCAGGAAAGGGCGACTTCGACGATATGGACGCGTCAGTGCAATGCGTCCCGCTGGTTGAAGCCGTACCGGGATCGGTTGCATCGTTCAACACCGCCGATCTGCAACTCGATCTGTCGATTCCACAGATCGAATTGCGCAAGGAGGCTGCCGGTTACGTTGATCCGTCCCGTTGGGACAACGGGATCAACGCAGGCTTCGTGCAATACAGTCTCGCCGGCTATACGACTCACCAGAACAATGGTAGCGGAGACTTCAGCAGTGTCTACCTCGGTCTGCAAAGCGGATTCAACGTGAACGGCTGGCGTTTCCGCCAGTGGTCCACGGTAAGCTCGCAGAACCGGGGTTCCGGCACGCATTGGCAAAGTGTCGCGCTGTTTGCGCAACACGATGTGACGGCGCTTAAGAGCCAACTGACGATCGGCGACAGCTCGACGAGCGGTGACGTCTTCGACTCATTCAACGTGCGTGGCGTCCAGCTTTCGAGCGACGACCGCATGTTGCCGGATTCCATGCGCTCCTACGCGCCGGTTGTGCGTGGCGTGGCTGATACCAATGCACGCATCATCGTGCGTCAGAACAACATCATCGTGGCCGAGACCAGCGTGCCGCCGGGGCCGTTTGAACTGAACGACCTGCCGGCTACGGGTTATGGCGGCGACCTTCAGGTCACTATTACAGAATCCGACGGCCGTCAGCGGACTTTTCTGGTGCCGTTTGCGTCCGTCCCGCAGTTGCTGCGGCCTGGCGTTGCACGTTTCAATCTGACGACCGGTGTCTATCGCGATACCGTGCTGAATAACCATCCGTGGGTGGCGCAGGCGGTTTATCAGCGCGGCCTGACAAACCTGTTGACCGGCTACACCGGTGCACAGTTTGCGGAAGGTTACTGGGCTGGCCTGGTGGGTGTCGCGCTCAATACGCCGCTCGGCGCATTCGCGTTTGACGTAACGGCGGCGGGAACAAATATTCCCGGCGTGTCTGGTGGTCGTCCCGGCTACAGTACGCGGATCAGCTACAGCAAGCTCCTTCCAGGGCCCAACACGAATTTTTCGGTTGCGGCTTACCGATACTCGACCTCACGCTTCTATAGCCTGCATGACGCGATGTACGCGCGATATGGCTCCCGAGACACCACGGGTCAGTATGACTACCGCACGCGCAGCCGTCTGCAGCTGAATATCAACCAGCCAATCGGCGAATCGAGTTCTTTTTATATCGCCGGCAGTTCGCAGAACTACTGGGGCGCGTCGAAGGGCTACGATCTGCAGTATCAGGTTGGTTTCAACAGCGCGTACAAGCGGGTGTCCTACTCGCTATATGCGCAACGCACGCGCCTGCAAAACTCGAAGATCAGCACGCAGGTAGGTTTGAACCTGACGATTCCGCTCGGCAAGGTCGACTCGAACGAGCATCATATGTTCGACTATCTGACCACCAACGTTTCGCGCGGCTCGAACGGGGATAGCACAATTCAGGCCACTGCGTCGGGCAACACGAGCGGAGCCACGCCGATCACCTACGGTGTCAACGCGTCACGGATCGTCGCCGGCGACAACCGGACCGTTTCCGCGGGTGGTTACGCGATGTATCGCGCGCCGTTCGGTACTTACAACGTCAATGCATCGATCAGCAATCAGACCCGTCAAGCCGCGTTCAACGCCGACGGCGCGGTCGTCGTTCACAGTGGCGGCATGACGCTGAGCCCGCCGCTTGGGCAGGCGTTCGCGCTTGTCGAAGCGAAAGGCGCGGAAGGTGGCCGGATCGTCAATGGCCAGGGTGCGAGGATTGACGCTAACGGCTATGCGGTGGTGTCTTCGCTGATGCCATACCGGGTCAACACGGTCGCGCTGGATCCGAGCGACGTGTCGCTCGACGTTGAACTGGGCAACACGAGTGAGGAAGTCGTGCCGCGCGCGAGTTCGCTCGTCAAGGTGAAGATTGCGACCACGCAGGGCACGCCGATTTTCGCCGAGGTTTTGGATCGGGAAGGCAAAGCCATGCCGATGGGCACCGAGTTATTCGACGAGTCCGAGAAATCGGTGGGCATCGTCGGTCAGGGTGGCCTCTCGTACCTGCGTGGCCTCGAGCACGAAGGCAAGCTGCTGGTGCGCTGGGGCAATCGCGCAGCGGAGCAGTGCGTGATGCCCTACACGATGCCGGACGACGACAAGGCGGACAGCGGTCAGCGCGCGGGAATCGTGGCGCGCATCAAGCTGAGCTGTGATCCAGCGCTAATCTGGTCTCCGCCGGCAAAGTCCGTAGCGCGACGTTCAGCGGGCGCGGCGCTTGTCAGTTCGCTTCGCTGAAGTGCGAGGGTCGATACCCGGTCAGCGCCAGCGCTGCGGCTTAGATGATTCCGCCGACAGTAGAGGTCAGAAAATGAAAAATATTTGCAGATACTTTCGGATTGCCGGACTAGTTTCCGGATTGATCGCAGGTGCGCTGTTGGGATCGGTTTGCGTACATGCGCAAGGCTCGCCTTCGGTCACGCTCAATTTTAGTGGCACCTATAACGCGGAGACGTGTGCGCTGGTGAGTTCGCCCGACATGACGGTCACGTTGCCGACGCTTTCGACGCGATCGCTGCCGACGGCCGGAGTTATAGATGGCTCAAAGTTCTTTACCATCACGATTCAATGTCCAAGCGGTGTAACGGGGGCGCGCGTGTATTTCGAGAGCGGTTCGTCGACCGATCCCAACACCGGGAATCTGGACCTGCAGAATGCGAGCGGGGCGGCGTCGGCAACGAATGTACAGGTCATGCTGGCCAATGCGGACGGATCGCGGATCAAGGTCGGCGACCGGTCTACGATGAGAGTCGTTCCGATCACGTCCACGGATCCGACGCCGGTGGATTTCATTGCCAGCTACTACGCAACCGGTCGAGCCACGGCTGGCACCGTCAATACATTCGTCACCTATGTCGTCGAAATGCCTTGAGGTGCCGGCGCGAATACGTTTCTTATTATGTTTGACTCAACAGTCGCGCTCATGCGAGCGACTGCGTTGCATGCAGCACTGCTGTCCGACGGCGCGGAGCTGCCGGCTATTCCTTTTTGGCGCGCGCGTTGCAGTACGTTGGTCGAGACGCTACAGCAGCAAATGCTGGATCGAACTTTTCCGGCAACGGACATCCGGGAAGTCAGCCTCGCACAATGCGTTCTGCTAGATGAACTGACGTTGCATGCATTGCCGTCCAGGCAGCGCGAGGAATGGTTGCGTGACCCGCTGCAGATGCGTTTTCATGGCGTGCGTGATGGCGCCGCATGGGTATGGCACCGGATCGAGGCGGTGGTGGACGGCGGCGATCCGGACCCCGTCGGACTTGAGTTCTACTCCATGTTGCTGGGGCTGGGCTTCGACGGCGGACGAGAAAACGCCAACGCATATCTGGAGCGTGCGAAATCGGCGTTGAACGGGCATCTGCGTAATAAGGCGGCGTTCTCCATACCCGACGCACCGGATAACGCCATGCCACTGACCAATTCGCTTCGGCCGTCGGACGTGTCACGCATCTCACATTCACGCAGAACCGCCGGCGGGGTGATTGCTGGTGCGGTTGCCATCGCGTCACTATGGACGGCGATGGACCTTAGTCTGGACGTTGCGACACGCGGTCTACCTCAAACTTCGTCGCCGCAGAGTAGTCCTATGCAGACGGAGCGTTCGCAATGATCTCCGAAAACAGCTACCGGGCGGCGCTGATCTGGATCGCTGTCTCCGTAGTTGGACTGATATGGCTATGTTTGCCGCTTGCTCTCCAACCATCGTGGCCCGTTGTGCTCAGTCTTGTTCTGTTGACGGGGGTGGGCGCCGCCGCGTTGCCAGCTTACGGGCGACCGCATCCGACCCACGAGGATCAGGATTTTCAGCTAGGGAACGTGCGTCAGTTATCGATCGTTCTCGTCGTCGGGCCGCATGCCGGCGCGTTGTTTGCACGCGATGGCCAGACATCCACACTGCGACGTAACGGTGATGCGCTGTGGTTGCGTGTCCGGTCCCCGCAGCAGTTGTCCAGCGTGTTGGCCACGGTGATGGAGTCGCATCAACGTCCGCCGGATGCCGTGTTGATGCCCGTTGTTCCCGACGGTGAGTGCGACGATGCTGTGATTCGCCGCGAATTTTCCCGCTGGAAGCGTCAAATCGACGCTTGCATCGGTCCCCGGGCGTTCGTATTACCCTGCTATATCGCGATCTACGCGTACCTCGGCTCGAAGAGCGACCACGCAGTGGAACCGGTCTGGTTCGGCGATGCCATGACTATCTCGACGATGCAACCCGCGACCGCAACCGCGCGGCAACATGTGCAAGCGCTCAGGCAACAGCTGGATCAGGCTTGGCTCGCTGTCGCCCACCCGGAACGTGCGTCGCGTGCCGGTCTGGGGCATGCAGTGTTCGACTGGCTAGAAGATGAGGCGCTGCTATCGATACTTTCATCGCTCGCAAACACCGCGCCGTTCTCGCTGCGCGGCTTGCTGTTGGCCGACATAGGACACCCGCCGATGCGTCCAGGCGCATGGACGCGATGGCTCACCGGCAAGACCACGCTGCGGCCGCTGCTGATGAGGCCGAGGGCTCAACCGAAGCCGCTGTCTCTGCCTTTACTTACGACCATCGCGCGGAACGACAGATTCCGGGTTTCGAAGAGCGAGTGGGCCCGGTCGTATTCCGGAAGCTTGCACGCGTTGGCTGCGTCGGTGGTCGTCCTGATGGTGTCGATTGGTGTCTCCGCATGGTCGAACAGCAGGTTGGTCACGCGAGTCGCCGACGACCTCGAGGCTTACACGCATATACCCACAGCCCGCGCGGATGCGAAGCGTGAGCGATTCGAATCGTTGCGCAGACAATCCGCCGAGCTGGCTCGCTATGCGAGCAACGGTGTGCCGACCGGGCTCGGCTGGGGACTGTATCGGGGCAAGCAGTTGCAAGTCGCGCTTGAACGCGTGACCGCGAGATCGCATTCCCCCACGATCGCCGCGCATTCCCCGCCCCTTGCTGTGACGATCGACAGCCTCTTGTTATTCGACAGCGGCAAGACGACGCTCAAGTCAGGGGCGGAGCCAAGGCTCCACGCGGTTCTCGATCTGATTCGCGCGAATCCCGACAAGCGAATTCTCATCGCGGGTCATACTGACAACGTGGGTGCCAGCGTCGCGAATCAAAAGCTCTCCGAGGCACGCGCGCGAGCCATCCGCGATTGGTTCGTCAACACGGCTACGTTGCCCGTCACACGTTTTGCAATTCAGGGGTATGGCGATACCCGGCCGATCGCCGGCAACGAAACTAGTCAGGGGCGCGAGATGAATCGTCGTGTCGAAATCACCGTTGTTCCCGATTCAGGCACGCACTGAAAGTACTCGTCGCGGGTAGCCCTCTGGGAGCCTGCGTTCGCGCACGCCAACCCGGCCTCGCTTTTGCGAACGGGACAGACTTTTGGGCAACCGCCCATATCGCCGCGCTGCTCCGAGACATAACATCTTCAGCTTGCGGATTTCATACGAAAGCGAGCGGTGTCGCCGCTCCTTCTTTTACTTGAGCGAACAACCTCAGAGCACTATGTCGGCTTCTACCAGTTCTCAAAAATTCATCGCACGTAATCGTGCCCCCCGCGTCCAGATTGAATACGACGTCGAAATTTACGGTTCGGAAAAGAGAGTCGAACTCCCGTTCGTGATGGGCGTCCTCGCCGACTTGTCGGGCAAGCCGCTCGAACCGTTGCCCGCCGTCGGCGATCGTAAGTTCTTCGATATCGACATCGACAACTTCGATGAGCGAATGAAGGCCATGAAACCGCGTGTCGCGTTCGCGGTGCCCAACACGCTGACGAACGAAGGTCATCTGATGGTCGATATCACGTTCGAAAGCATGGACGACTTCTCGCCCGCAGCCGTCGCGAAGAAGGTTGACGCGCTTGCGCAGCTACTCGAGGCGCGTACGCAACTCGCCAATCTGCAAACGTATATGGATGGCAAAAGTGGCGCGGAAAACCTGGTCAGCAAGGTGTTGAGAGACCCCGCGTTACTCGAAGCGCTCGCAAAGGCGCCAAAGCCGGAAGCGGCATCCGTCGGCGAACCGGTGACCAACGAATGACTTTTGCTTTCCGCACGAAAGCACAGCCTGAAACAATGGGGAAATGATGGCCGAACTTCAAGCGAACACGCGCGCCAAGGCAACGGCGAGCGTGACCAATCAGTCCGATTTCAATGCACTCCTATCGCGCGAATTCAAGCCCAAAACGGAGCGCGCGCGCGAGGCTGTCGAGGGGGCTGTCCGGACGCTCGCTCAACAAGCACTGCTTACATCGGCAACGGTGTCCGACGACGCGTACAAAAACATAGAGTCAATTATTGGGGAGATCGATCGCAAATTATCCGAACAGATCAACCTGATTCTCCACCATGAAGATTTTCAGAGTCTTGAAAGCGCATGGCGTGGGCTTCATCACCTCGTCGCGAACACGGAAACGGATGAGAAGCTGAAGATCCGCTTTATGGATGTGTCGAAGGACGACCTGCGTCGCACGATGAAGCGCTATAAAGGGATTGCGTGGGACCAGAGTCCGTTCTTCAAGCAAATTTACGAGGAAGAATACGGGCAGTTGGGTGGCGAGCCGTACGGCTGTCTCGTCGCTGACTACTACTTCGATCACACGCCCGCCGACGTCGACCTACTGGGCTCGATTGCAAAGGTAGCGGCAGCGTCGCATGCGCCGTTCATTACGGGCGCGGCACCGTCCGTGCTGCAGATGGACTCGTGGCAGGAACTCGCCAACCCGCGCGACCTGACGAAGATTTTTACGCAAAACCTCGAGTACGCACCTTGGAACTCGCTGCGTAGTTCGGAAGACGCGCGCTACATCGGCCTTGCAATGCCGCGTTTCCTTGCACGTCTGCCATATGGCGTCAAGACGAACCCGGTCGACGAATTCGATTTCGAAGAGGCGACCGCCGGCGCGGATCATCAACGCTATGTATGGTCGAACGCGGCTTACGCAATGGCGGTGAACATCAACCGTTCGTTCAAGAACTACGGTTGGTGCACGCTGATTCGCGGCGTGGAAAGCGGTGGGGTAGTTGAAAACCTGCCGTGTCACACGTTCCCGACGGATGACGGTGGCATCGACATGAAGTGCCCGACGGAAATTGCGATCTCCGACCGCCGCGAAGCGGAATTGTCGAAGAGTGGTTTCATACCGCTCATTCACCGCAAGAACACTGACTACGCGGCGTTCATCGGCGCGCAATCGTTGCAGAAGCCGATCGAGTACCACGATCCCGACGCAACTGCGAACGCGAATCTATCGGCACGTCTTCCGTATCTGTTCGCCTGCTCGCGCTTTGCGCATTACCTGAAGTGCATCGTGCGCGACAAGATCGGCGCATTCAAGGAGCGGGACGAAATGCAGCAATGGCTCAACGAATGGGTCATGAACTACGTTGACGCCGATCCCGCGAATTCGTCGCAGGAAACCAAGGCACGTCGACCGCTGGCCGCGGCCGAAGTGGTCGTCGAGGACGTCGAGGGAAACCCGGGATATTACCAGGCGAAGTTCTTCCTGCGTCCGCATTTCCAACTTGAAGGTCTGACGGTTTCGTTGCGTCTCGTCGCGAAGCTGCCGCTCGTGAAGGATGCGGCCTGATCTGACGTCTACCGTTCATTCGGTGATTGAGCGACGGACAGGCGCTCACTAAATATGCCTGACTTTCATTGAGCATCTTTAAAACTAATCGGTACCAAGGAGTATTTTTATGGCGCAAGACATCTTTCTCAAGATTAACGGGATTGATGGTGAGTCGGCAGACGCTAACCACAAGGACGAAATCGATGTTCTGAGCTGGGCGTGGGGCGTTACGCAGCAATCGAATATGCACGTTGGTTCCGGTGGTGGCGCTGGCCGAGCCACGGTCGACGACTTCACGTTTGAGCATTTCATCGATCGTGCAACGCCCAACCTGACGCAATACTGCCTGACCGGTAAGCACATCGACGAAGCCAAACTCGTCGTGCGCAAGGCTGGCGGTAATCCGCTCGAATACATCAAATTCACGATGAACGACGTGCTGGTTACCTCGGTGCATCCGTCCGGCGTCAGCGACAGTGAATCGCGTCCGTGCGAAACGGTGCGTCTGTCCTTTGCTCGCCTGAAGCAGGAATATGTGGTGCAGAACGCGCAAGGCGGTAGCGGCGGTGCGATCACGGCGACCTTCGATATCAAGAAGAACACGGCCTAAATCGCACATTTTCCTGAATCTTGGCACGACGACCCTTTTGTCCGGGACGCCGTGTCAAGGTTGTTAACCGGGATGCCCGGCTGGATGCAGGCATCCTGGTTCATTCAGGGCGATGTGCGAGATCACCTTGATACCGTCAGATGGTTTCGATCTTTTTT
The DNA here is from genome assembly GCF_014201065.1 of Paraburkholderia sp. Cpub6. NCBI lineage: Bacteria > Pseudomonadati > Pseudomonadota > Betaproteobacteria > Burkholderiales > Burkholderiaceae > Paraburkholderia > Paraburkholderia sp. Cpub6. The sequence goes on from NZ_JACHDM010000003.1 coordinate 210,066, forward strand.
CCCCGCTTCGCGATATGGCTGCGTATCGGGGGCTGGCTAGCCCTAAGCGGGGCGAGCGCATGGCTGTCCGGGTGCGCTACCGCGTCGGCTCCCGTTGTCAAGGAGCGAACGACCCTTCGGCTTCAGATCGCGGCAAGCGAGAACGTCAATCCGAACGAGTGGGGAACGGCGGCGCCGATCCTCGTGCGGGTCTACGAACTGAAGTCGCCGACGGCGTTTCAAACCGGCGACTTTTTCACGCTGCAAAGCGACGACAAAAAAATCCTTGGCGACGACGTGCTGGTCGTTGACGAATTTATTCTGCGTCCCGGCGATACACGCGAGATCGTCCGGAAGTCGAACCCCGCCACTACCGCAATTGGCGTGCTGGCCGGCTACCGGGATCTCGGGAAATCGGTCTGGCGCGCGGTTTACCGGTTGCCAATCGCGCCCGACGCCGCATGGTACAGGATGGCTCTTCCAGACAAGGAACAGAAGCTGACGATCCAGCTCGATCAGCGCACTGTTTCGATTTCAAAGTCAGACTAATTTCGATGAGTTGGTATAGCAAAGTTGTTTGGAGCGAAGGACTCTTCCTGCGCCCGCAATTGTTTCAGCAGCAGGAGCGGTATTTCGAGTCGTTCGCGCATCGCCGGAGCGCGCCGCTGAGCCCGTTTTTCTGGGGCTTCAGCCGTTATGAAATCGACCAGGAATCGCTCGCGTTCGGCAAGCTGGTGTTCAAGAGCGGGCTCGGCGTATTTCCAGACGGCACACCGTTCGAGGTGCCTGGCCTGACGCTGCCCCCGCCCCCACTGACGATCGGACCGGAACATCAGGAGCAGGTGATTTACCTGGCGGTCCCGCTTCGCTTGCCTAACACCGAGGAAACCGCCTTCACCGAGCAGAGCGGATCGCTGGCCCGTTATCATGCGTACGACGCCGAACTGCGCGACAGCAACGCGATCGGCCAAGGTCCGAAGCCCGTCCAACTCTCGAATCTGCGCTTGCGGCTGTTGCCCGAGAAAGAGCTGACGCAGTCGTGGATCGGGCTTGCGCTGACGCGCGTGAAGGCGCTGCACGCCGACGGCGCCGTGTCGCTGCACAGCGCCGACCACATTCCGCCCGTGACCGGTTACGGCGCGAATCCACTGCTGCGGGAATGGGCAATGCAGCTGCACGGCCTCGCGCGACTACGCGCCGACGCGCTCGCCGCCCGTCTGTCAGGTGCTGATGGCCGTACGGGCGCGGCGGCCGAAGTGGCCGACTATCTGCTGCTCCAGGTGCTCAATCGCTATGAGCCGCTGCTGGAGCATATTTGCCAACTCGAGGAGACCGCGCCGGTGACCCTGTATCGCGAGCTCGCGCTTTTCGCGGGCGAGCTCTCGACCTTCGTGCGTCCGCAAACGCGGCGTCCGCGGGCGGCGCCGGGCTATGACCATGCGCAGCTCTACCGCAGTATCAGGCCCCTCGTCGAGGAGGTTCACTATCTGTTGAACCAGGTGTTGATTCGTGGTGCGCAGCCCATTCCGCTTACGGAGCAGGCGCATGGCATCCGTACGGCCGCCATGCTGCCGAACGAATTGGCCGGCTATTCGAGCCTCGTGCTCGCCGTGGGCGCGCAGATGCCTTCCGAATTGCTGCAGCAGCAGTTTCTTGCCCAAACGAAGATCAGTCATCCGCAGCGCTTGCCGGAATTGATCCGTTCGCACCTGCCGGGTCTGGCAGTAGCGGCGCTGCCGGTTCCTCCGCGCCAGATTCCGTTCAACTCGGGCTTTATCTATTTCGAACTGTCGCGTACCGGACCGTTCTGGGAACAGATTGCGCGGCACGGAGGGCTTGCCATGCATGTCGCCGGGCACTTCCCGGAACTCAAGCTCGAGCTGTGGGGCGTGCGTCAAAAATGAGTACCGGTGCATACGGGGACGACGCGTTCGAGTTTCTGTTGAACCCCGACAACTCTGCTTCTGGCCAGAGCCAGCCGTCTGCCATTCCCGCTGGACGTCCCACAACCGCGGGTGTCGCCAATCAGGAACCGGTGGTCGATGCGGCCGCGTTCGATCCGCCGGAACAAGCGCAGACGCGTCTGGAGCGCATGAAGGCTGCGCGCAATCCGTTGTGTGAAGCCGCGCAGCCTTTGTTGCGCATGCTGGCGGACATGCCGGCTTCGCTCGATTCGTTGGCTGCGGTCGCGAGCTTGCGCTCGCTGCTGGTGCGTGAGGTCGCCGCATTCCAGAAGGTCTGCGACAAAGCGAGTTTGCCGTGGAAGCACGTGGCGGCTGTCCGTTACGCGCTGTGCACCGCGCTCGACGAAGCCGCCAACCGCACGCGTTGGGGGAACGGTGGAATTTGGGCCGCGGGGGGGCTGCTGCTCAAGTTCGAAGGAGAAGTGGACGGCGGCGAGAAGTTCTTCCTGCTGATCGGCCGCATGGCAACGGATCCCCAGGAGTACATCGACGTCCTCGAGGTGTTGTATCGCATTCTCAGCCTTGGATTCGAAGGACGCTACAGTGTTGCCGCGGACGGTCCACGTCATCTGGAGCAGATTCGGCAGCGAATGCTGACGCTTATCAGCGGCACGCGGGACACGATGCGGCTCGAACTGTCGCCGCACTGGCGCGGCGAGGAGCCGGGCAGGATGCGGCTGCTGAAAAGCGTGCCGGTCTGGGCGACGGCGGGTGTCGCTGCGCTATGTGTGTTCTCGCTGTTCGCCTGGTACAAGTATCGGCTTCTGGCGCAAAGCAATGCGCTGGAAGCGAAGATTCTCGCGATCGGAGAGCCGATCAAGGCCGCGGCTCCGGTCGTTCACGAGCGCTTGCGCCTGTCGATTTTGCTGAAAGACGAGATTGCTCGCGGCCAGGTCTCCGTCGAAGAGAACGCGAGCAGCAGCCGGGTCGTGTTCCGTGGCGACTACGTGTTCCTGCCGGGGCAAAGCCGCATTCGACCGGAACTGGATCCGGTGTTGACCAAGGTCGCGCAGGAGGTCGTCCGGGTCGGCGGCAATGTCACGGTGACCGGGCACACCGACAACCAGCCGATTCATACGGCGGAGTTTCCTGACAACCTGGTGCTATCGGAAAAGCGCGCCGCGTTCGTCGCCGACGTATTGAAGGCGCACGGCATGCCCGGCAATCGCATCGAGGCTGTCGGCAAGGGCGATACACAACCTGTCGCGGACAACAGTACAGCGGAAGGTCGTTCCCGCAATCGACGCGTGGAAGTCTTCGTCACGCATTAACGGGAAAGCCTTGATGTCTTATTTGAACCGCTTATCGAAACTTGTGCTCACGCGCCAGACGCTGGTGCTCGCCGCGATCCTCGTGACGGCTGTGACCGTCTGGTTCGTGGGACCTCTGATTGCATTTGGCGACTACCGCCCACTCGAGAGCGTGCTCTCGCGCACGTTGTCGATCGTCGTGCTGTTATTGCTGCTGCTGTTCTGGCTGCTCGGCTGGTCGCCTGTCGTCATCGGCGTCGCGTTGCTGTGTCTCGCACTCTGGTATTTCGGACCGATACTCGCGTTCGGCCAAACGCATCCACTCGGCACCACATGGTCCCGCGTGCTGCTGATCTCGGTGCTGCTTGCCTGCTACGCGATCTATGGGCTGTATCGTCTGTGGCGGGCAGTGCGCAGCGATGACGTGCTGCTGCAGCGCGTTCTGAACCCGTTCACGAAGAAGTCGGCCGCGACCCCTGTCGCACGAGACGAAATCCGCGCGCTTCACGCGGTCGTCGCGAAGGCCATCGACAAGCTCAAACGCATGCGCGGCGGACCGGCAGGGCTGCGTCGTCTGCTCGAAAGCCAGCGCTATCTGTACGAACTCCCGTGGTACATGGTGGTGGGCTCGCCAGGCGCCGGCAAGACGACGTTGGTCCTGAACTCGGGTCTGGATTTTCCGGAGGCGGATCAGATGGTCGCGGCGTCGCTGAGAAGCCGCGTCGAAACGGCGAACTGCGACTGGTGGTTCGCGAACGAAGCGGTGCTGATCGACACCGCTGGCCGCTATACCGTTCAGGACGCAGCGTCGCAAGACGCCGCGAAGGTTGACGTCGATCCGGAAGACCTGAAGAGCGTGAACGAGGCCGAGTGGCGCGGCCTTCTGGGGCTGCTTCGCAAGCGGCGCCCGCGCGCGCCGGTCAACGGTGCGTTGCTGGTCGTTTCGGTCGAAGAGTTATTGACGCGCCCAGCGCCCGAACGAAAGGCGCTCGCCGCGTCGATGCGCGCTCGGCTCGGCGAGTTGCGCCAGCAGTTGGGGATTCGATTCCCCGTCTACGTGCTCGTCACGAAGCTCGATCTGCTGCCCGGCTTCGGGGAGTATTTCCAGTCGTTGACGGCGGAAAGCCGCGCGCAGATTTTCGGCTTCACACTGCCTTATCAGGAAGCCGCGGAAGAACACGGCCGCGACACACTGCGCCTGAACTGCGCGGCCGAAATGCGTGAGCTGGAGCAGGGACTCGAAGACGGCGTCAACACGAGGCTGCAAGAGGTGTACGAGGTCGATCTGCGCAAGAAACTTTATGCGCTGCCGTCAGAATTTCGTAGCCTGTGTGCGGAACTCAATGAATTGCTCGCGCTGGTGTTTCTCGATTCGAAATACGACGACTCGCAGTTGAACAGCACGCTGCGCGGCGTCTATTTCACGAGCGCGGCGCAAACTCACGAGGCCGTGTCCGCCGACAGCTCCACGCTCTTGCAGCGGCTGCGTCGCGGGCTCGCGGGTTGGTTCGGTGCCGCGCCGAAAACGGTCTCGCCGTCGTCCGGCGACGCGACGCCTACCGGCTATCGCGGCTATTTCTTGCGCAATCTGTTTCAGCGCGTGATCCTGGCCGAAGCGCATCTGGTGCGGCCGAACCTGTACTGGGAAGTCCGCTTCCGCGCGTTGCGTCTTATCGGACATCTGCTCGCGATCGTCGTGGCGGTGTGGCTGATTGGTGCGCTCGTCGTGAGCTTCGGCAACAACCGCGAGTATCTCGCCGCGATCGATGGCAAGGTCAATGCGCTCGCCGCGCGGGTCTTGTCGCAACGGAAGGCGCCGCAGCCCGGGACGATGGGGACGCTTCTGTCGGCGTCGCGTGACCTGCCTCAGTTCGACGGCATGGACCTCGACAGTCCCGGTGTCGCATGGCACTACGGGCTCTACACGGCGCCCGCCATCCGCGCCGCCGCCGCCGAGACTTACAACAATCTGCTGCAACAGATGCTGCTGCCGCACGTGGTCGGCCGGCTCGAAACGGTGCTCGATACGCAAATCGGCGTACAGGACGCGGACGGCGTTTATCGCACGCTGATGGTCTACCTGATGCTGTTCGATGGCTCGCACTACGACGCGAAAGCGGTCAAGGCATGGGTGCTCGGCGACTGGGAACACGCCAACAGCGTCGCATCGCTCGGCGAGCGCAACGTGATGGCGCGTCACCTCGATGCGCTGATCGTGGAAGGGGTGCCCGCGGTGCCGGCAAGACCAGTGAATGCACGGCTCGTGCGCCGCGCGCGCGAGTTCCTTGGCCGCAATCCGGCGTCCGGACGGCTCTACGAACGTGCGATGAACGCCATGGCTCCCGAGGCGCCCGAGAACGTCACGCTGCTGAGCGCCGCGGGTCCGCAGGCCACTACCGTGTTCATGCTGGCCGGCGGTTCGACGCTCGCGCGAGGTATCCCCGGTCTCTATACCTACGACGGCTATCACGCCGTTTTTAACAAGCGCCTCCCTGATTTTCTCGAGCAGGCGCGAAAACAGGACGCTTGGGTGATGGGCGAGGCCGATACATCGGCGCGGTGGCGGCGGATGGCAAACGGCAACGCACCGCGCAAGGACAGGCTCGCCGACGATATCCGTCGCCAATACCTGACCGACTATGGCAATTACTGGAGCCAGTTTCTCGACGACGTGAGACCGGTGTCCGGCAGCGAAGGCACCCTGGCGCCCGACCTGCAGACGCTTCGTACGCTGGCTGCGCCGGATTCGCCGCTGGCGAGACTCGCGCGAACGGCCGCGCGCGAGACGTCGCTGTCGATCGTTGATGGCGCGGACGAGCCGTCGGCCGCCGGTAGTGCCATCAATGTGATCATGCGTCGCTCGCAGGCGGCGCGCGCAGCGAGCGCCGTGGCCGCAACCGCCACGATCGGTCAGCTCGCGCAACAGAAGATGGAACGTGAACTGGTCGACAGACGCTTTGCCGCGCTGCGCGAAGTCGTGACCGGCCAGGCCGATAGCGGGAGCGCGCTGCCTGGCGGCAGCGGCGTGCTGCAGCTGGGCGGCGTCATCGGGCTGATCAACGAGCAGTACACGCGATTGATGACGGCCGGCGACGTGCTCGCCACCCACAGCATGCCGCCCACGGATGACCTCGGCTCCACGATGCAGCTCGAGGCGCAGAAGCTTCCGCCGCCGTTTCGGGCCGTGCTCGCGGGCCTCGCGTCGCAGTCGATGCGCAAGGTGGACCGCAATGTCGGCTCCCTGCTCACGATGCAGGTCGAATCGAGCGTTGGCGCGCAATGCCGACGTGCTGTCGAAGGCAAATATCCGTTTGCCGCGAGCGCCCAGGAAGTCGACATCGACGATTTCAATCGCGTGTTCGCGGCCGGCGGCCTGCTCGACGACTTCTTCCACAAGACGCTCGCCAGCCGCGTCGATACGAGCATGCGGCCATGGCGCTATAAGCCGGTCAGCCCCGGCATGCCGCCCATGCAGGGACCGGGCCTCGAACCGTTCGAGCGCGCCGCGGCGATCCGTCAGACATTTTTCCGCGATCCCGGCGCGACCCGGATGTCGTGGAACGCGGGCCTCAAGGTCGTGTCGCTGGACCCCGAAATTACCGATCTGCTCATCGACGTCGACGGGCAAAACCTGCGCTATGCGCATGGTCCGGTCACGACGTCCCCGATCACCTGGCCGGGGCCGCGCGGCGGTTCGATGGCCGGCCTCACCGCGAATCCGCGCGTGCGTCCGGACACGTCGACCGTCATGACCGAAGGTCCGTGGGCGCTGTTCCGTCTGATCGACCGGGGCCGCGTGACGTCGACGTTGTCGTCGAGCCGCTCGGCGGTGGACTTCAATTTCGACGACCGGCACGCGGTCATCGAACTGACATCGGGCGGACAGTCAGGACCGCAACTCACGGCGTTGCTGCGCGATTTTCGTTGTCCCGGTAGCGGAAACGCGATGGGAAGGCGAGCGGACGCGTCGTCAGGCTCCGCATTCGCCGACGAACTGTAGCGTCTTTTCGATATAGAGAATTTAGAGGAGTGCATGTCAAGTAATCCCTTGAACGCGATAAGTGTGCAAAGCCGCTCAGTGACCGTATCCAGCGCGGCGATACCGCGGTGGCCGGGGCAGACCGCGGACGGACAGACGCAGCCTGCGCTGGAGTTCATGTCACTGAACGGCGACGAGCATCTAGGCAAGCTGTTTGAGTACGAACTGCTGTTGCGCACGCCGGACGATTACACGGTACCGCTTGCCGTCAGTGCCAACCTCGACCTGAAGGCGCTGCTAGGCAAGGAAATGACCGTCGCGATCGACCTCCAGCCGAGCGCCGACACCGAAGCATGTCAGCGCGAAATCACCGGACTCGTCGTCGCCGCGCAATACCTGCGTCGGGAAGGCCGCTACAACGTCTATCGTGTCGTGCTGAAGCCGTGGCTGTGGCTGGCGACCCTGACGACCGACTACAAGATTTTCCAGAACAGGACGGTCATCGAGATCATCGACGAGGTGCTGAAGGGCTATCCGTACCCGGTCGAAAAGCGCCTCGACGTGAGCCGCTATGCGCTCGAGGGTGAGAGTCCGACCAACGAACCGCGCGCGTTCCAGGTCCAGTACGGCGAGACCGATTACGACTTCATTCATCGCCTGATGGAAGAGTGGGGCATCTACTGGTTTTTCGAGCATGCCGACGGCAAGCACCGGCTCGTGCTGTGCGATCACATTGGCGCGCACCGCCACTCGCCGAACCCCTCATACCGGACGCTGGCGTTCCTACCGCAGGGCGGCAAGACCGACACCGAATACATCAGCGCGTTTTCGACGGCCGAAGTCTTGTGCACCGGTCACTACGTGACGAGCGACTTCGACTTCACGCGTTCGCGCGCCGACATGCGGGCGATCAATCAGCAACCGCGCGACACCAGCTGGAACCTGCTCGAGCGCTACGACTGGCCGGGCGACTATACCGACAGCGGCCACGGTGAACTGCTGGCGCGTACGCGCATGGAAGCACTGCGCGCGCCGGGTACGCGAGCGAAAGGCGAAGGTAACGTACGGGGACTCGCGTGCGGGCAGACGTTCGTGTTGACCAACTACGACTATACGGCCGCGAACTGCGAATACCTCGTCATCGGTACGAAGCTCGACCTGACCGGTACGCCGGACGAATCGGGTAGCGGCTACGAATACACCTGCAGCAACAAGTTCGACGTGCAACCGACAAGCGAAGTGTTCAGACTGCCGCGGGAGACCTCGAAGCCGGTCGTCAACGGGCCGCAGTCGGCTGTCGTCGTGGGTCCCGAGGGCAAGGAACTGTGGACTGACGAATTCGGCCGCGTGAAGGTCCGCTTCGTCTGGGACCGTTACGGCCAAAACGTCGAAACCGACTCCTGCTGGGTCCGTGTGAGCCAGGCGTGGGCCGGTCAGGGTTTCGGTGGCATCTACATTCCGCGCATCGGCCAGGAAGTCATCGTCGACTTCTGGAACGGCGACCCGGATCGTCCGCTGATCACCGGGAGCCTGTACAACGCGGCGACGCGTCCGCCTTATGACTTGCCAGGCAACGCGACGCAGAGCGGTTTCATGAGCCGGTCGATGGAAGGGGGCCTGCAGAACTACAACAGCATCCGCTTCGAGGACAAGGCGGGTGCCGAGGAATTCACGTTGCAGGCGGAACGGGACATGAACCGCCTGACGAAGCTGAATGAGTCACACGTCGTCGGTGCCGACTACACGATCGGCGTGGCCGCGGCGCACAGCACGACCGTCGGGGCGACGTCCAGCACGATCGTCGGCGGCAAGTACTCGGTAAGGGTGAAGGGTGTTTCCTTCTATTCCGTGGGTCTTGCACACTTTGTCTCGATTGGCGGGGCGGAGGAGACCGCGGTTGGGGGTGCCTCCCTTCTGACGGTGGGCGGTGCACGTACGGTCACGGTTGGTGGCGCGTCGACGCACGCGGTAGGCGGAGCCTATTCGCTGTCGGCCGGGGGGGCGCTGTCTATCGTGTGCGGCAAGTCGTCGCTGACCATGAACAAGGATGGCGAGATCAAGCTCATTGGTAAGTCGATCCGCATCCAGGGTGACACCCGTGTCGTGGTGCAAGGCACGCCGCTGGACCTTAACCCCGGTGACAAGGAATGCGGCAGCTCAGTGACGGTGCCAGTTCCTGTCGTGGTGCTCGATGCGCTGGACGTTCCAGTTATTCCGCCACCTCCATCGGACCAGCCGCTTCCGACGATAGATCCGCTGCCGACGGAAGAACCACGGCCGTCGGAAGAGCCGCCGCCATCGGAAGAGCCGGCGCCATCGGAAGAGCCGGCGCCATCGGAAGAGCCGGCGCCATCGGAAGAGCCGGCACCGTCGGAGGAGCCGCCGCCGTCCGAAAAGCCGCCCGCAACCGGCTCGGACGCGTAACAGCGTATTTCGCAATACCGTGCAGCCGGCGAATGCCTTCGCGCATCGCCCTGCACGGACGTTCAGTTTCCATGAGGAGAAAATCGATCATGTTTCCAGCGGCTCGCAAAGGCGATGCGATCGGACATGGCGGTTCGATCGTCTCGGGTTCCCCGACGGTCTTCATCAATCGATTGCCTGCGGCGCTCGTCGGTATGAGCTCTGCCGTTTGCGCGCTGCACCCGTGCTCGCAAGCTGTGGTCGCGGGTTCGGGTACGGTGTTGATCAACAACGTGCCGGCGGCATTGGTTGGCGGCAAGGTTTCGTGTGGCGCGCCGTGTTCCGCTGGCTCGCCAGACGTGCGCATCGGTTCATGATGACGGTGGGGGCCATGTGACGACGGGAGTCGCGGGAATCGGCGGCGAGCTGGTCGGCTTGCCCGGCGTCGTATTGCCCCTCGCCAGTGTCGGACCGTTGCTCGATCGCTGTGAGCGGCTCGGCGACGTCGTCGACCGCTTTCGGATGCGTCGTGCGCTGTCGGGCATTCTGTGCGGCTCGGTCGATGTGATCAGCGGCAGCAAAGTCTGCCTACCTACCGACGAAACCGACTTCAGGCTGCGAGGCCGTCTTCCGCTCGTATGGTCGCGTTGTTATTCGAGCGAGCAGCACGCGCTCGGGCTGCTCGGCGTCGGTTGGCGCACGAGTTGGGAAGTCACGCTGCACAAGCGGGACGATCAACTGCTCTACACCGACGAATACGGCAGCACGCTCAGCGTGCCGTTTCCCGAGCGCGGGTCGCAGGTGATTGCGTCGGCTGCGCAGTTGCACATCGCGCATCTGAGCGACGGACGACTCGTCGTCGCGGATCTGACGCCGCATTACCGCGTGTTCGGCGACTTCGACGCGAACGGAATCGCACGGCTCAAATACGTCGAGGATCTTCGTCAGCAGCGGATCGGCCTGATCTGGGATCCCGGCGGGCGCTTGCTGCGCATGCGTGGAACCTGCGGCCACGAGCTGCGCATGCACTACGAAGCGCGGATGGGCGCGCGTCTGAGCGCTGTCGAGTGTGTCGACGGCGGTCCCACCGGCGCGCTGGTCCAGTACGGCTACAGCCAGCGCGGCGAACTCACCGAGGTACGCAACCGGGTCGGCGAAATCGTGCGTCGCTTTGCATACCGCGATGGGCGGATCGTCGAAGAAGCAGACGCGCTCGGAATGGCGACACGCTATGTGTGGCAGACGATCGGCGGCGCCGCGCGGGTGATTCGACGAGTCACGTCAGAAGGCGCGCGTGAGCGCTTCGCCTACGACTTCGATAGCCGGACCAGTGAGGTCAGCGACGTCTTCGGCAACACGGCGCATTGGCAATACGACGAGCAGGGCCGCGTGCTGTCGCACACAGATTTCGATGACCGGCGCTACCGGTTCGACTACGGCGACGCCGTCGCGCCGCTCACCATGCAACTGCCCGGCGAGCGGGTGGTTCACGTCGAATACGACGGGCTCGGACGCGTCGCGTGTGAGACGGATCTCCAGGGCGCAACCCGCTCGACGCAGTATGCGTTTGCGTCACGCGAGCCCGTGTCAGTCGCGTTGAGCGATGGCCGTGTGTGGATGTGGGCACGCAACGATCGCTTGCAGCCGTTGCACTATCAAACCCCGTCTGGAGAATTCACGCGTTTCGAATATGGTGACGATGGCGATGTCGTGTGCTCGACGGATGCGCAGGGGGTCGCCACGACCTTCGCGCATAACGCGTGGGGGCAGGTGACACGTCGCACTGGAGTCGGCGGAAGCACGACGGACTACGAGTATGACGTCGATGGTTACGTGGTCAGTGTGACCGACGCGCTCGGCGCGGTCACGCGAATCGAGCGCGATGGCCTCGGCCGACCGTTGACCATCACGCGTCCGGACGGACAGGCCGAGCGTCATGTGTGGAATGCGGCTGGCCAGCGGACGTCGTTCGTCGGCCCGAGTGACCGAAGCCGGCACTGGTATCGAGACCGGCGCGGCAATGTCGTACGCGCGGTCGACGAAGAGGGGCACGTGATCGTGCGTCGATACGATGCGCATGGGCGCCCGGTTCGAATCGAAAGCGCGAACGGCGCGGTGCAGTTGCTTCGGTGGAATGCGAGCAGTTGCCTGTCGATTACGGATGCCGATGGCGTGGAACGCAACTTCGACTATGCGGATACCGGGCAGGTCCGTTGTCTCACGTGGCAGGCGGGCGCGCAACAGCGTCGCGAAACGTTCGACTACGACCGCGCAGGCCGTCTGATCCAGCGTGAGACCGCGCACAACCGCTATATGTATCGCTACGGGCCGCGCGGATTGCTCGACTGCGTGAGCCGCGAGCCAACACGAGAAGGCGAGCTACTCGGAATCGGAGGGGATGAGATCCGCTTCGAACACGACGCCGGTGACCGTCTGATCGCCGAGCACGGCGCAAACGGCACACTGCGCTACACGTACGACGTCGTTGGCCGCCTTGTCGCGATTCAGCTGCCACAGGGGCAGGAGTTGCGTATGCGCCGCTTCGAAACTGGCGCTGTCGCGTTCGTCGAACTGGACGATCGACAGATTGCGCGCTTCTGGTATGACGCGATGAGGCGTCCGGTTGCGCGCACGCAAGGCCGTTTGCGCACGCATACGGGCTATTCGCCGCTCGGCTTGCCGGTGTGGTGGCGCTCGGTGACGGGGCGCGACGTGGATACGCCGGGCTGCGTGACAGAACCTGTCGCCGGATTGTGGCGCGAAGCCGATTACAGTCTCGCTGACGTGATCGTCAGGACGGGCGCCGAGGCCGACGGTCAGACGTGGTACGACTACGACCGGCGTGGCTGTCTGTTGCGCTCGGTGTCGGAGAAGGGGGACATCGAGTATTTCACGTGGGACGCCGCTGGCAATCTGCTCGATGCGCCTGGCGGCAGCTGGTTCCCGGCCGCGTATCCCGACCACCGGTTACGGGAATGCCGCGGACACCGTTATGACTATGATGTGTGGGGGCAATTGGTGCGTAGGCGTGGCCGCAACCATACGCTATCGCTCGATTGGGATGCGGAGGGGCACGTCATCGCCGCGCATCGCAAGGGCTATACCGTGCGCTATCAGTATGACGCAATCGGTCGGCGTATCGGCAGGCGTGTCGAACCCGCTTCGTCACGGCGCGCGCAGCAGTCATCGACGCCGGAACAGGACGAGCTCACGCGCTATTTGTGGCAAGGACACAGACTGATCCAGCAGCAGCGCGCGATGGAACTGCGCACGTACCTGTATCAACCCGAGCCCGACCGCTCAACCGGCTTCGCGCCGCTCGCTTGCGTGGACCAGACCCTCACCGATGATGGCGCGATCAAGAACACGCAGGTCTATCACTATCACACTGACGTCGCCGGTACGGCCGTCGCGCTCACGGATGAGACCGGCCAGGTGGCATGGCGCGGGCGTTACCGGGCGTGGGGCAGTCTCGTGACGCCGGAGTGGCCAAGCAGCGACGCGTTTGCGCAGCCGCTTCGTTATGCCGGCCAATACGCGGACGATGAAACCACGCTGTACTACAACGGTGCGCGTTTTTATGATCCTCACGCGGGCCGCTACATCAGCCCCGATCGCAACGGCGAAGGCGGAGCCAGTCCGTATCGCTACGCGCCGAATCCGCTGACGTGGTGCAGTCCTGTCGGCCGCGCGACGCCGGAGGCGTTTCCGTGCGTCGTCGTCGCGGATGCGTCATGCATCGATGGCGCACCGGACCCGGCTCAATACCTTGCCGGCGTCGTCGAACAACTCCACGACGTAGCAGGCTGGGAACTGGCCAAGTTCTGATTCGAAAATCACATGGAAGTCGAGCCAGCCGTTTTTTCGGTATCGGGAAAGACCGCTGCCGTCGACGGTCTCGCGGCGCAGTACCGTCTCGTCGTTGCCGTAAATCACGACGGTGACTGACGTCGCGGCCCGCAGCGCGTGCTCGACGCCGGGCGTGACCAGATGCCTGTCGAATCCATTCTGATGTACGCACACACGGACGTCGTTTGCGCGTAGCAGAGAAGCTTTCCATATCGCTTCGTCGGGACGTTGCGTGCCCGCGACTGGTGGAACATCATTCAATACCGACTGCTGGACACCGCGCCACCTGAAGCCGATGCCCGCGTAGGCCTCGTAATCGGCGAGCGTGCGTTCCGCTCCGAGTCCATACTTGCCGAACTCAATGTCAGCCAACGTTTCTCCGTCGATACCGAGCAGAGCACGATTGCGCTGCAACGAGCGCTCGTTGCGCGCGTGCCAGGGCTCGTCGATTTCACCCCGTTCCTTGGCCTCGTGATTGTGGTCGTTCCACATCTTGACGCGGTATGAGCGCAGATATTCGTGCCAACCGATCAGCCTGTGCGGACTGTACAGGTCATAGCCGTGGGTGAACGCACGGACGGCAAGCGAAATCTCTTCGCCGTGAAAGAAATAGTCAGGATCGTGCTGGACCGCCTGGGCAAAGTGACCGTCGGCAAATGCGAAGTGCGCGCTGAAGAAGCGCGAACGGACCGGGCGAATGCGCGTTCTCCAGTCGGAGAGTGTCTTCAAGCGAAACAGGACCACCCCTTCCCTGGAAAACCTTGCATAGGCCAATATCCCCGGCTCGTCGCTGGATCGAGCGTCGTCTTTCTCGGGGTCGTACATCGGAAGGTAGGCGGTCAGCACGGGTTTCGGACTTTCATCGCGTAAAGACTCCAGCATCTCGATTGCGAGCGTGTCCCATGCATCGACGAAGCGGTGGTGCGAATCGAGTTGCAGCGTGTAGCGCTCGCCGCCGTATCGCTGTTGGACCAGATTGCGAGCCCAGCATGCGCCCTGCGTCATCATGTGGGGCACGTCGATCAATTCGATTTTCGCTTCACGATGACTGAGATGTTGGATGGTCCAACCGTCGGTATGCTCGGTTCGCCAATTGCCAAAGCCGTGCTGCCAGAATTGGATCATCGTCTCGTCGTGCGCATGCTGCCAGCAGACGATGATCCGTAGTAGATCAGGTTTTCTAGCTTTCTGGATCAAATCCAGCAGGGTGGGGATCAACTGCGGGTCGCGATAGCTCGCGATTTGCACGAAGATCGAGTTCGGCGGTGTGACGGATAACTGGGTCATGCGCGTTGATTCTGGTGGACCTTCGTCGTTGAATAGTCGATTCAAAGAATGGTCATCGTGACTGTTGCGGTTGCCTGGATCCTGCCTGCGCTCGGCGTTGCTGTTCCGACGCGCAGCACCGTCGCCTCGAGTGCAAACGGCGATTGCATCGCGCCCTGCGGTGTGTGGACGAGGGTGCTCGTCGGGTCGTTGGGCCTGAAGATTGTGTTGGTTGAAACATCCCGCAAACGAATCGCGAGATGCGTCGCGCCGGTGTTCTTCAACATGCTGCTATCTTCTGTATCGGGGGTTCCGGAAAGTACGGCAGTAATCGAAGCCGGTGGCGTGGGCCCGGTGCAGAGCACCGTAAAGTCGACTGGCTGGGTTGGCCCGCTTGTGGTCGATACATCGCTTGGGCCGAACGTGCCGAAATCGATGTTCAGTGTGCTGGTATTGACCGAGCAACTTGGAAGAACCTTGACGTTGATGCTGCCGCCCGTGATGGTCACGACCCGATTGCCGTCACCCTCGGCGACGCCGGCTCCCACGGTGTTGAGTATCACGTTGACGTTGCTTGCGATGTCGCCCGTTTTGACCAGTTCGATCTCGAATTGCGAGCCAATGCCGAAGCGCCCATACATAACCTGATTGGGTTCGCCCGCGGGAAAGGAAGGCGTAAACGGAAGTGGCGAGTTCACGCCGGTTGCACGAAGATAGGTCAAACGAAAGCCGATGCCTGGGACGTTCGTGTTATAGACGGTAGCCCCCAATACAACGGACGGCGTTGCGTTGGAATACTGTATTGATACCGTGCCCCCGTCGGTGCAGTCCGCGAAGTTCGCATAGGTCGCGTACGCCGGCGACAAGCCCGTGGCGATCACCGAGCCGACCGGTAACGCCGGATCGATCGATACCGAGCTTTCCCGGAACGGTATGTTGACCGCTAATGGTTGTCCCGCGATGTAGCCTTGAGACAGCAGTTCGGAAATTTGCGAAGGCTTCAACTGGATGCAGGTGGCGAACGCGAAATGGGGTATCGCGAAGCAAACCAGGATAAGAAAATGAATGAGTCTTTTCATTGGAAGTTGTTGGTTGACCGGCGGACTGAATGGGCTGACAGCGGGGAAAGTCGCACATGCGCGCACGTCGCCTCAACTGTCGGCTACGTCCCATTTAGCGAGTAAATCGGCGGGAATGATATGGGCGAGTTCTGAAAACCGTTTGCCCACCATTCGTTCCGATTGGCGCAGCAAAACAATGACAGGACTGCTCGGTTCGTTTTGCTCGAACCACATGCGTGTTTCCTGAATGGCTGCGAGCGCGCTCCAGCGATCCATTGGAGAAGGCGCAGTGATTGGCAGATCGGCGGGCGCGTCGGACTGCGGTAGCGTCGCCGTAGCCACGATCGCCGACGCCGATCCACGCACGCTGTCGTTGTCCTGCTTGTTGTCCTGCTCGTTGACGGCTCGGGCGGGCGCTGGCGCGGACCCGCCGCCGCCCACCCGATGCTGCGCGAATGGCTCCAGCGCTCGGGACAACGCGCCGAGATCGGGCGCGTCGGCGTCGAGCATCTCATCGCACCATGCGGCAATGCGCTGCGTCAGACACTGCGCTTCGACTAGTGCGGCCATTGCCGCGTCGCGTCGGCCCCACAATTCCTTTAGCAACCGGGCGACGGATTCAGGGGCGAGCGCGTCCTTCTGGCGCGGCGTCGCGAATGATTTTTCGATATCGCGCAAATGCAGTTGAAGCCCCGCGGCCCTCGGCATCGGGATGTCGCGCGCATCGGCCAGCGTGCCATCCGGTTCGACGAGTCCACCGATCGCGTTGGCGAACATCGCCGGGTCTCGCTCGCCTTCGAACACGGGCAGCGGGTGGAGCGCATCGCCATAGCATTCGAGCATCGCCATCAGCAATGCCAGTCCGTCGCGCAGGCCAGCCGCGCCGTCGAGCCGGGTTCGGCAACGCAGCAGGATCACCGCGAGGCGGATGTCTTTTGTCCGCAGCAGCAGCGCGCGGCAGTCGCGTTCAATGTCGGCCCAATTGGCCGTTGGCGGCACGTCGACGAAGTCGCCGTACTGCGCTTCGGCGCGTGGGGCCGCGGCCGCCTGCAGCATCACGAAGGCCGGATCGTATTCGAGATCGGGACCGCAAGGCGCGTGTGCGGAGACCGGTTCGAGCAGATCGGCGTAGCGCAGCACGACGGCGGGAGCGTTGGCGTTCATGCGAGGGAACTCCGGGGTCGGTCGTTGTACTGTTCAGGTTCGAAAACCATGCCGACGACCGGCAGGTCGTCGAGGGAATCACCGAGCCACGTCGAGTAGCCGAGTCTCTGCGACGTGCCGATGCAGGCGGGTGGCGCCGCGCGGGGGTTGACGAGCAGCTTGACCTCCCACGCGTATTCGTGGCCGACGAAGGCTCGCACCCATTCGACGAACGTCGGCAAGTCCTCGCCGTGCGGCGTGAGGCGCAAATACTGATCGAGGTCGAGCGGACCCACGACGAGCCGGAACTTGTGTTGCCGGTCGGGAATTGCCTCGCCCAGCTGTGCGCATTCACCGATGATTGCCGCGGGCCCCGGCACCCCGAGCCTCGTATGTTCCGATGCGCACAGATGGATCCAGTGCGGCACGAATTCTTCGATCGTCATCGGAACACCGAAGTAATGCGAGAGCGTCGCCGCGATGCCGTGCGGAGTCCGCGCCTCGCGCACGAGGTGCGCCGCCGCGCTGTAGCGCGAGTGCGTGGGCAGACAGGACTGCTCCGCCTCGGCCGGGTCGACGCCGATCAGACTGGCGACGTAGAACGAAAACGTTTCGTCGCCGGCACGGTCGAGCGACGCGGTGGCTTGCCCCGATGCCCACGCGCGATAAAACTGCGACAGCGCGCGGTGATGGAACAGATCGACCAGCCCGACGAGCGCATGATCCTGGTGGCTTTCCACACGACTGTGAGCCAGCTCCGTCATATGCAGCGGCAGCGGCCCCTGCGGCCCCCACAGGCCGAGCCCGAACAGCCGCACGTCGAGGCGACCGTCTCGCATGCCGAGCGACGCGATTTCGCGTGGCGCAAACGCCAGAGTGGGTTGCTGACCGATCCGGAACGGCTCTTCTTGCGGCAGACTCGCGGTGCCCGGCAACGGCATCAGCGGGTCGCGCGCGGCGATAGCCCGCAGCAGGCTCAGGAAGCCGGACTGCCACGGCGTGTCCGGATCGAACCACGCGTCGAGCGATTGCGGATCGAGCGATGATCGCGTTGGCGCGACGGCGCTCGCCATTGCCCCATCCATGCTCATACCGCTCCGCGTCCGCCCATGCGTGGCCGCCATTGGGTGATCAGGCCACGTTGCATCGAACGAAGTTCGGTTTCGGTGAACACGTTGATCGAGACGTGGCGCGCGAGGTAATGCTCGAGCACGAGGCCGAGCAGATACGGGCTGATGCCTGAGAAGCCGGTTTCGTCGACCGTCAGTTCGCAGCGCACGCCACGCCCATACACGAGTAGTCCGTCGCCCGGCAGACGCCGGACCACCGGTTCAGTGCGTGCGCCGACGAGTGCCTCGATTTGCCGTGCCTGTTCGCGCTCGCCTGGGGCGATGAAGAGGCCGAGCATGTTGCGCAGCGCCTGGCCGCCGTCGCCGTGGTCGAGTTCGGCGAGCGGCATGTAGTTGAAGCTCAGCTGCCTGATCAGACGCCACGCCGTTTCACCGCTCGCGTACGGCGCGCGCGGCGCGCTCGGTGCATGCACGAGGCGCACGCCCTCGATCGGCACGGAGTCCGACATCGTGAGGTCGGTTTTGCCGTTACGCGGGATCAGGCGCGGCAGGTCACGGTTCGTGACCCACGCTTCGACCGACAGGTAGCGGATGTCGTCAGCGTACGGCGCCTCCGCCTGATCGACGAGCGACACGTAGACCTCGGTCCCGATATACGGCGTACGGGTGCCGTACTTGCGTGCATTGGCCGACAGCGCGCGCTGCTCACGGCGCACCGAAAAATAGCGGCCGTGGTTGCCCACGTCGCTATGCAGCGTCTGATAAAGCGGATTGAACTCGACTTCGAGCGATGTTTGCGCGCGCTGACCGAATATGCGCGACACCGAAAAAATCTCGTAGTCGAGCGGCCGGGTGCGGTCGGCGAGCAGATGAAAATCGGTTTGCGCGCGATTGATTTCGACGCGGTCGGTGCGCTTGCGAAACAGGTTGATGACCGGCGTACAGAACAGCAGGAAACGCGCTGCGTCGACGTGCGCGGCCAGCTCTTCCGGCAGGCGGTCGAGCAGCAGCACGACCTCGGCCTCCTTGCTGTCCACGCGCGCGAGACCCGCCGCGAGCTGCGTCAGCGCAAAGAAATAGAAGCGCTGGCGGCATGCGAAGTATTCCTGAAGCAGGTTGTGGCCGTGAAACGTATTCCACGTGAGCGGCAGCAGACCCTGTTGCGCTTGCAGACCTTCAAATTCGACCGGTGTTTTCGCGACCACGTGCCCTTCGTCTCTCGACGCGCCGTACGCGCGCACGACGGAGGCGACGCTACCGGCGTGGATCAGCTCGAACAGATGCGAAGCGATACGTTCGTCGCCACCGATGTAAATGGGCAGCCGGTCGAAGTCTGTCATCTGGTTGAACTTCACTTCGCCTGTTGTGCGCAGGCGCAGCCGTAACGCGCCGCGCAATTGCAGGTGCGGCAACAGATGGCGATCGGTGTCGGGGATATCCGGCGGCACGGCGCTGAGCCGGGCTTCAGCGATCTCGATAGGCCATAGCGTGACGTCCTGGCTGCTGCGGAATTCGCACGCGGTTTGCTCGCCGGGCGGGATCGCCGAGCGCAGCATGCTTTGCCGGGGCACCTTCAGCCCCCTCGTGAAATCGCCTTCGCGCAGGCTCGGACGCAACTGCGCGACGGCGATCGACGGCGTCGGCGCGACATAGTTCGGATAGACCACTTCGAGCAGGCGCTGCGTAAAGCGCGGAAATTCGGCGTCGAGTTTGATCTGCGTGCGCGCCGATATGAAGCAAAACGCCTCGATGAGCCGCTCAACGTAGGGGTCGGCAACGTCGATGCCCTCCATGCCAAGGCGGCGCGCGATTTTCGGGTGCTGGGCGGCGAACTCGCCGGCCATTTCCCGCATGTAGGTCAGTTCGCGGCTGTAGTAGTCGAGAAATCGTGGGTCCATGTCAACTTCCCTTGCCGGAGCCCAGCTCGAACGTGACGTGATTCATTTCGATGTCGAATGCACTCTGGATGCGAAATTCCAGTGGATAGGGCGACCAGCGCATGAGGCCATGAATCTCGAACTCGAGCTGGTTGTAGCGTACCGGGTTCTTGCTATTGAGCGGCCGGATGCGCAGCGACTCCGGAATCAGCCGCGGCTCGAAGCGAACGATCGCGTTGCGGACCATCTTCTCGACGGTTTCCCAGTTGCGACTGGTGAGGTAGCTACCGGACAACGCGGGAATGCCGTAATTGACGACCGACGCGGCTAGCATGGGGTAGCGCGCGATGTCCATTTCGTCGTCCAGGTTCGTCGTGTTGAGCAGCAGGCCGAGATCACGCTGGATGATGCGGCGCATGCCTTCGCTGTTGGGCGCATAGGCCTCCGGCCGCTCGCTGTGCCGCGCGGGCGCATCGTCGAGCAGGCGGTCGATCAGCGACGGCATGTAGGCTTGCCGGTGTCGCGCGTCGGACGTGGTCATACGTGCTCGTCGTGATTGAACCGGCATTCGCCGATGTCGAGCAGGCCGACGTCGCCCTTGTCGGTGCTCCAGGTTTTCTGGCCGAGCGCGATCACGCCGGTTTCCCCTACGTCTTTCCAGGTTGTTTCGCGCGAGAGCCGGGTGGCGGCGGGACCACTTTCGGAGCCGGGATAGCGCACCGGCAGGTAGCCGCGCAGGATAGTCGCGTCGCGTAGGCCCACGACGGCCGAGCGCCAGACGAGGTCGGTGAGCGCGGTGACCGGACCGAGTGTCAGCGATTTCATCGAGTCGAACGGCACCCAGCGATACCCGCCCGCTACGGTCAGCTCACACACGGGGCCCAGCCGGCTATCGCTATCGGTCAGCCACTCGAATGCGCCGATCTGCGTGCTGTCGCCGCGCGTGGCCGGCGCGGCGTTCAACGCGGCGCCGCGCAGTTCGTCGGCGGCGGCGAGGTTGCCCTCGCCCAGCTTGACGTTGGCTTGCAGCAGCGATTTCACCCACTCGGGCAGCGGATTGATCTCGCCCGGCGCGCGCTGACCCGCGAATACCTCGGCGCGGAACATCTCGCTGCGAATCAGCCCGCGATACATCTGGGCGCGCGATGTGCCTTCCGGCTCTAGCGTGGCCCAGGTGTGCAGCTGTTGTAACGCGCGTTTCCATTCACCGTCGAGGCACAACAGCTCGAACAACAGCCAGCGTTCGCGCACGTTCGACGGATGCTTGCGCACGTTGTCGATGGTTTGCTCCTTGAGTTCGCAGTAAGTCTGCGCGTCGAGCAGGCTGCGAAGTGTTGGCGAGTCCGACTTGGGCAGGTCAGCGGTTATTTTCATCTGAAAATTCAGGCTCTTCGTATTCGATCGATTCAGGCATGGCGATGTGGCTGTCCATACTGATCATGTGATGTTCTTCGCGCGCAAGCTGCGCGGTTCTGCTCGCACGGTGCGCGGGAATTCCGCGCGGCGCGAGCAGCGCGAGGATCTCGTGCGTTTCGTCCGCCTCGAAAATCTGCTCGGCACTGAACGGGTCAAGGCTATCGAGCAGGGTGTCGATGTTCTTCCCCTTCGTCAGCAGGTCGAACACCGACGCTTCAGCACGCGACGGATCGACAAGCTCGGCGAACGGATCGTGAGGTGAGCCGATGATCGACTCGCCGTGATCTTCGGCCGACGCCTTGGGCTCGTGCGCGTTGCCGCTCTCCTGGCTCAACAGCGCGTGACGATATTCCAGCGTGAGCGCGGCGAGCGGGTCCGCTGCGTCGATGTCGGCTGTCAGAAGCTTTGCCATGCCGTCGTGTGCGCCGGGTTCCGCTGGTTGCGGTTCGCGCCGCAACTGCAGCGGATCGTTATCGTCCTCGTCGGCGAGTGCGATCAGGTCGCTGAAGTCGTCTGGCTGCATGAGCACGGGCTCAATCCGGTCCGCGGCAGAATTCACGCTCGACGGTGGTGCCTGGACAAAGTCTCCAGACGCATTCGCTATTTCGAGAGGCGGGTTCCGTAATAAATCGGGCATAGGCTGAAGGTCGGTATGCGCGCTCGGCCCAGCGCGAGGCGAACCATCCACGCCGGCGTGACTGTTCTCGCGTGCGACGGCCCGCTGGCTTGCCTCACTCATTTCCGACAGATCGATTCGCGAAACGGTTGGAGCGAGCCGGAAAGACCGGATCGTTCGTGCGAAGGTCCTGAGCGCGCTTGCCTCGAAGGGCGAATGGTCCCAGCGTGCGTGATATCCAGTCATGGCCTGACCGGTATGCAACGGCGAATGAGATTTGCCTGGAAAGCGCGCATTTGTAAAAACTCTCTCGCCGCAGAAATAAAAGGATCACCAACTGAAAATGTGGGTTGGCGCGTGGAAGATATGAATGCTACTTCGCGCTCCTTGAGCGGAATATGGGCGACGGCCCAAATACACGCAGCGATCGACCGGCTATCCTTTGTCGCTCGATCAGTCTGGCCGGCGCGCTTTTTCGGATACCTGACCGCGGAGCGCGGGATGCCGACGCGAGGCCACGCCTTTCCGCTACAAACATCTTTACCTGCAACGTCATCATGTCCATTTCACGCCACGCGTTGTTCGGCAAGCTCGGCGCAACGCTCTTCAGGAGCATCGAATCCGCAACGGCGTTTTCCAAGCTGCGCGGCAACCCGTATATCGAGCTCGCGCACTGGCTGCACCAGTTGCTCGCGCAGTCCGATAGCGACCTGCACCGCAT
The DNA here is from genome assembly GCF_014201065.1 of Paraburkholderia sp. Cpub6. Lineage (NCBI taxonomy): Bacteria > Pseudomonadati > Pseudomonadota > Betaproteobacteria > Burkholderiales > Burkholderiaceae > Paraburkholderia > Paraburkholderia sp. Cpub6. Next base: position 232,660 of record NZ_JACHDM010000003.1, read on the forward strand.
CGTCAGACACTGCGGCATCAGCCGCGAACTGCTCGAGCGGGACCTGCAGACCGCGCTTGCCGCGCTGCCGTCAGGCGCGAGCGCGCTCACGGATTTTTCGCATCACGTCGAGACGGCAATCGAGCGCGCGTGGGTGGTCGCGACGCTGGCATTCGGCGACGGTCGGATCCGCGGCGCATGGCTGATGGCGGCGCTTGTCGAGACGCCTGAGTTGCGGCGCTTGCTGCTGGCCATTTCGCCGGAGTTCGGCAAGATTGCCGTCGACAGCCTTCACGATGCGTTGCCGGCGTGGATTGCCGGCTCCCCCGAAGCGGAGGACGCCCCGTACGACCAGAGTGACTTCTCGTCGGCGGTGCCGGGCGAGGCGTCCGGTGCGCTCGCTGCATCGGTGAAGGGCGCGGCACTCGCGCAGTTTTGCGCGGATCTGACCGCACGCGCGCGCGCCGGTGAAATCGATCCGGTGGTTGGGCGCGAAGTCGAGATTCGCACGATGATCGACGTGCTGTTGCGCCGGCGTCAGAACAATCCGTTGCTGACCGGCGACGCCGGGGTTGGCAAGACGGCGGTGGTCGAAGGCCTCGCGCGCGCGATCGCGGCCGGCGAAGTCCCGCCGAAACTTGCCGACGTGCGGCTGTTGAGCCTCGACGTCGGTGCGCTGCTTGCCGGCGCGAGCATGAAGGGCGAGTTCGAGGCCAGGCTGAAGTCGGTACTCGAGGAGGCGGCAAAGTCGTCGGCGCCGGTCGTGCTGTTCGTCGATGAGATTCACACGCTGGTCGGCGCCGGCGGCCAGGCCGGCACCGGCGACGCGGCAAACCTGCTGAAACCGGCGCTCGCCCGCGGCACGTTGCGCACGATCGGCGCGACGACGTGGGCCGAGTACAAGCGGCACATCGAGAAGGACCCCGCGCTCACGCGGCGCTTTCAGGTGCTGCAGATCGCCGAGCCCGAGGAGCCGTCCGCGATCGATATGGTCCGCGGACTCGCGCGCACGCTCGCGAGCCATCATGGCGTCGTGGTTCTCGACGAAGCGATTCGCGCAGCCGTGACACTGTCGCATCGCTACATCCCGTCGCGTCAGTTGCCGGACAAGGCGATCAGCCTGCTCGACACCGCCTGCGCGCGCGTCGCGCTATCGCAGCATGCGCCGCCGCGCGAATTGCAGCGGATACGCGAGCGCTTGCAAGCCGCGCGCGTCGAAGCCGAGCTGCTCGGTAACGAGGTGCGCATCGGGCTCGGCAGCGAGGCCGCGCTGGCCGACGTCAAGGCGACCATCGCGACGCTCGAGCTCGAGGAACGTGTTGTCGAAAACGCCTGGCAGGCCCAGTCCGATGTGGCGAAGGCGCTGGCGCACGCGCGCGAGGTCGAAAGCGAGCGCGCCGCCGCGGCCGGACCTGAGGCCGAAGTGCGCGATCGCGCGGCGATCGCGCTGGAGACGTTGCGCGAGCTGGAGCGGACGTTATCGAACCTGCAGGCGGATACGCCATTCGTGTTCCCGGAAGTCGGCGAAACGATCGTCGCCGACATCGTCTCTGACTGGACCGGTATTCCAGTCGGACGCATGATCACCGATGAGGTCAGCGCCGTTCAGGTGCTGCCCGCCACGCTGGCGGCGCGCGTGATCGGCCAGCCCGACGCGTTGCAGCAGATCGGCGAGCGCGTGCAGACGGCGCGCGCCGGGCTCGCGGACCCGCGCAAGCCACTCGGCGTCTTCCTGCTCGCGGGGCCGTCCGGCGTCGGCAAGACGGAAACCGCGCTCGCATTGGCGGAGGCGCTCTATGGCGGCGAGCAGAACCTCATCACGATCAACATGAGCGAGTACCAGGAGGCGCATACGGTCTCGGGACTCAAGGGCGCGCCGCCTGGCTACGTCGGGTACGGCGATGGCGGCGTGCTGACCGAAGCGGTGCGACGACGTCCGTACTCGGTCGTGTTGCTCGACGAGATTGAAAAGGCGCACGGCGACGTGCACGAAATGTTCTACCAGGTGCTGGACAAGGGCTACATGGAAGACGGCGATGGTCGCTATATCGATTTCCGCAATACGACCATCCTGATGACCAGCAATGTCGGCTCCGATCTGACCGCGAGCCTATGCGCGGACGAAATGCTTGCGCCGGACTTTGACGGTCTGCGTTCCGCGCTTTCGACGGAATTGCTGAAGGCGTTTCCGGCCGCCTTCCTCGGACGCGTGACGCTGGTGCCATATCGTCCGCTGGGCTCGGATTCGCTCGCGCGGATCGTGCGTTTGCATCTCGATCGAGTCGTTCGGCGGATGGCGGACAACAACCGTATCACGCTGAGTTATGCGGCGGAGGTGGTCGACTACATCGTCGCGCGCTGCCTCGTGCAGGAGACCGGTGCGCGTCTTTTGATCGGCTTTATCGAACAGCACGTGCTGCCGCGCCTCGCCCGGCAGTGGCTCGATGCGTTTGCAGCGAAAAGCGCGCTCACGCATATGACGATCGAGGTGACCGATCCGGCCGCGGCACCTGTTGAAGCGCTCGTGGTTCGGTCGTCCTGCCATGAGTAGTCGGCTTCGCACTCGGTGACCTGCATCGCGAATGACGAGTCGTTGATCGTGCAGCGGCGTGACGAGGCGGATAGTCGGACGGTCAGGGGCTGCATGGATGCATCGCAAACGCCTCTTTTGGCATTTTTTTGCGGGCCAAAGCGCTGGTTTTTGACATCATTTTCACATATGCATGTTCAATGCCACGCTGCATGATCGCCACACCACCAGAAATCGTCAATCGAACGGAATCCTTAAAAATTGCTCGCGTTACACGATCGGGATAAGCTATAAAGACAAAAAGATCCGCATCATGCATTTGCGGTGCCCGAAGTGAGGAGCACAAATGAAAGACGTGACGAACAGCGGGTTTGTGCCTTTAAACGAGCCATTGAAACTCATGCATGTCTTTCATACAGTATGAATGCGCGTGCGCAATCGACATGCGGTCATGGTAGGTTTTCGGCGCTGCCGTGCTGATCGTATGCGTCATCCATAGCGGGGCAACCATAGGTCGAAATCCGTTAAGCCTTTCAATTGCAACCGGAATGACTGGAGAACAACAATGCTTTTCTTTAATGATGGTTTCACATTCCCGAATTTTCTGGCCGACGTTTTCTCCATCTTCATCTTTATCCTGTGGTTCTGGCTGTTGATCACGGTGTCGAGCGACCTGTTCCGCCGCCATGACGTGTCCGGATGGGGCAAGGTTCTGTGGGTGATTTTTCTCATCATCCTGCCGTATATCGGGATCTTCGCGTATCTGCTCACGCAGCATCGCGGCATGGCGGAGCGCGATCAGGCGCGGGTCAAGCAGGTGCGCGAAGATCTGCGCAATGTGGTGGGCTTCAGTGTCGCCGACGAAATCGAGAAGCTCGACAAGCTGAAAGCGTCCGGTTCGATTTCCGGGGAAGAGCACTCGCGTCTGCGCGCGAAGCTCGTGCAGTAAGCGTCGGTTACCTGACTGCAGCCATGGGGCGAGCGGGCGCGCAGCCCGTGTCGCCTCGGCTTTTGCGCGGTGAGGGATCGTGCGATCGAACGTAACGGGAGGAACCCTTGCTTACCCGCCTCGCCCACGTTCGGAACGCTGCCGCGCGAACCGCGCGCGCGCCGCTGGCATTGCGCCGCGCCGCGCTCACGTGCGCGACAGCGTTGATGCTCGCGGCTTGCGCGCAACCGTGGCAGCAATTCCAGGCGGGTCAGGATCAAGCGGCGATCGTCGCCCGCATGGGTCCGCCGCGCGAAGTCTATGACCTGCCGGGGGGCGGCCGCCGACTGATGTGGCCGACCCAGCCGATGGGCTCGACCACCGTCGCCGCCGATATCGACGCTTCAGGCAAGATCGTGAACGTGCGTCAGGTCTTGCAGTTGAGCGAATTCAATCGCGCGGAAATCGGCAAATGGACGCGCGACGATGTGCTGGTCAATTTCGGCCGCCCCGTGCAAACGCAGTTCTTCCGGCTCTCGCAACGCGAAGTCTGGTCATACCGTTATATCGAAAGCAACATCCACCACATGCTGTTCAATTTCGCGTTCGACACCAACGGCGTGTTGCGCGAGACTCAGCGCACGCCCGATCCACTGCGAGATCGCGATTTGCGACGATTCTGAACTGCGAGCTATAGCAGCGACTCAATTGGCATAATCGACAACATCCAAACACCGAGCCGTGCGTACCACGTCGTATTCGGTTCGGTGTCGTGGCGGGTTTCGACGTCGCCGTTGGTTTCGATCCAGTACAGCTTGCCGTTTTTGTCGAGATGCACCGCGTACGCGACGGTCGGCAGTAGCGCGAGAAACTTGCGATCGACCCGCGTCGCGAGATCGGGGCTGTCGATGACGAGTCCAAGCTCGGTATTCAGATGCGCGGAGCGCGGATCGAAGTTGAACGAACCGACGAAGACCCGCTGGGAGTCCACGATGAAAGTCTTCGCATGCAAGCTCGACCCGGAGCTGCCGAACGGCCCCGGCGACTGTTCTTTCTTGTAGGTGGCGCCCGCCACGCGCCGCAATTCATACAGGTGCACGCCGTTTTGCAGCAACTCGACGCGCCGCCTCATATAGCCCGAGTGCACGGCGACGACATCGGTCGCTTCGAGCGCGTTCGTCAACACCCGCACGTCGACGCCCTGGGCGGCGAGCCCGCTCAGATACTGCGTGCCCGTGTTTGCCGGCACGAAGTACGGGGAGACGAGGTCGAGCGACTTCGTCGGCTGGCCCATCACTTCGCGGAGCTGGTGGGAAATCAGCGCTTCCGGCGGCGCGTCGTTCAGGCCTTTCGCGGGGTCGTCGCTGATCATCTTCGTTTTGGCCCAGTCGAGCGGCAGCTTGTCGTCGAGCAGGTTCTGCACGACGCGCGGGCCGCGCAGCGCTTGCTTATACTCAGCGGCGGCAGGATCCTGCTCGATCGCCTGCGCATTACGCTCCAGCGTGGCCAGCTCATCGACGCTCTCGTGCGGCAGGATCTTCCCGACCGGATACGCCGACGCGCTTGCCCAGTAGCGGTCGAAATCGCGCGAGACGTCGGTCGCGGCCGGTCCGACCGCGAGTACGTCGAGGTCGGCGAAGACGACGCCGTCGGTGGCATCGAAGTACTCGTCGCCGATGTTGCGGCCGCCGAGGATCGTCGCGGTGGCGTCGGCGGTCAGGGACTTGTTGTGCATGCGTCGATTGGCGCGCGAAAAGTCGGTCACGAAGCCGAGGATTTTCGGGCTGCGCACGACGAACGGGTTGAACAGGCGCACCTCGATGTTCGGATGCGCGTCGAGCGCCGCCAGTGTCGGGTCGAGCGCGGAGGCGATGCCGAGATCGTCGAGCAGCAGGCGCACCCGCACACCCCGGTCCGCCGCTTCGTGGATCTGTTCTAGCAGCAGCGTGCCGGTCAGATCGTCGCGCCAGATGTAGTACTGAATGTCGAGCGTGCGTTGCGCGCAACGGATCAGGTCCATGCGCGCGGCAAACGCGACATGCGCATCCGCCAGCGGATAAATGCCCGCCAGCCCCGCGTGCGCGGCCAGCTCGGGCGCGACCGCGCGACCGATATCCGTGGTGGCCGCCACCGCGGGCGACAACGCATGCGACTCCTGGCGACCCTCGAGCGACGGTAACGGCGCGCAGCCGGCCAGCAGGCTTGCGCACAGCAGCGCGCACAGCGCGCTTCTCCATCGGCGATGGGGGAACGACGGGTGGTGTATCTGCGCTTGCATGGAGTCCAGGTCTTCCTTTGGGCCGCGCGAGCCGGCCGGTTCCAGAATCGGAACATCGCGTGGCGTTGCTCGACAAAGCTTCGCTCGACCGCCTGTCCTGACGGTGTCGCGCGCATGCTTGCACGCAACTTGCATTGGTTGAGAAGAATACTATGAGCGCATGCCCATCGGTGCGCCGCCCGACGCTCTTGTTGCGCAAAGCGCTTTGTCCGATGATACGAGCAGGCTGCGCGAATTCGAACGGGGGCCAACCCGGCCGCGCGTCGACCGCATGGTTTCCATGCAATCGAGCGTGATCCGCTCCGTGTCAGCGTAAAGGGTCATAAAGGGTCCGGTTCACGGCGCCTTCGAGCGTTTCGCCCACTGTGGAGTCGAGCAACGTGAAGATCTCCCGCTTGCTGCTTGCTAGCGTGCTGCTGTTCGTGGTGGGCACCGCGCTGCAGATGATATGGCCGCTCGCGCAACCGGCCTCGTATCACCACTTCGCCGATCAACGCTCGCTGGGGCCGCTGCACCATGCGGCGGACGTGCTGTCGAACGTCGTCATTCTGATCGCCGGCATGCTTAGTCTCGGCTGGGTCAGGCGCCATGCGTCCGACCAGCCGGCGCAATTTCCCGGCATGGTCGTCGCCGCGCTCGGGCTGCTCTTCACCGCGTTCGGCTCGGCTTACTACCACATGGCGCCGAACGATGCGACGCTCGTCTGGGACCGCCTGCCGATGACCATCGTGTTCGCCGGCATCCTCGCCATGCTATGGACGTCGTGGAGCGGACAGCGCGTCGGCTGGGCGCAGATGCTGATCATGGTGGTCGTGTCGCCCGCCACCGTCGGCTACTGGCTCGTGTTCAACAGCCTGTGGCCTTACGCGATTCTTCAGTTCGGCGGGCTCATGCTGATCGTCGGCCTGACGCTCACGCGCAAGGTGGACGGCGTGATCGCATGGACGCTCGTGATCGTCTTCTACGGGGTCGCGAAGATTTTCGAAAGCCTCGATTGGCAGATATGGGAGCTGACGCATCACGTGATCGCCGGCCATGCGTTGAAGCACGTGGCGAGCGGTCTCGCCGGCGCGGCGATGATTCTGGTCGCGAACGCGGCGCCGCGCTCCGTCGCGGGCATCGTGCCGCGCGGGCCGGGCGGTATCGGGCATTCGGGTACGTCGCGTTGAAGCCGCGCCATGGCGAAGTGACGCGGCCTCCGGCCGACGTCATTGCGGCTCGTACCACGAATACGTCGCCAACGTGCTTACCGGCGGCGTACCGATTTGCAGCGTGATGTCGCGCAACGACGTCAGCTCGATACTGCGCAAGTCGCCCATATAGCGGCGCGAATCGCCGTTGTCGTTGATATACGCGACCACGTCGCCCATGATGCCCGCGACGTTCGTGTTCGTCAGCGGCTCGCCCCAGATATCGAAGAACTCGCCGAGCGTATAGGTCTTGAGGTTCGGCGCTTCGATATGGATGATGCCGGTGTTGTCGTGCGTATGCATCTCATACGTGCATTGCGACAGGATGCCGACGTTCAACGGCAACGCGAGCCACTGCCCGTCCTTGATGATCGCGAGGTGCGCGTGCACGTGGTACAGCACGCTCATGTCCGGCGCGCAGGTCAGGCCGTCGACCGGCGTGCCGGTGCCGCCCGTCGAGGTCGTGCCGTTCGGCCAGAACGACGAGCCGACCACGCCTCCGAAGACGAGCGCGATCGGGTTCGGGTCGAACGGTGGCGGATCGGTCCAGGTGTAGGTGGGCACCTGGGTGACAGGCGTGCCGACCATGACCGTGATTTCGGTGTGCGGCTTCAGCACGAGGCTCGCGGGGTCGCCCGTATATTGCGTGAGCGTGCCGCCGTCGTTCACGTAGATCGCGATTGGCGAGGCGGTCAAACCCGCCACGTTCGACGCACTCAGCGTCTCGCCCCAGATCGAGAAGAACTGGCCGAGCGTATAGGTCGCGCCGGTTGTCGCGTCCATATGAATCTTGCCGCTCGAATCGACCGTGTGCACCGGATACGCGCAGCCAGTCGGCGTGGTCAGGGTCGGCTCGACCATGCCGATGTTGGGTGGCAGCGTCAGGAGTTGCCCGTTCTGGTAGATCGAGACATGCGCGTACGTGTACGCGGTGCTACGCAACCCGCAGTTCAGTCCGCTGACGGGCTGACCGGTTCCTCCCGAAGCCGTGACGCCCGCGGGCCAGATCGCGGCGCCGAGTGTCGTGCCGTCGATGATCGGCGTCGCGGCGGCGAGCTTCGGTGTCGTGGCGCTCGCGTCGGATGCGCTCGACGCGGGGGCCGGACTCGATGCCGGTGTCGGGCTAGATGCCGGTGTCGGACTCGACGCGGGCGCGGGACTCGATGCTGGCGTGGTCGCGCCAGCCGCGCCGTTCGAGCCGGTGCTGCCCGGGTCGGCGCCGCTGCCGCCCCCACTACCGCCACAGGCGGACAATGTCCACATCAGACCCACCGCGACGAATCGCGACCCCAGCCGTTGCAGCATCTCGTACTCCCATGTCGTGAGGTGAGAGGATGCGTGCAATCGGACATCACGCACGGATATAGCGCGGACATCGCACGGGCACGCGCGGCGCGGCTTCACTGCATGGATTCCGCCGTGCGCTGCCACCGCGTGACGCAGGCGCTCGCTTCGGATCACGTGAGGTGATTGAAACCGATTAGGGCAGCGTAGCAGATGGGTTTCACGAGCGAATCCGGCGCATCACAACGTTTCGCGACATTCTGCTGGCGCATTTCGAGGTGTCGGCCCGGAGTTTGCCGGCGGAGCGATCTGGCGCGCTTTTTATGTGAGCTGTCATCGTTCTGTGCGAAGATCAGTGCTGTCCATCGCGCGACCCTCTGGTAAGGGGATCGCACGGCGGGCGCGTGCCCGGCCATCGCCTTCGTCCTCGGGTGACCTTGGGGTGACTCTCTGGCGCACCTGTTTGCGGATTCATGGAGCACTGACCAATGACCGACAGATTGCAAGCGTCCGTATATGTAGTGGTGCTGCTGCTGATTGTGGGCTGGGTGCTGTATATCGGGCGCGCGGTTTTCGTGCCGATCGTGTTCGGCGCGATCGCGGTATACGTGGTGGTCGACTTCACGCGGCTGCTGCAACGCATTCCGGTGATCGGCCCGCGGCTGCCGGTCCAGTTGCGCTACGGACTCTCGATGTTCCTGATCGGCGCCGCGATCTTCTTCGCGGTCGACATGCTCGTCGAGAACTACGACGCGCTCGTCGCGCTCGCGCCGCGCTACCAGGACTCGGTCCTGCTGATGATCCACAAGATTTCGACGCTGCTGCACCTCGAAAGCGAGCCGACGTGGGAATCGCTGCGGCGGAACATGCTCACACAGTTGAATATTCAGGCGATGGTGACCGGCATGCTGGCGTCGTTGTCGTCGGTGATCATCGACCTGTTCGTGATCGTGCTGTATGCGAGTTTTCTGCTGATCGAGCGCCGGACGTTCGGCGACAAGCTGACGAACATGACCGCCAATTCGACCAACGCGGCGCGCATCCGGGGCGTGGTCACCGACATCAACCGGCGCATTGGCGCCTATCTCGCGCTGAAGACGTTTCTCGGCGTGCTGCTAGGCGGGATCTGCTGGCTCGCGATGCGCAGCGTCGGCCTCGAGTTCGCCGGGCTGTGGGCGATACTGACCGCGCTGCTGAACTACGTGCCCTATATCGGCTCGGTGCTCGCGATCGTGTTCCCGGTGCTGATGTCGGTGCTGCAGTTCGGCGACCTGAATTCGATCCTGGTCGTGCTGGTGTCGCTGACCGCGATTCACTTCGTGATCGGCAATATTCTCGATCCGTATCTGACGGGCAACTCCCTGAACCTGAGCCCGTTCGCGATTCTCGCGAGCATGGCCGTGTGGTCGGCTTTGTGGGGCGTGCCGGGCGCCTTTCTCGCGGTGCCGATCACCGCCAGCATGACGATCATTTTCTCCGAGTTCGAAATGACGCGGCCGGTTGCGGTGCTGCTGTCGAAAAACGGCCGGCTCACTTACGGCAAGACCGAACAGACCGCGTGAAGCGCCCACCATGGCGACGCGTGCGGCTTGCCGCCGCCGCACGCTGTTGCCATCAGCGTTTAGCGCTTGCTGCTTACTGCGAAGAACCCGACCACGCCTGGCCGGTCGTCGCCGGTGCTGATGTAGTTGTAGGCGAACACGTCGTCCTTCAGGTAGCCGTCGAACGCGATCTTGCCGGCCGACGAAGTCGTGGTGCTGCCGGTCGCCAGCGCCTGCGTGACCGCCTTCGAGGCCGAACCCGGGTCGAACGCGTCGGTGTTCTTCGCGGTATCGTCCACAGCACCGTTGCCATCGCTTTAAATAAATCGAAAATTTTTCGAGCGGCCTTTGACGCGAAGTTCACGCAAAGCCGTGCAACAATGGCCTCGGGTTGCGGTCAGGGCCAGGGGCCGCAGCTTGTGCGTCGTTCCATCAACACGAGGCCTGCCGCTCGATGACAAAGCCTGCCTGGACGCTCCTCATGGCCGCGATCGTTCCTGGCGCGGCGGCCGCCGCGCATCGGCTATCGGTTCTAACGCGAACATATGCCCGGCTCACACGACCCTGCAGTCCAACCGACCCCCGTCTCGGGCGGCACCGAAGCACTGGAAGACCCGGCTCTGCTGCGTCGCCTGCTGCGTGCGAAAGACCGCATCGATGCCGCCTCGCACGAAGCCTGGCCCGTGCGGCGGCTGGCCGAAGTCAGCGGCGTGTCGGAGGCGCACTTCGCGCGTTCGTTCAAGCGGGCCTTCGGCGTGCCGCCACACCGCTATCTGTTGACGCGGCGTATCGAACAGGCCACCACGCTTCTGCGTGACACCAACCTCGGCATTACCGACATCGCGTTCGCGACCGGCTGGGAAAGCCTCGGCACGTTCGGCCGCGTCTTTCGCGACATTACCGGCCTGAGCCCGAGCGAGATGCGCGTGCAGGCACGCGCCAATCCCGCTGAACTCGATCGCGTGCCCGCCTGCGTGCTGAAGGCCGCACAACGCCCCGATCTGACGACCGCAGTTCTGGAAAAGCGCCGCCGCGTGGTCGGCGACATCGTCGAGCCTCCTGCCAGCGAGACGTCGTGAATGAGGGTATCGATGTGGTCGGTGCGCACGTCGACGATCAGAAGGGACGCAGCGCTCGCGTTCGACGCGCGAGCGCCGCGATACCGATGCCCCGCTGCCGTTGCGAAGCGCTTTAGCGTCTCGCGGCCTCCGGCGGCGTCGCGTCGCCGACCGATCCGATCGGCGCGCTTGGTTACTCGGAGGACGAGATTCGCGCGGTCGTCGCCGAAGCCGGCGCGCCAACGTGCCGAAGGCCGGGCAAACGCCCGAACCTGCCGATCGCAGTTTTGGAGAAGCGCCGCCGCGTGGCCGGCGATACAGTCGAACCCTCAACCAGCGAGGGAGGAGTCATGAATCAGGGTATCAATGTGGTCGGTTTGTACGTCGACGATCAGGATGCGGCGCTTTCGTTCTACGTCGACAAACTCGGCTTTCGCGTCCACACCGACGTGCGCAACGGTGCTTACCGCTGGCTCACGGTCCAGCACCCGGAACAGCCGTCTTTCCAGTTGGGACTGTTCGCGCCGGGGCCGCCGGTCCACGATGAAGCGACCGCGCAAACGCTGCGCGCGATGGTCGCGAAGGGGGCGATGCCGCCATTGGTGCTGTCCGTTGCCGACTGTCGCGCGAGCTACGAGCAGTTGAAGGCGCGCGGCGTGGAATTCACGCAGGAGCCGGTGGATCGTTTCGGCAGCGTCGATGCGGGCTTTCGCGATCCGGCGGGCAATGGATGGAAGATGATCCAGGCGGCAACGGGCAAGTGAGCGTGAGCGATCCGCCGCGCGCGGGCGCGGCGCGCAGCCGCATACGGCCGGCGGTGCGTCGCACGATCGCGACGCACCGCCGGCCGTCATGCCGGACCACTGGACTACCGGACTCTCACTGCTGATGCTGCTGCAGATACTGCCGAACGTCGTTCAACGTCACGCGGCCCGAATGCGCGGTATCGATCTCGTCAAAATGCCTGGCGATATAGCCGAGCCCATCGCTTTGCGCCTGGGCCTTGGTGATCGACGTGCCGTTGCTGAGCACCGATTTCGCGCCCAGTCTGTTCTCCACTCGCTGCTGAGCCTGCTGCTGCAGCGTCGAGCCGGTGGTCGGCGCGACCGCGTTGGCACGATTATGAGGAAAGAACGGACCGTCCACGCCGTGTCCGCCGTTGGGCAGCGTCACGGGCGCCACCGGCTGGGGCGGCAACGCATGCGCACTGCCGACGATCACACCGAGGACGATCAACGCCAGAGTACGTCGCAAGATATCGATTGAAGACATGATCATTCGCCATAAAAAGTAGTCAGAGGGTTTCGCGCGAAGCGAAACCACCATCGATCAGGGCGCGGCCGCGGCGAGCGCCTCGCTCGTCGGCGTAGCGGCTGACGCTTCGTCGGCCCACGGCTGAGGCAGCGTCGCGAGCGTCAGCGCGCCCGCTATCGGCGTGCCGCCATAGAAGGCCGCGAGATCCGCCTTCATCTGCGGGCGCGCCACGTCATCCAGATAAATCATATGTCCGCCCTGGAAGAAGTTGACCTGCAGATTCGGGTTGAGACCCGGGACCGTCTTGAGCCGCGCGAGCTGCTTCTCGGTATTGAAGAACGGCGTGGCGAGATCGTGGAAGCCGTTTTCCGCCAGCACCTTCAGTTGCGGATTCAGCTTTAGCGCGCCGAGCAGATCGGGGATCGTGTCGGGCAGCGGCTGGCCGCCGTGCGAGAAATCCCACACCTGGATGATCGCGTCGTTCAGCGGCATGTACGCCGCGTTCGGCGCCGTATAGCCGAGGTAATCCGGCATCTGTGTCGCCAATGCATTGGTGAATGGCAGCGAGATCAGGATGTCCGACGGGTCGCCGTCGCTCTGCAGACGCGAGTCCGAGTTGGGCAACGACACGCGACCATCGTAGCGGCCTATCGTCGAGCCTGGCACCAGCGTGAGGTTGAACGGATTGATGTTGAAGTAGCCCTGCATCGCCTGCAACGTGAGACCGGATTCGGCGTCCCAGACCTTCTCCAGCCACGTCGGCGGGAAGTTCGGCGGTCCCGCGTAGGTGGGCGCGCCGAGCTGGCTCAAGGTCCAGTACAGCGAATAATTCTTGAACAGGTTGTAGTTGGCGGTCACGAACGCCTCGCTGCGAAGCGCGTAGGTCGCCTGACTCACTGGCGCTGGCGATACCTGGTTGTAGTACGCCGCGACCTCGGCATAGCCCGGCATGTAGCCGCTCAATGTATCGGTTTCGAGCGCGAGCTGGTCGGGCGAACCCGTGATTGCCACCGCCTCGATCGCATCCGCGAAGTAGTTCAGGATCGAAGACTGCAGCGTGATCCCCGTCAGGTGCACGCCGGCCGATTCGAGCGCGAGCGCGAGGATGTCGGTGCGAGGCGTGCCGTACGATTCGCCGTACAGATAGATCGGCGAGCTGCTGCGTGAATTGACCGTCAGGTAGCGGATGATGAAGTCGCGCATGATGTTCGCGTCGGCATCGGTGCTCCAGTAGGTCTGGTTCGTGTTCGGCAGGATCGCTTCGGAGAGGCCCGTGCCCGGCGGATCGATGAACACGAGATCGGTCGTGTCGATCAGGCTCTCGGTGTTGTTCACAAGCGGATAGTTCGGCCAGCTGGTGCCGTTCAGCAGCGGATCGGTGGTCGCGACGCGCGTCGGCGCGAACGATCCGAGACGCAGCCAGATCGACGAAGAACCCGGCCCGCCGTTATAGACGAACGTAACGGGGCGCGGTTTGCCATTCGTGCTCGGCGCCGTGTAGGCCACGTAGGACATCGTCGCTTCGGGTGCGCCGCTCGTCAGATCCATTGCGCTCAGGTGGCCGGTGGTCGTCGTGTAATTGACGGTGGTGCTGCCGGACGTCCATTGGTAATGCATGATCGCCGCTTTCTCCGCGACCAGCGACGCGGCTATCCCGGACGTCGCACTCGTCGAATAGGTGGTGAGATCGGTGTAGGGCTGATTGGCGGATGGCGTCTGCGGCGCCGACGCCGCTTGCGCCTGATTGGCGACCTGCGCCATGCCGCTTGGTACCGCCGGCGCCGACGAACCTCCGTCGCTGCCGCCGCATCCGGCGAGGATAACGATTCCGAGTGTCAGCGCGCTTAGCGCGGTGAGCCGGCCATGACGACGGACGCGACCATCGTCGGTATTCCTTCTGTCTGGTTTCATCTCGTTCCCTGGTGAGTGATACCGCTACACAAAGGCCGCTTTTCGCAATGCATTAATTCAAAATGCTTTCATTAATATTTCCATCCGTTTTCTGTAATTGCTAATTGAATGGATAAAGGAATTCCCTGTCGATTTATCTCGACATTTCAAGAGAAATTTAAAATTGAATCTTTCCGCTGCTTACAGCAAGAGTGAAAATAGGATGCGAAATGCGGTCTTGTCAAGGATCGAGCGGCAATTATGCGATCCAGAATAAAGTCCGATCTTGTGGAGGAGTAGCGCTTTGAGATCGAGCGCTGGCGCGGTCGCCGCCGCATGGGGGCAGAAAAACGCTGGCGGATTTATCCGGATTGCATTGAATGGCGACGACGAACTGCGGATTTTCGTGGCTATGTTGTTGGAATTAATTGCGCTTGATAAATATAACTGAATGGTAAATTTAACCGGTAAAAATGCGTCCTCAATGGAATTAAAAAAAAGCAGGCTGGGGAATTTCCGTCCGGGCGGCGTCGATCGCTTCGGCGAGCGGGGCGGCGGTACGCCCGTCACGCTCGTGGCCGAATTCGGTACCACGTAACAATCACCGCCAGCAAGAACGCGACATAGGCGACTACGAACACCCAGCCCGGAAAGTCGTAATACAGCCAGGCGCTGACCCAGCGCTGTATGAAGCCTTGCGGACCGACCGTTCCCGTGCGCAGACGATCCTCCAGAACGGTTAACGGGCACGGCACATTGACCACCGCAAGGGTCGCCACGATACCGATGGCGAGAACATGTACCGTCCGGAATGTGCGATTGCGTGCCCACGGGAGTCGCAAACCGTGGGCGATCCAGATGGCGAATAGTCCGCCGACGATAAACACCACGATCAGCGCGTGCAGCACGAGAACAATATTGGCGAGCCAGATCATTCTGCTTCCATTGGGACTAGCCGCACGACACTCGCCTGACGATGCCGCGGGGACTCACTGCCCATTGCCATACAGATCGAGCAGCATCAACGTTACGCCATTGGTCCACCCGAAGCCGTCCTGAAGCGGATACTCGCCACCCCCGCCGCCGCCTTCGCCCGCGCCTTCCACGACGTACTTCTCGACGAGCTTGTGCTGCGTGTTGTAGACGTTCTCGACGTCCGCGAGAAAGCGCGTGCCGATCGGCTGCGCGAGGTCGGCGCGTCCGTAGCGCTTGAGGCCTTGAATCGCGATCCAGTGCAACGGCGCCCAACCATTCGGCGCGTCCCATTGCTGCGTGGTGTTATAGGTCGACGTCGTGAGGCCGCCCTGCTTGAGCAGCACATTCTCCACGGTCCGGGCGGTCTTCCACGCGCGATCGGGCCACGCCACGCCGGCCATCAGCGGATACAGCATCGCCGGTGTCTGGTTGTCGCGCGACTTGCCGAGCTGCCAGTCGTAGTCGCCGTAGTAGCCGTTGCGATTCCACAGATAGCGGTTGATGCCTTCCGCGCGCCGCGCCGCGTAGCCGATGAACTGCGCGACGCAACGGAAGTCGCGTGTCTCCGAGCAGCCGCGCGCGATCGTCGTCTCCAGATGGAACAACAGGCTGTTCAGATCGACCGGGATGATCGATGTCGTGCGCACCGTTGCGAGCGTCTGGTTGTCGCCGAACCAGCGTGAGCTGAAATCCCAGCCGCTTTCGGCGGTCGCGCGCAGATCGCGGTAGACCTGGTTGGCCGGCCGGCCGCTCGCCTGCGCGGTCTGCACGTCCTCGAGGTACGACTCGTCGCGCGGCGTGTCCAGATCGTCCCAGTAGCGATTCAGCACGGTGCCATCGTTGAGCACGACCACATTGCGCGTAGCGCCGCCGCGCGGCGTGCTGGACGAGCCTTGCATCCAGTACGCGTACTCCTTGCGCAGCACAGGCAGGTACTTCTGATAAACCTTGTTGCCTTCCTTTTGCGCCGCGAGCTCCACCATATACGAGTAGAACGGCGGCTGCGAGCGGCTCAGATAGTACGTGCGATTGCCGTTCGGTATGTGGCCGAACGTGTCGATCATGTACGCGAAGTTGTCGAGCATATCGTCGACGAGATCTTCACGCCCGGACTCCTGCAGCCCCAGCATCGTGAAATAGGTATCCCAGTAGTAGCCTTCGCGAAAGCGGCCGCCCGGCACGACGTATGGTTTGGGCAGCGGGATCAGCGAGCTGTAGTCGGGCGCGCTCGTCGTCGTGCGCGTGAGGCCGTTCCACAGCCAGTCGATGTGCTCGCGCAGACTCTGGTTCGGCGGCGGCGTGATGCTCTGATCGGGCGGCGGCGTGAAGTACTGGCTGACGAATTTCTGCAGCGAAAAGTCGGGCTGGTTCTTCTGCGTTTCGTATAGCTGGACGATCGCCGCGGGATTGCCATTCGGCGTTGCGTCGACGAACGTCTTCTGGTCGGCGAAGATCTGCGCGGTTTGCACGGCGACGAACAGATCGCCGTACAGAATGTCGGGCGCCGGCGGCAGCGTGGCGCCCACCTGGGTATCGGCCAGACAGCTCGCGGATGCGAAGACGAGCGAGGCGATGCAGCCGACGCCGAGCGTGATCGGCGAACGCCGTGGCACGAAGTACTTATTTGGGCTGGGGAAGAGATGCGCGGTTGATGCGGTGCTGCTGCGAGACAGTGATTGAATGCTCATGATGCCTCCAAGGTTGTTGGCATTTCACTGGTCTCATCGCGTGCCATTCGAGGTCGTCTCCCGGCGACATGCGAGTCCGACACGAGGTGGCCGGATCAATGGCTCCGAAAGCATCGCACGCTTTCGAAGCATCAGGCAACTGCGGTGCAGCAGAGCGTGCATGCATTCAGCATGAAGAATGAAACGTGATGAACGAGGGAGAAGGTGCGCGTAATGGCGTATCCGCGCTTGCTTCGTGATTCGAAGCAATGGAAGCGTTGATCGCGAGCGATTCCGCGGCAGAAACCGCTCAGCGAGCAAGCGGCGTACCCGCGTCGACCATTCGGCAGGTCGGCGCGGGTACGCGAGAACAACGAGAAAATTACTGCGCGACAGGCTGAGTCACGTCCGTGCCGAACCAGTGCATCGAGATCTTCTTGAGCGTGCCGTCCTGCTTCATTTGGGTCAGCGCGTCGTCGAGTGCTTTCGCGAACTTCGGATTGTCCTTGCGGAACGGGATGCCCATTTCCTGCTCGGCGCCTTTCAGCACCGCGCCCGTACGCAACGGCAACTGCGAGTTCTTGATGATGTACGGCAGCATCAGCCGGTCGTCGATCGTCGCATCGATACGCCTGGCGGCGAGATCGCGCAGTTTCTCGGGCGCACCCGGATAAGTTTGCACGTTGATGCCAGGTACCGCGCGCGCCATCTGGTCGTAGTTGGTGCCGAGCGTCACGCCGATCTTCTTGTCGCCCTTGAATTCGTCGAGCGATTTGAACTCACGCTTGTCGTCCGCCCGTTGGATCAGCTGCGCGGCCGAGTACGTGTACGGCTGGCTGAAATCAAGAACCTGTTTGCGTTGCGGGGTAATGGTGACCTGATTGATGATCACGTCGAATTTGCCGCTCTGCAGCGCCGCGATAATGCCGCTCCACTCGGTCGGAATGAATACCGGCTTTACGCCGAGTTTCGCCGCCACGGCTTTCGCGACATCGACGTCGAAGCCTTCGAGCTCGCCGTCCTTGTTGCGCGAGTCGAACGGCGGATAGGTGCCTTCGAGACCGATCTTCAGGACTCCGGCCTGTTTGACCGAGTCGAGCAGATCTTCGGCATGAGCCGCGACCGCGGTAAAGCTGAGAGCCGAGAGCGCCAACGCGTTTATAAGCAGCTTCGAAAGTTTCATTGAGTGTCTCCTCTGTACTTGAGTATCAGGCTGCGTAACGCAACGATTTCACCATCGTGTCGGCAACCCGGCAGTGTCGCTTCGTGGAACAAGCCGGGTTGCGCGCGTCATCCTAGCACTCCAGAAGTCGCCTGTTTTATCTTTGTTCGGAAGCGGCCGCGCGCGGATGAAACTCCGGCTTCGAAAAATCGCAGAACTCCCGCGTGAGGCTTGCGACGTGCGAATAGCGCCGCTGCGGCCCGTCGTTGCGATGACTGAATGCGATCGATGGACTCTATTGTCCTCGTCCGACCGGCGCCTTCTATGTCTTTCCGTCATGCGCGGGTGTGATCGGGCGGCGTACGCCCGACGGACGTGTGATCGCCAACGACAGCGATTTCGTCATGTACCTGCTCGAAACCCAGGACATCGGCGTGATCCAGGGCGCGGCACCTCTACGCTCTCACCACAGTCACCCCAGCCGCTTCGATCGGCTTCGTCAATTCCGCGCTGGTCTTCTTCTCGACCACGATGGTCTGCGCGAGTTTGATCTCGCCGATCACGAACCGCGATGCGGCGTTCAGTTTCGACGACGACGCGAGTACGACCGTTTCCGCCGCCCGCGCGGCGAGCGCGCGCTTGATCGCGGCTTCCTCGAAGTCACCGGTGCTCAGCCCAGCGCTGGGATGCACGCCGGTCACCCCCATGAAGTACAGGTCAGCATGGATGCGCGAAATGCCTTCCATCGCCGCGGCGCCGACGGCCACGATCGAATGTTTGTAAAGCCGGCCGCCAATCAGGATCACCTCGACACAAGGATGCGCGGCAAGCGCCGTGGCGACGCTCGGACTATGCGTGACGATGGTCGCGTGCAAATCGGACGGCAGCGCCTGGACCAATAGCGCCGACGTGGTGCCGCCGTCGACGATCACGGTTTGCCCCGGCGCGATCAGTTCGACCGCTCGCCGAGCGATGCGCCGCTTGGCGAGCGTCTCGATGTCCTGACGCTGCTCGAATGACGCGAGCGCCGCCGACGCGGGCAACGCGCCGCCGTGGACCCGCTGCAAGCGCCCTTGCGCGGCCAGTTCGCGTAGATCGCGGCGGATCGTGTCTTCCGACACGCCAAACGCCGCGCTCAGCTCGCCTGCCAGGACCTGCCCGTTGCGCGCGAGTTCGTCGAGGATCGCTTTCTTGCGTTGGGTCGTCAACATTACATTGCACGAAATATCTTGAAATTGCACGAAGTTGCACGATACCATGAATCATTGTCCATGGTCGACAGGAGGCGTCATGACCGCAACGAAAGACCGGGTTCGCATCGTCGGAACGACCTTGCTATCCGACGACTGGTACACGCTGAAGAAGGTGACGTTCGACTTCCTGCGTCGCGATGGCACATGGCAGCGGCAGAACCGCGAGACCTACGATCGCGGCAACGGCGCGACGATCCTGCTGCACAGTCCGCGCACCGGCAACGTGATACTCACGCGACAATTCCGCATGCCCGCGTTCGTGAACGGTCACGACGGCATGATGATCGAAGCGCCGGGCGGGTTGCTCGACAACGCTTCGCCGGAAGAACGCATCCGGCTCGAAGTCGAGGAGGAAACGGGGTATCGCGTGGGTCAGGTCCACAAGATTTTCGAGGCCTACATGAGCCCGGGATCCGTAACCGAAAAGCTCTACTTCTATGTCGGCGAGTACGACGCGTCGATGCGGGTCAACGACGGCGGCGGCGTCGAGGATGAAGGGGAAGATCTCGAGGTGATCGAAATGCCGTTGCAAGCCGCGTTGCGAGCGGTCGACGCAGGGGAAATCGTCGACGGCAAGACGATCATGCTGTTGCAGTACGTCGCCTTGCGTGGGTTTGCGTCAGCGCGCGCAGCCTAGTTGCGTCGCGAGTTCGTGCAGATCGTCGACGATGAAGTCCCACGCCTCGTCCGCCTTCAGATCGCTCGTCTGTTGAGGGCCATGCTCGGTGGGCCGCACGACGAACGCGGTGCTCAAGCCGACGCGCCGGGCAGCGGCGAGATCGTTGTTATGCGCGGCCACGAGGCATAATTCGCGTGGCGCAATGCCGAGAATTTCCGCCGTTTCGCTATAGACCAGCGGCGAGGGTTTATAAGCGCGGACGACTTCGGCACCGAGAATGGCATCCCAAGGCAGACCGGCACGCTTTGCCATGTCCACCATCAGGCGAATGTTGCCGTTGGATAGCGGTGCGATGATGAAGCGCGCCTTCAGGCGCCGCAATGCGTCGACGGCATCGGGCCAGGGGTCCAGCCGATGCCAGGCCAGGTTCAACTCATCGATCTCCGGTTCGGGAACGTTGGCGATGCCGAAACGCGCCAGCACTTTGACGAGGTTTTCCCGGTGCAGCACGTCGAGACGCACGTACGGTCTGCGTCCGCTACGCACTTCTTCCATCGCGGGCGAATACTCGCGTCGCCATGCGTCCGCGAAGTCGGATGCGTCGAGATTCGGCGCTTGCCGCTGCAGAAACGGTTGCGCTTCGCGCGCGACGCCGCTTCGCCAGTCAACCACGGTTCCGAAGACATCGAACACGAAAGCTTTGATGGCAGTTTGATGCGTCGAGTCGATGCCCATGACCTTCCTTTGTGGCTCTGACGGGAACCACCCATCTTAGATGCGTGTCAGGAACTTCGCGCCAGACCTGGTATCCTGGCGGCATGAAAAAACGCGGGCCCTACCCAACGGATGTATTGGATGAAGAGTGGTATTTTGCTGCTCCGCATCTGACCTTGATGAGCAAAGACGCACCGCAGCGCCGCTACGAATTGCGCGAGATTGAATCTCTGCGGCTGCCTTTCCCCGCCTTCTGACGATCATTCGAGGGTCGGCGACTTCGTGATTCGGACCGCGGGCGCCGGTACGAGATATCGCCCCCCCGGCACGGCGGCGGCGATATGCAACGCACCGGTTTCGATACGGTCTAGCAAGCCACGCAGTTTCAGGGCACGCTTTTCGACGCCGTGCCACGACATCATTGCAAAGAGAAGTGTGAGGGCGAGGGAAATCGGAAAATGAACGTACCAGGTGAGGGCGGCCGGGGCAAGCATCGCGGCCACAGTTTGCTGTATCGGGAAACCGTAAAGAAAGATGCCGTATGAGTAGTCACCGCTTGCGACAAAGCGGTGGCGTCTTGGTTGCGTGAGTCCGAGAAAGACGGTCAGATAGGCGGCGGGCAGCGCCGCGAAGTAATCCGCGCCGCGAACGGATAGGCAAATCACTGCGACGAGGCCAGATAGCACACAGAGCCATGAACTCCAGACGATCCGGTTGCGGAACTGGTACGCGCAAACGCCATAGAAGAAACAGAGAACGAGCATCGGTCCGTGTACGGTCGTATCAGCCGAACCGGAACGGTGCGCAAGCGCAACGAGTAAGACGTTCGCACCAATCGATGCGGCGAGTAACAGATGCGGTCGTTGTGCCATGCCGGCATACGACGCAATAGTCAATGCGACGTAACAGGCTAGTTCGAACGGTAACGTCCACAATTGCTGATTGATTGCATCCGGCCAAGGATTGTTGGCGAACATACCTGGCAGCGCGAAATGGACGTCTCCGAGAATGTTCAGGAAGTACGCCCGGAACTCGGGATCAGTGAAATATTGATGAAGTGGAAGCGTGGTAAAGAACGGCCCGATCAGCAATGCGGCGATCAGCGTGTCGACCGCCAATGCGGGTAACAGCCGCAGTACCCGCAGCCCGCAGAAGGAAACGATCGTGCGGCAACGTTCGAAGCTGCCAGCAACCAGGAAACCGCTCAGAGCGAAGAACATTGGCAAAATTAGCGCGAGCGGTGCTCGTGCAGGCCCGGACCATACCGCTTGAGTGAACTTGTGACCATAACAGACGTTAATGGTGTGGCTCGCGACCACGAGGACGGCGAGCACGAGACGCATGTAGTCGAAACCCGATGGCCTGTTTTTCGCATCGGCAAGCCGCGATCCGAGTGTCGTTGCGAGTGGGGACATCACTCCGTCCTCCGTTGGGATGGGTCTTGTACAGCGGTGGCGGGTAGCGTGACGGTGAATGGCATCAGCAGATAATCAACCAGACCGTCAGGTTCATCAGTGTAGTCAAGACCGACCTCGGGCCATTCGCCTTTCTTCGGGAAGTGTGCGGTCCCAAACAATACGTCCCATAAGGTCACGACTGCAGCGAAATTTCGGTTGTAATGGCGCAACTCGACTGAATGATGAATTCGATGAAATCGATTGTCTGGGAACAGATAGGAAATCGGGCCAAAGCTGATGCGTGTATCGGCGTGCTCGAAGGTGCCCTGAATGAGTATCACCATGCCAATCAACGACCATAGGAATGGAGGATGGAAGTCGATCAGTAGTGCCATTGGAAGCGTGACAACGAGGGGACGGAGCAACTCCTCCGATACATGCATATTGCAGTTCCACACATTCATCTCGCGAATCGAATGGTGGACCTGGTGGAACCGCCATAAGAAACCGAACGTATGCTGCGCGCGATGGAACCAGTAGTACAGCAAATCACCAATCAGTATCGCCCCAGCGATAGCGAGGGCGATGCCGGTGGCGCGCCAGACTGGCCGCGGCGAATCCAATACGCCGTCAAGCGATATCGAGAAAAGCGGTTGGATATGCAGTGCGACGATCACAGAATGATAAAGTTCGAAGAAAAGCCCACCTATAAACAGATAACAAATGTGAAACAGAATGCCGCGCGCGCGTGATGCAAACGACACCTTGCCATACGGCAGCATTATCTCGACGGCGACGCAGAGAATAGAGGCAACAGCTACGCGCTCTCCCGCACGCAAGGTATGAGCAACATAAGTCAACACATCGAACGTTTGCATCTTTTTCCCCGATTCGAGATGTGGAGGTTCTTCGAATGCTGGGCTGCACAACGCTGCCATGACGATGAGGATAGTGGGACATAAATGCTCTCGGGGGCGCATCACACCGTCAGTTTCGGCCATCATGCAGTGGGTATTGCCTAAACGTAATACGAATTATGTTTTATGGCCGTACGTAAACGGCGGTTTCAAGGTCGAAGCGCAACGGCGGATTTAATGTTTAGAGCCTTGAGGTTGAGCTGCTGAAGCAAGTGTTGCGGCAAAGACCTCGAATGGCGAATGGAAGGCGCGTTTGATCGTTTCGTGACGGTCTACGCGGCGAAATATCCGAAGGCAACGGAAACGTTGAAGAAGGACCGGGAAAGCCTGCTGGCGTTTTACGACTTCCCGGCTGAGCACTGGCAGCATTTGCAAACCACGAATGCGATTGAGTCGACGTTCGCGACGGTGCGACACCGTACGACCCGCACGCGCAACTGTGTGTCGCGACCAACCTTCCTTGGTCTGGCATTCAAGCTGATCGAGGAAGCCGAGAAAACCTGGCGCCGCGTCAACGGGCCCGAAAAGATCAAGCTGTTGCTGGAAGGCATTGCCTTCAGGGATGGCGAACCGGTGAAAGACGATCAACCGGTTCAGCAGAAACTCGCCGCCTGAAGTCCCTGCTGTAACGGATTGAAGGTAACGATTGCAGCCATGCATCCGGACTTCAATGGCCGGCGTAGGCCGGCGGTCCCTGATGCGTTGCAATCATCGATCCTCTAAAAAGGACGGGGACGCTATGGCGACCGGGGACGCTTCGACCGCAACGCAGTCCGTATGGGGCGATATACCTGTTAAACGAGTGTCAACCGTCTACGGGTTTTGCCTGGTCTCGTGCGTGTCGATTCCCGCAACGCGGGCGCGTCGTGACAGTATGTCCAACCCCTCCAGTTAAAGGCACACTCATCATGGCTACCGGAACCGTCAAATTCCACCGTGTTTTGCGCACGACGCCCGAGCGTATCTATCGCGCATTCCTCGAACCCGCCGCGATGGCGAAATGGCTACCGCCGTATGGCTTCACCTGCGACGTGCATCAGATGGATGCGCGCGTCGGCGGCACCTACAGGATGTCGTTTCATAACTTCGGCTCAGGCAAGGGGCACTCGTTCGGCGGCGAGTACGTCGAAC
Organism: Paraburkholderia sp. Cpub6; assembly: GCF_014201065.1. NCBI lineage: Bacteria > Pseudomonadati > Pseudomonadota > Betaproteobacteria > Burkholderiales > Burkholderiaceae > Paraburkholderia > Paraburkholderia sp. Cpub6. The sequence goes on from NZ_JACHDM010000003.1 coordinate 256,427, forward strand.
TGGTGCCGTTCGAAAAGATCCGCTATTCGGACCATTTCGACGACCCGAATCTGCCCGGTCAGATGCACACGACCGTTTCGTTGCGGCAGGTGTCGTGCGGGACCGAACTGAACATCGTGCAGGAAGGCATCCCCGAGATGATTCCGGTCGAGATGTGTTACCTCGGCTGGCAGGAGTCGCTCGCGCAACTGGCGAAGCTGGTCGAGCCGGAGATTGCGGACTGACATCCAATAACAGCCGCTTGCTCCGCCATCGAGCAAGTGACCCGATGGCACTTCATTCTCCCCGCCAAACGACCGTCCAGTGTTCAACCGCTTCGCGACGGATTGAATGCTATTCCGCGAGGTTTTCCGATTGGGCGCCGCCGAATCTCCGTTGCGGCGAGGCGTTCTCATCGTTGGCATTGTTTAAGCTTGAATTAAGCCACGCTACGTACTCTTCGGACCGAAGCATGAGACGACAACGGCCCGACGGGGCGCATTCTTTCCGTCGAGGTATGAGCGCGACAACTCGGGGCATTCCCAGACAGAAAGAGGTTGAGATGATGTACTTGATTACCGACCTGAAAATGGTCGAAAGCTACGGTCGCATCAAAGCTGACAGCGGCGATGATGCGCTGCATGAGTTTGCGGTCAGCGAGGGCTTCCTCGACCTGATGGAGTTCGCCTCCGCCCGACCCGCGTTCGCCAACGACTTGCTCGCTGTTCAACTGCAATAAGGCGACTGACGTGGCCATGACTTTGGGGCAGGCGCTGGTGCACGCCGAGCAGCTGGAAGTCTACGGTGTGATTTCCAGGGCGTCGCAGGCGCTCATCCGGCTGATGCAGGAGTACCGAGCCGTAGTCGGTGTGGAACAATACGAGCAGATTATCGAGCAAGCGGGCTTGGCTAATCCGGACCCGCAGTGACCCGCTCCGCGCATCCTGCACCAGGGAAAAGCGTTGGGTCGATGCATGAAGCAGCGCCATAGGACGTCGCAAATATTCGTCGCTTTTAAACCTATGCTTTTCTACGGGCATCGACTGGCCGGACGTCGTGCGAAATCGCCCCAACTGACGAATGGACCCTTTCACTCAACCATGCGCACGATGCGCTGACCTTTACGGCATCGCGCGCTGAATCTCCGCACCGGGACTCGAGCTCGATACCCATCGAGCCGCTAAAAGATAAAACCGGTGTTCACGAACTTCGAGTGATGATTCGTGACCATCGTATCGAGCAGCGTCTTGTTCAGGTCGGTCTCCCTGGCCGCGACCATGGAGCGAATCGAGAACGCGCGCAACGCATCGGTGACCGATAGCGTACCTTCCGCAGAATCCTTGCGGCCGGCAAACGGAAAGACGTCTGGGCCTCGCTGGCACTGGCTGTTGAGATTGACGCGGCACACCTGATTGACGAGCGGGTCGACCAGCGAGCCAATTTGGGCAGCGTCGGTGCCGAAAATGCTGACCTGCTGACCGTGGTCCGAAGTGATGACATACTCGAGTGGTGTATCGATGTCATCGAACGGCACGACTGGGATGATCGGTCCGAACTGCTCCTCACGATAGAGCATCATCCCTTCCTTCACGGGGTACACCACGGCCGGATAGAAAAGAGTTTTGCAGAACACGCCACCACCTTCGTTCACGACCGCCGCGCCTTTCGCTTTCGCATCGTCAATTGCCTGAGTCATGTAGGCCGTGCGATGCATCCCCGGCAGCGGTGTAATGGACACACCCTGTTCCCACGGCATGCCGACCTTGAGATTTTTGAGCGCTGCGTTAAAGCGCTGAAGAAACGTATCGGCGATCGAGCGGTGCACCATCAATATCTTGAGCGCTGTGCACCGTTGACCATTGAACGACAACGTACCGAGCAGACATTCCTTCACGGCGAGGTCTATGTCGGCGTCAGCCAACACAATCGCGGCGTTTTTGGCGTCAAGGCCGAGAACGGCGCGTAGCCGATGCGACTTTGGGTGCTGTTTTTTCAGGTGGTCTGCAACCTTGCTTGAGCCGATGAGGGCAAGCACGTCGATCTTTCCTGAGGCGAGCATGTGTGGCACCACCACCGCACCCGGTGCATAAATCGTGTTGACGACGCCTTTCGGGAAAGCAGAGCGGAAAGCCTCGAGCAGTGGAAAGAACAGCAGCGTGCCATATTGGGGCGGCTTGAACACGACGGTGTTGCCCATCAGCAATGCGGGAATGAGCGTCGCGAACGTTTCGTTCAGCGGATAGTTGTAAGGCCCCATGCACAGCACGACGCCCAGCGGGGTGCGGCGAATCTGGCCGATGGTGCCCTCGGCGATGACAAAGCGCGAGTTGCTATTGTCTAGCTCCTTGAGCGCCGAGATAGTGTCTTGCATATAGCTGATGGTGCGGTCGAACTCCTTCTGCGAATCGGCAAGGCTCTTGCCGATTTCCCACATGATCAGATTCACAATCTCATGGCGCCTGGCCGCCATGAGACGAATGAAGTCTTGCATGCAGCCGATGCGCTGCGCGACTGTCATCGTTGGCCACTCACCGCGGCCGTGATCGTAGGCTCGCACGGCCGCGTTCAGCGCGGCATCGCTCTCGACCTCGCCCATGACCGGATAACTGCCAATTACGACCTGTTCAGCGTCGCCGGAGGCTTGTCGCACGCAGACTGGCGACTGCACGCTCTTGCAGGCGCCATCCCATGCCTTCAGTTCTCCATCGACGAGCGAGACGCGCTGATGAATCGGCTCCGCGAGGCGGGCGGTCTCGGGAATATCGTCGGTGACTGGAAACAACTGCCGGAGGTTCTCGAAGTCAATACTTGCCACGTTTCGCTCCTATGTTCGTGCAGTACGCGGTGGCCCGCCAGGTGTTGGGGATTGCTCGAACGCAATCAATGCGACCGTGCCTGCCCGCTGGTGACGTAACGGTACCTGTCGGACCGATCATTGGGTCGTGCGCAAGCGACTGTGCCGGTGTTTGGTGGCCGTGCTTCGCGGCGGGCGCAAGACACAGAGAGAAGCATACCTAATGGCAGAGAACAGAGTTGAAGACGAACCGTGTTCATCACCTGATGAACGGTGAAGTCGGTTCCGACAGTGATATCACGTGGCGCGGCGCGCCACCGCCGAGCTTGCGGGCGAGCTTAGTCAGCAACTGCGGAAATGTCCTCGTAACCGGATTCGATTAGATTCGTCATCGTGGTCTGCAGTTCGACCAACGGCGTAGCGGTCACTGCGGTCGCTACCCCGTCGGATTTCGGAAGCAGTCCGGCGAATGCCGCCATTCCCGTCCCGCATGCTGTTAGGAGTAAGGTGGCAGCAAGTACGGCTGCACTGCCGCGCAGCGCTTGCCTGGGAGCGAAGTCCGCAAAACATCGCATCATGGCTATCTCCGGTTGACGCAGTTTCTGGATGCAAAGACCGTGCCGACGGAGGGGCTGTCAGGCAAGCATGCCGCTAACGGGCTGCGTAGGCGTTGAATGCTCGCGTGACAGTGGCGACGTGGACTCGGTGGTGGGACTCGCCCTACACTTTGACCGCGCAGCGACGGTCCGAAACCAACATTTCGCTGCGGAGAATTGCGCCCGCATGTTCCTGAACATTGTCCGGCAAGCGTTCAGGGATTGTCCTGTGCCGCTCGCTTGGCCAACCGTATGTGCGAGGCAGCGAGGAACCCGCGATAGTTCACTTGTTGCGAAGTCCACGTGACACTTCTGCGGCGTGCGCACCGATATACTGTTTCCTCCTACCGAACAGCTGTACTAACATCGAGTAACGGTTCGAGCATTGACGACCGGGCGGGGCCGGGGAGGCGAGTGTGTTTTCCCCTTGGAGAGCCAGGATGAAAGAAAACTCATCTCGTGAAATCGTCGAATTGCTGACAAAAGTGGTCGGGCGCAGCGCCACGCATGTACCCAGGGGGCAGAGCCGCCGCAGTGCCTCAATAGCGATCGACCGGCTTGAAGAGATCAAACGGAACGCCGCGTTTGCTCGCCAATACGAATCAGCACCGGAACCACTACGCGAATTGGTGATGAGGCGGGCCGTAGAAGTCCACGACCTGGCAATTGCACGAGATTACGCGAGCGCCCTCAATGCCCTCAGTGCGGTTGTCGATTTCCTCTATCAACATCTTGTAGACGACTCCGGCTCAGCAACGCCTCCGAGCAAACTGGCAAGCATCGATTTGAATGCCGTTCACCGGGCTCTTCAATTCGGAGGTCTTCCGGGACAGTCGCAGCAGGACCCAGATGACGACAACCCACCGCCAGTGCGTCGCTGAACTTGCCAAGGGATAATCTCCGATGCTCTCGGGCCTATCGAAACTGCTGGACAAAGCATTTATCCTCGGCTTCTTTTTGCCGGCCCTGCTTGGCTTTACAGGCTTTCTCGCGGCAAACGCCGATATCCCGGCATTTTGCGATTTGCTACAGAAAGCGACCTCGGACAGCGACAAGGTTGGAAGCCTGTTCTCTTTCCTCATCATCGTATGGGTCCTATCGCTGATCCTGTTGGTATTGAACAACTGGTTTTATCAGGTCCTCGAAGGATACAAATGGCCATTCAATCGCGAGGCATGGAAGCGCGATGAGCGAAATCGCCGCAATCGTCAGCTGGACCTCATAGAACGCCTCCGTACGGAACTCGCTACAGAGAACAGTACAGTCGAGCGGCTTAAAGCCTCAAAGGAATCATTGGAATACAGAAAGGCTGAATCGAACCGAGCCACCGTAAGGGCGAGGCTGTACCGCAACCAGGAGCGGAACGCCCGTGATTTCCCCCGGTATGAAAATCTCGTTCTTCCTACGGCCTTTGGGAACACGTTGCGTGCATTCGAGGGTTACTCGAGCGAAGTCTATAAGGTTGACAGCATATTCGTATGGCCGCGTCTTCTTGGAGTCATCCCAAAGGACTATCAAGCAATCATTGCTGATGCGAGAGCTCCAGTTGACTTTCTGGTCGGGCTCGTCGCTCTGGGTACCTTTACGTCCATCTTTACCGTTGTGCGAGCGATTGACATCTGGCTTGCGGACGGACTGGCCGGTAATTACCTGTTGGCGGAACTTTTTCAGAACGCTGCGATTGCGGCCGCCATTGCGGCAATTGCGTATCGGCTTGCGATTCTTGAGGCAAGAAGCTGGGGCGACGTTGTCAAATCAGCGTTTGACCTTTATCTGCCGGCACTCGCTGAGCAGTTAGGTTTTGTTCTCCCGACGTCCCAGGCCGCACAGCGGGAGTTCTGGGCGGCATGGAGCACGCAGTTCCGCTTCCATGCACCGGCAAATACCGCGTGGTGGACACGTATCAAGCCGGTGACGCCAGCAGCAACGGCTACGGCGGATTGGGAGGCGACAGACTCGGCAGGCGAAAGCGACGAGGTGCGCGGAGGTTGACTGTCGAATTCGCGATTCGTATCGAGCAGAGCTTTTGTTTGCGGACTGACAGCGACAGCGGCCAGAGGCAACTGCGCTGCGTCTTATCCGGCCTGGAGTTACGTGCATCATGACGCCACAGTTCGATACCGATTTACGGACCAGACTGGTCAGGGTATATGGTCACGTGCAGGGTGTAGGTTACCGGCAGGCTTGCATCAACGAGGCCACGGCTCGAGGCATCACGGGTTGGGTGCGCAACCGGATGGACGGTTCGGTCGAGGCCGTGTTGCAAGGACACGCCGAAGAACTCGAGCGAATCTGCGATTGGCTGATCGACGGTGCGCATGCAGCTCTGGTGGACCGTCTGGAAGTCCAGGAACTATCGCCACCAGTAGCCAGGTTCGATGAATTCAGGCTCGCCGCGACGGTCTAGTTGAGTTGAGTCAACCCGCGCACCCTAAGGCTTGAGTGCGGAAGCCAGGACACAGCTCATCGGCAGCCGCAGGTCCCCGGTATCGCTACGATACGCCTCCGCGTCGTGTGCGACGGCCCGTTCAATCGACGCTAGCGCGGCAGGCGTCTGCGCGTGCAGCAACGCGGACATCCGCACGCCACCACGTAACAGGGCATGAAAAGGGGTATTGGGAGCACGAAGCACGAGCGTGAGGTCCAACTCCCGCACCTCCGGTTGGACGAACCCGGCATCGAGCAACATGCGCTTCGATTCCTCCCAATCGCTGAATCGGAAGAAGGGTGGTCCCGGCGGGACGGGTACGTCGGTCGTCCCGTGCTCCTCGATCGCCTTCAGCACCATGCCGAAGCCAACCGCCTTGTTCGGTGTCGCCCATACCGTGAAGGCGATTCTGCCGTCAGGTTGCAGTACACGAAACGCCTCCGCGAGTGCGCGCTCGGGGTGCGGAAAGTGCAAGATTCCGAAGCTGATCCCCACCGCCGAGAAGCTTGCGTCGGGAAATGGCAAATCCTCCGCGTCGCCGACGCGGAACTCAAGTGCCGGAAAGACGCGTCTCGCCTTGTCGACCATCGCGAGCGAGAAATCCACGCCGGCGACATCCGCGCCGCTGCGCGCGGCGGCCGCCGCGAGGTAGCCCGGGCCGCAGGCGACGTCGAGAAAACGGGCTCCCCGCCGAACGCAGAGGGTCTCGAGCATGGCCTGGTTCGACTGGGCGGTCAAATCACCGAAATACTCATGATAGGCCTGCGCGACCCGCTCCCAACCTTCGTGCTCGAAGGTACTGAAGTCGAGTTGTCCCATGCTTACCCCCACCGGTTTTACACGTTGGCAACTTTTGGCGCATGCCTATGTTCCTCGTAATCCGTATGTCTGGCTATCGGGGAAACAATCCAGGCCGGCGACAGAGAAAGCGAACGAATGTGTGCTGCGACGCACAACCATCGTCGTCTGAAGCCGCCAGACTTTCGCGCGCGTCGGCGCTGGCTGACACCCCCCAACGAACCAATACGCCTGCTTTCTCGCTGGCACTTCGCATTTCAGCGCCAGGTCGCGAATCGCCTCACTTGCGTTAGACTGGCTCGAGCAACCGGGAGGAGACCTGGATGATACGCAAGACGCTTAATGCCTCGCAGCTTCAGCAGGAGGTCAATCGGCGAATCCATCGACTGCAGGAAATCGTCGAGGATGGCGTGAAGATTCGCGTGCCGCGGCCGCAATTGCAAGAGGCCGACAAGACAGGCTGCAACTGGAACATGACCCACTTCGGTAACGCGATTGGCTTCGAGCGCGACATCGAGGGCGTACTCAAGGCGATGCGTGCGGAATACAACCTCAGTACCGAAGTGAAGGACACCGGCAACCCGTTCGAGGACTAGCCGCGAAAGTTACAACCAGCGCGGGTCGCGCGTGAACGCCACGGTCAGCCAGCGGTCCGGGCCCGATTCGCCGATTGCGCGCGAGATCCTGTCGCGGATCTGATCGAGTTGGCGGACGCCGGCGTGCTCCATCGCCTCGGGCAACACGACATGCACCTCGACGAACAGGCCGCGGCCGACGCGCGTCGCGTAGTGCGAGTGCTTGACGAAGCCGTAGTCGGCGGTCAGTTGTTGCATCAGGTCGCGCAGCTCGCGCTCCAGATCCGGCGGCGTGATCAGCAACACTTCCTTGACCGCGCCGATCACGGTTCCGATCGGCATCGGGATCAGAACGAGCGTCAGTAGTGCGAGCACGCCGGGGTCGATGTACGGTGTCAGGTGGCCGTGCCCGATTCGTTCGAGCAGCCATGCAATCGAAAACGCCAGCAACAGCGCCGCGCTGACGCACGCCGACATCAGCCAGTTCTTGATGTCGAGCCCTATCAGTTCGGAGTCGATCGCGCGATTCACGCGCCGCTCGCGCAAGAACATGACGAAGGCGAACGTGGCAACCACCACTGCGTAGAAGACACCCCAGCCGAACTCGAGCTCGTGGCCGCCGTCGAGCAGGCCTTTGACCGCGTTGATGAAAGCGTAAAAGCACAGCACCGACAGCAGACTGCCGTTGAACACGAGCACGAGCGGCTCGATGTGCCAGAAGCCGTGCTGGAAGCGCCGACTGCTCTCCTGCCGAAGCAGGCGGGTGACGAGCAGCGACAGGCTGCACATCGCGGCGTCGAGAGCCGAGAACATGCCGTCGAAGATGATCGCCAGCGAGCCGCTCAGAATCCCGGCCGCGATGCCGAGTCCAGCGATCATCACCGTGCAAAGCAGCGATTGTTTGAGGATCCGCTGTTCGAGGTCCGTTGCTTTCATGGTCCGAGTGGTCGCCCGTGGCCGAAAGACGTTCAGGGGTGAACGGAGTATATCGGGCGCGAATGGCAGCAACTATCCCGGCTCGGCTGACAGCTGTAAAACGCTACTAACTGTCAAGCCGGCCGGGAGCCTGCGCGGTTAGTTATCCCCGGTTTCCGATGCGGCTCGGCGTCGCAACGCAGATCTGGCGAGGGGCAAGAGCAGTTGCTCGAGGGTTTGACGTGTTCAGACCACTTCCTTCAACTGCCGAACGATCGACGCCGTCACGCTCATCTTTCCATGCTGCGCGCGCTCCAGCATCCCCACGTTGCGCCGCACGCCAGCGTCGGGCAGCGGCACGACGCGCAATGCGTCATCGCGAGTCCATGAGCAGCGGCGCAGCAGCGGTACCACCGCAATACCGATCCCTTGGCGCACGAGTTCGGCGATCCCTTCCAGCGAATTCAGTTCGAGAAACTCGTTGACCTTCACGCGTTGCTTGCGCAACGCACGGTCGATGATCACGCCGGTGCGCTGCGTCCGATTGAAACGCAGAAAGCGCCGCGCGCGAAATAGCTCGACCACAGGCGCTTCAGCGACGTTCGCATTGACGAGCAGCACGAGCGGCTCCGAATGGACCGGCGTCCACTGGACGCTGGCCGGGCGGCGGCCCGGCGCTTGTCGTGGGGCATTTTCGCGGCGCTGATGGGCGGCCTCTCCGACAAGATCGGGCGCCGCAAGGTGCTGATTCCGGCCATTCTGGCGTTCTCGCTGCTGTCCGGTTTCTCCGGGCTCGCTGGCTGCCTGATGAGCCTGCTCGCAGTGCGCGCGCTGATGGGCGTCGCCGAAGGCTCGTTCTGCCCGACCAGTTTCGCCGCGACCGCCGATGCACCGCATCCGAAACGCCGCGGCTTCAATCTCGGCCTGCAGCAAAGCGGCTTCGCGCTGTTTGGCCTCGCGCTGTCGCCGATCATCGCGACGCAGCTGCTGAGCGTGGTCACGTGGCGCTGCGTATTCGCGCTGGTGTCGGTGCCGGGGCTGATTCTCGGCGTGCTGATGTTCTTCGTGATTCGCGAACCGAAAGCCTCGCCGCAAGCGACGCCGAAGCGGCCCAGGTGCCTGGCCGAACGCGGCAACTGGCGCGACGTGCTGAAGAGCCGCAACATCCCGATCGCGATGGCCGCGCTGTTCTGCGCGATGACCGGCGTGTTCGTGCTCGGCGCGATGCTGCCGCTGTACCTGACCGAGTATCTGTCGCTCGACACGCAGCGCATGGGCGTCGTCGTCTCGAGTGCGTCGGCGTGCCATCGACATAAAAGTAAAGCTCGCTCACGTCCTCGCCGTGATTGCCTTGCGCATTGGTCAAGCCGAACAGCCGCTCCTTCAGGATGGGGTCGTGCCCGTTCCAGAGCGCGAGCGACACGCACCAGTCGAGTGGATCGTTGCCGAATCCGGCAATGCCGTCCTCGCCCCAGCGGTACATGCGGCTGCGCGCATGCTCGTGGGGGAAATGCTCCCATGCGGTTCCGTAGTCGCTGCAGTCTTCGCGAACCGTGCCCCACTGCCGGTCGCTCGGATAAGGCCCCCAGCGGCGCCAGCAGTCCAGGTCCGGGCCGTGCAGGCGGAACCCTTCCTTCGAATGGAGCAGATCGTTTGCGCGTAGCGATGACATGTGACCTCCCGGTCCGGGATCGACTGTCGAACACGTTCAGTACGGGAGTCCCCGCCCATCCTGTTGCGCGTGCGCCGCTGGGCGGTATCTGGATGATAGGCGTCGTTTAGCCTGAATGAGTTCGGCTCCGCAGCGCAACGGATTTAATGTGGTCGACGCGTATTTTCTGGCCGCGGAAAGCAGGTGAGGTCCGGGTTACTACGGGCATCCGGCATCCATCACAATGCACGTTTTGTCCGGGTGAACGTCGTCTCTGTCCATTGAGGGGAACGCGGCTCAGGCTCTAAATTGGCGCCATTAAGCCCACCTGGCGCTTGCGAGAAACAAAACTACCTCGCGCGCCACCCCGCCCGAACATACCGCCAGCGGAGCGGAGTTTCGGGCGGCTCTAGAGGAGACACCGCCATGGCCCATCAGATAACCCTCCGTTTTGAGGACGGAGTGACCCGCTTCATCGAGTGCGAGGAGGGCGAGCGCGTCACCGACGCCGCCATTCGCGCGAAGATCAATATTCCACTCGATTGCCGTGATGGCGTGTGTGGCACCTGCAAGGCGGACTGCAAGTCCGGCGAGTACGTTCTGGGCGACTGCGTGGAAGATGCGCTTAGCCCGGAGGAGGCGAGCGCCCGCAAGGTTCTCACCTGCCAGATGAGCCCACGTTCCGACTGCATGATCCAGATCGCCACGAACTCCGATGTCTCGTGTACCGGCCCCTCCTCCCACAAGGGACGGATCGTCGCCTGCCAACGAGCGTCGGACACCACGATCGCCTTTTCGGTCGAGCTCGAGAACCGCGCGGATCTCCGCTTTCTGCCTGGGCAGTATGTCAACGTCCAGGTGCCCGGCACCGACCAGACACGGTCCTACTCCTTCAGCTCGGGGCCGTCCGAGCCGCACGTGTCCTTTCTTGTGCGCAATGTGCGTCAAGGGGTGATGTCGACCTGGCTCTGCGAAACCGCCAAAGTAGGCGACCCAATCGAGTTTCGCGGCCCGATGGGAAGCTTCTACCTGCGCGCCATTGAACGGCCGGTGCTGTTTCTGGCGGGTGGCACGGGCCTCGCGCCGTTCCTCTCGATGCTGGACAAGATCGTCGAGGACGGCGGCAGCCCGTATCCGATCCACATGATCCTTGGTGTGAACACCGATGAGGATCTGGTTGGCATCGACCGGCTCGAAACCTATGCGCAGCGCCTGCCGAACTTCACCTATGCCTGCACCGTCTCCAGCCCCGACAGTGCCTATTCCAACAAGGGCTATGTGACCCACCACATCAGCGCTTCCCAGCTCAACGGTGGCGATGCGGATGTCTACCTCTGCGGCCCGCCGCCGATGGTCGATGCGGTACGCGATTTTCTGTCGTCCGAAGGGCTGACGCCGCGCAATTTCTATTATGAGAAGTTCGCCGGTACAGGCCTGGTGGTCCAGACCGGCGAGGAGCGCATCGCTCCTGTCGATGTCGATGAAGCCTTCGACCTGCGCATGGCTCTCGAACTGGGGGCGGCTCAGCTGACCATGGGCCGGCTGTCGAGCGAGCAATTGATCACCTTCCGCCAGCTCGCCGAGGCGACGGCGCCGTTCGTGCGCGGGCGGCACTTTACGGACGTTCCACGCTACATCGAGGCGAACCACGCCTTCCACATGTTCACGATCGAAGCTTCCGGGAACGCACAGTTGATCGCGCTCTACCGGCAACTGGCCGTGCAGGACTACATCGCTCGCGCGCTGACCGACCAGATCGAGATCGTCGGCGATATCGTCCAGCAGCACCGGGACATTGTCGCCGCCTTCGAACTGGGCGACCTGAACGCGGCGCGGGACGTGATTGCGCTGCATGCGCTCCATTCCAAGGCCACGATGAGCCGGGCGCTGGAGCGCATGGCGACGGGCAAGAAGGCACCCGTGGCCGCGGCGGCCCCCGCTCTGCCGTCTGCCGTGCCGCAGAGCGCGCCGCAAGTCTGCCCATTCGCGGGCAGCACGCTTCCGTCATATTCACACGAACTGGACTGGCCCGAGGGGTTGGAGCCATTCAAGGTGGTCGATGACGGCTCGCAAGGCGATCCTTACGAGCACTACCGCTGGATGCGGGAGCGTGCGCCAGTGCTGCGTTGCCAGTCGTCGACTTCGGACGTGTGGTTCCTGTCGCGCTATGACGATGTCTACCAGGCGATCCGCAACCCGAAGCTGTTTTCTTCCGAGGTCGTCAGCCCGCCGCCGCTGACGTTCCTGACGCTGTTCGATGCACCCGACCATTCGCGGTTACGCAAGGTCGTCCAGCCGTCCTTCCTGCCCTTGGCGCTCGATCCCTTTATCGATCAGATCGCGCAAAGGGCGGAGGACCTCCTCGACGCGATGATTGCCAAAGGCGGCGGTGATGTCGTCAACGATTTCGCCATCCCGCTCAGCATCTCGACCATCTCCACGATGATCGACGTGCCGAACGAGGATGAGGAAAAGATGAAGTTCTGGTCGGACGAGACCTTTAGCTATTTCGGGCGCCTCGCCCGCAATGCGCCTAAGACCGGCACCGACGAGCAGAGCGCGCAGGCTTTCTTCGCCTACCTGAAGCAAGCGCTGGAGCGGCTCGCTCTCACCGACAGCCAGTCGATCGGCGGACATATCGCGCGCATGTGGAAGGACGGGCTGCTTTCGGAAAAGGAAGCGAAGGAGCTGTGCGCGTTCGTCTTCATCGCCGGGCACGACACGACGACTATCCTTGTCGCCAACGCTTTTCGCATGTTTGCCGAGCAACCGGATCTGCTCGGACGTATCCGCGAAAACCCCGCCGACGCTGACCGGTTCGTCGAGGAGGTGGCGCGCTATCGCGGTACCGTCCAGCGCGTGAGCCGTATCACCACCGAGGCGACCACTATCGCGGGCGTCGATCTCCCCAAGGGCGCGGTGGTGCGATTGCTGCTGTCGGCTGCGAACCGCGACAGCCGCAAGTTCGCCGAAGGGGAGACGTTCGACATCGACCGCGATTCCAGCGGCCATCTGGGTTTCGGCAACGGCATGCACAAATGCCTTGGCGCGCCGCTCGCCAAGCTGGAGACGCTGATCGCGACGAAGGCTCTGGCCCGCAAGATTGGCGCTATTGCGCTCGACCCGGCAAGGCCGATCCAGTATGTGCGGGGCAACAATCTGACCAACTCCGGGCCGGAGCACCTGTTCGTGAGGCTAGGTGGGTTGTCGGCCTGAAGCGGATCAGGGCGCGAGGGCGAGTCAGCCCGCTCTCGCCTTTTCTGGCGGCAAGGATCGATCGTGGGCCGCGGAGCGATATTCGGTTGGCCGGAGTCCCGTCTGTTTGCGGAAGAAACGACCGAAATAGGCCTCGTCCTGAAAGCCCAGTTCACTGGCGATCTGCTTCACGCTGAGCGTCGAATAGCCGAGCAGCCGCTTGGCCTCGTGGATCGAGCGTGCATCGATCGCCTCGATTGCCGAGACCCCGAACGTAGCGCGGCAGATGCGGGAGAGCTGGCCGGTGGTCACGCCCATCGCGTCGGCATAGCTGGCGACCGGCCGCCGCTCACGGCAATGTCGGTCGAGCAGGGCGCGGAACCGCTCGATCCGCGCGGCCATTGTCCGCTGCTCGGAACTGGCTGAAAGCCGCGCGCTCTCGCTGAGGCGCCCGATCTTGACGAACAGGGCGATCGTCAGTGCTGCGCCTGCGGTGAACTGCCAGCGCTCGTGGCTCTCCGCCTCGTGCCCGATCGACTGAAACAGGGTCTCCAGAGGTGTGCCGCGCTCGACGTCGGGATCGATCGACAGCACGGTCGGCGTGCGGATGAATTCCAGCAGCTCGGGCGCGGCCGTCATCGCCAGCGATTCCAGCGCGGACTGCGCTGCGGTGATGACGTGACCGTCGATGTCGCTGCGGAAGTGAAAGCCGTGGACCGAGCGCGCTGGCACGACGATCAGGCATGGCGCAACGACCGCCCAGGTCTTGCCGTCGATGAAGGTCTCGCCGCCCCCGGCGGTGACGTAGAGCACCTGGATCAGCGCATCGTGGACGTGCGGCTCGATGTCGAAGTCGAAACGGCCGGCACGCAGGGGAATGCGTTCGTAATGGACCATGTCGACCCAGGGCTGGTCCGCTTCCGCGCCATAGAGCGCGAAATGCAGCACGGTCCGGCGGCGCTGCTGGTCAGAGGCCATGATGCACGTTATGTCCTGCTCTATGTAGTCTCTGTCCATTGTTCCATATGCGCTCGAGGCGTTCAATGGCGATACGAATTTCAGAGAAGCTTAATCGCATACAAATTTCAGGAAGGTAATTCCATGAGACAGGAACTTGAAAATCGCGCAGCTGCGTCGACCCCGTACGCGCTGAACCTGCACGGAAAGGTCTGCGTGGTCACGGGTGCGGGCAGCGGCATTGGTGCCGGCATCGCACGCGCCTTCGCCGATGTCGGAGCACATGTGGCGCTTGTGGATCGGAATCTTGCCGGCGCTGAAGCGGTCGCCGCCGAACTTCGGAAGGCCGGTGCGGTGGCGCAGGCGATCGGCTGCGACGTGTCGGACGAAGCCTCGGTTGCCGCAGCTGCTGACAAGGTTCGCGCAGAGCTAGGGCCGGCCAGCGCGCTCGTCAACAATGCAGGGCTTCTGCGCGCCGGACCCCTCGAGACGGTCTCGATCGCGGACTGGAACCAGGCCATCGCCGTTAACCTGACCGGCTATCTCCTGTGTGCTCGAGCTTTCGGGCGCGACATGCTGGCGGCGGGCAAGGGCAGTATCGTCCACGTTGCCTCGATTGCGGGGCTCAATCCGCAGACCAATAGTGGTTCCTATAGCCCGAGCAAGGCGGGCGTGTTGCTGCTTTCGCGGCAGTTGGCGGCGGAGTGGGGCCCACGCGGGGTGCGCAGCAACTGCGTGCTGCCCGGCATGATCCGCACCGCGCTGTCCGCGAAGTTCTATGAGGAACCCGGCTTCGAGGCTCGCCGCGCCGCCGCCACCGCGAGCCGCCGCATCGGCGAGCCAGAGGACCTCGCCGGCCCGGCTATGTTCCTCGCCTCTGATCTGGCTGCCTACGTCAATGGCGCGGAGGTGCTCGTCGACGGCGGGCTCGATTGCATGCTGATGGACATGGTCCCGCGCCCCGGTTTCAACGCGACCCCGGCCGCGTGAGCTGGATCACACCATAACGACAAGGAGATTGGATATGACCAAGGAGATCACTTGCGATCTGGTCGTGGTCGGATCGGGTGCCGCGGGCCTCGCCACTGCGATTACTGCACGCAAGCGCGGCCTCGATGTGATCGTGCTCGAAAAGGAGCCCGTGTTCGGTGGTACGACCGCGCTGTCGGGCGGGGTCTTATGGATTCCGCTGAGCAAATGCGGCCGACAGCAGAACCCGGCTGACACCGTCGAGCGCGTGCGCGAATACATGATGAGCGAGACGGGCAACAACGTCGATGCCGCCGCGGTCCAGTGCTTCATCGAGAACGGGCCGGCTATGGTCGAGTTCTTCGAGCGCGAGACCGAGATGAAGTTCGTGCCCACGCTCTATCCGGACTATCACCCGGATGCGCCCGGCGGCGTCGACATCGGCCGCTCGATCCTTGCCGCGCCCTATGACATTCGCGGGCTGGGCAAGGACATGCGCCGCCTCAAGCCGCCGCTCGAGACGATCACGTTCATGGGAATGATGTTCAATTCCTCGAATGCGGACCTCAAGCACTTCTTTCGCGCGACCAAGTCCCTTGTTTCGTTCCTCTATGTGGCCCGCCGTCTGGCAACGCACGTCAAGGAGTTGGCGCTCTACCGGCGGGGGATCAACGTCACGAGCGGCAACGCGCTCGCCGCGAGGCTCGCGAAGTCGGCACTGGCGATTGACATTCCGATCCTCACGTCGACGCGTGTGAAGGAACTGCTGAGCGAGGACGGCAACGTGATCGGTGTGCGCGCGACCGCAGCGGACGGCGACCTTCGGATCACCGCACGGCACGGTGTCGTGCTGGCTTGTGGTGGCTTCCCGCACGATCTCAAGCGTATCGCGCAGGTCTATCCGCATGTGAAGCGTGGGGGTGAGCATCTGTCGCCCACGCCCGTCGGCAATACCGGCGACGGGCTGACCATGGCGGAGAAGGTGGGTGGTGCCGTGAAGCTCGGCTTCGCCGATGCGTCGGCCTGGATGCCTGTCTCAAAGGTGCCCTTCGGCAATGGCCGCACTGGCGTATTCCCGCATCTGCTCGACCGCTATAAGCCCGGCGTGATCGGCGTGTTGCGGAGCGGTCGGCGCTTCACCAATGAATCGAACTCCTATCACGATGTCGGCGCGGCGTTGATGCGCGCCTGCGAGGGTGAGCGGGAGACGGCGATGTGGCTGATCTGCGACAAGGTGGCGCTGGGCAAGTATGGACTGGGATATGCCAAGCCCGCGCCGATGCCAGTGGGGCCGTTGCTGCGTAAAGGCTACCTGATCAAAGGCGAGACGATCGGCGAGTTGGCGCGCAATTGCGGGATCGTTCCCGATGCGCTTGAGATGACGGTCCATGCCTACAATCTCGATGCGGAGCGCGGAGAAGACCCGTCGTTTCATCGCGGTCGCACATCGTTCAACCGTTATCTCGCCGATCCGGACAACAAGCCCAATCCTTGCGTTGCGCCTATTGCGACCGGCCCCTTCTATGCTGTGAAGGTCGTGATGGGCGATCTGGGCACGTTCGACGGCCTCGGGACTAGCGTCACTGGCGAGGTGCTGCGGGCCGACGGCAGCGAGATCGAGGGCCTTTACGCGGTCGGCAATGACCGGCGCAGCGTGATGGGCGGCAACTATCCGGGCGCCGGTATCACCCATGGGCCGAACATGACGTTCGGCTATGTCACCGGTAACGCGATCGCCACCAAAGCCATGACCTCCAAAGAGAAGGTGTAAGCATGAGCACCCGCCCCATGTATCTGGCAAAGCCCCTGTTGGATTTCCGGGTCTACACGATCGCGCTGCGCAAGATGCCCGAGTTTCTCGACGTGTTTGACAGGCTCGCCATGCCAATCCTGCTCGAGACGCTTGGACATCCGCTCGGTTTTTGGACCAGTCTGGTCGGGCCGCAGAACCAGTTTACCCACCTGTGGGGGTATGACGATCTGGCAGACTACGAACGACGGTGCCTTGCACGCGATACGCATCCGGATTTCCCCGCCTATCTCAAGGCATCGGGCCATCTGATCACGGCACAGGAGACACGGCTCATTCGTGCCGCCGCGTTGGATAGCGTCGCAGAGTAAGCCGGTGCTGCGGCCGAAGCGGGCTCCATCGAGGAGAGCCCGCTTGCTGCATGAATGGAGGAGCCGGCTCAGGTCTGGTTGCCCCACAGATCGTCAATCGCGCGGATTGCTAGCAAGTATCCGTTTGCGCCAGCCCCGCAAATTACCGCGGTAGCCGCCACCGAAATCGTCGAGTGACGATACTCCTCCGAGCGTCGGTGGATGTTGGTGATATGCAATTCCACTACTGGTCGGCGGATGAGCTTGACTGCGTCGAGCACCGGAATCCGACCGAATGAAAAGCCGGCTGGATTGATGATCAGCGCGGCGTCCTGCAAGAACGCTTCCTGGATCCAGTCGATCAACTCGCTTTCGCTGTTCGTTTGTCGGAATACGCAGTCGAACTCGAGGGCGCCGGCCAGCGCGAGGCAGTTCTGTTCGATGTCCTTCAGCGTAGTGCTGCCATAAAGATGAGGCTCCCGCGCGCCCAGCATGTTCAGGTTGGAGCCATTGAGGATGTAGAGTTTGCGAGTCATGGTGTCAGTGTGTAGAAGAGCGTTCCAGGGCCGTGTCTTTGGTTTCCCGGGATATTGCGATCATCAGGAAGGAGATCAGGTTCAGCGAGCCGCAGACCGCTACGATGGCCCAAGGGGAACCGTTAAAGGCATTGAGCAGCGCCACGGCGACGATTGGCATCGGGCCGCCGGTGAGCAGGTTGGCTCCCGAGTACGACAGTGCGGACCCCGTGTAGCGCGCATCGGTCGGAAATGACTCGGCGAACCACACCGGCTGGATGCCGCTCTGGAACTGTGTGAAGCCGAGGAAGGCGCCCATCACGGCCATCGTCATGGCGATCGAGTTCTGGTTGAGAATCGGAAAGTAGATCAGGCAGCAGATCAGCGTGCAGAACGAGCCGATCATCAGCGCACGTTTGCGTCCGATCCGATCGCTCAGATAACCGCCCGCCAGCGCTCCCGCGATGGCACAGACATTCGCAACCATCAGCAGCATGAAACCGGTCTGCTTTGGTACGCCGAGGTGTTTCGTCAGATAGCTGAGCGAGAAAACCACGATCAGATAAAACAGTGCGGCCGGGCCACAGAAGAACAGCGTCAGGCGAAGCGCGGTGCGCCAGTGATATTTGAAAACGGTGCCTAGCGGATTGGCAGCGCGTGTGGGAGCGGCAGTCCTCTTGAGCGCCTCGAAGGCGGGTGTCTCGCTAACCTTCCTGCGGATGTAGATGCCCAGCAGCACCAGCACAAAGCTTGCGAGGAACGGGACTCGCCATCCCCAGGAGTCGAAGTCGTCCGATGAAAGCAACGCGGCCAGTGTAAAGAGCGAGAAGTTGGCGAGAATCTGGCTGAGTGGCGAGCAGATGCCAAGCAGGCCCGAATACAAACCGCGTCGGTTAGCAGACGCATGCTCGACCGCCATCAGTTGCGCGCCCGTCGACTCGCCGCCAAGCGCGAATCCCTGGATGATGCGCAGTGTCACCAGCAACGTCGGCGCGAGGATGCCAACCTGGTGGTAAGTGGGCAACAGCCCCATCAGGAACGATGAAGCTCCCATTACCGACACGGTGATAAGCATCAGTTTGCGGCGTCCCCAACGGTCCCCGAGCATCCCGCAGATCACCGCGCCTAGCGGGCGTGCGGCCAGCCCTGCCCAGAAACTAGCCAGCGACGCGAGCAACGAGGCGGTCGGGTCCAGCGATGGGAAAAACAGCTTTGGAAAGATCGTGGCCGCGACCACACCATACAGCGCGAAGTCGAACCATTCGAGCGCCGTTCCGACGGTTGCGCCTGCCACCGCCCGATGCGCCATCAAGTGAGCCTGCGCGGACTGTTGTTCCGCGGCAAGGCCTGAATCAGCAAAAAATGACATGTTGTCTCCTGAATTCCTCATATGTCGAACCGTTCGTATCTGGCGACGAACAAGTGCTATTGTTTGCGCTCAGAAAGTGAGGCGTTCCGCATCGGAACTGCATTGCACATAATGAAAATCACGCGAAATGTCGCTCAAAAACGGCCTGAGAATTCTTGATTTCCTGGCGACGCAAGCCGAAGGCGCGGGTCTTCTGGCGATTGCCGACGCTTTATCCCTGCCCCGCAGCACGTGCCACCGCGTGCTCGCCGAGCTCATCGAAGGCGGCTATGTCAGGCAACTGGTCGATCACAGCCGCTACATTCTGACAATGCGTATGACGTCGAACGGGCTGGAATTCCTGAGCCTGACGGGCATCGCGGATATCGCCCAGCCGATCATCGAACGCGTCGCTGCGCAGACAGGTGAACTGGCGCGGCTGTCGTTGGTGGACGGCGAAGCAATCATCTGGGTGGGGAAGGCGGACGGACAGCGCATCGGCTTTCGCTACGATCCTGACATGGGCCAGGCGGCACGACTTTCATGCACGTCGACCGGACACGCATGGCTGATGACAATGACTGACGAACAGGCGGCGGCACTGGTTTTGAAGCAGGGTTTTGGACAGCCCAATGAGTTTGGACCCAATGCGCCGACGACGCTCAAGGCGCTGCTGGGCTTCCTGCACGCTGCGCGCGTGCGTGGCTACGCGATGATCGACGAGGTGTTTGCCCCGCGCATGTCAGCGGTGGCGGTGCCCGTGGTGAGCGGCTCGCGTTGCGTCGGCGTCATCAGTTTGGCCGGTCCGCGGGTGCGGCTGACGACCGAGAAGATTCACGAGTACTCGATGCTGCTGCGCGAGGCGGCGAATGAACTGGCCCAGCTAAGCAATATGGCGGGATTCCCGAGTCGGCCGCCGCTCGGCAAGGGATGACGAGACACAAGTGTAAAGCCATCCGACCGGCGAACTTCGTCCGCTTCGCGCCGAACTGCGGCCTCCGATACGTTGGCGCAGATGACCGAACGTCTTCCTGTCGGATGCGCAACTAACGGTCGGGCGCCATGCTGCCATCACGCTCGGGCTTCGCCCCAAAACCACCTGACAAAGGCGGCCACGACGACTTGCCGTCGCTGCGTTATGTCTGGTTGGCACCGGGATAGCACGCTTCCATCGAAGCGACTTCGCTTTCGTACAGCAAACACGTCGCTCATCTGCCGTGCGCACGACATGGCGCGCGCGCAAAGCGAAGTGGCCGCCGCGACCGTGATCGACGATGCCGACATTCACGCGTGGCCGCCGCGACTCCCGCCCAGTGTTTCGAGGCGTGTAACGCCCATTGGTATCGCGGCTCAATCTCGCAAGTGGCCGGACAAGACCGTCGATCCTGTTGGATATGACCAGGTGAGATGGTGCTGAACGGAGGCTAGCTTGTCATTCCTTGTCATAACGGCGCACTGGATCGCGGCTATCGGCGCGAGCTACGATGAAGCGAACGGTGACGTGACGACAGCTAGAAGAGCAGTTAAGGGGCGCGACGTCCATCCGACGGCGCTCCACACCCGTAGGTTGACGCTGTACACACAGCGGTATGCCCAATGACAACGACGGCGTGTAAATTACGCCTTTTTCACGTAGGCGTTACACCACCCTTTTGCGTCGACCAGCTTGCCCCCGTAGGTCGGACACGGCCCATTCGTGGAACCGGGTTTGCCTTGATACAGTTGGCAATTGGCGCAGGTCTGCCCTGTCTGGTACCGAGGGAATTTCGTCTTGTCGACCTTCGATGCGTCCATCTTGTATCCGAGGGCCAGTGCGGTCGGATCGTTTTCGGACAGCACAGGCGCGTCCGCGTTTGACTTTGTCGAGAGAACCGTCGTTGAGGCAACGGATGCGGCAAGTATCATGAAATGACGGCGAGAGAGCGACACGATCGAAACTCCTTTCGAGACACGATCAGACGATGGCAAAGTGACGGTGAACCGGTCAATCGCAAACCGCCTCGTCATAACATGAGCAATCAGCATACCTGCACGATCCAGCGTGACGGATTGACAGATTCAGCGATTAGCAGCGAAACAGCATTCACTTCCCATCACAAGCTGTGTCATACGTTGGGCGGTACGTTTAACCTGCCGCATACGGCACACTACAACCACGGCGCCGCGCCCGATGCGCTTGCGCGCGTCGCACGCGCGCTCGGCGGCAAGCGCGCGGCCGACGCGGGTCCGCTGCTGTTCGAACTGAACCGCGCGCTCGGCATTCCGATGGCGCTCGCGCAGATCGGCATGGCCGAGCAGGGACGCGACGAAGCGGCCGATCTCGCGTGCAAGAATCCGTATGCGAACCCGCGTCCCGTGGCGCGCGACGCGATCCGCGCGCTGCTGCAACGTGCGTGGCAGGGCGCCGAACCCGCCTGAGCATTGGCCAACGCAGCGCCGCCAGAACAATCGATGGAGGAAGACATGTCGACAGACAGCAAAGAGGCCGAGCAGGCCCTGACCGAGCAGGTGGTAGCAAGCTTCGCGGGCACGCCCGACGAACGGCTGCGCACGCTGATGCAAAGCCTCGTGCGGCACATGCATGCGTTCGCGCGTGAAGTCGAGCCGACCGAGGCCGAATGGATGTCGGCCATTCGCTTTCTGACCGACACCGGCAAGATGTGCGATGACCTCGTGCGTCAGGAATTCATCCTGTTGTCGGATACGCTCGGCGTATCGATGCTCGTCGACGCGATCAATCACCGTCTCGCGACGGGCGCGACCGACACCACCGTATTCGGTCCGTTCTATATTCGCGGCATGCCCGAGCGCGCGTACGGCGAGAACATCGCGTTCACGCCGGGCACGCCCGCACTCGTGCATGGGCGCGTGCTGTCGACGGACGGTGAGCCGCTTGCCAACGCGGTGCTCGACGTCTGGCAGACCGCCGATAACGGCATGTACTCGGGGCAGGACACCGAGCAGCCGCACGGCAATCTGCGTGGACGTTTTCGCACCGACGCCGAAGGCCGCTACGCGATTTCGACGATCGTGCCAGTCAGTTATCCGATTCCGACCGACGGCCCGGTCGGCCGCATGCTCGAAGCGACTGGACGGCATCCGTGGCGACCCGCGCATCTGCACTTCATGATAGATGCGCCGGGGCATCGGACACTGGTTACGCATGTGTTCGATCGCGAGGATCCGTATCTGGATTCGGACGCGGTGTTCGGCGTGAAGCCCTCGCTGATGGTCGACTATCGCGAGTGCTCCGCGGATCACGAACTCGCGCGCCGCTTCGGTTTCGATGGACCGTTCCGCGAAGCGCGCTACGACTTCATCCTCGATCGGAGTTGACGACGATGGCACGTTTTTTCGCGGTATTCGCGACCGACAAGCCCGGCATGCGCGAAGTGCGCGAAGTGCGCGAACGGGTGCGTCCGGTGCATCGGACGTGGTTGCGCGGCAATACGCATCGTGGCGTGTTCGTGCGCCTCGGCGGTCCGACGCTCGCGCCGCAATGCGATGCGATGAATGGCGCGTTGCCGGTCGTCGAAGCGGAGCGTATCGACGATGTGATGGAGTTCGTCAGCAACGATCCGTATATGCAGGCGGGGCTGTTCGATTGCGTCGAGATCCGTCTGTGGGACTGGAGCCTCGGCAATCCGGAACGGAGAGTCTGAGCGATGAACGCTTTTCGCCGCAAAGCGGCGATGCGGGCAGCCTCGCGGCGCGGTCACACGAGTCAGGCGTGATCCTCGTGCTGCCGGAGGGCGAGAGCGAACACACGGTGTATCTGTGAACCGCGCACAGACCAGTGCAATCGGGTGAGTGGCGCAGTCGTTCTGGAAATGATTCGAGGTAAGGCGCGAGGCTGAACGACGCGCCATACCCCGCCGCCGCTACTTCAACCGCCCCGCCAAAAACTGCTGCAACCGCTCACTGCGCGGATTCGTCAGCACCTGATGCGGATGCCCTTGCTCCTCGATCTTGCCCTTGTGCAGGAATACGACATGATTCGACACGTTGCGCGCAAAGCCCATTTCGTGCGTGACGACGATCATCGTGCGGCCTTCTTCGGCGAGCGCCTGCATCACACGCAGCACTTCGCCGACGAGTTCGGGATCGAGCGCCGAAGTCGGTTCGTCGAACAGCATCACTTCCGGCTCCATCGCAAGCGCGCGAGCAATCGCGACGCGCTGCTGCTGACCACCGGACAGATGCGACGGATATTTTTTCTCCGTGCTGGCCGGCAAACCGACCTTGGTCAGATACTTCCGAGCGCGTTCCTCGGCTTGCGCGCGGCTCAATCCCAGCACGCTGATCGGCGCCTCGATGATGTTCTCGAGCACCGTCATATGCGCCCACAGATTGAAATGCTGGAACACCATCGACAGACACGTGCGCATCGTTTGCAACTGCTTCGGATGGGTCACGCGTAGCGAGCCGTTGCGATCCCTGCTCGTGTTGATTTCCTCTCCGTTCAGCGTGATGCGCCCGGAGCACGGCGATTCGAGAAAGTTGATGCACCGCAGGAAGGTGCTTTTCCCGGAGCCGCTCGACCCGATGAGGCTAATCACGTCGCCCGCCTTCGCCTTCAGCGAGACGCCCTTCAATACCTCGTTGTCGCCGAACTTCTTGTGCAGGTCGTCGACCGTCAGCTTGTACATGCTCGTATGCTCCATCATGACGCGAATGCGTCCGGGTTTAATGCGCTTGCGGTTTCAGATAAGCCAGCAATCGGATTTCCATCTTGCGGAAGCCCCAGATCAGCGCGAACACGATCGCCGCATACAGGATCGCCGCGATGCCGTACGCCTGGAACGTCGCGTAGGTCGCGGAGTTGACGTCGCGCGCCACCTTCAGAATGTCGGGGACGGTCGCTGTGAACGCGAGTGTCGTCGCGTGCAGCATCAGGATCACCTCGTTGCTGTACGAGGGCAGTGCCCGGCGCAGCGCCGAAGGCAGGATGATGCGCGTGTACAGCTTGAACTTCGACATGCCGTAAGCCTGGGCCGCCTCGATTTCACCGTGCGAGGTCTCCCGGATCGAGCCCGCGAAGATCTCGGTGGCATACGCGCATTCGTTCAGCGCGAACGCGAGCAGCGTGCAGTTCATCGCACTGCGAAAGAAGCTGTCGAGCATCTGGTGCGAATGGACGAAATGCAGACTGTAGAGGCCCGTGTAGATCAACAGCAATTGAACGTATAACGGCGTGCCCCGGAAGATGTAGGTGTAAAGCCAGACGGGTCCGGAGATGTAGCGGTTGCGCGACGCGCGCGCGATCGCGAGCGGCACGGCCAACACGAAACCCAGCACGATCGACGCAACCAGCAACCACAGCGTGATGACGAGGCCGGTGTAGTTGAAGCCGTCCGTGAACAGGTAGTTCTGCCAGTATTGACGAGTCAGTTCGATCACAGCGCGGCCCTCTGTACGCCGATCGAGTAGCGCTTCTCAAGGCGGTTCAATACCAGATTCGAAATGGTGGTGATGGCGAGGTAGATGGCCCCGGTCGCCAGCGTGAAGAAGAAGAACGACTGCGTGCTTTTGCCGGCGTCCTGCGATGCCTTGACCACGTCCGCGAGACCGATGATCGACACGAGCGCGGTGGCCTTCACGAGCACCTGCCAGTTGTTGCCGATGCCGGGCAGCGCGAAGCGCATCATCTGCGGGAACAGGATGCGCGTGAACACGCGCCGCGCGCTCATGCCGTACGCGAAGCCCGCTTCGATCTGCCCGCGCGGCACGGAGAGAAACGCGCCGCGGAAGGTTTCGGTGAAGTACGCGCCGTAAATGAAGCCCAGCGTGATCACACCGGCGAGAAACGGATCGATGTCGATCTGCTCCATGCTGAACATGTCGGTCAGATCATTGAGCCAGATCTGGATGCTGTAGAACAGCAACAGCATCAGCACGAGATCGGGCACGGCGCGGATCAGCGTCGTGTACATCGTGCCGATGCGCGAGATCGCACGGTTGGTCGACAGCTTCGCGGCGGCGCCGAGAAGTCCCAGCGCAAACGATGCCGCGAGCGACAGCACCGCGAGCTTGATGGTTACCCACGTGCCCGCGAGGAGCAGCGGACCGAAGCCTTGAAACAGCATGGGAGTGTCCTTGATGGAGCGAGCCGCGCGCATGCGCGCGGGGCCTGGCGATCGGGTGGGGCGGGCTCGTGGGGGCGGACTCAACTGCCGTACACGTCGAAGTTGAAGTACTTCTGCTCGATCTTCCTGTAGGTGCCGTCCTTGATCATGTCGGCGATCGCCTTGTCGACCTTCGTCTTCAGATCGGCGTCTTCCTTGCGCATGCCGATGCCCGCGCCGTTGCCGAGGATCTTCGGATCGTCGATGGTCTTGCCGACGAAGTCGAAGCCCGCGCCGCGCGGCGTCTTCAGGAAACCCTGGTCAGCCTGCACGGCGTCCTGCAGCGCTGCGTCCAGACGGCCCGACTGCAGGTCGGTATAGACCGCGTCCTGGTTCTGATACGGCACGACCTTCACGCCCTTCGCCTCCCAATAGGTCTTCGCGTAGGTTTCCTGGATCGTGCCCTGTTCGACGCCCACCGTCTTGCCCTTCAGCGAGTCGGCGCTCGGCAGGATGCCCGAACCCTGCTTCGCGACGAGACGTGTCGGCGTGTTGAACAGCTTCGACGAGAAGGCGATCTGTTCGGCGCGTTGCGGCGTCATCGACATCGACGACAGCACGCCGTCGAACTTCTTTGCCTTCAGTGCCGGAATCATGCTGTCGAAGTCCTGCTCGACCCACACGCACTTAGCGTTCAAACGGCGGCAGATTTCGGTGCCGAGGTCGACGTCGAAGCCGACCAGCTTGCCATCGGTCGCTTTCGATTCGAACGGCGCGTAGCTCGCATCCACGCCGAAGCGAACCGTGGACCAATCTTTGGCGAAGGCGCCGGTGGCAGCGAGCGCGAGGGCGAGGGACAAGGCGAGTTTCTTCATAAAGTCTCCGGGAGGGATACTGCGAGGTGCGATGTTGTATAGACAAATTATCCCGTACGAGCGATGAGCGGCAATCGGGGTTAGTGCTTACGGGCACCCGGGAAGGAGACAGGGAGTAGGCTTGAAAGCCTTTCTGGGCAAGCTTTGAAGGCTAATTGAAGGGCTACGGGCGCAGCCGGAATTTTCGCGTATACCCGCGGTCTATACCGCGGCGGATATCTTGTCCATACAACTTCGTTACGGCGACGCCCGCCTGGGCGTCGGGCCGCGAACCGCGCAATCCGCTCTACGAATGCGAAGGCGGCAGATAGGTCATGTGCTCTTCGTCGTACAGCGCGTAGATCAGTTCGAGCATGCGCTGGATGTCGGCCGATTCATCGAGCATGCGCATGCTCATGATGATCGGCGACACGAGGTTCTGATCGTCGAGGTCCTTGTAGGCGACGTCGCCGCGCTGCAAGCCGTACACGCTCGCCGGCACGATCGAGATGCCTTCGCCCGCGCCGACGAGGCCGAGCGCGATCTGCAATTCGCGCGTCTCGTAGAGCCGCTGCGGCTTCAGACCGCGATCGTGAAACGCGGCGAGCACCTGGTCCGCGTAACTGGGCCGTGGCGCCTTCGGGAAGATGATCAGCGTTTCGCCGGTCAGGTCGTGCAGCGACAGCACCGGCTTCGCGGCGATCAGCGGATGGCCGAGCGGCAGCGCGACGATCATCCGTTCTTCGCGCAGCACGACGCGCCGGATGCTCGGGTCTTCGTAACGGATGCGGCCGAAGCCGACGTCGATGCGGCCTTCCTTGAGCGCCTTGATCTGATCCATCGTCGACATCTCGTGCAGGCTCAGCTCGACGGTGCCGTTCTCGGTACGAAAGCGCCGGATGATTTTCGGCAGCATGCCGTACAGCGTCGAGCCGACGAAGCCCACCGACAAACTGCGCTCGATCTTGCCGACGCGCCGCGTCATCGCCTCGATTTCCGTCGTTTGCGCGAGCAGTTGCACGGCGTGCGAATAGAAGAAGCGGCCAGCCTCGGTCAGCTTCAGCGGCCGCGAGTTGCGCTCGAACAGCTGCACGCCAAGGATGTCTTCGAGCTGCTGGATCTGCCGGCTCAGCGGCGGCTGCGCAATATGCAGACGTTTGGCGGCCTTGGTGACATTGCATTCCTCGGCGACGGCCACGAAGTAGCGCAGATGGCGCAGTTCCATAGAAATACCTTTTAAGTATCGTCGCGATACCAAATCAGTGTTGGACGATGCAAATGGCGTAGAACTATGCTTCAGTTACCGTAGACGCCCCACAAAATTATACCTCCCGAGCATCGATAACTCGGCCCGGTCTGAAGCGTCGGTCGGCCCATGGAGACGGCGCAGGCAAATCCTCGCGCATGGGATCCAAGACCTAGAAAGAGTTCAGGAGCAGCAATGAGACATGCTGATATCGCAACCCCGATGCAAGGGTTGTCCACCGATTCCCTCAGGCACCAGGTCCCGCCTCCCGTGCCGAAGGTCGAGCGCTTGCGCGCCACGGCCTGACGCCATACGGAGGCGCACCGCCTCCGCTCCCCGACGTGAAAGACCAACCGGCCACCGGCCTCCCGGCAGGCAGGCCGCTCCCTATACGCGTGCGTCGCACGCATACCAACAGTCCGAATCAGGAGACACGCATGATTCCGATCTACCCGGATCACACTCCGCAACTGAAGAACATCGACGACTTTCTCGTCGAAGATAGCGAGCGCGGCGATTACCGCCTGCATCGCAGCGCGTTTACCGACGAGCGTCTGTTCGAGCTCGAAATGCAGCACATTTTCGAGGGCAACTGGATTTACCTGGCCCACGAAAGCCAGATTCCGAACAACAACGATTACTTCACGACCTACATGGGCCGTCAGCCGGTCGTGATCGCACGCAATCGTCAGGGCGAGCTGAACGCGTTCATCAACTCGTGCACGCATCGCGGCGCGATGCTGTGCCGCCACAAGCGTGGCAACAAGGCGACCTATACGTGCCCGTTCCACGGCTGGACCTTCAACAACAGCGGCAAGCTGCTGAAGGTCAAGGACCCCGCGGACGCCGGCTATCCCGACTGCTTCAACAAGGAAGGCTCGCACGACCTGAAGAAGCTCGCGCGCTTCGGCAACTATCGCGGCTTCCTGTTCGGCAGCCTGAGCGATGACGTGCCGCCGCTCGAAACGTTCCTCGGCGAGGCCGCGCGCATCATCGACATGATCGTCGACCAGTCGGAAGACGGTCTCGAAGTGCTGCGCGGCTCGTCGACCTATACGTACGAAGGCAACTGGAAGCTGACCGCCGAAAACGGCGCGGACGGTTATCACGTGTCGGCCGTGCACTGGAACTATGCGGCAACGACCAATCATCGCAAGGAAGAGAACGCGCGCGAAGACAAGATCCGCGCGATGGATGCCGGCAGCTGGGGCCGTCAGGGCGGCGGCTTCTACGCGTTCGAGCACGGTCACATGCTGCTGTGGACGCGCTGGGCGAATCCCGAAGACCGTCCGAACTTCAGCCGCCGCGAGGAATTTGCCGCGCGCTGCGGCGCCGAGCGCGCGGACTGGATGATCCAGAACTCGCGCAACCTGTGCCTCTACCCGAACGTGTATCTGATGGACCAGTTCGGCTCGCAGATTCGCGTGCTGCGGCCGCTGTCGGTCAACAAGACCGAGGTGACGATCTACTGCATCGCGCCGAAGGGCGAGTCCGGCGAAGCGCGCTCGCGCCGCATCCGTCAATACGAGGACTTTTTCAACGTGAGCGGCATGGCCACGCCCGACGACCTCGAGGAATTCCGCGCCTGCCAGCTGGGCTACGCGGGCCGAGCGGTCGAATGGAACGACATGTGCCGCGGTTCGAAGCACTGGATCGACGGCGCGGACGAAGCCGCGCAAAAGATCGGCCTCAACCCGGTGATGAGCGGTGTGAAGACCGAGGACGAGGGCCTCTACACGGTGCAGCACCGCTACTGGATCGACACGATGAAAAAGGCGCTGAATGCGCCGGGGAGCCGCGCATGAGCAACATCGCCATCACCGATATTCAGGCTTTCCTGTTCCGCGAAAGCCGCCTGCTCGACGACGAGCAATGGGACGAGTGGCTCGCCTGCTATCACCCGGACGCGTCGTTCTGGATGCCGTCGTGGGACGACGAGGACAAGCTCGTCACCGATCCGCAGCGCGAGATTTCGCTGATCTACTACCCGAACCGCCAGGGCCTCGAAGACCGCGTGTTCCGCATCAAGACCGAGCGTTCGAGCGCGACGATGCCCGACACGCGCACGAGCCACAACGTCGCCAACGTCGAAGTGGAGAGCGCGGACAACGGCGTGTACACGGTGCGCTTCAACTGGCACACGCTGAGCCATCGCTACAAGACGAACTACAGCTACTTCGGCATGTCGCGCTACGTGATCGACTTCAACGGCGCGCAGCCGCAAATCCTGAGCAAGTACGTCGTGCTGAAGAACGACTACATCAATCAGGTCATCGACATCTACCACATCTAGCCGGTGCGGTTGCAGGAGACAGGTCATGGAACACACTATTGCACTTCAGTTCGAAGACGGCGTCACGCGCTTCATCAGCTGCCGTGAGAACGAAACGCTGTCGGATGCCGCTTACCGGCAGAAGATCAACATTCCGCTCGATTGCCGTGAAGGCGCGTGCGGCACCTGTCGGGGGCTGTGCGAATCGGGTGCGTACGACATGCCCGAATCGAGCTACGTCGAAGATGCGCTGACCCCCGAGGAAGCGAGCCAGGGCTATATCCTCGCGTGCCAGACGCGGCCGCGCTCGGATCTGGTGATTCGCGTGCAGGCGTCGTCGGCGGCGTGCAAGACTGGGGTGTCGCGTTTCGAAGGCACGCTCGCGGCGGTCGAACGGCTGTCGGATTCGACGATCCATTTCTCGATCGATATCGACGGCGCGGGCGCGCCGAGCTTTCTCGCGGGTCAATACGTGAACGTCGAGATTCCGGGCGCGAGCGGCGAGAGCCGGTCGTACTCGTTCAGCTCGGCGCCGGGCGCGACGCGCGCGGCGTTCGTCGTGCGCAACGTGCCGGACGGCAAGATGAGCGGCTTTCTGAGCAACGATGCGCAGCCTGGTCAGCAGATCGGCTTCACGGGTCCGTATGGCAGCTTCTATCTGCGCGATCCGCAGCGTCCGGTGCTGTTCCTCGCGGGCGGCACCGGCATCGCACCGTTTCTGTCGATGCTCGACGTGCTGAAGGCGAGCGGCAACCTGCAGCCGGTGCGCCTCGTGTACGGCGTGACCAACGACATCGATCTGGTCGCGCTCGAACAGATCGAAGAGGCGCAGCGCTCGCTGCCGAATTTCAGCTATCGCACCTGTGTCGTCGATTCCGCGAGCAGCCACGAGCGCAAGGGCTACGTGACCGCGCATGTGGATAGCGAATGGCTGAACGACGGCGACGTCGACGTCTACTTGTGCGGCCCGGTCGCGATGGTCGAAGCGGTGCAGGGCTGGCTGCGCGACAGCAGCGTCGAGCCCGCGAACTTCTACTACGAAAAATTCTCGGCGAGCAACGTAGCATGACTTCGACCTTTACCGATCGCTTCAAGGGCAAGGTGCTCGTCGTGACCGGCGCGGGCCAGGGCATCGGCCGTGGCGTCGCGTTGCGCGCGGCGCGCGAGGGCGCGGCTTTGGTGCTGGTCGACCGTTCCCCGATCGTGCACGAGGTGGCCGAAGAGATCGCACGCACAGGCGGCGAAGCGCGCGCGTTCATCGCCGACCTCGAAACCTATGCGGGCGCGGCCGCGATGACGACCTTCGCGATCGAGGCGTTCGGCCGCATCGACGCGCTCGTCAACAACGTCGGCGGCACGATCTGGGCGAAGCCGTACGAGGAATATGAAGCAGAGCAGATCGAGGCCGAGGTGCGGCGTTCGCTGTTCCCGACGCTATGGTGCTGCCACGCGGTGTTGCCCGTGATGCTGAAGCGTGCGAGCGGGGCGATCGTCAACGTGTCGTCGATTGCGACGCGCAGTATCTATCGCGTGCCGTATGCGGCTTCTAAGGGCGGCGTCAACGCGCTGACCGCGAGCCTCGCGTTCGAGCATGCCGAACACGGCATCCGCATCAACGCGGTCGCGACCGGCGGCACCGAAGCGCCGCCGCGCCGCGTGCCGCGCAATACGGCACCGCAAAGCGAGCAGGAAGCGACGTGGTATCAGGGCATCGTCGATCAGACGATCGCGTCGAGCCAGATGCATCGCTACGGCACGATCGACGAACAGGTCGGCGCGATCCTGTTCCTCGCTTCCGATGACGCGTCGTATATCACCGGCACCGTGCTGCCGGTCGGCGGCGGCGATCAGGGCTAGCGAGCGGCTGCGGCTGAACAATGCCGACAGGCCGCGCGGCGATCGTCCTTCATACTATCGGCCCGGAATGACTCCGCGCTCTGACGGTGACTTGCGGCGGCCAGCGGCAACCTGCGCCGCGAGGCGCGTGTCACCGACAGCGGGCCGCCTTGACCCACATCGACGATGAATCCCACCCCTACCCAGGCGCCGACCACGCGCGCCGTTGCGGGCGACTGGTCCGTGTCCGCCGTCGTGGCCGGCTTTCTGGCCGTGCTGATTTCGTACGCGGGCCCGCTCGTGATCTTCTTCCAGGCGGCGCAAGCGGCCCACATGCCCAACGAGATGGTCGCGTCGTGGGTATGGGGCATCTCGATCGGCGCGGCCGTCTCCGGCATCTTCGCGAGCTGGAAGCTGAAAGTGCCGGTCGTGACCGCGTGGTCGGCGCCCGGCACCGCGCTGCTGGTCGGACTGTTTCCCGCGTTGACGCTGCATCAGGCGGTGGGCGCGTATCTGAGCGCCGCCGTGATCATTCTGCTGATCGGTATCTCGGGCTATTTCGACCGCATGGTGCGCAGCATTCCGAAGGGCATCGCCTGCGGGATGATGGCCGGCATTCTGCTGCAGTTCGGCACGCATGCGTTCAAGGCGGCGGCGTCGATGCCCGCATTGGCGTTCGGCATGATCGGCGCGTACATCGTGTTCAGGCGCCTGCTGCCGCGCTATTGCATCGTGCTGGTGCTGTTGACGGGCACGGTGCTCGCCATTGCGCTCGGCGCCGCGCACCTGGGCGCGCTGCTGCTGCAAGTCACGCGGCCGATCTTCATCAAACCCGAATGGACGCTGAGTTCGACGCTGAGTCTTGCCTTGCCGCTCGTGGTTGTCAGTCTGACCGGGCAGTTTCTGCCGGGGATGGCGATTCTGCGCGTGTCCGGCTATCACACGCCGGCCCGGCCGATCATCACCGCGACGAGCATCGCGTCGATCGGCGTGGCGTTTTTCGGTGGCATCACGATCGTGATCGCCGCGATCACGGCGGCGTTGTGCACGGGCAAGGATGCGCACGACGACCCGGACAAGCGCTATATCGCGGGCATGGCGAACGGCGTGTTCTATCTGATCGGCGGCACGTTCGCCGGTGCGATCGTCGCGCTGTTCACGATGCTGCCGAAGGAGTTCGTCGCGATTCTGGCGGGCCTCGCGTTGATCGGTGCGATCACGTCGAACGTGATGGGCGCGATCCAGGACGAAGACCATCGCGAGGCCTCCGTGATCACGTTTCTCGCGACCGCATCCGGTATGACGTTCCTCGGGCTCGGCTCCGCGTTCTGGGGCATCGTGATCGGCTCGTTCGCGTACCTCGTGCTGAACAAGGTGCGGCGCGAGACGCCTGCAAACCGATGACCAACCGATCGACTCAAGGCCGCGCCCCGAGCGCCTGATACAGCGCGGCGGTATCGGCATAACGCTGCGCGGCGGCTTTGGTGCGATCGAGTCCGGTCTGCAATTCCTGGCGCTGCGTATCGAGCAGTGTCAATTGACTGATGCCGCCGGCCGCATACCGCTGACTCGCGATACCGGCGCCGCGTTGCGCGCTGCGTTGAGCCGCATCGAGCGCCTGCAATGCAATCGCGTCCTGATCGAGCGCGCGCAGCGCGTCGGCGACCTGTTGCAGTCCCTGCAGCACGGTTTGCTTGTAGACGGCGAGCGCCGCTTGCCAGGCCGCCTCCGACGAACGCTTGCGCGCCAGCAGCTCACCGCCGTGGAACAGCGGCTGCGTGAGACCCGCTCCGAAATTCCACACGTTGAAGCCCGTCAGCAGATCGGACACGTTGACGCGTTCGGTCGCCGCGCTGCCCGACAGCGTGATGCGCGGATACAGGTTCGCGGTCGCGACGCCGATGTTCGCACTCGCCTGATGCAGCAGCGCCTCGGACGCGCGAATGTCGGGCCGTTGCCGCGCGAGCGTCGACGGCAAGGTCAGCGGCAGATCGGCCGGCAGCACTAGCGTGTCGAGGTCGAGCGCGGCGAGGTCGTGGGTGGTGGCCAATTCCGCCGGCGCGCGTCCCAGATAGATCGCGAGTTGATGATCGGTCTGCGCAAGCTGCGTGCGCAATGGCGGTAACGTCGCGCGGGTTTGCTGCACGAGCGTGCGCTGGCTCAGCAGATCGACTTCGGAGATGCCGCCCGCGCGATAGCGGCGTTCGGCGATATCGAGTTGCTGCATCTGGTTGGCGAGCAGCGCTTCGGTGAGGGCGAGCTGCCGCGCAAGCGACGCGCGCCGGATCGCCGCCGTCACGACGTTGCCCGCGACCGTCAAACGCGCGGCTTCGAGTTCGTATTGCTGATAGTCGACCTGCGCGGCCACCGCTTCGAGCGCGCGGCGATTCGCGCCGAACAGATCGAGCGTGTACGACACCGTGACCTGTGCGCTGTACAGCGTGAACGGCGCAAACGCGCGGCCCTGCGTCAGCTGACCGAAGCCGAGCGCCTCGGGATCGATTTTCTCGCGCGTGGTCGACAGGTTCGCATCGACTTGCGGCCATAGCGTGCCGCCCGCCTGCGCGCGATAGTCCTGCTGCGCTTCGTCGAGTTTCGCGCGGGCTTGCGCGAGGGTCGGGCTATCGTCGAGCGCATGTTGCACGAGCGCGTCCAGCGCCGGCGAGCCGAAAGCGCGCCACCAGCCGTCGCCGGGCACCTCGGTCGGCACGAAGTGTTGCGCGGCGCCGCCGGGACCATCGGCTGCGACGGTGCTCGCCGCAAGCGGCGCGGCGGTATAGCTCGACACGCTGGTCACGTCGGGTCGATGGAAATCCGGGCCGACGCTGCACGCGCACAGTGCCCCGCTTGCGCAGAAGACGGCCAGCCGGCGCATGGCGGAACGCTGGGACCAACAAGCCGCGCGATGAAAAACCGTGTCACGAAAGCCAGGAGCGGAACACATTGCAGGCCTTCCTCAATCGAGCGTGCGCCGATAGAACTTCACGGCGATACCCATGACGACGAACAGAAAGATCAGCAGCGGCCATACATGGGGCCACATGTCGGCCCAACCGACGCCCTTGAGCAGAATGCCGCGCACCAGCCGGTTGAAGTAGGTGAGCGGCAACAGGTTGCCGATGTACTGCGCCCACTTCGGCATGCCCGCGAACGGAAACATGAAACCCGACAGCAGGATGTTGGGCAGAAAATAGAACATCGTCAGTTGCATGGCCTGCAACTGGTTCTGCGCGAGCGACGACAGCGTAATGCCGATCGTCAGATTGGCCGCAACGAACAATAGAGCGGACAGATACAGCGCGATCAGACTGCCTTCGAACGGCACGTTGAACACGAAGCGCGCCGCCGCGAGAATGATGCTGACCTGCACCAGGCCGATCGCCACGTAAGGCACGATCTTGCCGGTCATCACTTCGAGCGGCAGCACCGGCGTGGCGAGCAGATTTTCCATCGTGCCGCGCTCGCGTTCACGCGTGATCGCGAGGCCCGTCATCATCACCATCGTCATCGTCAGGATCACGCCCATCAGGCCGGGCACCACGTTGTACTGGGTCAGGCTTTCGGGGTTGTAGAGCCGGTGCAATTGAACGTCGAAAGCGGCGGGGCCGACCGCGAGCGTCGACAACGGACCCGTGAGGTCCTTGCGCAACACCGACTGCGCGATCGACGGCAGCGCGCCGAGCGCGGTGCCCACCGCGGTGGGGTCCGTCGCGTCGGCTTCGACGAGCAGCGATGGCCGCGCGCCCTTGGCCAGATCGCGCGTGAAACCGACGGGGATATTCAGCACGAACAGCACCTTGCCCTGCGCGAGCGCGCGGCGACCGGATTCTTCGTCGGGCAGCGTCGATACGATGTCGAAGTAATCGGAGTTGCGCATCGCCATCAGGAAACTGCGCGTGAACTCGCTGTGATCGGCGGCGATGACGGCGGTCGGCAGATGCTTGGGGTCGGTATTGATCGCGAAGCCGAACAGCGCCATCTGCATGATCGGCAGCACGATCATCATCGCAAACGTGATGCGGTCGCGCTTCAGTTGCAAAAACTCCTTGCGCACGACGCTCCACCAACGCATCAGCGAAAAGCGTGGAAGTCGGCGGGCGGAATTCACGATGCTTTGCCCGAAGGGGTGGCGTAATTGTCGGTCGAGCGGTTCATCATGAAGATGAACACGTCCTCGAGGCCGGTTTCCTGTGGTTCGATCCGCAACGCTGGGTCCGAATGAGCCAGCTGGTCGATCGTGGCGTGGAGTTCGGGCGTGTCCGGACCGCTCACGTGCAGCGACGAACCGAACGCCACCGTCTGCTCGACGCCGGGCGAGCGGCGCAGCCGGTCGCCGAGCTCGACGAGATTCTGGCCGTACACGGCCCACGTCACGAGCCCTTGCGAATCGATGACCTGTTTCGACGTGCCCTGCGCGAGCAGCTTGCCGTAGGCGATATAAGCGAGCTTGTGGCAGCGTTCCGCTTCGTCCATATAGTGGGTGCTGACGAGCACCGAGATGCCGCGCGCCGCGAGGCGATGCAACTCTTCCCAGAAGTCGCGGCGCGCGCTCGGGTCGACACCTGCGGTCGGTTCGTCGAGCAGCAGCAGTGCCGGCTCATGGAGCATGCACGCGGCCAGCGCGAGACGCTGCTTCCATCCGCCCGACAGTGCGCCGGCCAACTGCTTCGCACGGCTTTGAAGGCCAAGCTGTTCGAGCGCGCGATCGACCGCCTCGCGGCGGTTCTTCATCTCGTAGATGCGCGCGACGAAGTCGAGGTTTTCGCGGATCGTCAGATCTTCCCAATAGGAGAAGCGCTGCGTCATATAACCGGTGCGCCGCTTGATCTGCGCGCTGTCGCGCACGATGTCGTAGCCGAGACACGTGCCGCTGCCGGAGTCGGGCGTCAGCAGTCCGCACATCATGCGGATGCAGGTGGTCTTGCCGCTGCCGTTGGGGCCGAGAAAGCCGAAAATCTCGCCGCGCTGCACGCGCATCGTGACATCGTTGACCACGTGCTTGGTGCCGAAATGCTTGTTCAGCCCCTGCACGTCGATCGCGTACACGGGGTCGCTGGCATTGCCGGGGGGCGCGGGCGCACTCATTGCAGCGTGACCGTGACGGGCTGGCCGGGCCGCAGCTTTGGCGCATCGGCGGTCTGAGGTCGGGCTTCGACCATGAACACGAGCTTCGCGCGGCTTTCGTTGCTGAAGATTACCGGCGGCGTGTACTCCGCCTGGTCCGAAATGAAGCTGAGCACGGCCGGCACATCGGCCGCGCAACCGTCGCAATGAATCGATACGCGACGGCCCGGCGCGAGCGAACCGACCACTCCCTGGGGCACGAAAAAGCGCACCTTGACGTTCTCCGGCGGCAGCATGCGCACGACGGGGCTGCCGGCCGGCACCCATTCGCCGCTGCGATACATCGTGTCGAACACGAGGCCGGCGTGCGGCGCGTGCACGCTTTTCTGATCGAGCTTCCATTGGGCCTGGCCGAGCTGGGCCTGCGCCGCGTCGACCTGCGCCTGTTGCGCGCGGATCTGTTCGATCCGCCCAGGCAGACGCGCGACGGCCAGCTGGCTTTGCAACTCACGCACGCGCGCGGCGCTCGACAACGCGGTCGCGCGCGAGTCGTCGAGCTGGCTTTGCGCGATGCCGCCCGCGCCGAATTGCTGTTGGTCGCGGCGGAACTGCGTCGCGGCGCGCGTCGCATCGGCTTCGGCCTGCACGAGTTGCGCGCGCGTCACATCGACTTCCGGCGGACGCTTGCCGGTTCCAAGGTCGGCAAGCTGGGCGCGGGCCGAGCGCAGTTGCTCGGCCGCCTGCGCGACGGCGTCGGTTTCGTTCTGCGCTTCGAGCGCGAAGAGCGGCGTGTTCTGCGCGACGGTCTGCCCGCGCGAGACCGCGAGCTCGGTCAACTGTCCCGCCTGCGAAGACGCGAGGTACAGGAACTCGCCTTCCACATAGCCTTGCCACGTGTTCGCCGGTGGTCGCGAACAGCTTGCGCACGCGATGCACAGCGCGAGCAACGCGGCACGTCGAGATGAGCTGGCGAACACGATCATGACGGCTTCCCCTTCGCGCGGCGTGCGGTGGACGTCGCCCCGGTTGCGGCCTTCGCGTTGGTCTCGACCGCCGTGGTTGCGCTCATGCCCTGCGCGAGCAGCGCGACGACATGGCGTTCGAGCGTCGCGCGATCGAACGAGGTGCGCGGATTCAGGCGCTGCCAGATCCTCGCGGTTGCCTGCGGCAGCATCACCAGAGCGAGCACCGAGTTGAACAGCAGCAACGGTTCGAGCTGGGCGTTCAACTGACCCGACGCGCAGCCACGCGCGATGTTCTGACCGAACGCGGCGAGCTTTTGCACGGGGATGCGCGCAAACGCGCGCTCGCGCAGCAAACCGCCTTCGTTGACGATCTCGCGCAGCCAGAGCGAAGGCAGCCACGGCATGGTTTCGGTGACATCGAACATGCGCTTGACGATGCCTTGCGTCAGCGCGAGCGGTTCGTCGTGTTCGGGATCGACCGGGTCCCAGATCGCGCCGAACGCGGCGACGAGCCTTTCCTCGAACAACGCGTCGAGCAGCTTTTCGCGCGTCTGGAACCAGTAGTGCACCATCGCGGACGTCACGCCGCTCGCCGCCGCGATCTGCGCAACCGTCGTGTTGGCGATACCGCGCTCGGCGAACAGCGCCACCGCGACATCGAGCAGATGTTCGCGTGCGTCGAAGTCCTGCGGATGAGGACGGCGACCCATTCGGGAACGGGCGGCTTGCGGCATGGACACCAGACTAATTGATGAGTTAGTTAGTTTTAACTCATTGATAGTAGGATATTTTCCGGTATGGCGAAGGAGGGGAAACCCCTGGCGGCGGGCGGCCTTCGCTTTCGCCGTTCCGCCTGACGTTAAGCTGACCATGGACGGCAACTGGCATCCCCGCGCGAGGCGCATTTTCGCCGGAAATTTCTATACTTTCTCTAGCGCACACCCGGCACGATCCAGCCCGTACGACCCAAACGAATTCACATCAACGAAACGAAAGAATCGAAGCGAACCCGCGGCGCGCTCCTCACGGCTCACGCGCGATTCGTATGAGGAGGCAGACATGGCACATTCCGCATCCGCCGCGCCGGCGAAGGAAGGCCACGGCGAAGCGTCGCCGGCTCTGCCAGCGCTCGCGCTGGCCGCGCTCGGCGTGGTCTATGGCGACATCGGCACGAGCCCGCTCTATACGCTCGCCACCGTGTTCGATCCCAGCAACGGTCTCACGCTCAATGCTTTCAATATCGTCGGCATCGTCTCGCTGATCTTCTGGTCGCTGATGATCGTCGTTTCGCTCAAGTACGTCGTACTGATCCTGCGGGCGAATAATCATGGCGAAGGCGGCATCATGGCGCTGCTCGCGCTCGCGGCGTCGTCGATCGCGTCGCGGCCGCGTTTGCGTCGCGGCCTCCTCGTGGTGGGCGTGATGGGCGCGGCGCTGTTCTTCGGCGATAGCGTGATCACGCCGGCCATTTCCGTGCTGAGCGCCGTGGAAGGGCTCGAAGTCGTCGAGCCCGGGCTCAAGACCTATGTGATTCCAGTGACGCTCGCCGCGCTCATCATCCTGTTCGTCACGCAAAGGCACGGCACGGGCGGCATCGGCGCCGTGTTCGGGCCCGTGATGGTGCTCTGGTTCGTCGTGATCGGCGTGGCGGGCGTCGCGAACATCATGGCCGCGCCGGTCGTGCTGTATGCGCTCAATCCGCTGGAAGGGCTCGGCTTCGTCATGCATCACCGCTGGCTCGCGTTCGTCGCGCTCGGCGCGGTGGTGCTCTCGCTGACGGGCGCCGAGGCGCTCTACGCCGACATGGGCCATTTCGGCAAGCGACCCATCCGCCTTACCTGGTTCGGCGTCGTTTTTCCCGCGCTCGCGCTCAACTATCTGGGCCAGGGCGCGCTGCTGCTGGCGAACCCCGGCGCGGTGCAAAACCCGTTCTACCGTCTGTTCCCGCAGTGGGCCGTCGTGCCGATGATCGTGCTGGCGACGATCGCCACCGTGATCGCCTCGCAGGCCGTTATTTCGGGCACCTATTCGATGACAATGCAGGCCATGCAGCTTTCCTTCCTGCCGCGCATGAACGTCGTGCATACGTCGGAGCGCGAGATCGGGCAAATCTACGTGCCCGGCATCAACTGGATCCTGTTGATCGCCGTGGTTGCGGCGGTGTTGGGCTTCCGCTCGTCCACGGCGCTCGGGTCCGCGTATGGCATCGCCGTGACCGGCACGATGCTCATCACCACGTTCCTGACGTTCTTCGTCGTGCATTACGCGTGGCGCTACAACTGGCTGCTGTGCCTGCTGTCCACCGCGTTCTTCTTCGTGATCGACGCATTGTTCTTCTCGGCGAATCTGCTCAAGATCGTCGATGGCGGCTGGTTCCCGCTCGTGATCGGCGCGATCGTGTTCACGGTCATGGCGACGTGGGGACGCGGCTGGGAAATGATGCTGGCCGAGGCGCGCGTGCGGGCGGGAAAGACGCCGCTCAAGCCGTACCTCGCTGCGCTGCTCGAAAGTTCGCCGACGCGCGTGGGCGGCACGGCGATCTTCCTGACGCCGGACGCCGAAGCGGTGCCGCACGCGCTCGTCAACAACCTGCGGCACAACCGTGTGCTGCATGAGCGCACGGTTTTCCTGAGCGTCATAACGAAGAACGTGCCGTGGGTGGCCGAAACCGAGCGCGTGCAGATCCGGCCGCTGTGCACGGGTTGCTGGCACGCAACGGTGAAGTACGGATTCAAGGACGAAGTGGACTTGCCGCGCACGCTGGCCGCCTACAAATCGCCGGAACTGGCCTTCAATCTGGACGACACATCCTGGTTCCTGAGCCGCGCGGCCGTGGTGCCCAAACGCGGCCATGGCATGGCGCTATGGCGCGAGCGGCTTTTCGCGGTGATGCTGCACAACGTGGGCAATATCGCGGCGTTCTTCAAACTACCGGCCAATCGCGTGATCGAAGTCGGCGCGCGGGTGGAGATCTAGAGCGTGCCGTTCAGCAAGCGTGGAGCAGCGGCCGGCCTGCTTCGATACTCCTCGGCCAATTCGGGCATCGAGTAGGAGTGGTCTCCTGTAAGTTCGTCAGTCTGGTTGGCGTGACCAGGCTGCGTGAGCACCGTAACCGCCGCGCCTGCGTAGTCAGCACGCGGAGGCGAATCGCCCTTGTCCCACGCTAGCGTTGAGCGCCGCTTCGCAACGGCCCTCGGATACCTCGGGTTCGAAACTTGCTGCCCACGGCCAACCCGCCGCTCGAATCGGCGCGCGCGTTTTGCTTCGCGGCAGGCTGGCATGGACGGACGCCCGCGCCGCATCCAACGAGGAGACGTGTCATGGGCGACGAGACTCACCAGAATCACGGACACGACCGCCGCCGCTTTCTTGCGGGTGTGGCCGCGGTGGCCGGCAGCGTTGCGCTATCGGGTTGCGGAGGCGGCGGTGGATTGGGCGCAGACGACCAACCGGGCGGAGGGAGTGCCAGCGACCCCGCGCCCTCGATTACCGACATTCCATCGCCCAACGCCGCCGACCGCTACAGCCTGCCGCGCCCGGCGTTGCCCGCGCCGGCCAGTTCGGGCATCGACTTCATCGTGCTGGTCACGATGGAAAATCGTTCCTTCGACCATTTCCTCGGCTGGGTGCCGGGGGCCGAGGGCATGCCCGCGAACCAGCACTTCAAAGACGCGTTCGGCGCGACGCAAACGCCGTTTTCCCTCGCGGCAAATGCCGCGTACGGCTATCAGGCGTGCGCCTACCAGGACCCCAATCACGGCTTCTCGGGGGGGCGCACGCAACTGGCATCGGGTGCGATGAATGGCTGGCTGCTCACGCCGGGCACGAGCCTGATCCCGGGCGACCTGCTGCCTATCGGCTACTACACGTCGGCCGATCTTCAATTTTTCAACGCCGTGGCGAGCAGTCATACGATCGGCGACTTCTACTTCAGCGGCATCCTGACCAGCACCTTTCCCAATCGCCTCTATCTGCATAGCGGCGCAACCGATCGGCTCGACGACAGCACCGACACTTCGTCGCTCGCCACGATCTGGGACAAGCTGAGCGACGGCAATATCGACTGTCGCTACTACTACCACGACGTGCCGTTCACGGCGCTTTACGGCACGCGTTATCTGGGCATTTCGCGCCCGTTTGTGGATTTCCTCGTGAATGCCGCGGCCGGGACGCTGCCGCCATTCTGCATGGTCGATCCGTCTTTCACGGGCGAGCCGGAAGGCGTTTCCACCGACGATCATCCGCATGCCGACATCCGCGACGGCGAGGCGTTTCTCGCGCAGGTCTACGAGGCGCTGCGCACGAGCCCGACGTGGAGCCGCACGCTGATGATCGTCGTCTACGACGAATGGGGCGGCTTTCTCGAGCACGTGGTGCCGCCCACCAGGCCGATCAGCAACAGCGAGCTCACACTCGGCAACGACGGCAAGCTCGGCTTTCGCGTGCCGCTCGCGCTGCTCGGCCCGCGCGTGCGCGCGAACTCGATCACGCGCTATCCGTTCGACCCCAGCGCGATTCACGCGCTGCTGCAATGGCGCTTCGGCATACAGCCGCTTGGCGTGCGCGGCAGCGATCCGGCGACGTTCAATCTCGCCTACGCGCTCGCTCTCGACGACGCGCCGCGCACCGACGCTCCCGCGTTCACGGTCGCCCAAGGGCCGTTCGGCGGGACGTGTCTGGGGGCGGCCGCGCCTTCGCCGTCAAGCTCCGTAGCGGCGATCGATCAGTCGCAAAAGCTGGCGATCAACCCGACGGCGGACCGCTTCGCGGATCTGCGCGCGAAGGCGGCGTCACTAGGATTCCGGACCGGAGGCTAAGCTGGGTTTCCGCTTAAAATGAGCGGGCCGCAAGCCGGCGCCGGACCGGGCCGCGCTGGATTCTGAATGGCAGCGCGCACGGCGGGATGCACGGCCTGATGAAGGCTCATGCCTTGAGCGCAGTTTGGTGAGAAACGCTTGCGCGCGACATCGTTTTGCGAAGCGGGCTCCGCACTTGCTGGCGAGACCGTCTCGAAGCCCCGCGGCAGCGTGCAGCATGTCATCGGCGCGCGCGGCGGGCCGCCTACGTCGACCTCACCGCGTCGTCCTCAACGGGTCCGCCGATGCCATTTCGTTACGATCTTCCCGTTTGGTGTTCCCGCGAGCGGCCATACCGCCGCGTTGTAGCCTCCGTGGCCGCCGCGCTGGCGGTCGCCGCAAGCACCAGCGTCATTGCGCAATCCGCGCCGACGGTCGCGCAGACCCAGCCGGCCGTGCCGGCCGTTACGCTGCCCGCATCGGCCGCCGCCGCGAATGCCGCCAGCAGCGCCGCGGACCGACACGTCGAAAACACGGATCACGCGCAGCCGTCGCCGGTCGTGCCGACGCCGCCGTCCGAGCTGTACGGCGAGCTGTATCGTGACGTCGAACTCGCGCATCTTTACCCGGACAGCAAGACGTTTGCCGATATGTCGCCAGGCGAGCCGCCGGCCCAGGTCA
This sequence comes from Paraburkholderia sp. Cpub6, assembly GCF_014201065.1. Taxonomy (NCBI): domain Bacteria; kingdom Pseudomonadati; phylum Pseudomonadota; class Betaproteobacteria; order Burkholderiales; family Burkholderiaceae; genus Paraburkholderia; species Paraburkholderia sp. Cpub6. The sequence goes on from NZ_JACHDM010000003.1 coordinate 299,026, forward strand.
TCGCCGACTACGACAGCCAGCGTGCTCAGCCGCGCTTCGACCTGAAACAATTTGTCGAACAGCGCTTCACGCTGCCCCCGCGCGCGCCGAAGCGCTACGCGTCCGATCCTGACGAGAGCGTCACCGCGCACATCGATACGCTGTGGAACGTGCTGCGTCGCGAACCGGATGCGAGCGCGAGCCCGTACTCGTCGCTGTTGCCGCTGCCGTCGCCGTACATCGTGCCGGGCGACCGCTTCGACGAGATCTACTACTGGGATTCGTACTTCATCCTGCTGGGGCTCGACGCGAGCGGCCAGCACGCGCTCGTCGACGACGAGCTGAACAATTTCTCGACCTTGATCGACCGCTATGGCCACATCCCCAACGGCAATCGCACGTATTACCTGAGCCGTTCGCAGCCGCCGTTCTTCGCGCAGATGGTACAGCTCGTCGCGCGCAAGGAGGGCGATCAGGTCTACGCCCGCTATCTGCCCGAGCTGCGCCGTGAATACGCGTACTGGATGGCCGGCAGCGACCATCTCGCGCCGGGCAACGCGGCGCGCCATCTCGTGCGCCTCGCGGACGGTACGCTTCTCAATCGCTACTGGGACGAGCGCGCGGCGCCGCGCGACGAGTCGTACCGCGAGGATGTGATGACGGCGCAGCGGATGCCGCAACGCGATGCGCAGGATTTGTGGCGCAACCTGCGCGCGGGCGGCGAAACCGGCTGGGACTTCAGCTCGCGCTGGTTCGCCGACGGCAGGACGCTCGCGAGCATCGACGTGACCTCGCTAGTGCCAGTGGACCTGAACTGCCTGATGGTGGACCTCGAACGCACGCTCGCGAAAGCCTACCGTGTGACCGGCGATGCAGGCCACGCCGAGAATCTCGAACTACGCGCCCGCGTGCGCGCCGATGCGATCCGCCGGGTGCTGTGGGATCCGCAACTGCACGCTTTCGGCGACTACGACTTCGTGCACCGCACGCTCACGCACCGGCTTACCGCCGCGACGGTGTACCCGCTTTACGCCGGCGTCGCGACACGCAACGACGCGCGCGAAGTGGCGCAGACGATCCGGCGCGATCTGCTGCGTCCGGGCGGTCTCGCGACGACGCGGACCAACACCGGCCAGCAGTGGGACGAGCCGAACGGCTGGGCGCCGCTGCAGTACCTCGCGGTGATCGGGCTGCGCCGCTATAGCGAGCCGGAGCTCGCGCGCGATATCGCGACGCGCTGGATCCGCACCGACGTCGCGTACTACCAGCGCACCGGCAAGCTGGTCGAGAAGTACGACGTCGACGCGAGCGGCAAGTCGGCGGGGGGCGGCGAGTATCCGCTGCAGGACGGCTTCGGCTGGACCAATGGCGTGCTGCGCGTGCTGATGCAGCTCTATCCGGATGCGGTGAGTTCGACGAAGCCGGCCGATCTGCCGGGCGGCGCGGTGGGGGTGTCGGACGCGGCGGCATCGGCGGCGGCCGCGCCGCAGACGTCGCACAGCACGTCGCCCGCGGGCCACTAGTTGCAAAGGAGGCGCGCAGCCAGGCCCGCGCGTTCCGAAGAGGTAGTAGCGATACCAGGATGATGGGTTGACTGCCTGGCGGCGGCGCAGCCCGTTACGATGCTTTGGATAGCTCGAACAGACCCTCGTCACCCTGGAAAGCCTCGAAGATGAATCGCAAGCTCGACGTACCATCGGCCGAACCGGTGCCGCCGCAGTCGCAGGCTACGGCGACAGCCAAGGCCGCCCCGCCGGCCGGCGATGAAGCCGCCGCGCATTGGCAGCGCAATCTGTGCGTGTGCGTGTTCGGCTCGTTTACGACCATCGTCGCGATGACGCTGCTGCTGCCGTTCCTGCCGTTCTATGTCGAGCAGCTCGGCGTAAAGGATCATGCGGCGATCGTGCAGTGGTCCGGCGCCGCGTTCGGCGCGACCTTCTTCAGCGCCGCGCTCGTCGCGCCCCTGTGGGGCAAGCTCGCGGACCTCTACGGCCGCAAGCTGATGCTGATCCGCTCGAGCCTCGGCATGGCGGTCGCGATGTCGCTGATCGGCATGGCGCACTCGGCGTGGCAGCTGGTCGCGTTGCGGCTGCTCGCCGGGTTGCTCGGCGGCTATGCGTCGGGCTCGATGATCCTCGTCGCGACGCAGACGCCGAAGGCGCGTTCGGGCTGGGCGCTCGGCGTGCTGTCGTCGGGGATCATGGCGGGCAATCTGGTCGGCCCGCTGATCGGCGGCTTCCTGCCGCCGTTGATCGGCATCCGCGCGACCTTTTGGGCCTCGGGCGCGGCGATCTTCGTCGCCTTTCTCGCGACGGCGTTCCTGATTCGCGAAATGCCGGTTAGGAAGCGCGCGGACAGCGCGCCGAAGCAGGGCGCGTGGGCCTCGGTGGACGACAAGCGGCCGGCCATCGCGATGCTTGCCACGGGTCTGCTGCTGATGGTCGCGAACATGTCGATCGAGCCGATCATCACCGTCTACGTCGCCCAGCTCACGAAGCCTCAAAGCGTGACGATGGTCGCGGGCTTCGTGATGTCGGGCGCGGCGCTCGGCAGCGTGATCTCGTCGTCGCGTCTCGGCAAGTTCGCCGATCGCGCCGGGCACTGGAATGTGATCGTCGGCTGCCTCGCCGTATCGGCGGTGTTGCTCGTTCCGCAGGCGTTCGTCACCGCGAGCTGGCAGCTGATCGTGCTGCGTTTCCTGATGGGGATGGCACTGGGCGGCCTGTTGCCGTGCATCGCGAGCGTGATCCGCCATAACGTGCCGGCGAGCGTGACGGGCGCGATCCTTGGGTACTCGGTGTCGTCGCAATACGCGGGGCAGGTGGCTGGCCCGTTGCTGGGCGGTTTCGTCGGCGGACACGTCGGCATGCGCGCGGTGTTTCTCGGCACCAGCGTGCTGATGGCGGTCGGCGCGCTCGCGAACTGGCGCGTAAAGTCGGGCAGGGCACGGGCAGCGGTGGCGCACTGATACAAGCCACCTCGACGGTCAACACGTTTGCCATTCCGGCGCAAACACCGTTCCCCTGGGCGACCAGCGCCCGCGTAAACCCCAGCGCGCGTCTAGCCAGAACCCGCTTTGCTCCTTTTTTTATTCATGCTACTGTGAATCGCAGTTCGTCAGGCTATGCAAATTTACATTGTGACCAGCCGAGGCGAAGCGGGGGTGGCCTGACGTCGCCATTCCGCCGGACACACCCCAACGTGTAATCCCGACCAAGGAGAAAGCGCGGTGACGCAGGTTCCGATCGACGGTAGCAGCATCGTTTCCGCGCGCGCTTTGTCCCACCCACGTCTGTCCCCGGCGAAATGGTTCGTCAGGGCGGGCGTCGCGCTCATCTATCTGTTCATGCTGAGCCCGCTGATCTTCGTGATCTGGCTGAGCTTCTTCAAGGACGCGATCATCACGTTCCCGCCGTCCGGCTACACGCTGTCGTGGTACGTCAACGCATGGCGTAACGACGCGTTCGCGAATGGTTTCGTGCTGTCGCTGAAGCTCGCGGCCGGCGCCGCGATCGGCGGCGTGGTGCTCGGTATCGCCGCCTCGCTCGCGCTTGCCCGCTACCGGTTTGCTGGGCGTCGCCTCGTCAGCAACACGCTGCTGCTGCCACTAGTCGTGCCTGGTATCGTCGCCGGCATTGCGACCTATCTGTTCTACCTGCGCGCCGAGAATGCGCTCGACACCGACATCGTCGGCACGTTCGGCGGCCTGCTGCTCGCGCATGTCTGCCTGACGATCCCGTGGACGATCCGGCTCGTCACCGCGAGCCTGGGCCAGCTCGACACCACCGTCGAGGAGGCGGCGCGCAATCTCGGCGCCGGTGCGTGGCGCACGCTGTGGCGCGTCACGTTGCCGATGCTGCGGCCGGCGATCGTCGCGTCCACGCTGTTCGGCTTCATCGTCTCGTTCGAGAACCTCGAGATGACCTTGCCGCTCGTCGGCCCCGGCAAGACGACGTTGCCGATCGCAATCATGCAGTACCTCGAATTCAATCTCGACCCAACCATTGCGGCGGTATCGGCCGCGCAGATCGTGCTGCTTGGCATCGTGATGCTGATCACCGATCGTTTCGTCAAGCTCGGCAAGGTGATCTGATCATGGCTCAGGTATCCCTGCGCAATCTGCGCAAGCAGTACGGTGCGACGACCGCGGTCGCCGACGTGTCGTTCGATATCGCCGAGGGCGAGCTGGTCGCGTTCCTCGGCCCGAGCGGCTGCGGCAAGACGACGACGCTGCGCATGGTCGCGGGCTTCGTCGAGCCGAGCGACGGCGAAATCTGGATCGGCAACACCGAGGTCACGCGGCTCGCACCCGACAAGCGAAATACCGGCATGGTGTTTCAGCGCTATGCGTTGTTTCCGCACATGACCGTCGCGCAGAACGTCGCGTTCGGTCTGGAAATGCGGCGTGTACCGAAGGCGGAGCGCGACACGCGCATTCGCGAGGCGCTCGACATGGTGCGGCTGAGCTCGCTCGCCGAACGTTATCCCCGGCAGTTGTCCGGCGGCCAGCAGCAGCGCGTCGCGATTGCGCGCGCGCTCGCGATCCGGCCCGACGTGTTTCTGCTCGACGAGCCGTTGTCGAATCTCGACGCGAAGCTGCGCGTCGAGGTTCGAGAAGAAATTCGCGCGCTCCAGCAGCGTCTCGGTCTCACGACGATCTTCGTCACGCACGATCAGGAGGAAGCACTTGCGATGGCGGACCGCGTGGCCGTCATGCACGACGGACGCGTGCAGCAGATCGGCAGCGCGGACGCGTTGTACGAGCGGCCCGCCAATCCGTTCGTCGCGAGCTTCCTGGGCCGCATGAATTTCCTCGCGGGCCACGTCGACAACGGCCAGTTCATCACCGCGAACGGCGAAAAGATCACGGTCAACGCGGCCGCGCGCAATGCCAACACGCTCGGCATCCGACCCGAGCGCCTGCGTCTCGCCGCGGCGCCCGAGCACAGCGAAGTGTCGATCCCGGTCCGGCTGGCCGACCGGATCTATCTCGGCGCGACCGTCGAATTGCGCCTCACGAGCGAGCGCGGCCAGAGCCTCGTCGCGCTCGTGCCGAACACCGCGCACGCCGGTGCCGGCGCATGGTCGCCGGGCGACACGCTGCACGCGTGCTTCAGAACCGAAGATTGCCTGCTTTTTTCCGCCTGAAGGACCATAAAATGAGCTATCCCATCACGCGCCGCACGTTTCTGAAAGCTGCTTCCGGTCTGCTCGTCGCACCGTCGCTCGGTTTCGATCCGCGTACGGCGCTGGCGGCCGACGCTTGTCCCAACGTCGTCGTCGGCACGTGGGGCGGTGATTATCTGAACCTGCTCGAACAGAACATCGGCAAGCCGATCATCGAGGCCGCTGGCGGTCGCGTCACGTACGACTCGGCGGATCAGATCGGCCGCATGACGAAGCTGCGCGCGGAGAAGATGTCGCGTCACGGTTCGCTCGACGTCGCCTGTCTCGCCGACATCGACATGTTCGACGTCAACCGTTCGGGGGTGCTCGAACCGCTCGACACGACACTGGTGCCGAACTCGGCGCGCACGATCGAAGCGCTGCGCCGCCCGTATTCGATTCCGCACATCTTCAGTGCGATGGTGATCGTCTACAACCCGGAGAAGTTTCAGGCGAAGCCCGATTCGCTCGCGGTCGCGCTCGATCCGAAACTGAAGGGACGGGTAGGTTTTTCCGACATTCTGTACAACTTCAACGTGCTGCAGTCTTCGCTCGCGGCGGGCATGCACGATGGCGACACGGCGGCCGGCATCCAGTTTCTGCGCGAGGTGCGCAAGCAGCAGCCGAAGGTCTATCCGTCGAACGAAACGGTCGCGGCGGCGCTGAAAAGCGGCGAAATCTGGATGACCTGCATGTGGAAAGCGCGCGCGCTGCAGTGGAAAAAAGGCGGCGTGCCGGTCGACTACGCGTTCCCGAAAGAGGGCGGCGTGCCGGTCACGTTCGAGGCCGCCGTGCCGAAGAACGCGCCGACGCGTACGTGCGGCTTCAACTATCTGAACGCGATGCTCGATCCGCGCGCGCAGGTCGGCTTCGCCGAGACGATGGGCTATGCGCCGACCGTCACCGATGCGGCCTTGCCGCCGACGCTGCAACAGAGCGTCGGCTTCACGAATGCCGAGCTCGATCGCCTCGTGAAAGTCGACTACGCGCGTTTCACTGCGGAAAAACCAGCGCTGCTCGACTTCTGGAACAAGGAATTCAAGCCGGGACTTTGAACCATGACGACGAGCGCACTGAACGCCGCGCCGCGGCGCCGCGACTTCGCCGGGGGCCTGCTCGCAACGCCTGCCGTGTTGGTCGTGCTATTCGTGATCGTGCTGCCGGGCGTGCAACTGGTGCGCTACAGCTTCAATCATTTCGACTCGGTCCAGATGATGCAGGCGGCGTTCACGCTCGAGAACTACGTCCAGTTTCTGACCGATCCGTACTACCACGCGGTGCTGTGGACCACGATCAAGGTGGCCGCGCTGTGCACGGCGCTGTCGCTCGTACTCGGTTTTCCGGTCGCCTATGTGCTTGCTAAAACGCAGAGCCGCTTCAAGAGCCAGCTGGTGATGCTGCTGGTGTTTCCGCTGCTGGTCGGCAACGTCGTGCGCGCGGCGGGTTGGATGGTCATGCTCGGCAACGCGGGTTTCGTCAATGCGATGCTGATGGCGCTCGGCCTCGTCGATCAACCGGTGCGGCTGCTGTATACGCCGTTCGCGGTGGTGGCCGGCACCACCGCCGTGGTTCTGCCGTACATGATCCTGACCTTGCAGAGCGTGCTCGAAGGCCTCGATTTCTCGATCGAGGAAGCCGCGCGCAATCTCGGCGCGAGCTTCGCTCAGACGCTCGCGCGCGTCGTGCTGCCGATCGCGGCGCCCGGCGTCGCGGCCGGCACGATGCTCGTGTTCATTCTGTGCATGAACGCATACGCGACACCGGTTCTGCTCGGCGGCACCGGCATCACGATGATGACGCCGGCAATCTACGACCAGATCGCCAAGGCGAACAACTGGCCGTTCGGGGCCGTGCTGTCGATCGTATCGATGGTCGTCACGTTTGCGCTGGCGCTGTTGTCGCACTGGATCATCCAGCGGCGCTACGCGAAGACGATGATGACCTGAACTGGCAGGGCGCGCCGCGGGCTGGTGGGTGGGATGCGCCTCTCCTTAATTCTTCTTCCTGAAGGAACGACAGATGCCAATCCTCACCGACAAGACTCGCGCTTACCGTCACGACCTGATGCAAAAACTGATGGAACGTCAGCGAGTCGATGCGCTCATCTTCACGTCCGCCGACTTCTTCCAGTGGGCGACCAATTTCCACGTCGACGTGCAGACCTGGGAGCGGCCGATCGCCGTGTGCGTGCCGCTGTCGGGTGAGCCGTTCGCGATCATGAACGAGCTGTCGACGCATCACGTGATGATGGCGCGCGAGCGCGGACATCTGTGGCTCGACGATATCTCGTTCTACTCCGAGCATCCGCGCGTGGTCGAGCGGCAGCCGCTCCTCGCGGAAGTCCCGGAACTGATCGCCGCGCGTTTGCGTGCCGCCGGGCTCGGCGCATCGCGAATCGGCGTCGAAGCCGCCGGCGGTCCGCTCGGCCGCACGGCGGCGCTGCTGCCAGACGCGAAGTTCCTGCCGATGCTCGCCGAGCTGCGCTCGTTGCGCTGGGTCAAGCACCGGGAGGAGATTGCCATCATGCGGGCCGCCGCAAGCCTCGCCGATTGGGTGCAGGACCGCTATCGCGAGAACATTCGCCCCGGACGGCTCGTTCAGGAACTCGACTATCAGATGGCCGCCCTGATGGTGACCGAAGGCGCGCGCCGCTTTCCTGGCGAGAACCTCGAAGTGATGCGTTGCTGGACCTTGTCGGGACCGGCATCGGCGTCGCCGCACGGCGACGGTGCGTCGTGCGGCGCGCAGATCAAGGCGGGCGACGGTCTCGTCAATATCGTGATTCCGCGTTTGAACGGTCTCGTGATCGAGAACGAGCGCACCTGGTTCTGCGGCAAACCGGGCGCCGAGCAGGCGCGTTTTCATGAGGTCGCGCGCGCGGCCAACGAGGCGGCCGTCGCGGCGGCCGTCACGGGTCAGCCGGTTTCGGGTATCGACGCGGCCGCGCAGGCGGTGATCGAGCAGGCCGGCTGCGCGAAGTACATCCGTCATCGCACGGGGCATGGCATGGGCATCATCGGTCACGAGTATCCGGACGACATGGCGTTCAATCACCGCGCGCTGCTGGACAACGAGGTGTACTCGGCGGAGCCCGGCATCTATGTGTACGGCCTCGGCGGTTTCCGGCTCGACGATTCGGTCGTGACCGGCCCGACGCCGGAGCTGCTCACGAAGACCCCGCGCATGCTCGCGCACGCGACCATCGATTGAGTCGCGCAGCGCGCGACACCCTTCAACGTTGGAGATGACCCGGATCTTGTACCGGGAGGAGACCTGATGGAGTCGATTCTGTTCTCGCACTGCGCGCTGCTCGATCCGGCTGCCGGCGAATTGCGTGAGGACCACGCGGTGCTGGTGGAAAACGGACGCATCAAGGAGGTCTCAGACCGGCCGATCCGCAGCGCGTCCGCGCGCGAAATCGATGTGCGCGGCAAGACGCTGATGCCTGGCCTGATCGATTTGCACGTGCACGTGCATGCGACGCAACTCAATCTCGCGGCACAGGTGAACTTGCCGAACGTGCTGGTCACGCTGAAGTCGTTGCCGTTGTTGCAAGGCATGCTACGGCGTGGCTTCACGACAGTGCGCGATGCGGGCGGCGCGGGCTTCGCGCTCAAGCAGGCGTTGGAACAGGGGCTCGCCGAAGGTCCGCGCCTGTTCGTGTCGGGCCGCGCGATCAGCCAGACCGGCGGACACGGCGACATGCGCGGCCGCAGCGACTACATCGGCACCGATAGCCCATGCGCGTGTTGCGCGCGGGTCGGCGCGATATCGCGTGTCGCCGACGGCGTCGATGCCGTGCGTCGCGCGGTGCGTGAAGAGCTGCAGATGGGTGCCGACCAGATCAAGATCATGGCCTCGGGCGGCGTCGCCTCGCCCACCGATCCGGTCGGCGCATGGGGCTATTCGGAAGACGAGATCAGGGCGATCGTCCACGAGGCGCGGGCGCGCGGCACCTACGTGCTCGCGCATGCGTACACGGCCGAGGCGATCGCGCGCGCGGTACGCTGCGGCGTTCGGACGATCGAGCACGGCAATCTGGTCGACGAAGCGGCTGCGCGGGTGATGGCCGAGCACGGTGCGTTCGCGGTGCCGACGCTCGTCACCTACGACGCGCTCGCGAACGAAGGCGAAGCGCTCGGCCTGCCCGCCGACAGCGTCGCGAAGATCGGGAGCGTGCGCCAGGCGGGCCTGCGATCGCTCGAAATCTTCCGCGCGGCGGGCGTGCCGATGGGCTTCGGTAGCGATCTGCTCGGCGAATCGCAGCGTCTGCAAAGCGATGAATTCCGCTTGCGCAGCGAAGTGCTGACGCCGCTCGAGATCCTGCGCAGTGCAACGGTTGTCGGCGCGCAGGTGCTCGGCCAGGTCGGGCAGCTCGGGCAGATCACGGCAGGCGCGCACGCCGACATGCTCGTCGTCGACGGCAATCCGCTTGCGTCGCTCGACTGTCTGCTGGGGCAGGGCGAGCGCATTCCGGTCGTGATGAAGGGCGGTAGAATCCATGCCTTTGATTTGCCGGCGTGACATGCGCAGCGCTCGCTTCCGAGCGAGGTTGACAGCGGGGAGCGCCGGCGGCCCATGCAATCCGGAGAGAACGGATGGACTTTCGGCACATCGACGCATTCAGGGCGCTGATGCTCACGCGCACGACGACCCGCGCCGCGCAGGTCATCGGCACTTCGCAGTCGGGCATCAGCCGCCTGATTACCGATCTGGAGCGCTCGACCAGTCTCACGCTGTTCGATCGCAGCCGCGGCCGGCTCGAACCGACCGTCGAAGCCCTGGCGCTGTTCGAGGAAGTTGAGCGGCGCTATGCCGGCCTGGACAACATCCGCGAGTTCGCGCTGAGCTTGCGCAATCCGTCGACCGCGGTGATTCGCGTGGGCTCGGTCGTATCGTTCGGGCTCGGCTACTTCGCGCGCGTCGTGGCGAACTTTCATCGCCGGCATCCGGCCGTGCAGATCGCGTTGACGACCGGGGCATCGTCGCTGATTCGCGATCAGGTGGTGTCGCGTCAACTCGCGCTCGGTCTCGTCACGAATACGGTCGACGTGACCGGCACCGATTCGACCGCCTTCGCGCAGCTCGACGCGATCTGCGCGTTGCCGGCCGGTCATCCGCTGGGCAAGCGCAAGGTCATCAAGGTGGCGGATCTGCGGAATCAGCCGATCGTGTCGTACGATCTGCCCGACCTCGTGCGCTGGGGCATGGATCAGGTGTTCGCGACCGGACAGCTGCAATCGCAGGTGGTGGCGACCGCGCCGTATTCGGTCAACATCGCGACGATGGTCAAGGAAGGCCTCGGCATTGGTTTGCTGCATCCGGTGTCGGCGTACGACTTTCTCGATTCGAATCTGATCTTGCGCCGCTTCGAGCACGCAATGCCTTTCTATACGCTGAAGATCACGCCGCATGGCGCCGCGCCGGCTCCGCATCTCGACGAATTGTCGAAGGTGATGGAGGAGACGCTCGAAGAAGTGCTGGCGGCCGTGAATGCACGTTTGACGGCCGCGAGTTGACCTATTGCCGCTTCCCGGCGGCAGCGGCGTTCCCAACCTATCCCATGAAATACCGATCGGGCCACGGAGACCCGGCGTCGTCCTTTGCGGCTTCTTTTCGAAACCGCATTTCTCCTGAAGCGAGTGTATGAACCACATCAACCAGCCACGCCGCCGTTTTCTTCGATCGACGGGGACGCTCGTCGCCGCCTCCGCGCTGGGTCCGTTCGCGTTGGAAGCCAAGGCGGCCGGTGCGTGTTCCGGTCAGGTGGTGGTCGGCACGTGGGGAGGCGACTATCAACGCCTGCTGCAACAGAACATCGATTCGCTGGTGACGCCTACCGGTGATGCGATCACCTATGCGGTAGGCAGTGCACTCGCGCGGCAGACCACGATGCGTGCCGAAGCACACGGGCGGCGCAGCACGATGGACGTCGCGCTGCTGCGCGATAACGACATGTTCCAGATGTACTCCGAAGGCACGACCGCGAAACTCGATGACGCGCTGCTGCGCAGGTTTATACCGACGTGTGAGGGTGACGCGCACGGGTGAATCAGCGGTATTCCCGCAGCGGCACCTAAGATGTCCGCTGCCCCCCCGCAATCACCCGCTCCAACGACAGCTTCAAGTGACGCTGCATCGCCGCCTGCGCCTGAATCGCATCATGCGCCTCCAGCGCTTCCAGAATCACGAGATGTTCGTCGGGCACGGCGCCCCACGTCGTCTCGTTCTCGAAGTGGCCGCGCAGCTTTTCGGACAGCGGACTATGCCGCGCATCGAATAGCGAGCTGACGGTGCGCACGAGCACCTCATTGCCGGACATTTGCGCGATCGCGAGATGGAACGCGCGATCGGCCGCGACCGGAATTCTGCCGGCCTTTACTTCGCGCTCCATCTCGTTGTAGATGGCGCGCAGCATCTTCAGGTCTTTCGGTTTGCAGAACGGTGCGACGCTCGCGATGATCGAGCCTTCGATCAGGCAGCGCGCGCCGAGGATGTCGAGCAGGCTATCGCCGAGTTCGGCCTGCGACAGCGACGCATCATTCTGCGCGGACGGCGTCGCGCACAGGTAGACGCCCGAGCCCATGCGAATCTCGACGAGCCCTTCCAGTTCCAGCGCGACCAGCGCCTCACGCACCGACGGCCGCGACACGCCGAGCGTCTCCGCCAGCGCGCGCTCGGGCGGCAGGCGGCCGTTCGGCGCGAAGTCCGGCTGAGCGATCAGATCGCGCAATTTTTCGGCGATCTGAAGATAGAGACGGCGAGTGTCGGCAGGTTTGGCGGTCACGAAACGTTTCCCGGCGATGTAGTTTGTGCAAGCCCGATAAGGCGAGCGCCGATTGTAGATCGAAGCGCCCGGCGCGCAAATCGTGCGCGCTCGGCGGCGCGGCGACAGCGTTCGGGGTTTCCCCAACTTCGTGCGAATTGGCTTGACCAGTATCGCACTCGCCGTTATTTTTGCAAATTGGTAAGGCCAGATTGACGCCACGGAGACGCCAGCCGTGCAGCCCTGCTGGTCGCTCCGCATCCCGATACCCGATCACTTTCTCCATGACGATGAAGACTGTCATTTGCGAACAACCCGGCCAACTCGCGCTCGCCGAACGCGCGATGCCGGCGGTTCCTCGATCATCGCCTCGCCGACATCGCGCGCAATCACGAGCAAAAGAAAGAGCGGCGTTTCAAGCCGGTGATCGTCTGTAGCACACCCCGGCAGCACACCGGCGGCCACGAGGCCGCATGGTTCATCCAAATAGAGTAGATGCCAGCCCAGGAGGAGACGGTTTCATGAAGAAGAAGATGCGTTGGGTAGTGATTTTTCTGTCCTTTCTCGCGATCGCGGTGAACTACATCGATCGTGCGAATCTCGCGGTCGCCGCGCCGCAAATCGAAAAGGCGCTCGGCATCGGCCCCGCCGAGATGGGCTTCATCCTGAGCGGATTCTTCTGGACCTACGCGTTGATGCAGATGCCGTTCGGCTGGTTCGTCGATCGTGTCGGCGCGCGCATCGCGTTGCCGCTCGCGGTCGGGTGGTGGTCGGTGTTTACCGCGGCCACCGCGGTCACGACCAGCGTCGCGGGCATGTTCGGCTGCCGCCTGTTGCTCGGCGTCGGCGAGGCGGGCGCGTATCCGTCCTGCACCAAGCTCGTCAGCCAATGGTTCGCGCCAAAGGAGCGCGCGATCGCGACGAGCATCTTCGATAGCGGCTCGCGGGTCGGCTCCGCGCTGTCGATTCCCGTGGTCGCGCTGATCATCGGCACGCTCGGCTGGAAGGCTGCTTTCGTCCTCACCGGCTTGCTCGGCGCGGTGTGGATCGTCGGCTGGTTCGTGATCTATCGGAATCCCGTGCAGGACGCGATGGAGACCGCGCGCAACGCTGCGCCGGCGGCTCGAGCGAGAGGCGGCCAGGACAACGTGACGTGGGCATCGCTGTTTCGCCATCGCACGCTGTGGGGCATGATGCTCGGCTTCTTCTGCCTGAACTTCGTGATCTACTTCTTCATTACGTGGTTTCCGAGCTATCTCGTGCAGACGCGCGGCTTCTCGCTGAAATCGCTCGGCACGCTCGGCATGATTCCGGCGCTGATCGCGATTCCGGGCGGCTGGCTCGGCGGCTATGTGTCCGACGCGCTGTTCCGGCGCGGCTGGAGCCTGACGGCTGCGCGCAAGACCTGCATGGTCGGTGGCATGCTGGTGTCGTCGGTGATCACGCTGTCGGCATTCACGGAGAACACGTATCTGATGCTCGCGTTCTTCGGTATCGCCTATGGCAGCCTCGCGTTCGCCGCGGCGAGCATCTGGTCGCTGCCCTGCGATGTCGCGCCGACACCGCGCCATGTCGCGTCGATCGGCGGCATCCAGAACTTTGCGTCGAATCTGGCGGGGATCGTGATCACGACGTTCACCGGCGTGATGGTCGCGATGACGAAGGGCTCGTTCACGATCCCGCTCGTCGTCGCGGGCGGCTTCTGCTTTCTCGGCGCGTTCAGCTATCTTTTCATCGTGGGACGCATCGAGCCGCTGTCGCTGGAATCGGAAAGCCGCGATCTGCCGAAGGGCGCGGGCTCCACGATCTGACGTATTCTGTGTCAACGCATACGGATAACCCTGTTTTCGAGGCTTTTCATGTCGACTCAAGCTAGCGTCACGTCCGCGATCATCCGCCTGCATCCCGGCGACGACGTCATCATCGCGACCCGGCAGTTGCTGCCGGGCACGCGCATCGAGGCGGAACAACTGGTCGTCGCCGGACTGATTCCCCCGGGGCACAAGATCGCGACGCGCAACATCGCGCAAGGCGAGCCGGTCAAGCGCTACAACCAGATCATCGGCGTCGCGCGTGAGGCGATCGCGCGCGGCCAGCATGTTCACACGCACAATCTCGGCATGTCGGAGTTCGCGCGCGAGCACGCGTTCGGCGTCGATGCGCAGCCGACCGTCTACGTCGACGAACCCGCGCACTTCATGGGCATTCGCCGCGACGACGGCCGCATCGCGACGCGCAATTACATCGGCATTCTGACCAGTGTGAACTGCTCGGCGACGGTCGCGCGCGCGATTGCCGATCATTTCCGGCGCGACGTGCGTCCCGACGCGCTCGCCGACTATCCGAACGTCGACGGCGTGATCGCCTTGACGCACGGGCTCGGCTGCGGCATCGACATGCAAGGCGAGGGCATTACGATCCTGCGTCGCACGCTGGCCGGTTACGCGGTGCATCCGAACTTCGCGTCGGTGCTGTTCGTCGGGCTAGGCTGCGAGACGAATCAGATCGACGGCGTGCTCGCCGCGGGCGGTCTCGACGCCAGCACGACGAAGCTGCGCAGCTTCACGATCCAGGACAGCGGCGGTACGCGCAAGACGATCGAACTCGGTATCGCGATGGTGCGCGAGATGCTCGCCGACGCGAACCGCGTGCAGCGCGTGCCGCTGCCGGCTTCGCATCTATGCGTCGGTCTGCAGTGCGGCGGTTCGGACGGCTACTCTGGCATCTCCGCGAATCCGGCGCTCGGCGCCGCGGTCGATCGGCTCGTGCGGCACGGCGGCACCGCGATCCTGTCGGAGACGCCGGAAATCTACGGCGCCGAGCATCTGCTGACGCGGCGTGCGGTGAGCGCCGCGGTCGGCGACAAGCTGCTCGCGCGCATCGCATGGTGGCAGGACTATTGCGCGCGCAATGGCGGCGCGATGGACAACAACCCATCGGCGGGCAATAAGGTGGGCGGCCTGACGACGATCCTCGAAAAATCGCTCGGCGCGGTCGCGAAGGGCGGCACGACGAATCTGGTCGACGTCTACGAATACGCGCAGCCGATCGCCGCGAAGGGCTTCGTGTTCATGGATTCGCCCGGCTACGATCCGGTGTCGGCGACGGGACAGGTCGCCTCGGGCGCGAACCTGATCTGCTTCACGACCGGGCGCGGCTCCGCCTATGGCTGCGCGCCGTCGCCGTCGTTGAAGCTGGCGACCAACACCGCGTTGTGGGAGCGCCAGCAGGACGACATCGATATCAATTGCGGCGGTGTGATCGACGGCAGCGCGAGCATCGACGAACTCGGCGAAGCGATCTTTCGCATGATGCTCGACTGCGCGTCCGGCACGCGCACGAAGAGCGAGCTGCACGGCTATGGGCAAAGCGAGTTCGTGCCGTGGCAGGTCGGCGTGGTGACCTGAGCGGGTGCATTGCCGCGACACAGCCGAACAGCCGAACGGATCACGCACTGGAGGATGCAATTGGAACGCCGCCTTTATTCAGGCTTCAGGCCGCGACGTGAAGCGCGCGCAGCGGCTCTGCCCGCCTGACGAACTGGAGATATCCGATGCAGCACGAACCGATCTCCGCGACCCGCGGTAACGAAGCCGTCGCCGCGCTGCGCGCGGCGCTCGGCGCGGACATCGTGAGCCTGCCGGCCGAATTTGGCGGGCGGCAGTTCGCGGACTGGAGCGGCACGCCATCGACCGATCCGATCGCGCTGATGCGCCCGCGCACGACCGAAGAGGTCGCCACCGCGCTCAGAATCTGCCATCAATTCCGGCAGCCGGTCGTCACGCAAGGCGGCATGACCGGGCACGCGGGCGGCGCCTGCGTGCTTGGCGGGGAGGTCGCGCTGAGCGTCGAGCGGATGAACGGCGTCATCGACATCGATCCGGTCAGCGCGACGATGACCGTGTTCGCGGGCACACCGCTGCAGGTCGTGCAGGAAGCGGCCGATCACGCCGGCTTCATGTTCGCGCTCGACCTCGGCGCGCGCGGCAGTTGCACGATCGGCGGCAACATCGCGACCAATGCGGGCGGCAATCGCGTGATCCGCTACGGGATGATGCGCGACCAGGTGCTCGACGTCGAAGCGGTGCTCGCCGACGGCAGCGTGATCGGCGGCGAGCGCAAGATGATCAAGAACAATACCGGCTACGACCTGCGCAACCTGCTGACGGGCAGCGAGGGCACGCTCGCGGTCATCACGCGCGCGGTGCTGCGCCTGCGGGCCAAGCCGCGCGCGATCTCGACCGCATGGTGCGGCATGCCGGACTACGCGGCGGTGACCACGCTGCTCGGCCGCGCGCAGGAGCGGCTGCCGGCCGGCGTGTCCGCGTTCGAGGTCATGTGGCCGAGCTATTGCGACTTCGTGCGGCAACGCCTGCCCGAACTGCGCGTGCCGCTCGCGAGCGATCACGCCTACTACGTATTGCTCGAGACTTGCGGTGCGGACCCGGAACGGCAGTCGGCGGCTGTCGAGGAATTCCTCGCCGACATGTTGGACGCCGGCGTGATCGCCGACGCCGCAATCGCGCAATCGGACGCGGACGCCGCGGCGTTCTGGGCGATTCGCGACGCGCCAGCCGAATATCCGCGCCTGATCCCGGGACGCATCTCGTTCGACATCAGCTTCGCGGTCGCGCAGGCGGGCGACGCGGCGCAGCGTTGCGACGAGCGGTTGCGCGCGCGCTGGCCGCAAGCGACGATCCTCGTCTATGGGCATCTCGGCGACGGCAATCTGCACGTAGTGGTGCAAGAACCTGGCTGGACCGACGAGGCCATTGACGACGTCAAGCGCGTCGTCTATGAACTGACGGGGGAAATGGGCGGCTCGGTATCGGCCGAGCATGGGATCGGCGAGGAGAAGCTGAGCGTGCTCGGCCTGTCACGCTCGCTGGCCGAACTCGCCGCGATGAAGGCGATCAAGCTCGCGCTCGATCCGCACAATATCCTGAACCCTGGCAAGGTGATCGCGATGTAGTGTGCGCGGCGCGAATCTGCGTGCGCAGCCACGGCGCTTTCAGCCGCTCGGGAACGCGCGCAGCATGTTGCGCGAGTCGCTTGCTCAGGCACTCGATCTCGCCGGGCGCGGCGTGTTCGAATTCGGCGGGGCGCAGTGCGATCGCATCGTTGCGAGCGTACTCACGGAAATATCCGGCGGCGCGTCATGGCATCGGCGACGCGGTACGCCGGAGCTGTGCCGATTCAGGCGTCTTCGCCGGTTGCGAATACGCCGTTTTCCGGTGCCGTCCGTTCGACGTCGATGCATTGCACGCGCCAGTGGCCGCTCACCGGGATGCGGCCGTGCTCGGCGCACCACTGCACGCGGCCGACCTCGCCTTCGAACGGCCCGTCGAGCTGATTCAGATCGAGCCCCTCGAGCACGCAGACCGGCGCGGAGCTATGCGGCGCGCACACGAGCGTATTGCCGCAATCCATATGCAACGCGCCCCATTCGGGCAACTCGAGCCCGAAATGACCTTCGCGCGACCATTGCCGCGTGTCCTTATCGAGCCAGAGAATGGCGAAGGCCATCGGGTTGACACGATCGAACGTGTCGAGATGAACGGTCAAACGCATGACATGTCTCCGCAATGTATACGACTGATTCGCATTGCCGGCGCCATCGCGCGTCGGCAGCCGGCCCGCTGCGTGCGCATCGAGTCCTTATTGGCTAAGTACCCATTGCACGAGCGTGTGCGCGTCCTGCGCCGATAACGGCCCACCGCGCTCAGCCGCCGGCGGCATCGGCGTATCGCCCCAGTGCGCCTTGCCGCCGAGCCGCAGCTTGTGCTCGAGCATCGACTGCGCGTTTGGCACGTTGCGATAGCGCTCGGCGATCTGCTGGAACGACGGCGCGAGAAACGGCGCATCGCGCGTATGGCAAAACATGCAGTGCTGCTGATCAACGAGCGCGCTCGGCTCGGGCTCGCCATAAGCAACGCCGGCCGTCAGCGCGGACGCCGAGCACACGAGCAGACAGTTTCGGATTCGCGCAATCACGGCACGTACTCCCGTATCAGGAATAAGATCAGTGTACGGGCGGCGAAACCGCCCTCATTGACTTCGATCAAACGGTCTGCGGCGCGAGCCGATCGCGCGACACAATGGCGCGCCTACGCTGATGAGAACGGCGCGCGCCTCGCTGTCTGCCATGACGGCAGCTTGTCGCCGCCGAAGCATCTGAAGGAGAACCCGATGCGAGCGATGGTGTTCGACGGCAGCTCGGCGACGCTGACCGAGCGGGAAGTGCCTGATCCGCGGCCCGGTGCCGGGGAGATCCTGATCGACGTTCATGCGTGCGGCGTGTGCCGCACGGACCTGCATCTGGTCGACCGCGAGCTCGAGCATCCAAAGCGGCCGGTGATTCCCGGCCACGAAATCGTCGGCGTGGTGGCCGAATTGGGCGCGGGCGTCAGCGGTTTCACGGCGGGCGAGCGGGTCGGCGTGCCGTGGGTCGGGCGCACCTGCGGCCACTGCCGCTACTGTCTGTCCGCCCGCGAAAATCTCTGCGACGACGCTGGCTTCACCGGCTACACGATCGACGGCGGCTACGCCGAGCGCACGGTCGCCGACAGCCGCTACTGCTTCCATCTGCCGCCGCACTACAGCGATATCGAGGCCGCGCCGCTGCTGTGCGCGGGTCTGATCGGCTATCGCACGTTGAGCATGGCGGGCGACGCCGAACGGATCGGCATCTACGGTTTCGGCGCGGCCGCGCATCTCGTCGCGCAGGTGGCGCGTCACCAGCAGCGCACCGTCTATGCGTTCACGCGCCCTGGCGACCACGCGGCCCAGCAACTCGCGCTGCGCCTCGGCGCGGCATGGGCCGGCGGCAGCGACGAGGCACCGCCCGGCGAACTCGACGCCGCGCTGCTGTTCGCGCCGGTCGGCGCACTGGTGCCGCTGGCGTTGCAGGCGGTCGCGAAAGGCGGCGTGGTGGTGTGCGGCGGCATCCATATGAGCGCCATTCCGTCGTTCCCGTACGCGTTTCTGTGGGGCGAGCGGCGCGTGGTGTCGGTCGCGAATCTGACCCGCGACGATGGGCTTCAGTTCATGCGCAGCGCCGCCGAGATGCAGCTCGCGATCGAGACCACGACTTACGCGTTGCGCGACGCGAACCGCGCGCTCGACGATCTGCGCAACGGCAACCTGACCGGCGCGGCCGTGCTCGCGGTCCGCCCGTGATCCGCTAGCGAGCCGTTGGCGCTTGATACAGATCAAGCCGCGCGCCGCGTCGGCGTTCATCATGTAAGCGCGAACCGCTGGCGTCCCCGTCACGGGCCGAGGTGTGAAGCGACGCGGTCGGCGCGCCGCCTCGCGGTGCGACGATCCGAGGAGAGCCGATGAACACTGCTGTCGAGCGCAACACCTTCCACCGCGTGATGATCGCGTCCGCGGGCGGCAGCGGACTGCCGCTCGGCACGCGCGTCGCCCGGCAGTTGGTCGCGGCGGATGCGCGCTTTCGTCTCGTCGATATCGTTTGCAATCCTGCCGCGCTTTATCCGACGCTGATGCTCAGCTATCCGGACTGGTGCGAGGCGCATCGCGCGATGCTGCACGGCGCGCAGGCCGCGCTGCGCGACGCGGTGATCGCGTTGCACGGCGTCGTCGCGGCGAGCGACGCCGAGATCGTCGATCTCACCGCGCTGCATCAGGGCGCGGCCGAAGCGCTCGCCCACACGGCGACGCAATGGGACGCGGATCTGGTCGCGGTGGCCGCGCATCCGCGTGAACATCGCCGGGACAGCCGTATCGATCCCGAGGAACTGGTCGCGTCGATCGGGCGTCCGGTGCTGTACATGCCGGCGAGGTCGACCGACGCGAGCGATGCCTCGGCGGTGAGCCGCGTGCTGGTCGCGATCGATGGCAGCGACACCGCGCTCGACGCGCTGCGCACCGCGCTTGCGGTAGCGCCGCCCGACGCGCGCATCAAGGTCGCCTACGCGGCCGACGACCGCTTCGCGTGGTGCGAATGGTTACCGTTCGAAGTCGTGTCGCAGCATCGAATCGATGTCTTGCGGCGCGGCGCGGCGATGCTCGAACAAAGCCGGCGCGCGGCCGAAACCGCGTTGCTCGAGTTCGACGATGCTTCCGGCGATGCGTCGAGCGCGATTCTCGACGAAGCGCAACGCTGGCACGCGGACCTGATCGTGATGGGTTCGCACGGCATGCGCGGCGCGCCGCACCCGTTGCCGGGGCACGTGACGTCGCGCACGCTGCGCGACGCGGCGTGTCCCGTGCTCGTGTGTCCGCGCGGCGCGTCGTCGTTGCGGGCGGACGACGTGCCGCACGGCGAGTGGCGGGAGCCGTATCTGGGCAGTCCGGGCGGCCCCTTTTATCTGTAGCAGGAGCGCGCCACGCGCGTTGACAAATCCAACCTCAGTGGAGAATCGGCATGTACCAACATATCCTCGTCGCGCTAGATGGCAGTACTTTCTCGAAACGCGCGCTGAAAGAAGCGGTGAATCTCGCCGCGTTGACGAAGGGCGTCGTGCATCCGGTTTATGTGGTCGACAAGACGCCGCTCTTTTCCTATGCCGGCTATTACGACCCGCTCACGCTCGTCGAAGCCTTGCGCCAGGACGGCCAATTGGTGCTGGAGGAGGCCGAACAGGCCTGCGCCGCCGCCGATGTGCCTTGCCGCCCTGAAATGATCGAGTCGGAGAGCCTGTCCGACGACGTCGCCGCGATCGTGCTGCGCCACGGCGAGCAGATCCACGCCGATCTGCTTGTGCTGGGCACGCATGGGCGACGCGGCGTGCGGCGCCTCGTGATCGGCAGCGTGGCGGAGCGGGTGCTGCGTTTCTCGACCTGTCCGGTGCTGCTCATGCGCGAGCAAAGCAACGAGGATGCGCCTGCAGAGTAACCCGCGACAGCGGGGCGCGGCAGCGCGTGAGCGTTACGCGAGCGCGTCGGCCGGTATCTGGATCGAGATCCTGAAGCCATGGCCCGGCGAGCTGGTGAACGACACGTTGCCGCGCAACTGCCGCACGCGTTCGCGAATGCCGAGCAAACCGAATGAATCTGTTCCCTGCGACCGATCCAGCGCGACACCCACGCCGTCATCCTCGATATCGAGCGATACGATGGAGCCCGCGTAGGTCATGTCGATGCGTACGCGGCTGGCCTTGGCGTGCCGCGCGACGTTCGTCAACGCCTCCTGAACGATGCGAAACAGCGCCGTCGCCGCGAATTCGCCGCATACCGGCTCAGCCGGTTCGAGATGCACGCTCGAGCGCACGTTGTAGCGTTTCGTGAAGTCTTCGGCCAGCCAGTCGAGCGCGGCGGCGAGCCCGAGGTCGTCGAGCAGCGGGGGCCGCAGATCGGCGGCGATACGCCGCAGCGAAGCGGCCATCCAGTCGATCTGCTTTTGCAGTTCGTGCGTCTGCGCGGCCAGCGGCTCGGTGTCGGCCTGGCTTTTCAGCTTCGCTTCAAGCAGCGCGACGCTCATTTTCAGCGCGGTCAGCCGTTGGCCGAGATCGTCGTGCAGTTCGCGCGCAATACGTTTTTGCTCGTTTTCGCGGGCGATCTGTACGTGCGTGGATACCTGATTCGCGCGTTCGAGTTCCGCGAGGCGCATACGTTCGGTCAGGTCGCGCGTGATCTTGGCGAAGCCGAGCAGCGCGCCCGACGCGTCGTGCACGGCGGAAACGACCACGTTGGCCCAGAAACGCGAGCCGTCGCGACGTACGCGCCAGCCTTCGTCCTCGGTGCGGCCTGCGGCTGCGGCGATTTCCAGTTCGCGGGCGGGCTTGCCGGCCGCGATGTCGTCCGGGGTATAGAACTTCGAGAAATGCTGGCCGATGATTTCTTCGGGCGTGTAGCCCTTGATGCGCTGTGCGCCGGGATTCCAGCTGGTCACGCGGCCGGACACGTCGAGCATGAAGATCGCATAGTCCTGAACCGCATCGATCAACATGAAATAGCGATCCTCGACGGGCACGTCCGACACGGACGCCGCACCGGTGAAGCAGGAAGACTCGCCGCTCGACAGACCCATCGCTCCTCCGGGTGGTCACGCAAGGTCGCGCACCGCAACGCACCGAGTTATATCAGTTCGGGAGCGCTTGTTCCACCCCGCATGTCCCGCGAACGAATGTGAGGCGAGCGTCGCGTCGGCGTTCAAACCCGAGCCAGTCCTTCCGCGTCTTCGATGCGGATCGTTTTGCCGTTCGCCTTGACGAGGCGCTCGCGCTGGAACTTCGAGAACATCCGGCTCACCGTTTCGAGTTTCATGCCCAGAAAGCAGCCGATTTCCTCGCGGGTCATGCGCAAATGAAACTCCGCCGCGGAAAAGCCGCGCGCCTTGAAGCGCTTCGACAGATTCAGCAGAAACGTCGCGACGCGCTGTTCGGCGGTCATCGTGCCGAGCAGCATCATCTGGCTCGATTCGCGCACGATCTCGCTGCTCATCATCTGGTAGATGTGATGCTGCATCGGCTTCATCTCGCGACAGATTGCTTCGAGCTGCGCGAACGGAATGATGCACACGACGCTGTCTTCGAGCGCGATCGCATCGCAATTCTGCTTGCCCTCGCTGATGCCGTCGAGGCCGAGCGAGTCGCCGGCGATCTGGAAGCCAGTCACGTGCTCGCGGCCGTCGCGATGCATGACCACGGTCTTGAACGATCCGGCGCGGATCGCGTAGATGCTTTGAAACGCGTCGCCCGCGCGATACAGCGCATCACCGCGTTTGATCGAGCGCGTCGAGCAGATCAACGTGTCGAGTCGTCTCAGTTCGTCGGATGTCAGCTCGGGCGGCATGCAGATCGCGCGCATCGCGCAGGTCGAGCAGCGCGGCACGGCGTAGCGTGTGGCCGCGGTGCGTGGCACAACGTGGATCGGTACGACGTGCGAAGTGCGGGGCGCGTCGTGGCGGGGTTCACAGACTGTGGCAACTTGCATGATCGGCTCCTGGCGGTCAGACCGGATGCGCACGACGCGCATAGGCAATCGCTTCGATGGCACGGCAGGCGAGTTCGAACTCCGAGGTCTTGTCGAAGAAGAAGTCGGCGCCCGCCGCTTCGCACGCTCGGCGAAACGCCGTCGCGCAATGATTGGTCAACACGATGCTGACGATGGACGGCCGCACCCGCGACAGCGCCGCGAGCAGCAGCAGATCGGTCTTGCCCGAGAAGCACGGGTCCAGCACCGCGACATCGGCGCGACTCGCGACGATGTCGTCGAACGTGTGCTCGACGCCGGCGGACTCGCCGGCGATTTCGATGCCGGGAATCAGCGCGATCAGGCAAGCAAGCCGGCGCCGGACCTCGGTCGCATCGTCGACGAGGAAGACTCTCGATAAGGTGGCTGGCGGGGCGGTGTCCATACCGACCAGTATTGGCGACCTCATCTCAGAAATATATCGGCGGGGATTTAAGCGGCGCTAGGAGTTCGGGTAATGTTGTAGGAATATTCCTATGGTGTGCCTGCTTTGCTGTTCAATCAGAAGTGCCGGGCGAACATATCGGCGTGGAAAATATATTAATACGAAGTGGCATTAAAGAATTGGAAAGCTGTGCGATAGACCGGCCATTATGTATTTTCAATTATTCGAAGAATGGTAAGTGTCTGAGGCTTGTTACTGCCGGGGAAGACGTGCCTACGATGCAAATTATCGATATTTCCCACTCCTGCTCATCGTAGACCGTGCTGGCACGATAGACGATAACGTCTGGACGCTGCCTTCCGAGGCTGCCCGGCGTTTCTAGCCTGTCTGCTGTTAAAAACCTCATCGGCGTGCGGCCATTTCGTCCTTGCCTTTTTCTTCTCCTTACCTTAATGCTAGGAGCATCGGAGGTGCCACTATGGCAGCAGCAACTATCACTTCGAAGGGCCAGGTCACGATCCCGGTGGACGTGCGCAACCAGCTCCCGAGCGGCGACCCATTGACCTGCGTCAAGCCGCGCGGCGGCGCGCGCTTCACACTGTCGGCGCGGACACGCGACGGCACCGCTTCGGTTCATGCCAGCGCTTTCACAGGGAGTCCAACATGTATGCACGAATTCTGGTTGCGCTCGACGACAGTCCCAGCGCGCAGCGCGCCTTTGCCGAGGCGCTGAAGCTCGCGAAGCTGACGGGCGCCACACTCGAAGCCTGCTGCGTGGTAGGGCACGGCAAGTGGTCGGACAATGCCGATGTGGCTTTCGAGCCGGAACCGGCGACCGCGGCGCAAGAATTCGCCAGCCGCGCGCTCGATGCGCCGCGCGAGCTGATGCGCGAGGCGCAGGTGCCCGGCGGCGTGCGGGTGATCGACGCGTACGCCGAAAGCGTGTCCGCGGTGCTCGCGCGCGTCGCCGACGAGATCGAAGCCGATCTGATCGTAATGGGAACGCACGGTCGCCACGGCGTGCAGCGCTTTCTGCTCGGCAGCGTCGCGGAGTCGCTCGTGCGTGCGACCGACAAGCCGGTGCTGATCGTGCGGCATGACGAACACGGGCACGCGCGGCCCTGAAGCGCCGCGTCGCGCAGCCGTGGCGCGATCGCGTGGGAGCGGCCGCGCAGCAGCCTGGTTTTCGCGGCTCAGGTGAGTTCGTTTTCGGCGCAGGCCGGGACTGACTGATCGCGCGTCGCGCCGTTCGCGTGCGCGGGAACCATCAGCACCGGGCAGCTGGCGCTGCGCAGCACGCGCTCGGCGACGCTGCCGAGCATCAGTCGCTGAACACCACGGCGGCCGTGCGTGCCCATCACGATCGCGTCGGCGTGCCATTCGAGCGCCGCCTCGACGATGCGATGCGCGACGTCTTCGCCAGTGATCGCGGCTTCGACGGTGCGGGCCGTGCCCTTGATCCCGCGCGCGGTCATCCGGCTCTGGGCATCGGCCGCGATCCGCTTGCCTTCCTCGATGAAGGCGTCCTGGATCACGCAAGGGTCGAAGCCGGGCGCGTCGTAGGCGATGACGGGCACGTCGATCACGTACAGC
The DNA here is from genome assembly GCF_014201065.1 of Paraburkholderia sp. Cpub6. Classification (NCBI taxonomy): domain Bacteria; kingdom Pseudomonadati; phylum Pseudomonadota; class Betaproteobacteria; order Burkholderiales; family Burkholderiaceae; genus Paraburkholderia; species Paraburkholderia sp. Cpub6. The sequence continues at coordinate 323,853 of NZ_JACHDM010000003.1, forward strand.
GGCTGCAGCTCGGCGCCCGATTCGGCGGCAAGGGTCAGCGCGGCGTCGAACGCACGGGAGGCGGTGTCGCTGCCATCGAGCGCGACGAGTAGGCGGTGAAACATGGCGGACTCCTTAAGCGCGCACTTCAGTGCGACAACAGCACCGGCACTGTCATCGACTCGAGCATCGTGCGCGTCGCGCCGCCCAGTACGACTTCGTGCAGACGCGAGTGCGCGTAAGCGCCCATCACGATCATGTCGCAGCCGAGGTCGGCCGCCTGCGACAGCAGCGCGTCGCCGACCGGCGTGCCGTCCGCGACGCTCAGTTCGCGCACGTCAATCTTGACGCCGTGACGCGCGACGGTGAGTGCGATGTCGTCGCCCGGAACCGTGTCGCGCGGCGGACGATCGCCCGATGAATGAACCGTCAGCAGCGTCACTTTGGACGCGTGCGCGAGGAACGGCAGCGCGTCGTGGATCGCGCGGGTGGCTTCACGGCTGCCGTCCCACGCGATCAGCACGTGGCGGCCCGGCGCCGCGAAGGTGCCGCCCGACGGCACCAGCAGCACCGGCCGCCCGGCCGACAGCGCGACGTGCTCGACGAACTGTTCGGCGACGAACGCCTCGGGATCGGTCGGATCGGTCTGCCCGAGCACGATCAGATCGGCGAGACGCGCATAGGGCGGCACGACGTCGTTCGCGTAGCCGTTCGCGGCGATCCAATGACCGTCGACGTTCGCGCGCGCGAGTTCCGCACGAAACAGCCGCTCCAGCGCGCTGGCACGCTCGTGCCGCAGGCGCTCGTGCTCCGCGTAGTAGTCGGCGGTGCCGGCCATCACGAAGAACGCGTGCCGCGGTGGCACGTACGTCGAAAACAGGCCGGTCAGCGTCGCATGAAAGCGGTGTGCGAGCTGCAATGCGATTTCGAGGCGCGGATGTGCACGAACGCTCGTATCGAGGTGAACGAGAATGCTTTTGTAGCTCATCGCCAAAGCTCCGTGACAGAACGTGGGGAAACGGGCGCAAGCAGGCTCGAGCCCGTCGTCAAATGGAGTCTAAGGGCCCGGCGGCCGCGGCTGTTGATGCAGATCAAGCGGGGGCCGCCGCGCGGCTCAAATTACAGTAGCAGGCGCGCTCGACGGTTTGCAACCGCGCCTGGCAATCCTATGCTGTGCTCTGGAGGGCAGCGATCATGGTTTCCGAATCCGATGCGCCGCCCGGGCGCCCCGCTTCACGGTGGACCTTGACGGCGTCCGGACCGCCCGAAGGCTGGCTCGACTACGCGGTGGCGTATCAGACCGCACAGGGCGCGGCACACGAGTACGCCGAGCGGTGCTTCGCCGACTGGAGCAAGTCGATCGCTTTCGTCGCGCAGCGCGAGGCGGACTGGTTCGGCGAGGCCAACCGCGCTTGCGCCACCTGGTATGCGTGGTGGCAGGCCGCGTACGGCATCGCGCCAGGCGTCGCGCCGCTCGCGGGCGGCCTGAGCGCATGGTGGTGGAGCTCGCAGAACGCGCTGCCGTTCGCGGGCGTCGTTTAGCCGCGCGAGCCGGCAAGGCCGGCGCGCGCACCGTCAATGGCAGACACGGCAAGGAGGAGTTCAGATGGGAACGGATCGCGTGGCATTGGTCACAGGCGGGATGGGCGGTTTGGGCACGGCGGTCAGCCGGGCGCTTCATGACGCGGGCATGACGGTCGCAGTGACGCACTCGACGCACAACGATCACGTGTCGACATGGCTGCAGCACGAGCGCGACACGGGGCGCGACTTTCACGCGTACGAAGCCGACATCGCCGACTTCGATTCATGCGCGCGCTGCGCGCAGCGCGTGCTGACCGAACTGGGCGCGGTAGACGTGCTGATCAACAACGCGGGCATCACGCGCGACACGAGCTTCGCGAAGATGAGCAAGGAGCACTGGGACGCCGTGCTGCGCACCGATCTCGATGGCCTGTTCAACATGAGCAAGCCGCTGTTGCCCGGCATGCTCGAGCGGCGCCACGGTCGCATCGTCAACGTGGGGTCGGTCAACGGTTCGCGCGGCGCCTACGGGCAAACCAATTATTCAGCTGCCAAAGCGGGCGTGCACGGCTTCACGAAGGCACTTGCGCTCGAAACCGCGAAGCACGGCGTCACGGTGAACACGGTGTCGCCCGGTTATCTCGCGACCGCGATGGTCGAAGCGGTGCCGCGCGAGATCCTCGACACGAAGATCCTGCCGCAGATTCCGCTCGGCCGGCTGGGACGTCCGGACGAGGTGGCGGCGTTGATCGCGTTTCTATGCTCAGAGGAGGCGGCTTTTATCTCCGGTGCGGACATTGCGATTAACGGGGGTATGTATATGCAGTGAGGGTGCTCGCCTTCACCGCGCTTGACCCACGTCAATGACCGCCTTTCTGGCAAGAACAGGATAAGCCCCATAGCAGGCGCCTGGACCCTGAGTCTGCGCGCAACAGGTTCGATCGACACTCGCAAGGGGAGGCGAAGATGGGCATCGACATGCAGATCGTCTACCTTGGCTTCGCGGGTGCCGCTCCGCTCGAAGCGGAAGCTGGTGCGCAACTGGTGCGTCTCGCGCGGTTTGGCGCGCTCGTGTCGCACTGCCATCTCGCCATCGAGGCATTGCGTCCGGGATCGGCGCATCCGCTGTATGACGTGAGGCTGGATCTGGTCACGCCCGCGCACGAGCTCAAGCCCGTCGCGCACTGCACTGACGACGACGCCAAAGCGGCGATCCGTCGCGCGTTCGATGTGGCGGAAATGACCCTCGAAACAGCGATCGGCACCGAGCGTGGGAACTGACGAACTTGCGTCGTGACGTGACGCTCGACGATCGCCAGATGCGGATTGCTGACGTTTTCCCGGCCACCTCACGCCGATTTGCGGTTTGCCGAACCCCTGGCCGCGCGGCGCGGCCGGCAAACCTTCAACGCGGCGTGCTCGACATCGCGCCAGAATTCGCAGAGCCCCGGATAAACCGCATCGCGCCAACGCGGCCCGATGAAGAGGTCGTAGTGATTGCACTGCTCGATGGTGAGCTGCCGCGCGGCTCGCATCGGCGATGCATCGCACAGCGCATGCGCGCAATGCGTTTGCCCCGCGCCCGTGATCTCGTCGCTGTCACCCTCGATCGTGCACAGCGGGGTATCGCGCAGCGCGGCGATTCGTACCCGGCGCCCGGCGACCGACCACAGATCGCGCGGCAACAGATGTTCGTGAAACACCACCCGAAGCATGTCGAGGAAGTAGCACTCCGCCATGTCGAGCACCGCGGCATATTCGTTTGCCGAGCGCAGCGCCTGCTGCGCACCGGGCATGTCGCCGGCAAGCCATCGGGACCAGTAATCCGCTTCGAGTCGCAACTGCCGCTCCGGATGCGCGGCAAAAATCGCGGTCTGCTGGATGAAGCCCGGATACACGAGACGCCCCGCGCCGCAATAGGGCGGTGGAACGATATCGATCGCATGGTCGTGAAACCACTCGAGCGAATGGGAACTGGCGAAGCGGTCGGTGATGGTCGGGTTCAAACGGGTATCGATCGGGCCGCCGAGTAGCGAGAGGCTCGCGATCGGCGCCGCCTCGTCCATGGCGAGCAGCGCCGCGGCGCCGAGCGCAGGCACGCTCGCCTGACAGATCGCGATCACATGAACCGGCGAGCCGAACGCGCGGGCGGCGCCGACGAAGCTTTCGAGCGCCTGCACGTAGTCGTCGAGCGATAGCGGGCCCGCTTCGCGCGGCACGTCGCGCGCGTCGGCCCAATCGGTCACGAACACGTCACGTTCCTCGAGCAGCGTTTCGACGGTCTCGCGCAGCATGACTGAGTGATGTCCGGCGAGGGGCGCACACAACAGCACCGGCAGTTTTGCGTCGGTAGGGGGTGTAGAGGGGTTGCGCTTGAACCTGAGCAGCGCGCCGAGCGGCAAGGAGGCGACGACGCTTTCGTCGACGGTAACGCGGCTACCGTTGGCGGCAACGGAGTGGATCGCGAATGTCGGCGTTCGTTCGAAAGCGCAGGCGGATCTCAGCAGCCAGTTGCTGAGCGCGTCGGCCGCCTGTTCCGGGCCGAGCCAGCCTGCTTGCGGGCGCGGCCCCGACTCCGGTTCGGATAGAACTCCCCCGACCATCGCGCGCGCGAGGCGTTGCTGTGCATCGATGAAGGCGTACCACATGATGAACTCCGACGTTCGTCGATCATGAGGGCAGCGTTGCCGCACCGGCACGAACTCGTGACGCGGATACCGTCGCAAAGCTTACCGCGAAACGTCGGGGCGAGGGGCGCGAAATCGGTGCGCGCGGCGCGCTAAGCAGGCCGCGTGCAAGAGGCATTGCGCGTTTTCCCGGCAGGGTTTTCACGCGATGGCGTGCGTCTGAAACGGAGCTGAAAGTATCGGGGAAAGCGAACGACGTCGAGCGTGACTCATGGTTCGTGTCGACGGTTGACGTGGATCAACGAGAGAGGCGTTGCGCGTCATTACGCTGACGATGGCAGTCGCTCGCGACAACCCCGAGGAGCATCCAATGACCATATCAGCAAATGCGCAGGAAGGAACCTGGTCCGTGAGCGTCGAGACGCGGGAGGCGCAGGAAGGCGGGTTTCTGTCGACGATCCATGTCAAACATGTGTCGCCCGAGGGTGACTTCGAACGCACCTTTCATCAGTCGCAGGTGTTCGCCGTGGAAAGAGAAGCGGTACTCGAAGGCTTGCGCGAAGGCATGACGTGGATCGCGCTGAAGACGACGCGGACCATCGGGGTGTAACAGCGCACCGCGCCTCGCGTGCTCGCCGCAACAGGCAACGCGTGCGAGGTAGCGGTGCTCGAGCGTCGCGATGCGTGTCTTCAGATTCCGCTCGTCGGATCGACACGTGTCGCGGGATCGCTTTCGACGACACTGCGCGTCGCTTCCCAGTACGGTTCGCGATGATAGAACTGATGGACCGACGTCCCCCATGCGCGATCGGCCATCGCCGGCCAATGGTCCTTGTCGAAGCCCGGCGAGCTTTTCACCTGCTCGGCCGTGGCGTCCAGCTGGAAGCACTTGCGGTCCGTGTCGAGCGTCAGCGAACGCCACGGGATCGCGTGCAAGGTCCCGCCGATGCCGAGAAAAGCGCCCTCCGTCAGCACCGCATACGCGATGCGGCCGCTGCGCACGTCGAGCATGATGTCGGAGATTTTGCCGAGATCCTGGCCATCGGAAGAGATCACCTTGTTGCCGTCGAGCGTCGCGGCGGCCATGACCGCGGGTCCGGGACCGTCGCCGACGCCGCCGCCGGCGATACGTGCGCCGGCGCCGGGCTGTACGGGAGTCGCGGAGGCGTTCGGGTCGAGAGGATCGAGCGGGTTCATGTCGAAACTCCTGATTTCCACGGAATACCTGCCATTTGCAAGACGCGTACCCGATACTGGATTCGAAGACTAGAATAAAAACACGCCGTGTCGAGACGGCTGCGCTGCGCCCGGATAGGGGGAGCGATCATGCGTTGTGGAATCATTGGTCTATGCGCTGGCGTGGCGGGCGTATGTGCGCTGTCTGGCTGCCTCTATTACGGTCCTTATTCGTACTATCCGGGAGCCGGTGGCTATTACGCCTGCACCAGCGCCACTGCCACTGGCCCCGCGCAAGCATCGTCTGGCAACGCGCCTGTGCCGGCGAGCGGTACGGCGGCCGCGAATGCGGCGCCAAACGACTTGCCGTTGTCGGGACAGAATTGCACGTACGTCGCGGTACCTGCGCCTGCTTATTACGGCTATCCCGGGTATTACGGTTATCCGGGCTATTACGGCTATCCCTATGGCTATTCATGGCCGGGCTACTACGGATGGTGGGGACCGTCAGTGGTGATCGGAGGCTACTGGGGCGGTGGCCATGGCCATGGCGGCTATTACGGCCACTGGCACGGAGGACATGGCGGGCACGGGCATTGAGCAGCCAGCACGCCAGCCAACTACGAAAACGTCTCCGGATAAAGATCCTCGCTCATGTCGAGATTGCCAGTCTGCGCGTAGATCAGCGGGTCGCCGTCCGCGCCGGCCAGCGCGCCATCGACGACGCGCCCAACTATCAGCCGATGATCTCCCGCCTCGATGTCGCCGGTCACCCGGCAGTCGAAATGCGCGAGCGCATCGAGCAACAGCGGCGCGCCGGTCACACCGGTACGCCAGCGAGCCACCGCGAGCTTGTCGACGGCTCGGCCCGACTGCGTGCCGAAGTGCCCGGCGAGCTTCTGTTGATCCGCGCGCAACACGCTGATCGCGAACACCGCGCCGCTGCGCAGTAGTTCGCACGACTCATGCTCGGGACTGATGCCGAGCGCGACCAGCAACGGTGCAAACGAAACCTGCATCACCGAGCTTGCGGTGAACGCATTGCGGCGCTCGCCGTCCGCTACGCCGATCACATACACACCCGCAGTCAAATGCCGGAAAAGCTGCGCGATCCTATTGCTCATAGGGCCTCCTGGATAAAATTTCGTCGCGTGCTGCGTGCCTGTGCGGCTGCTCCGGAAGATGCAAAACTTAAATATTGAATCGATATAAACATATCGAAATAGAATGAATCTCAGCGCGGTTGTTCGTCGGAAGCAGACGTGACGCGGTGCACGCCTGTGGGACGAATTCAGGCTATCACCGGGTTATGCAAACGATAAATGTCCGGGGCGACCAAAAGCTTTGCACCAAGCGAGTGCGGCCGGCACGAGTGCGTGCACCGAGTGGCACTTTCATCGGCTCAAAAATAGAGCACTCCTTTTCTCTTATAGGGACGTAAAAAAACTTCGCGATGATCCCGCTATTCATCTGAAGAATGAGAGCGTATTGCCGATAACCAGTTATGTCCGGTACTGCGTTTCGCGTCGGTATGGCCTTGTGTTACAGCGGGCGCCAAAGCGGTGATGTACCTGGTTATCCGTTCGGGTTCTTACATTCTCAACAAAGCGAACTATGAATTTCGGCAATATGAAGCTCGGCGCCAAGCTGATCAGTGCTTTCATCCTGGTTTCGATCATCAGCGCTGTTGTCAGCGGGATCGGCCTGCACAACATGGCGGAGATCAGTGCGAACGCAGACAAGACGTATCGGCAGGACCTTGTCGGGCTCAACCTGATACAGCAGGCTAACGCCGACGTACTGCGAGTCGGCACCTATCTGCGCAACGCGGTTCTGGCCACGACGGCCGCACAGCGGGCTGGCTCGCTCGACCAAGCTGACAAGGCCCTCGCCTCGGCACGTGAGCACCTCAATCAGGCGGAGCCGCTCGTCTATACCGACAAAGGCAAGGCTACGTTCGCCGACCTCGATCAAGGTTGGCAGGACTACATCCAGGCCTTCAATGAAATGAAAGGCAAGATCAACGCGGCGGCGTTAGGGGATCGGGACAGCCTGACCGAATACATGCTGGGCGAGTACCACCACAAAGGCTTCAAGACCCTCGTGCTAATGGGCAATCTGGTTGCCCTGAAACAGGCCGACGCGCAACGGACAGCTGAATCCAACGATGCCGTGTACGAGGAAGGTCGAAATCTGATGCTGGTCTTCGTGGCGATGTCCGTGTCGATCGGCGTGGGAATCGGCATATGGATGATGCGTAGCGTAACGCGGCAACTGGGTACGGAGCCGGCGACGGCTGCTGCTGTGGCCAGAAGCGTGGCGGCCGGCGACCTGAACATCAGTATCGCCCTGCGGCCCGGCGACACGAACAGCCTGATGGCGTCGCTGAAAGCCATGTGCGACGCCCTGGTGCGAGTCGTATCAGAGGTGCGCGAGAACGCCGAAGGTGTCGCGACTGCGAGTGCACAGATCGCACAAGGCAATCTGGATCTGTCGAGTCGCACGGAGCAACAGGCGGCGTCGCTCGAAGAAACGGCTTCCAGCATGGAGGAACTGACTGCGGCGGTCCGCCACAACACGGACAATGCAACCCAGGCTGCCACGCTCGCGGGTACCGCCTCGAGCGTCGCGCAACATGGCGGCGAGATCGTCGGGCGCGTGGTTGAGACAATGCGCGACATCTCCACCAGCTCGGCCACGATGTCCGAGATCATCGGCGTCATCGAAGGCATCGCCTTCCAGACCAACATCCTCGCGCTGAACGCAGCGGTCGAAGCGGCCCGCGCGGGAGAACAGGGGCGGGGCTTCGCTGTCGTTGCGGGTGAAGTCCGCACGCTCGCGCAGCGCAGTGCGACTGCCGCGAAGGAAATCAAGGAGTTGATCTCGGACTCTGTCAGCCGGGTGGAGGCAGGCTCGATGCTCGTCGAAGAAGCGGGCGGTGCAATCAAGGAAATCGTGCAGTCAGTGAAGCGCGTGACCGACATCGTGGGCGAAATCTCGTCGGCATCGAGCGAGCAAAGCACCGGTATCGAACAGGTCAATCAGGCAGTCAACCAGATGGACCAGGTCACACAGCAAAACGCTGCGCTTGTCGAAGAGGCGTCGGCGGCAGCCCAGACAATGGCCCGGCAAGCGGAAAGCCTGCGCAAGACGGTCGCTTTTTTCAAGGTCGATGGCGAGAAGGCTGCTTCATTGCGAGCGACGACGCAAGCGGCAGTACCGCAACGGACGGCCCTGAACCGCGCCCCGTCCTCTGCTGTAACACCGGCAAAGGTCGCGAGGAGACCAGTCCCCTCTTCAGAAGGTCCGGTAGTCGTCGCCGCCGCGACTGAGGCGGACTGGCAGAAATTCTGAGCGATTCCGACCGGTTCCGGGTGCTGGATGACGTCGATTCATACCGTCGGCGCGTGCCAGCCCCGCGGGAGTCGAGCGGGCGAAGATCCGCGATACACGTGCGCCGGATGGCTATCAATGCGCCGCGGCGACTGCCTCAGGCACGCAGGCAGCGTGGATGATCAACAGTGCAGCCAGGGCGTGTGATTGTGGACGGAGACACCCGGGCCCGCCGGTCAAGCGGGTTCGAGGAAATAGCGTGATGCGCGACTGCACTCGACGTGCAGCGCCTTGAATGTCGTCTCGCCGTCTCCGCGCACTGGCCATCGCCGATCTCGTCTCGCGCCGCTCCGACATGCAGCGCGTGACGGGCAGATGCGCAGCGGTGAGATTCGATTAACGGTAACTCGTGAGATCGTAATCAAAACTATGGGATCAAACGCTCCGCTCAATGTCTCGACAATGGTTGTGAACTCGTTGGAGTCCGCCGGAATAGACCACGTGTTCCTGGTCCCGGGAAAGCTGATCTATCCGCTGCTGGACGCAATCGACAACTCCCCTTTGATTCGCGGAATCGTAGGCGCTCATGAGACTGGCAGTGCTTTCATGGCCGATGGCTATGCCCGCGCCAGCCGGAAATTCGGCGTTTGCGCAGGGATTTCCGGCCCAGGCACGATGAATTTCGTTCCCGGCATGGCAGCCGCTCACGCAGACCGGATTCCGATGCTCTATATTGCCGGCGGGATCTCGTCGCATGCGGAAGGCAAAGGGGCGTTCCAGGATGCCACGCCCGGAGGCATTTTCGAAAGCGGCGTGGTCAGAAGTCTGGTGACGGATATCGTCGAGCTAAAGAACAAGGAAAATACTCAGGCCGAGATGCGTCGTGCGATCGAAGGGTTGAACTGGATGCGTCGAGCGCAGTCATTCATCAGTATCCCCGTAGACGTTCAAAAGCAGGATGTCCTGCCCGGTCAGGACGTGGCACGGCAACCCTACGCTCACCGCGAATTCAACGCATGCGAAGTGCCCGCGAACCGCGCCGCTCTGGATGCGCTGTGCGATCAGTATCTGTTTCAGTCGAAGAGAGTCGCGTTTCTGGTCGGAAGTCGTGGCAATGATGCGGAAACTGCAAAGCTTCTTCTCGAGGTTGCCGAAGGCTTTCACATTCCAGTCGCAACGACACTATCGGGAAAAGGTGCATTTCCCGAGCAACATGCCCTTGCACTGGGTGTGTACGGATTTTCAAGTCATTCGCGCGCTGCACGGGTGATCAACTCCGACGAACTTGATGTACTAGTCGTGTTTGGTAGCGACCTGAACCAGCGAGACAGCATGAACTGGAGCAGGAGGCTGACAGGGGGGAAGGAGCTATTCATCTTTGATGACAGCTTCGATTCACCGGCGATGGGGCACATTTCGCGTCAAGGAATCTTCTCCGGAATTTCCGCGAGCTTCCGGTTGCTGGCCCAGAAAGCCGCGGACAACCCTCCCGGGCTGCCGCAAGCACTGCAAAGAAGAAAGGGGTGGATTGCCGAGATCAACGAGACCCCCCTGTACGACCACCGGTTTGAGCAGTTAGGAGCCCGAGTTTCCAGCGGTGACGAAGCGCTATATCCTGGAGACGTAGTTAAGCACTTGTGCCGGATGCTGCCGAAGGACAGCAACGTCGTGGTGGATTCCGGAGCCCACCGCATCTTCATGGCCCATTACTGGCTGTCGTCAGGTAAGGGCAACTACTTTTCGTCGAGCTCGCTCGCCCCGATGGGCTGGGCCATCGCAGCCGGAATCGGCGTCAAGCTTGCGGCCCCAGAACGCCCGTGTGTCGTGGTGACCGGCGATGGGTGCATGATGATGCACGGCATGGAGATTCAGACCGCGGCTCGATACCGAGTCAAGGTGATCTATGTGGTTCTGAACAACGCCGCACATGGCGCAATCCATATCGACGCTATCAGGAGTGGTTCGATTTCAGAGCAGTTCACCAAATTGCCCTGTCATAGCTGGTCGGCTTTTGCATCATCGATCGGTGTGGCCGCGCGCGCGGTTGAGCGCATCGACGAGCTTGATGGCGTATTGAGTGAAGCTTGTCAATATGACGGGCCTTTTCTGATTGAAGTCATCACCGGAGTTTTTCCCGCGCCGAACCGGTACTATGCAGAAGCCGAAGCCTGTCCGTGAGATTCCATCCTTCAACGCGACAAAGCCAACCGCATTGCTGAACGACGCCGCAATCAGACCATCTGAACGCCGCGCCGCAGTTGTCAACGAAATGTCATTCGAACCGCCTAAGTTTAGACGTTCGGGCCGATGGCAAGGCTCGACGCGGCGATGGGCACGCCGGGCCTGCGGAATGCGCAAGAGAGGGATCGCGGCGCGTAGCTTGCTGCAACCATTGAATCGGTCAGTCAATCTCGTGGAGGCAAACCATGCTGTTAAAACGCGGAATTGCAGTTCTTGCCGTTGCTCTACCGCTCGCGGCCGCGCAAGCGCAAACCGTCGACATCACCGGGGCGGGCAGCACTTTTGCGGCCCCGATCTATAACAAGTGGGCTGACGCCTACCATAAGGCGGGAGGCGGCAAGGTCAACTACCAAGGCATCGGTTCAGCGGGCGGCATCAAGCAGATCATCGCGAAGACCGTTGATTTCGCAGGTTCCGATGCGCCGATGAAGGACGACGAACTGGCGAAGACTGGCCTGTTCCAATTCCCGACCGTGGTCGGCGGCGTCGTGCCGGTCGTGAACCTGCCCGGCGTGAAGCCGGGTCAGCTCATTCTGTCGGGTGCCGTGCTTGGCGACATCTATCTGAACAAGATCAAGAAATGGAACGATCCGGCGATCGCCGCGCTCAATCCGGGTATGAAGCTGCCAGATACGGACATCGCCGTGGTGCGCCGCGCCGACGGTTCGGGCACGAGCTTCATCTGGACGAACTTTCTGTCGAAGGTGAACCCGGAGTGGAAGTCGAAGATCGGCGAAGGCACGACGGTGAACTGGCCGACCGGCACGGGCGGCAAGGGCAATGACGGCGTTGCCGCGTTCGTGCAACGCCTGCCGGGCGCGGTCGGTTACGTCGAGTGGGCATATGCGAAGCAAAACAACATGATCTACACCAGCCTGAAGAATTCGGCCGGTATCGTGGTTGCGCCGAAGACCGAAACCTTCAAGGCGGCCGCCTCGGGCGCGGACTGGAAGACGTCCTTTTACCAGATCCTGACGAACGAGCCCGGCAAGGACGCGTGGCCGGTCGTCGGCGCGACCTTCGTGCTGCTGCATACGACGCAGGACAAGCCGGCGCAAGGCGCGGCAACGTTGAAGTTCTTCGACTGGGCGTTCAAGAACGGCGAGCAGGCTGCCAGCGATCTCGACTACATTTCGCTGCCGGATTCGGTCGTGTCGGAAATCCGTGCGCAATGGAAGACCAAGGTCAAGGACGCGTCGGGAAAACCGGTGTTTCAGTGAAGGCCTCGATGCCACCCGCCTCAAACAGCTTGTAATCGATCATGGACGAAGTCAATTGACGCAGGTCAATTGACTGACGCATAGAGGCGGGTAACGTGTGTGTGACGGTCCTTTATCACCGCACGCTCGGAGCAAGCCATGGTCACGCGCAACGTCGAGGATGTCATCAGGCAGATTGCCGCTGCTACCGACACTCCTGAGGAAACGGTCTCGCAGATGTACGCGCAGACGTGGATTGAATACAGCGAAGGTGCACGAATCACGGACTACCTGACGGTGCTGGTCGCTCGTCGTGTGCGGGACGACCTGCGTAGGCGGCAAGTGCGGGATTCGCTGGTATCTCTCGGACAAGCTGACTAATATTCTGCGTTTGGGCTCACCACGGTTCACGCGACTCCGGTTGGATTGCGGGCCGATGGCGTCCAACTTCCGCGGAAGGGGGACATATGACACCTTTGTCATTAAGTCGTCCGACACTGCGCGCGCCCTATCGCCGACATCCGTCTCAACACATCTCACCCTTCATCGCTGGATTGTCGTTGGCGCACGCGGCCTTTGCCGGTGGCGTGCTTCCGCAGGGCGGGCACTATGTTGCCGGGGCGGGAACCATCGCCGGTCAGGGCAACGCGATCACCGTCACGCAGCCGAACTCGACTCGCGGCGTGATCGACTGGACCAGCTTCTCGATCGGCAAAGGCAACACCGTCAACTTCGACAACGGTTCGGGCGCAACGCTCAATCGCGTGACGGCCTGCGCGCCTTCCGCGATTCTCGGCAGCCTGAAGGCAACTGGCAGCGTGTATCTGATCAACCCGCAAGGCATCGTGGTGGGTCGTAGCGGGACTATCACTACCGGCGGACGATTCGTTGCTTCGACGCTCGATCTGCCGAATACACCCTTCGTGAATGGCGGGACGCTCACGCTCACGGGCACATCGAATGGCAATGTGGTGAATCTCGGCAAGATCAGTTCCAGCGGAGGCGATGTTTTCCTGATTGCACGCGGTGTCGTGGTCAATGCGGGCTCGGTCAGCGCACCGAACGGCACCGCGGAATTCGTCACGGGGCAGCAAGTGGCGTTGCTCGAATCGTCGGGCAGCAGGCAGGTATTCGTGCAGATAGGCAGCACAGGAACCGTGATAGATCGCGGTGCCACGCAAGCCGCGCAGATCAATCTGGAAGCGGCCGACGGGAATATCTATGCCCTTGCAGGTGGTGGCTCGCGTATCCGCGCGACGGGCACGGCGATGCGCGGCGGCCACATCTGGCTGGTCGCCGACACCGGGCACGTCACGCAGCAAGGCACGATCGCCGCAACGAATGCCGACGGCAGCGGCGGCACCGTCGATACGCTCGCCGACACACTCACGCTGGCGCATGGCGCCCGCGTGCGAGCAGGGCTTTGGAACGCATCGACGCCAAACTTCACGATCGATCGCGGCACAGCCGACGCTTTCATGCGCAGTCTGAACGCCGGCACATCCGTCGATGCAACCGCGACTGGCACGCATGGCGCAAGCGGCGACATGACGGTCGCGTCGAATCTCAACTGGCGAGGACCGGCGTCGTTATCGCTCGCCGCTTTTGGCAACGTGACGATCGCACCTGCGACGACGCTCAGGAGCACCGGCAGTGGCAACCTGAGTTTGCGGGCCGACGCGACGGGCATCGACAACGCAGCCAGCGTGACCAACCGCGGCACGATCGACTGGTCGGTAAGTACCGGTTCGGTGAGTTCGTTCTATGACATGAACGGCAGCTACAGCCCAGGGACCATCCGCTCGAATACCGCGTGGACTGCCGCGCCCTATAGCGGTCTTCTGACGCAAGTGACCGGCTACAAGCTCGTCAATTCGCTTTCCGACCTGCAGAACATATCGCTCGATCTGACCGGCAACTATGCGCTCGGCAAGGATATTGACGCGAGTGCGACGAATCTCTCTTCCACTCCCGCCGGCGGCGTCGACTTCATCTCGCTCGGCAGCGCGGCAATACCTTTTTCAGGCCAGTTCGACGGCAGGGGACATGTGATCGACCACTTCAGTCAGCAGGAGTATTACTCGCCGTCGGGTAGCCGGTCGCTTGGCCTGTTCGGCGAAATCGGGAGCACGGGCGTCGTGCGCAACGTCGGCATGACGAACAGCGAACTTACGGCCATCTTCGACATTTCGTTCAACGATCCCATCTCTGTCACGTACGGCATACTGGCCGGCCGGAACCAGGGGTTGATCACCTACGCATATACGACCGGCCTGCGCACGTCGCCCCACTATGGGAACGTTCCGATCGGCGGTTTGGTGGGCACCAATGATGGTCTCATCGAGCGCTCGTGGAGCAGCGCTTCAGTGAATGATGCCGGCGAGGCAGGGGGGCTCGTCGGCGTCAACACCGGCCGGATCGTTCAATCATTTACTACTGCGGATGTTAGCGGAAATGTGCGAATGGAACCGGGCGGACTCGTCGGCATCAACAGTGGCACGGTGTCACAGTCTTATGCCGCCGGCAGGGTGTTAGGGCTTTTTGCGGCTGGCGGATTGGCGTTCGCAAATAGCGGCGTGATCGAGCAGTCGTTCGCGGTTGGTCCGGTGCTAGGACCTTCCTACCAAGGCCCGGGCTACGGCACTTACGGGGGAATCGTGGCATACGGCGCCAGCGGAACGATTGCGGGCAATGTCTACTGGGACAAAGAGACGACGACACGAACGGTGAGCACTGGAGACGTGTCGCAACTGCCCGCGTCAAACGGGTTCACGACTGCTCAAATGAGCAACCCGGCGAGCTTCGACGCATCGTGGGATTTCAGTCCAACCGGCGCGTGGGTCATGCCTGCCGGCGCGACCCACCCCATCCTGCGCTGGCAACTCGGCCAGTAAGCGCTGCTGTGAGGCCGCGGCAGCAGTACCAACGCGCGCCCGTGAACGTGCCCTGATAGCTCGGCTCGTCCTTGCGTCTGACGATGCCAGACATAACGCGACATGGCGGCAGGCGCGCAATGTGCTTGGAGATAGACCCGTTGATCGCTTTTGCGGCGAGGGCGCCGTGTGCACCGCGCCATGCGCCGCTAGAAGTGCTGTCAGTGGATCGTCGGAGCGCACGGTAAATCGTGCAGCGCAGGCAACCGGCGTCATTGGCCGAAACCACGAGGAGAAATCGATGACCCTGCTCATCTATCTGGTCGGATGGATCATTTTCATTGGCGGCGTCGCGTGGGGATTGATGGCGCTGCATGTCGCGCAGCACGTCATCGCAATCGTGGCCGTGATCCTGCTCGGCATTGCGGTGATTACGGGCGCCACGCGTGCGCTTAATCGCGATCGGTCGTCATAGCCTTTGGCGTTTGCTTGTCGGATCTACCAGGTGGGAACGCTCATCACACGCCACGCTCGCGATGTACCATGTCTGCGTGAAATCTCGCGCTGGATATCGTGGAGTACATCATGGGAAGCGCATGGAAACGCCGCTTCAAACTGTTTATTCAGCGTTTCTGGCAGCCAACCAGCGCGTGCATGACCTGTATGCCGGGGAGCTGGGGCAACATCATGAGCCTCACGCACTGGGCGATCGCATTCAAAACCGGGCTGCTCACCGGTGTGCTCGCCCTGCTGCTCACCTTCACCCCGGCGGCGAAGTGGTACGGGAATCGCTATAGCAACGCGCTGCTCGTCGGTTGCCTGACCGCTATCGGCGATGCCTACTCTCATTCGAGCCACTACCGCTCTCATGTTCTCGAACACGTCGCGACGGGGGTCATGTCAGGCCTGTTCGCGCTCGCTGCGTCGTTCCTGTTCGAGGACCGCGCGCGCCGCATACGCGCGGCGTGGTCGCGTTTGTTCGGATAATAAGACTTCGATCTCGAACATCGTGAGACCTCACGATGAGTGTTGCGCGTGACACGTTCGTGCCCGGATACATCGCGGTGAATTGTTCGCGTCAGTGCGGTGACGAAAGCAGTTTGAAGCGCTTCCACAGCTTCTTCAATGTCTGATGATCGGCAGCGACGCGTGACGCGAGGAAGCCGCGTGCGAAGGCCGCGCCCGAGGCCGCTTCCGGCGACGTTTTCAACAACGACTTCAGAAGCTGATCGGCGACGACGGCATCGTTGCGCCAGCCGAGATCATCCTGAAGCGCGGTGAGCGCGTCGACATAGTGGCGAACGGCCTGCTTCGGGCATAGCGACGCAAAGAACTCGGTGGCGTATCGAACTTTTTTCGCCGCGATGCGGGCGCGGTGACGACGGTGATCGTCCAGATCGGCCAAACCCTTGCCACGTTTGATCAGTTTCTTGTGCCGACGACGCAGGACATCGGCGGCGAATGACTTCACCGGGCCGCTGATTGCGTTGCGCTGTTCGTCGGACATCTCATCTCGCCAACCTTTGCGGTTCAACCAGAGCGCGAACTGGAGCGCGAGCCGCGTGTAGCGAACCGACTCGACCGCGGCAGCCGCGCGCTGCCGGTTGTTGACGGCAATCTGCTCGCACGCCTCTCTGACGGGCCGGATCTCGTCCGCATTGCCGTCGGCGCCGGCATGGTCGAGCGTCGATCCCGCAAGCACTTCCCAGTCGCGCGCGCCACCGAGTTCCGAGGCAATCCAGCGCAACTCCTCGTCGAATCCGGACGAGGCGGGGATGACCTTCGCAAACAGGTCGAGAGCCGAACGCAAGCGACGAAGTCCCACGCGCATCTGATGGACGCTCGATGGATCGTGGCCCGACACGACGCCCCGTTCATTCGCGTGGACCTGGTCCAGACAGTTGCGCACAATCACGCAGAACGCATCCTCGACCGAATCGCGTTTGTTCAGTCGTACTGGTTGCGCTTTCACTGCCTCGCTGTGCTCGTCAATGAGCAGTGCATACCCGACATCTGCCTTGCTGCGATGATCGATACGCAGCGGCGCAGTTTCGAGCATTTCCAGCGCGACGCGGTACAGCACATCCGGATTGCCCTGTTTCAGTTCCAGTTCCACCGCGGCGATCTGCACTGATCCCGAATCCGCTTCGACGCTTCCTTCGTCGAGAGCAAGCTCGAGTTCGTCTCCGGAGGGCTGGCGCAGCACAAACGCTGACCGGTTGATCCGCGTGACGAACACCGGCTTCAGTTGGGCCGCAACGGTCTCGTCGCGAATCAGCTTTCCGCAGTCGCTGTCGTCGGGGATCTGGTCGTACAGCAGCGTCAGATCGGGCGCGTCGCTATTCACGGGCATCTCGAACTCGTCCCGGTCGAACAACCCCGCCTTGGCCGATCCTTCGCGCTTCAGCGTCTGGATTTTCTCGTTGCCGACGGTGCGCACGCGCAGCGAAGCCCCGCACCAGTGAAATGAAAGATCGGGCGTGTCGAAATAGGTGCTCGTCAGCAGGTGAGGCGTTCCCGCTGTAGCTTCCGATTGCGCAAGCGTCGACGCGTTGCGCAATTTGACGAGATCTTCGTTCGCAACGCGCAGCTTCAGCTCCCGTTCCATGCCGCCTCCGAAATGAGCACCAGACTGTCAGACTACACCGGATTTTCTGGACCGGGTCGCGGCCGATCGTCCCCAGTGGCCTCAGATAAAAGTCGTACACGGAAAAAGTGGATAAGACGGTGGACGAGCCTGGCGCGAATGCCTGAACACGTTGGGACATCTTGATTAGGAAATGATCATTTCCTATAATCGCCATATGACTACACGCAACCATGCTGCCAGACACCCACGTGCTCCAGGTCGTCCACGCGAATTCGAAATGGACGTCGCGCTGGACGGCGCAATCCAGATTTTTCGTGAGCGCGGTTATCAAGGGACGTCTCTTGGCGACCTTGGGTCCGCGATGGGGCTCACGGCCGGCAGTATCTACAAGGCGTTCGCCGATAAGCGAGCGGTATTCCTTGCCGCGCTCGAGCGCTACATCCATCTACGAAATGGCCAGTTGCAGAGCCTGCTCGACGCGGAGCAGACCGGCCGCGACAAGGTACGGGCTATTCTGCGGTTTTATGCTGAGTCTGCAATTGGCGATGAGGGCAAGCGAGGCTGTCTCGTAGTCGGAAGTGCAGTCGACCTGCTGGCCTTCGATGATGAGGTCGCGAGTCATGTGGTCGCGTCTTTGCAGCGAACGGAGCGTCTGTTGTGTCGTTTGATCCGAGTGGGCCAGACAGACGGTTCGATCGCGTCCGCCGTGGATCCGGACGCTACCGGCCGCGCACTGCTGAGTCTGACGCAAGGTTTGAGAGTCGTCGGCAAAGTCGGGCGATCCCGGGCACACATGATGGCGGTGGCGGATCAAGCCATGCGTCTGCTGGACTAAGCACAGCAAGACATAGCATTGCATGACCTCCGCGTGCCGCTCACCCTATTAGGAAATGTCCATTTCCTAACATTATCCGCCAATGAGAAAAGCCGCTCAACGGTGTCATCCCCCAACCCAGAGGAGTTTCGTTAGTGAAAACACATTACTCGCCGGTGCCATCAGGGAGTTCCGGAATCGTAAGCACGTTGCCAGTAGCAAGGCCCGTTGCGGGGCTAGCAGGATTCGAGCACAAGTTCGCGACCGTAGACGGACTGAGGCTGCACTACGTCACCGGTGGAAACCCACAGGGCGACGTGGTCGTGTTGCTCGCGGGCTTTCCCGAGAGCTGGTTCGCCTGGCGCAAAGTGATGGGACTGCTTGCAAAGACCTACCGAGTCGTCGCACCGGACCTTCCCGGACAAGGTGATTCGGATCGTCCGATGGACGGCTACGACACACAAACCCTTGCGAGCCATGTTCACGGTTTGCTCCAGCAACTGGGGATGACCCGGTACTGTCTTGCTGCACACGACATTGGAGCGTGGGTGGCTTTTCCTTACGCTGTAATGTTCGGCGACGAGGTCCGGCGACTCGCGCTGCTGGATGCGGGGATCCCCGGCGTGACGTTGCCTGATGCGTTGCCGAGCGCGCCCGAGCGTGCATGGCGCACCTGGCATTTCGCATTTCACGGGCTACCGGACCTGCCGGAAGTGCTGCTCGCCGGCAAGGAACGTGAATACCTCGACTGGTTCTTGCGGCGAAAGGCGGCCAATCCCGATACTTTCACTGACGCCGATATCGATGAATATCTACGCATTCTCAAGAAAGACGGCGGTTTACGCGCGGGCCTTGCGTATTACCGGGCCGCGCATGTGTCCGCCCAACAGAATGCAGAACTGAAGCAACGAGGCATGCTCGACCTGCCACTGCTGACGCTCGGTTCCGATCAAGGTTCCATCGCCGATATGGCAACGCCTTTGAGAGCCTTTTTCACCGACGTCCAAGGCCGCACCATCAGTCACTGCGGGCACTTCATTCCAGAAGAACAACCGCGCGCGGTCGCTGACGAACTCACCGCGTTCTTTGGAAGCGCAGAGGGGTAACGGGGCTACGTGGGCGCAAGATGCCGCGCATGGCTCAGGCGATGGGGGCGTGCTGTACGACGATCCATGCGGACCATACAAGCAACGCAATGCCGAGCGGCTTGCCGATGGAGCTGCCCCAGCGGAAATTCTTCTCGGCCGACATGATCGCACCCAGCGCCAGCATCCAGCCGACGCTGCCAGTGCCGACCGCGAACATCAGCAGCATCAGGGCCCAACAGCAGCCGATGCAGAAAGCGCCGTGACTGATGCCGAGCGCAAAGCTCTCGCGGCGCGCGCTCCTGCCGCGCCAATGCTCGGTGATGAACATCAGCGGCGAGCGGCATTTGTCGAGACATCGATGCTTGAGGCTGCTGAACTGATAAAGGCCAGCGAGCGCGACGATCGCGGCGCCGATCAGCCAGCCGTTTGCAAGCAAGCTCGCAGACTGGTCCGCGACCAGATGGAGCGCCGCGTCGAAGCCGTGCGCGAGCACGCCGAACAGCGCCCACGTCAGCGCATAACCGACGATCAGAAGCGCCATCAGCGTGCGCCGGTTTGCGCGCGCGACGGTCATCCGCCGGAAGGTGTCGAAGAGCGGGAAGGCGGTCGGGAGCATCATCGCCGCGATCATCAGCAGCCATGCGACGCTGTGCAGCAATGCCGCAATCGTGAGGCTCGCGCCGGGCACCTCACGGCATATCGCGCCGACGAGCGGCAGTTCGGCCCAACTGGCATGACGCAGAAAACGCGCATAGGGCCCCGCGTCCCATATCCATAACGCGATCCACGCGCTGCCCGTCAATGCGACGAAGAGCGGCGCGAACAGCCGCGAGCGTGCGAGCATCTTCACGACGCGAAGCTGAACGATCCCTGAATGGCGTTATGTCCGGTCAAGGCGAGGTCGAGAGCGAGCTTTTCGTGCCGCAGGCGGAATGCGTTCGCCTTGCCGACGAAAGCAGGGGAGCCGGGTATCGTCGAAAAGATGCTTTCGACCAGTTTGGTCGGCTCGCCGGTCGGGCCGCGATAGGGCTCCAACTCGGCCTCGATGGCTTCGCCGACTTTCATCCTGCCCTTGCCGTCGACGACCGCGTATTCGATCGGCGCGCGTTCCACGGACACGACTTCGCCGATCAACTTCACGAGATCCGCGAGGGGGCCACCGCGCTCGCCACGGTGCACGCTAACCAGGGCGTCGAATTGCGCGTCGCTCGCGCGCTCGTCGACGAACATCGCGACGCGCCAGCCGCCTTTGAGCACGTTGCCGGGAATGAACGCCGCGAACGCGATCGTCAGGCCCGATACATCGACGCCGTCGATCATGCCTTGCTCGTAGTGGTACGCAAGCGCGCTGCGGCAAATGCCGTTATCGGGATCTTCTCCGATCCAGCACGGACACAGCACCTTGCATTCACACACTTCGAGGATGCTGCCCATCAGTTGATAGCTCATTCACGCCTCCGCTGCCGGTTGGATCCGGCCGGGAAGAAGATCGCCGGACATCCTCTGTTGTAGCCGTTAAGCGGGCAGGAATCAAAGTGTTCGGGGCACTGCGAATGATTGAAGCGGCTTACACAGTCGGTGCTTTTGCGGTGCAGGAGGGGGGCGCGGGGTCAGATTGGCGGGCCTGAAGTGCATGGCGCATCGACGATTTCCGCGCGCAACTCTTATATAAGACATAAGACATTTGACCTTGCATGGGTATTGCAATTAGAATCGCGATCGAAGCAGTGCCCGGCACAGCTTGGAGTGCCTTAAAAGCCTTTCCCTGAAACGCAAATACCAGCAGGTCCCCCATGCTTGAAAATTTTCGTGCTCACGTGGCCGCACGCGCCGCGCTCGGCATTCCTCCCCTGCCGCTGACGGCTCAGCAGACCGCCGAGCTGGTCGAACTCCTGACGAACCCGCCCGCTGGCGAAGAGCAGACGCTGCTCGACCTGATCACCAACCGCGTGCCCGCCGGTGTGGACGAAGCCGCCCGCGTGAAGGCAGGCTTCCTCGCCGCCGTGGCCAACGGCCAGACCGCCTGCGCGCTGATCTCGCGCGCCCGTGCCACCGAACTGCTCGGCACGATGCTGGGCGGCTACAACATCCAGCCGCTGATCGAATTGCTGTCCGACGCCGAAGTGGGCACCGTGGCCGCCGACGCGCTGAAGAAAACCCTGCTGATGTTCGACCAGTTCCACGACGTCAAGGAACTGGCCGACAAGGGCAACGCCAATGCGAAGGCCGTGATGCAGAGCTGGGCCGACGCCGAATGGTTCACGGGCCGTCCGGAAGTGCCGCAAAGCCTGACCATCACCGTCTTCAAGGTGACGGGCGAAACCAATACCGACGACCTGTCGCCGGCCCCGGATGCGACCACCCGTCCGGACATCCCGCTGCACGCACTGGCAATGCTGAAGAACGCGCGTCCCGGTATCACCCCGGAAGAGGACGGCAAGCGCGGCCCGGTCAAGTTCATCGAGTCGCTGAAAGAAAAGGGCCACCTGGTCGCGTACGTGGGCGACGTGGTCGGCACCGGCTCCTCGCGCAAGTCGGCCACCAACTCGGTGCTGTGGTTCACGGGCGAAGACATCCCGTTCATCCCGAACAAGCGCTTCGGCGGCGTGTGCCTCGGCGGCAAGATCGCCCCGATCTTCTACAACACGATGGAAGACGCCGGCGCTCTGCCGATCGAACTCGACGTGTCGCAGATGGAAATGGGCGACGTGGTCGAACTGCGCCCGTACGAAGGCAAAGCCCTGAAGAACGGCGCAGTGATCGCCGAGTTCCAGGTCAAGTCCGACGTGCTGTTCGATGAAGTGCGCGCCGGCGGCCGCATTCCGCTGATCATCGGCCGCGGCCTGACCGCCAAGGCACGCGAAGCGCTGGGCCTCGCCCCGTCGACGCTGTTCCGCCTGCCGCAGCAGCCCGCCAATAGCGGCAAGGGCTTCTCGCTGGCGCAGAAGATGGTCGGCCGCGCTTGCGGTCTGCCGGAAGGCCAGGGCGTCCGTCCGGGCACGTACTGCGAACCGAAGATGACCTCGGTCGGCTCGCAGGACACCACGGGCCCGATGACCCGCGACGAACTGAAGGACCTGGCGTGCCTCGGCTTCTCGGCCGATCTCGTCATGCAGTCGTTCTGCCACACCGCCGCTTATCCGAAGCCGGTGGACGTCAAGACCCACCAGACGCTGCCGAACTTCATCAGCAACCGTGGCGGCATCGCGCTGCGCCCGGGCGACGGCGTGATCCACTCGTGGCTGAACCGCATGCTGTTGCCCGACACCGTGGGCACCGGCGGCGACTCGCACACGCGCTTCCCGATCGGCATCAGCTTCCCGGCCGGTTCGGGTCTGGTCGCCTTCGCGGCCGCCACCGGCACGATGCCGCTGGACATGCCGGAATCGGTGCTGGTCCGGTTCAAGGGCAAGATGCAGCCGGGCGTGACCCTGCGTGACCTCGTCAACGCAATCCCGCTGTACGCGATCAAGCAAGGCACGCTGACGGTTGCCAAGCAAGGCAAGAAGAACATCTTCTCCGGCCGCATTCTCGAAATCGAAGGCCTGCCCGATCTGAAGGTCGAGCAAGCGTTCGAACTGTCGGACGCTTCCGCCGAGCGCTCGGCCGCCGGTTGCACGGTGCACCTGAACAAGGAGCCGATCATCGAATACCTGAACAGCAACGTCACGCTGCTGAAGTGGATGATCGCCCAGGGCTACCAGGATCCGCGCAGCCTGCAGCGCCGCATCAAGGCGATGGAGCAGTGGCTGGCCGACCCGCAACTGCTGTCGCCGGATGCCGACGCCGAATACGCAGCCGTCATCGAGATCGATCTCGCCGACATCCACGAGCCGATCGTGGCCTGCCCGAACGATCCGGACGACGTGAAGACGCTGTCGGACGTGGCCGGCGCGAAGATCGATGAAGTGTTCATCGGCTCGTGCATGACCAACATCGGTCACTTCCGCGCCGCGTCGAAGCTGCTGGAAGGTAAGCGCGACATCCCGGTCAAGCTGTGGGTGGCCCCGCCGACCAAGATGGACCAGAAGCAGCTGACCGAGGAAGGCCATTACGGCGTCTTCGGCACGGCTGGTGCGCGTACCGAAATGCCGGGCTGCTCGCTGTGCATGGGCAACCAGGCACAGGTGCGCGAAGGCGCGACGGTTATGTCGACGTCGACCCGTAACTTCCCGAACCGCCTCGGCAAGAACACGAACGTGTACCTCGGCTCGGCGGAACTGGCGGCGATCTGCTCACGCCTCGGCAAGATCCCGACCAAGGAAGAGTACATGGCCGACATGAGCGTGCTCAACGCCAACGGCGACAAGATCTATCAATACATGAACTTCGACCAGATCGAGGACTTCAAGGAAGTCGCCGACGCCGTGACGATGTAAGTGTGCTGTCGGGCTACGGCGTGTGGTTCGCGTCGTAGCGCCACGAAATGGCGCCGTGGGCTGAATGCCTGCGGCGCCATTTTTTTCGGCGTTCGAGTCGAGGTCCGCGCGGGCCAGCCTCGCCGGGATCGCAGAGGAATCTCAGGGCCTGGCGATAGCCGATCCGCATCGCAAGACAAACCCCGCGACCTGGTCCAACGCGTATCGGGCGCTTGCAAGCTCGTCGGTCGAGCGCTGGAACACGTGATGGAGTCCCTCGTAGATTTCCAACTGCACCGTGTTTCCCCGCTGCGCAGCGGCAGCCGCGTAGCACCGGGCGTCGTCGAGCAGCAGTTCGTCCGTGCCGACCTGAATGGCGATCGGCGGCAGATGTGCGGGAAGGTGGTACAGCGGCGACGCGCGTCGGTCCGCGGGATCGGCTGACCCAAGGTACGCGGCGGCGGCATCGGCGAGTATGGGCCGCGTCAAGACCGGGTCGCGGGTCTCTTCACTGCGCGACGACGGGCCCGTCAACGCAAGATCGAGCCACGGCGAAAAAGTGGCCACACAAGAAACGTTCATCGACCGGCCTCCATCAGCGCCCAGCGCCGCAAGCGCGAGCCCGCCGCCTGCCGAGTCGCCAACCAGCGCGATGTCGCGAATGCCTGACTGCGCGATCCACCGCAACGCTTCGATCACGGCATCGTATGCCGCGGGAAACGCATGCTCGGGCGCAAGCGGATAGTCGAGAACGAAGGTGTCGATGCCGGCACGCACGGCGATCTGACTCGCCAGGCCGCGATAAGCCGTGGCAGACCCGAGTACGAACGCGCCTCCGTGCAGAAAGAGGATCGCGCGGCCGGCCACGGCGGATTCGGGGCGAATCCACCAACCCTTTACGTCCGCGCTCTCGACTCTTTCAAGATCGACGCCATCCGCTATAGGCGTTTGCGCCGTCATCGCGTCGTAGGCCTCACGCGAGGCTCCGCCGAATTCCGCAAAGAGTCGCTGAGTACGGTCGAGCACCGATATCGCCGCCTCTCGGTCGTCGTCACGCAAGGGGTGCCGCATCTCGATCAGGTTGGTCTGCTGTACGACGCTCATCATTTGCTCCTTCGTTAGTGGTGGTCGATGGGCAGACGATATCGATTCCGCTCAGCGTCCAGAAGAAGGCCGAACGGAATACAATCAATTCCATTCTGGAAGTTTTGGGAGGCAAGGAGTGGACCGTCTGGATGCGCTCAAACTTTTCGTCCGCATCGTCGAGAGCGGGAGTTTCGCTGCGGCGGCGCGCGAAATAGGCGTGGGCCAGCCCGCGGTCAGCAAGCAGATCGCGTCGCTCGAACGCCATCTTGGCGCGCAACTGGTCAGGCGCACGTCGCGCAGCATGACGCTGACCGAGACGGGACAATCGGTCTATGAAGCGGGTTTGCGCATCATTGGAGATTTCACGGAGCTCGAATCGTCCGTAGGGCGCGGTCAGGTTTCGCCGGCCGGGATGGTCCGGGTCACCGTGGCGCCGGTTTTTGGCCGGCTGTATGTGGTGCCGCGCCTGCCGGCATTTTTCGCCAGGTATCCGAACGTGTCCGTGGACCTGTCGGCCACGGAGCGAACCGTCAATCTGGTCGAGGAGGGCTTCGACCTTTCGATCAAAAGCGGGCGGCTTGCCGACTCTTCGATGATTGCAAGGCAGCTGGCATCGAGCCCAGTCGTTGTCGTCGCAACGCCGGATTACCTCGAAAAACACGGGCGCCCCGAACGGCCACAGGATCTCGCCCGACATGCCTGCGTCGTTTTCGCGCAGCTGCGCGAGCCGCGGGCGTGGCGCTTCGAAAAGGTCGACGGTCCCGGCTTGCACGTCCCGTCCGGCAATTTTCACACCGGCGACGCGGAACAGATTCGCGCTGCGGTGCTCGCCCATATGGGACTGGTTCAAGCGCCGGCATGGCTCTTTGCGCCGGAGATCGCGAGCGGTGCGGTCGTCAGCCTGTTGCAGGATTTCGCGCCGGCGCCGATGCCCATCCACGCCGTTCATCCTGCGGGCCGACGATTGCCGACCAAGACCCGCGTATTTATCGATTTCGTTGCGGAAATTTTGACGTCTGATCCCGGTCCGGCCTTTGTCCCGGTCAGGGCCTAGCGAGTATTCCGCCGACACCGGATCATGCCGAACAGGGATCGCGGTCCGGCCTTACCGCGCCGCAGCCAATCCCCGGTCGACAAGGCACTTGGCCCGTCCGACAATGCTTGGCGAAACACGGTCGAACCGGCTGCGATCCAAGCGTCTTTTTCCAATGCGGCATGGGTCCCAGGCGGTCGTCCGCAATTTTTTTGACGCCCCTGTCCGTCAGCATGCGGCCCGCGCGTCATTGTGATGGCGGCCGATGCAATTCATCCGCCTCAACCCCAGGACGGAGGCTCAAATGGAATACCTGTTGATGATCTACTCGGAAGAAAACGGCTGGAACAAGATGACCGAAAGCGAGCGGCAGCAAGGCGTTGCCGCCTATCATGCGTACACCGAATCGTTGAAGAAAGCGGGGGCTCTGGTGGGGGCCAACCGGCTGCAGCACACGAACACGGCCACCACGGTGCGGCTCGTCGACGGCAAGCCGCAGGTGCTCGATGGACCGTATTCCGATTCGAAGGAGCAACTCGCCGGCTACTACCTGATCGACGTGCCGAACCTCGACGCGGCGATGTCGTGGGCGTCGCGTTGTCCCGGTGCGGCGCACGGCGTCATGGAGGTGCGCCCGGTCTGGACCGCCCCTTACGAGGCACCCACTGCATGAGTGCGTCCGGCGGCGCCCTGGGCGATGACGGCGCCGCGCGTTCGATTGCCGAGGCGGTCGCTCGCCGCAGCTACGGCAAGCTCGTCGCGCTGCTGGCGATGCGCACGCGCGACGTCGCCGCAGCCGAGGACGCGCTCGCCGACGCATTCGCGGCCGCGCTCGCGGACTGGCCGGAGCACGGCTGTCCCGCTAGTCCGGAAGCGTGGCTGATGACGGTCGCGCGCCGTCGGGCGATCGACGGCGCGCGTCATCGCCAGGTCGGCGACGACGTGGCGAACCAGTTGATGATCCTCGCCGACGAGATCGACGAGAGTGAGGCAGGCGCGTTGCCCGACCGGCGGCTTGCGCTGCTGTTCGCGTGCACGCACCCTGCGCTAGAGGCCGCGATTCGGACGCCGCTGATGCTGCAAGTGGTGTTGGGGCTGGAAGCGAAGACGATTGCGTCGGCGTTCCTGATGTCGCCCGCCGCGATGAGCAAACGTCTCGTGCGGGCGAAGACCAAGATCCGCGAAGCGGGCATTCCGTTCAGCGAGCCCGAGCGCGAGGAGCTGCCCGGCCGGCTCGACGCGGTGCTCGAAGCGGTCTATGCGGCGTATGCGGAAGGTTGGACGGACCCGGTCGGCGGCGATACCGAGCGGCGCGACCTCGCGGACGAGGCGCTGTATCTCGCGCAACTGCTCGTCGAATTGCTTCCCGACGAACCGGAGACGTTGGGCCTGCTCGCGCTGATGCTGTTTGCACAGGCGCGGCGTGATGCGCGACGCGATGCGGCTGGCGACTACGTGCCGCTGTCGGCCCAGGACCCTGCAACGTGGAACGCGCCGATGATCGACGCGGCGAACGCACTGCTGCGGCGCGCGAACGCGCTCAACGCAATCGGGCGCTTTCAGCTCGAGGCCGCGCTGCAGTCGGCGCATGTGGATCGCTGCCGGACGCGTCGCCCGAACTGGGACGAAATCGTGCAGCTCTACGATGGGCTGCTCGCCATTGCAGCGTCGCCGGTGGTCGCCGTGAACCGCGCGCTTGCCGTGGCCGAACGCGACGGCCCGCAGGCGGCGCTCGACGCACTTGCGCCGTATGCGGACGACCCGCGGCTGGCCGACTACCAGCCCTACTGGGCCGCACGCGCCAATCTGCTCGCGCGTGCCGGCGCGACTGCGCAAGCACTCGACGCGTACGATCTGGCAATCGGCCTTGAGCGTGATCCGGCCGTGCGCCGGTTCCTGCAGCGCAAGCGAATGGAGCTTGCATCGACGAGCGGGACCTTCACGCGCGGTGCGGAGCCCCCATAAGAGACGCCTGAATGGAGCGGCTTGGCGATATCGATCAGATACGCCTGGCATTCCCGAATGCTCTTGAGAACGCGCGCGTTCTGTCGCGCGTCGGATTGCCAAAGATCTGTTCCGGCGGTCCTTCTTCATAAACTGCGCCGTCGCACAGAAAGCAAACCTTTGATGAAACCTCACGCGCGAAGCCCATTTCATGTGTCGCGAGCAGCATCGTCATGCCTTCGCTCGCGAGATCGCGCAGACGCCGAGCACTAACTTTGCGTCACAGACAGGCCCGCGAAATGAAAGCAGGTTCCAACGACTCGCTGGTCAAAATCCGGCTCATGGCAGCGGGGTATTTGCCGCCCTGGCTGATGATGCCGATGTCGACGGAGTATTCATTGACAGCACCATCGTTCGTGCCCACCAGCGTGCCGCTGGCTCGCTCAAAAAAGGCGACCAGGCGCTGGATCGGTGCTGTAGGCGCTAGCTGAGCAGGTCTATCCGACCGTAGGCGCGTAACGACAGACGCCCCGGCATGCCGAACCGAGGGTTGGTATACTATCGCTTCAAAACCAATTGGTAGTTGATAAAAGATCGACAGCCAATCTTTCGCGTTTGGTGGCGGGCAGTTAGGCCGTGGCCCGCTGTCGGAGCCGCACGCAGCACATTGACGCGTATTGGAGCGTTCCCAGCCTTGCCGGGCGGCACTGGCTGTTGAAACCATGGAAGGTTGAGCGAAGTATGGAACCCAAGTTTTACCGCGGCTGGCACCTGGCCAAATCGGACACGGAGTACAAGGCTACGGAGTTCGAGTGGGCGTTGATCCGCTTTTACGAGTCGTTTTCGCGTTTTGTGCTGACCACGGGCATGATCACGATCGCGGCCGACGTTGATATCAAGTATCAGGAGCATGTGATCCTGCACGTGATCCGCATGCAGGATCGTCCGAAGAACAGCGCGACCATCGCGCGGCTGATGAATCGGGATGACATCCCGAACATTCAATACAGCTTGCGCAAGCTGGAATCGGCCGGCCTGATCGAAAAGCTCAAGGACAAGAACAGCAAGACCTACTCGTATACGGCGAGCGAGCTTGGCGTCAAGCTGACCGACGAATACAACAAGGTCCGGCAGGAGATTCTGGTCAAGCGTTTCGAGGAGATCAGCGACGTCGACGAGAAGTTCGAGCGCGGCGCGCGCTTCATGTCTCTCCTGACCGGCATTTATGAGGAAGCGGCTCGCGATTCGGCGACCATCACGCCCCAAACCGACGAGCCGCCGCCGAAGCCGAAGGCTTCGCGCAAGTCCGCTTAACCGGCAACCGCGGCCGCGCAAGTCACAGCGCCGGATGCAACCTGTGCCAGTCGCTAGCCTTCTGGTACGCCATGCCGGCGCGGCACAGCAGGGCTTCGGCGCCATGAGCCGCAACGAACTGGAAGCCAATTGGCAGGCCGCCCTGCGTGAGCCCGCATGGCAGGGCGATCGCGGGATGGCCGCTGGAGTTGAACGGTGCCGTGAACTGGATCAGGCGCGCATTGAGTTCCGGGTCCTGCGCGAGCGCGCCAAGCTGTTCATGCGTGGGCGCGGCGAACGGCTGCATCGGCACGATCAGCAGATCGATCCCGCTCATGAGCCGGTTGATCTTTCCGCGTAGCGCGGCACGGTTCAACAGGACCTGCTGATACGCCATCCCACTGGTTTCGCGACCAATCTCGATCAGGCGCGTAAGCGCTGGCCCATAGTGCGCCGCGAGCCGCGGATAGGTGTCGGCATGGGCCACCGCCACTTCCACACCGCAGTTGACCTGCCACTCGTCGACTACCGTGCGCACATCGGGAACGCGCACTTCTTCCACCTGAGCGCCGAGCGACTTCACCACTTCCACGACCCGCGCGAGCGCGTGCACGATGACGTCGTCGGTGCCATTGCTGTTCCACTCGGCATCGATGCCGATTCGCAGTCCGCCCAGATCGTGCGCGTCGTCCGGCAACACGAGTCTGGCCTCTGGCAACGAGGTTGGGTCGAGTGGATCGTGCCCGGCAATCGCACCAAGCAGCAGCGAGGCATCGGCTGCACTGCGCGCCATGGGGCCCGGATGATCGAGACTGGCGCCGAGTGCGAACACGCCGTGACGGCTCACGCGTCCCCACGTCGGCTTGATGCCGGTGAGACCGTTGGCTGCAGAGGGAAAACGGATCGAGCCGCCCGTATCGGTACCGAGCGACGCGTAGCATAGCCCCGCCGCCGTCGCGACGCCGGAGCCACTCGACGACGCGCCCGCCCAGTGCCCCGGATGCCACGGATTGACCGGCTCTGCGATCTCGGGGTGATGCGTTGCGAATGCGCCCTCCGTGAGCTGAAGTTTGCCGAGCACGATCGCGCCGGCATCGCGCAGCCGCTTGACGGCGGTCGCGTCTTCGGTCGGCACGAAGTTGCGATGAATGGTCGTGCCGGCGGCAGTCGGCGAACCCGCGCACCAGTACAGGTCCTTCACCGCCAGCGGTACGCCGTGCAGCGGCCCGAGCGCCTCACCATTCAGCACTTTTCGTTCGGCTTCGCGCGCGGATGCGAGCGCCTCGTCACGCATTACGAGCGCGTAGCTGTGCAGCGTGGGGTCGAGCCGCTCGATGCGTTCTAGCATCGCGGTCGTGACTTCCACGGGGGAGATCTCGCGCGTGGCGATCAGGCGCGCCAACTCGCGCACCTCCATGTAGTGCAGTCCGGAATGGGACATGGTCAATCTGCCTCCGTACTCAAAGTCCGAGCTCTGCGCGCTGCCGCGTGAGCGTATCGATCACGGCGTACATGATCTTGTGCGCGCAAGGCATCAGGTCGGGAATATAGGTCGCGCCCATGCCGCCCAGCCCCTCGGCCACCGGCACCGGCGAGCCTTCGGCGGGCCATGGCCAGCCGATGCGCGCGGTCGGAATGCCGAAGCGGCGCAGCGCGGCACCGTCGGTCTGGCCGCCGAGCAGGTCGGGCGTCGGATGCGCACGCTGCTCGATATGCTCCCAGCCGCGCCGCGCGGACTGCACGATCCAGTTCGACGGGGACGTCGTGCCGCCGGGCACGGAGCCATACATTTCCCAGTCGAGATCGAAATCGGGATGACGCTCCCGTAGTGCCGCGACGAATGCGGCGAACTGCGCCTTCACTTCGCCCGGTGAGGTACGGGGATTGATGCGCACGTCGAAGAAAATCTCGGTGACGGCCGAAGGAAACGCCGGCCGTTCAGGCCAGCCCGCCCGCACGCCCGAGATCCAGCCGTGCGGCTTGACCGCGCCGGACGTATTGCGCTCGGCGTACTCGATCAGCCATTGCTCGAGTTCGAGTATCACGTGCGCGGCCGGCACGACCGAGCTGCGAAAGCCCGGCGTGTCGCGCGGCACGCCCGCGTAACCGAGTGTGCCCTTGACCTTCAGCTTGAACCAACCCATGCCGGGTTCTTCGTGATAGACCCAGTTCCAGGGCTTCATCACGATCGCGAAGTCGGGCGCTACGCCTCGGCTCAACAGGTGCGTGACGCCTGCGGACATGCCCGCGTGGTCGCGCGCGGCGAGGTCGACGGGCATGCCGCCATCCGCCATCGCGACGATCAGGTCGCCGACCAACGGCACGTCGGCCTCGATCAGAGCGGTCGCGACTTCGGTCAGCGTGGCGATCATCCCTTTGGGGTTCGACGCGCCAAGGCCGTAGACCCAGTCACCTTCCATACGTGCGCGCGGCTTGAGGTCCGCGAAATCGGGCGGACCGATCCACGGGTCGTCGCTTTCGTCGCCCTCGAGATGGGTGTCGATGGGCGCGTAGAGCAGCAGCGCGGCACCGCCGCCGCTGCCGCGTTTCTCGGCGACGACGTTGCCGGTGCGCTCGTTCATGGGTCGATAGCTTGCGCTCAGGCCGACGCTCGCCAGATGCCCGACCATGAACTGGCTCGCGTCGCGCGCGGCGCCGGTCGGGCTGTGAATGTCCGTGAGTTTGAACAGCAGCTGTTGCAGCCGCCGCGCGTCGAGCTTTGCGCAGGCCCGGTCGTACCAGGCCTGTTGCTCGGAAGAAAAGGGCAGTGGTGTGGTGCTGACCACGATGGATACCTCCAGATTGCGTTGCGATGCGTGGTCAGTTCGACGGCGCGAACTGTTCGGCGTAGATGTTTTCCGGGCGCAGGCCGAGATTCACGAGCTTTGTCGTGGCCGCCTCGATCATGCGCGGCGGACCGCACAGATAGGCGACGGCGCTTTCGTGCGTCACGTCGGCCTCGCCGATCGCATCGACGGGATTGCCGGCGAGTAGTTCGCCGCTCGCGTGGTGGTCTACCGAGATGCGCGTTTTGAGATTCGGCAGCCATTGCCGGCGCAGCTCCAGATCGTCGAGGCAGAAAAGCTGCTCGGGCGTTGCACAGCCAAAGCTCAGCAGGATCGGCGGCTTGCGTCCGGGCTGGCGACGCAGGGCGTCGATCATCGACAGGATGGGTGCGAGGCCGGTCCCGCCCGCCACCATGATGTGCGGCGCAGGCACCTTCTCACGCAGGAAGAAACTGCCGAACGGGCCTTCGATTTCGAGAACGTCATCGGGTTTCGCCTCCTGCTCCAGCCACTTCGACATCACGCCATCTTCAAGCACACGAATCAGTAGTTCGAGCTTCGGCAGATCGGCTGCCGTGCTGGCGGGCGAATAGCTGCGCGTGACATTTGTG
The DNA here is from genome assembly GCF_014201065.1 of Paraburkholderia sp. Cpub6. NCBI lineage: Bacteria > Pseudomonadati > Pseudomonadota > Betaproteobacteria > Burkholderiales > Burkholderiaceae > Paraburkholderia > Paraburkholderia sp. Cpub6. The sequence goes on from NZ_JACHDM010000003.1 coordinate 356,408, forward strand.
CCCGGCACGCGTACCTGAATGAACTGCCCCGGCTTGAAGTCGAGCCACGCGCCTTCGGCCAGTTCGAGCCGCAGGCGCACGACGTTCGACGCCACCTTCTCGACGCTGTCGACGAATGCGTGCGCCTTGACCGCCTGCACGTCGGCCGCATCGCTCGCATAGTTCAGCGTGAACGTGCAGTTGGTTTCAGGTTCGGTCAGGCACAGCAGCCGGTCGCCGGCTTCGTATTCGCTGCGCAGAAGCGTCGAGCTGGCACCCGCGCGCATGCCGGCGCGGCCCTCGACAAGCTTCGCCATACAGCTCGAACAGGATCCCGACCGGCACTGGTGGATGACCGGGATACCTGCGGCGAGAGCAGCGTCCAGCACGCTCTCGCCCTGCTGCACGGCAACCGATGTCGCTTTCCCGTCGCGAAAGCTCAATGTGACGTTTTTAACGGAAGACATACGGATACCTTCAGTACTGCTGTGATTAATGATCCTCTTCGATCTTCTCGACGAAGTACGAAGGACGTTTGCCGTCTGCGGTTCGCTTCATGCGGATGCTCGACGCCTTGATGGTGCCGTCGATACCATTGCCTGGCTTGGCGATGCCACGATTCCAGCGCGAAGCAATCTTGCGCCAGCTGATCGGCGATACGTCGGTTGCAACGAGTTGTTCGTTGTCCCAGCCGGTGCCATCGGCATAAAAATCCTGCATCGCTTCGCGTGCGTACAGGTCGCAGTTGTTGAAGCCATGCAGGCACAGCGGCTTGAACAGATAGTCGTAGCGATACTTGAAGTCCTTGCGCTCCTTGTCGGTCGGGCACACGCGCGCGAGGATTTCCCAGTACTCGTAGGTGTCGTCCGTGATCGGCACATACCATTCGAACTGGACGACATGCTCTTCCGGCCAGTTCTCGACCATCAGCACGCCAGGCAGGAACACGGAGGTGCGGTACGGGCGGGCATTGACGTTCTCGACCTTGAGGTCGACTCTCTCGTTCTCGAGGACGGGGTTCCACTTCTCCGTGAAGAGCCATTGCACGAGGCCCTTGGGACCGTTCTCGTCTTCGACCGGCGCGATGCAGTCGTCCGCGGTCGGCACGATGCCAAGCGGCAGCACCCAGTCCTTCGCGTGAATGATTGCGTTGTCCTTGTGCACGAGGATGTGCGCGTTATCGAAGCCGTTTTCGCAGGCAATGCGCCAGTTCGCGAAACCCGTGCGGTGCATGCCGTACGCGACGACGTCCTTGTCCAGCAGGCTCGGCGCGGACGGCCACAGCGGATGCGGGAAGCGTTCGTCGTTCTCCGGGAAGCGGATGGGCAGGTCGTGCGCGAGCGGTGGCACGTCTTCATCCGGATAGTCGTCTTCGCGCACGAAGACGAAGATCATGCCCGCGACTTCCTCGACCGGATAGGTCGTGATACCTGTCGTGCCGATCAGCTTGTCATCCGGATTGCCGGCGATGGTCGCGAGCTTGCCGCTTTCCAGGTCGAACGTGAACCCGTGGTACCAGCAGCTGATCGTGTCCTCGGTAAGACACATCGGCTTGGCGGAGAGCCGCACGCCGCGGTGAATGCACTGGTCCTTCAGCGCGTAGATCTTGCCCTTCACGCGGCGCAACACGATCTGAACCCCGCAGATCTGGATGCCTTCGACGGCATCTTCCGGCAATTCATGGCTGAAGAGCGCCGGATACCAGTGGTTGATAAAGCCCCATGCCGCGTCCTTGTACGGCTGGTACTGGCTCTGGACTTTCGCGTCGTTGACGCGGGCATCGCTGATCTCGTTGAGTCGCTGACCGGTGCTGCGCCGGCGGACGATGGGCGTGTCGCTCATGGAGTGCTCCTGATGTGTGGGCTGGGGCGCGTCTCGTGACTGCTCACGAGCGCTGATTTCTGTACAGCTTGTCGCGGCTCGATGCGCTTCGCCGTGCGCGTCTCATCCGATGCTGTGAGTGAAGACTACGGAAACATAAATTGACAGTCAATTAATTTTCAATCAATCTTCCGTCGTACATTGATCGTAAATCGATTGAACGTAACGCGATAAAAATCGGCGAACGCCCGTGGGAAGGCGCTGAGCTGGCGATGTGCTGGTTGGAGGCGGGTGCCGCTGTGGACGATCTTCCCAGGGTTGTCCCTAGCGATGCTCCCGCCCAGAATGCATCCCGGACGAGAACCCAGTACCCGAGCAGAGCGACGCGCAGGCAAAAGAAACAACACGAAACGTGTGCTGAAAAGCCGCCGCCTGGCAACTCGCCCGGTCAGCGGGCGCAGCAAAGGCTATTGACGAAAGGAAGAGGAGAACGCGGTGAAAATAAAGAAGTCTGCACTACTGATCGGCCTCGCGCTGGCCGCTAACGCCCATGCGCAAAGCAGCGTCGAGATCTACGGGATCATCGATACGGGCGTGATGTATGTGTCGAACGTGGGCGGTCACAGTAACTGGCTGGCCGACCCCGACACGATGGCGCCGGATTTGTTCGGCTTTCGCGGAACCGAAGATCTCGGCAATGGCCTGAAGGCGATATTCAAGCTCGAAGGTATGTTCAGCCTGAACAACGGCGAATCCACCAACGGGCTGTTCGGACACGAAACCTATGTGGGATTGCGTGACGACCGTTGGGGCACGCTGAGCGCCGGCAATCAGATCGACTTCATGTTCTATTCGCTCGTGGTCGATCACTGGGGCCCGGCCTTCCCGTTCGTCAATTCTCTGGGGCTGCGGCAAGGCTCGTTTTCGGGCCTGAATATTCCAGGGCCACCGGGCAACGGTTCGTTCGACTTCGACCGCACGCTCGGCGCTCCGATCGCGAACTCGGTCAAGTACATGAGCCCGACAGTCGGCGGCCTCTCGATGGGCGCGCAGTACAGCTTCGGCGGACAGGCTGGTTCGTTCGGTCAGGATAGCGGGCAGAGCTTCGGCCTGAACTATCACATCGGCGCCGTCGCGCTGAATGGTGCGTACACATACATCAAGTATCCCGAGTTGAACAACGGCAACGACGGTATCCGCAACATGGGTCTGGCCGCTTCGTGGGTCGTGGGGCCGACCGAGCTCGCCGCGATGTACACGAGCACGCAGAACACGCAGAACGGCGCGCGTGTCGGTGTCTACGAGGCCGACGTGACGTGGACGGCCTCCCCGTTCCTGCACGCGAATCTCGCCTACCAGTACATGAAAGGCAACGACGTCCTGAAAGGCCAGAAGGCCAGTCAGGAGACGTTGTCGGTCCTGTATTCGCTCTCCAAACGCACGAGCATCTACTCAGCGCTGGCGCTGCAGCAGGCCTCGGGCGGTCCCGCCTGGATTTCGCTTGTGCCGGGACCCTCGTCGGGCGGCCGGCAGACGGCGGTCGACATCGGTCTGCAGCACGTGTTCTGACGATATGACCTGACCACGCGGAACCCGTCGCTCAACACACCGAGGCTGTGGCACCGCGCTTCTCGACTGGCGCAAGCCAGTCACGACCCACCAAATACATACAGGAGATACCACCATGAGCAACCACTCCACCATGCGCGCGATGCGTGTACACGAACCCGGCGGCCGCTTCGTGCTCGACACGATCCCGCGCCCTGAACTGCTGCGGCCGACCGACGTCCTCGTCGACGTGAAGGCGTCCGGCGTCGTGCCGAATCTGCGCAACGTAATGAGCAATTACGGCGAGCGTGCTTACCTCACCGTGCCGGATCTGCCCGCTATCTACGGGCTGGATGCGGCCGGCGTGGTTGCCGAGGTGGGCAGCGCCGTGACCGGCCTCGTGCCGGGCGATCGCGTCTATATCAATCCGGGCCGCTCGTGCGGATCGTGCGACGCGTGCCGGACTGGCCAGTCGATCAACTGCGTGGCTTTCACGTTTCAGGGCTACTTCGGCTTTGGCCCGCAATCGAAGGAGATGTACCGGCAATACCCGTACGGCGGTTTCGGCGAGTTCGCAACGGCGCCCGCCGACGGCCTCGTCAAGCTGCCTGAAGCAGTGAGCTTCGAGCAGGCCGCGCGTTTCGGCTACCTCGGCACCGCGTATTCTGGTCTGCGCAAGGCAGGCGTCGGCGCGGGCCGGACCGTGCTGATCGTGGGCGCAAGCGGCACGCTGGGTCTCGGGGCCGTGCAGATCGCACGCGCGATGGGCGCGACTCGCATCCTGTGCGTCGCGCGCAACGAAGCGCTGCTCGCCCGTGTGCGTGCACTCGATCCGCAGCGTATCCGCACGTTTTCGTACGGCACCGGCTCGCTGGCCGACTGGGCCCGCGAGCAGACGGACGGTATGGGCGTCGACGCGGTCATCGACGCGATCGCGCCGGGCGCCTCGCATCAGGTCACGCTCGACAGCATGGCGGCACTCAGGCGTGGTGGCCGGCTCGTCGAAATTGGCGCGATGACCGACCCGCTGCCGCTGAACCTGCACGAGATGATGTGCGCGCAGGTCAGCGTGATCGGCTCGCTCTGGTTCTCGGTTGCCGAAGGCCAGGACCTGGCGAAGATGGCTGCGGCCGGCACGCTCGATCTCGGTGTGTTCGAACACCACCGCTACACGCTCGATCAGGCCGACGAAGCACTCTCGGAAGCAGAAAAACGCGCTGGCGGCTTCGTCAACGTCGTCATCGTTCAATGAAACAGCCCGAATCGAACAGGAGAACATCATGGTAAGACGCGTCGTGACAGGCGAGAAAGACGGCAAGTCGGTCATCTTCTCCGATGGCCCCGTCGCCAATACGCACGACTACGCAGCCGTGCCCGGCTTCCAGACCACGCTGGCATGGGCGACGCTGCAGGGCATGGCGCCCCTGCCGCATGACGGCAAGGACCCGGTGGTCGGCATCCAGTCGGTGGTGCCCGATCCGCATGGCACACGCCTGCTCGTCGTGCAGTTCCCGCCGGACAGCTCGCTCGATTCCGCGGACTTCGACCCGGTTGCGGCTGGCGCGGAATACGAAGCGCATCTGCCTGGCCTCGCCCAGGCGTTCGAACCCGATGGTTCAGGCATGCACCGTACCGCGTCGGTCGACTACGACATCATCGTTTCCGGCGAACTGTGGCTCGAACTCGACGACGGTGAGATGCGCCATCTGAAGGCGGGCGACATCGTGATCCAGAACGGCACGCGCCACGCATGGCGCAATCGCAGCACGATGCCGGCGGTGATGGTGGCGGTATTGATCGGCGCCGAGACGCAGGCAGCGCGGTAACGGCAAACGAAGTGAGAGAGTAAACGATGAGTCAGCAAGCAGAACATCCCCACGACGGGCCGCCCAGGGCACCACGCGCCGAAACGCTGGAATGGAGCGACGCGATGTTGCTAGGTCACGCGCCGATCGATGCCGCGCATGAAGAGTTTGTCGAAGTGGTGACGGCGCTCGCCGGTTGTACGCAGCATACGGCGCTGGCCTGCTTGCAGGCGGTGGAGGCGCATCTGCTGTCCCACTTCGCAGTCGAGCAGGAATGGATGGACAAGACCGATTTTCCCGCCGCCGAATGCCATCTCGACGAGCACCAACGGGTGATGGAGGCCGTGCAAAAGGTGAACGCACTCGCAGCCATTGGCCAGGTCGGCCTGCAGGACGTCAAGCGTCTCGCACAGGCATTGGTCGACTGGTTTCCAGGTCACGCCGACTATATGGATTCGGCATTGTCGGCGTGGATCAACAAGAAGATGTATGGCGGCGCACCCGTCGTGTTGCGACGCGATCTGCAAGTGGCTGAGGCGGCCTGAACGAAGTGACGGAGCTAAACATGATCATGAAGGACAAGGTGGGACTCGTAACGGGCGGCGGCTCGGGCATGGGGCGCGCGGCGGCGCTTGCGCTGGCGCGCGAGGGCGCGATCGTCGTGCTCGCTGGACGCGGTGAAGAAAAGCTTGCGAGCGTGCGCGACGAAATCCAGCGAGCCGGAGGACGGGCGGAAATCCGCTCGGCCGACGTATCGCGTCGCGAGGATAACGAGGCGCTCGTCGCGTTCGTCGAGTCGCGCTTCGGCAGGCTCGATTTCGCATTCAATAACGCGGGCGGCCACGCGGACTTTAAGCCGATCGACCAGACACCGGTCGAAGAGTCGGAATGGGTGATCGATCTGAACTTCAAGGGCGTCTATTACGGCGTCAAGTATCAGGTTGAAGCGATGCTGCGCGCGGGCGGCGGCGCGATCGTCAACAACGCGTCCATCTTCGGCTTACGCGGCATGAACGGCATCGCTCACTACGTTGCAAGCAAGCACGCGGTAGTCGGCCTCACGCGTGCGGTCGCGAAGGAATATGCCGGTAGCGGTATCCGCATTAACGCCGTGTGTCCGGGCGCAACCGAGACGCCGAACTACATGCGCTCGACCGACGGCGACGTGCACCTGCTCGATGACATGATTCCGATGCGCCGCATCGGCCAGCCTCATGAAGTCGCCGACGCGGTGCTCTGGCTGCTGTCCGACAAGGCGGCCTATGTGACTGGCACCACCCTTTCCGTCGACGGCGGCATGACAACCTGAACGACCATTTCAGGCTCACGGGACACAAGGAGAAGTAACGATGAGATCGAATCGTGCAGCACGGTATATCGGCGGCGCGCTTATCGCGCTGATTGCCTTCGGTGCGAATGCTCAGGGCGGCGGTGGAACGGCTTCGACGCCGGCTGCGAGCGCGGCTTCGGACCAGAGCAAAAGCGCGACGCGCGCGGCGAACCGGCAACTGCAGAAGAAAGTGCGCCGCGCGCTGGCTCACACCAAGGGCCTCAACGCGTCGGGCATTGCAGTACGCGCGAACGACGGCGCGCTCACTTTGCAGGGGTGGGTGCCGGAGCAGTCCCAACTCCAGCTTGCGTTGCGCACGGCCCAGGGTGTGCCCGGTGTCGTGTCGGTGAACAACCAGTTGACCATACGACCGGTGGGACAGTGAGACATCGTCCCGGCGCGAGCAATTGGACGTTGAACGATCGCGCCCGGGACGACGAATCAATACGGAATCAGCCAAAAGAAGGACGTGCATGTTTGACGGCATCACCATCAAGTCGCGATTGACCATCGCGATGGCTTTCCTGTGTCTGCTCCTGACCGGGACAGGCATGCTCGGCCTGAGCAGTATTGGCCGGGTGAACGCGTCGTTGAAAGCGGGCCCGGGTCGTGTCTGCATTCAGCGTGGAAGCGCCGGCGGCGGTTTGGGTTGACGCTCGACGGCGTTGGAGAAAGCCCTTCGGTGGAGGGGCCAAAGCGAAGTTGAATCAGCCTCATGTACTTCAGTTGGCTTTACTAACTAATTGTCCGCCGAATGGCGGAACGTTTGGAGAGAGTCATGCCTAGCACGATTGAATTGACGCAGGAAGATGAAGTCGATGTCTCGACCATCAGGGTGCCGGAGAGTTCGCGCATGCCTAAGTTCGCGCTCACCATGGCCTGGTGGGGGCTCTGCAGCGCGATGGTGTATCTGATCATCGGCGCGACGCTGGCGCTTTATTACGGCACGACCAATGCGCTGATCGGGATGGTGATGTCCGTGGTCGTTTATTCGGCCGTGAACTACGTGCTGACGAACTATGCGATCCGCACGGGTCTTTCCGTGTCGCTCTTCTCCCGCGTGCTGTTCGGCAGTGCGGGCGCCGCATTGGCAACGCTGATATTCGCGGCAACCGTCATCTACTATGCCGTCTTCGAGAGTTCCGTTATCGCGGTCGCGCTGAACAGTCTTTTTCCATCCGTTTCCTATCCACTGGCTTGCCTGATCGTGGTCGCCTATAGCGTGCCGCTCGTTTTCGGCAGCGTGCAGAACTGGCTTGACAAGCTCAACGGCGTGCTTCTGCCGTTCTACGCGGCCGGCCTGATCGCGGCTGTGGTAGTGGCGACGTCCACGCACGGCTATAGCCCGGCCTGGATGCATTTCGGCGAGACGAAGGGGGCAGTCGTGTCGAACGGCTGGTGGGACTGCTTCGTCTACTACATGGGCGTGTGGCTGTTCATGCTCGCCGCTTTCGACTTCGCGCGCTTCGGCAAGAAGCAGGACGTCCGTTATCACAGCGTGATCAACTTCGGCATGCCGTTCTGGTTTGTTACGTTTATCGTCAACGGCGTGATCGGGATTTATCTCGTCAGCACGATCCCCGGACAAGGCGCGCTGTCCGAGGTATCGGTCGTGCTCGCGCTGCTCAAGTTGATGGGACTCTGGGGACTCGGCTTCCTCGTCGTCACGCAGACTCGCATCAACACCGCCAACTACTATCTCGCGACGATCAATACGCAGGCACTGTTCGAAGCAGGCCTCGGTCTGAAGCTGCCGAAATTTGTCTGGACGATCGTCGTCGGCGTGATCGTGTACGCGCTGATGCTGTCCGGCATCTTCTCGAAGCTGCTCCTCGCACTCGCCTATCAAGGAGTGTTCGTCGTCGCGTGGGTGGCGGTGGCGCTCGCCCATATCCTGTCGCACAAGTCGGAGCGGACTTCCGACGACGCACTCGAATCGACGTTGCGCAACGTGCCGACCTTCAACTCCGGCGGACTGATTTCGTGGTTTGTCGGCGTCGCGGCGGGCATTGGCGTGATGAGTGGACCGGAATCGCTCCACACGTTTTCCGCGCCGGCAACGTTTGTGGTTTCGGTCGCCGCGTACCTTATGGTGTCGATGCATGGCAAGCGCTCCATCTCCGTCACGACGTAATTCACCTATTTGGCTTCGATAACGGCCAGGCATTGCAGGCTGGCCCACGCACTGATTTGGTCAACCGGGCCGTGCGAACGGCAAGTCCGCGGCGCCCGATTTCATCATGGAGCGAAGTAATGTCAGACCCGACGATCGTCCGCCGCCGCACGGTGAGTGGCGGCAATAGTGGTACATCGAGTCAATACCAGCCCTACAAGGACGCTGCGTGGGGCTTCGTCAATCACTGGTATCCGGCGCTTTTCAGCCACGAACTGACGGAGGACCAGGTGGAAGGCGTGCAGATATGCGGGATTCCGATTGTATTGAGGCGCGCGAACGGCAAGGTTCATGCGCTCAGGGATCAATGTCTGCACCGTGGCGTTCGCCTTTCCGAAAAGCCGATGTGCTTCAACAAGAAGACGATATCGTGCTGGTATCACGGCTTCACGTTCGACCTTGAAACGGGCAAGCTTGCGACCATCATCGCGAACCCCGAGGACAAGCTGATCGGCACGGTCGGCATCACGAGCTATCCGGTGCACGAAGTCGCGGGCATGATCTTCGTCTTCGTGCGCGACGACGATTTCCCGCTTGAGGACGTTCCGTCGCTCGAACAGGATCTGCCGGTGCGCTTTCCGAAGCAAAGCGACCGCTACCCGCACCCGCTGTGGCCGGCCGTGCCCAGTCTGCTCGACGAGAACGCGGTGGCGATGGGCATTCATCGCATCGGCTTCACGAACTGGCGCATTGCGTGCGAGAACGGCATCGACAACGCTCATCTGCTGCTGCACAAGGACAACAGCATCATTCACGCGATGGAATGGGTCCTTCCGCTTGGCCTGCTGCCGAGCGGCGAAGACTGCGTCGAGACCCTCGAAGACCCTGACGGTCCCAAGGGCATGCTGCAGTGGCTCGGCACTGACAAGTGGCAACCGGTGCTGGAAAACAAGGAACTGGGACTGAAAGTGCCTGGACTCGTAGGCCGCCCCTATCGGACTTCGATCGTGTTGCCTGGACTCGTGGCGGTCGAGAACTGGCCGGGCGAACATATGACCCAGCTGGAGTGGTTCGTGCCGATTACCGACGACACGCATGAGTATTGGGAGGTGATCGTGCGCATCTGCAAAACGCCGGAGGAACTGGAGGCGCACAAATATCGCTACGAGCGTGTCTATGAGCCGCTGGCACTGCATGGCTTCAACGACTGCGATATCTATGCACGCGAGTCGATGGAAGACTTCTACGGTGACGGCACCGGATGGGAGAGCGAGCAGATGGTCGCAACGGACATCTCGGCCGTCACCTGGCGCAAGGTTGCTTCGCGCTGGAATCGCGGCATCGCGAAACCGGGACGCGGCGTGCCGGGCGCGCGAAAGGACAGCAGCCTGCGCTTCAAGCGCGCTGCGGACGGCAAGCGGATGACCTACAAGACCGAGCAGATCGAAGACTGATCAGCCCCTGCTACCTCTCCCCTCGGACTTTGCGCCGGGGGAGGGGTTATTTTCGTCGAATAAGACCCGATTCAGGGTTCCTTTTGCTGTGTCACGCTTTGCGCCGATCCGGTGGCTGTCGCACTTTTTTCAGTCTGCGGTGTGATGGTGGCGGCGTCGCGAGCAGCCTCATCGTAAATCCCGGTAAGCAGAGACATGAAGCGCGCGTAGCGCTCGAACTTCTCCTCTGTGTCGCTGATTTCCCCGAGGCGCTGAACCAGTATCTCTTTTCGGACCTTGTAGTACTCGTCCGTCAATCGGATCCCCAGATCGCTCGCACAATACAGGTAGGTCTTGCTGCTCGTGTCCTGTAGCTTTTCGATCAACCCGGCGGCTTCCAGCTTTCTCAGGCTGTACTGGATGTTGGGAATATCGTCGCGGTTCATCAATCGTCCGATCATTGCGCTGGTCTTGGGACGGTCCTGCATACGAATGACGTGAAGGATCACGTGCTCCTGATGTTTGAGTTCGACGTTCGCTGTGATCGTAACGACGCCTGTTGCCAGAACGAAGCGGGTGAAGGACTCGTAAAAACGAATCAGTGACCACTCGAACTCCGCGATCTTGAACTCGGCGTCGGATTTTGCGAGATGCCACGATCGGTAGAACCTCGGTTCCATTGCTTGACTCGCTTATCAAAGATTGTCGACAGGGGAGTGCGGCCCCGGCTGGTCCGGTTGCCGTCCAGCACCGGCATCGCAAGACAATTTCAAGTCGGTGTGTACTTGCCGCGGTGGGTGCATGAAATCAATTATCAATCGACAATATGTTGAATGACACTGGATGATCTACCAATTTTTCGAAAATTTTCCGCCGAAGTCCGGGGCTTGGCGTTGGTTGCGTAACCTGAATGTCAGGTTGGGTCGGCGGATTCAACTGGTCGATGCACCACAATGAACGTCGCATGAGCGGCCATTGAAGACCCCGACGTCAGCTCTGGAGTAGGTTCGCGGAACTGGTGCTCTCGACCATGACGCGACGCTCGACGCGTGGAACCGAACGTCCGCTGGATGATGTGCAAGGGTCGTTCGCAACGCACGAGCATCGACGGGCATCCGAACGAAACGCGGTGCTCGTAGCCTTACCGGGCGCGTGGAAAGGGGTACCATGAGCAAGCCGTCGAACGCCAGGCTCATCCGTGCCTGAACGTGTAGCATCTCCCTGGCCTGGGGGCTTGCCATGATCCGTTACCACACCGCACCCGATTCGTCGGTCATCGAAATAGCCGTTGAAGGCAAGATCACCGACCACGAACTGCGCGAAGCCATCGAGCGCATGCGTGGTGATCTTGAACTGAACGGTAAGACCTGCGTACTCGAACGCATCGAGCATTTCAGCGGCATCGAGCCGAAGGCGCTGTGGACCGACCTGACGCTCGGCGTCTCCGTCGCCCGCAAGGTCAAGCGCGCCGCCGTGGTGGCTGACGCGGGCTGGATTCACGCCTCGATGCATTTGGCGCGGTTCTTCACAAAGGCTGAAATCAAGGCGTTCCACGTGAACGAGCTGGAACAGGCGCGAGCCTGGATCAACGCGTGAACGTCGTCTCCAGCCGAGCGCATCGGGCAGAGGCCGGCCATGAAGCGACGCTCGCTCGACGCAGACATGTGGCTGAAACTCGTCGCGTTTCGGTCATATGCCCATTGGATGCCTGGCTACTGACCCCGAGTCCCGAGTCTGGCCGAAAGGTCGTTCTGATTTCCTGATCCCCAAGGAGAGTCTGATGCCGTTCATGGATATCGCCGCCGGCGAGATCTCGTCGATCCAGCCGGTCGAGGCCAACAACAAGAACGTGGTGCTGCTCATTAGCCAGCGCAATGCTTCGCGCCCGCTGGTGGTGAAGTCCGAGGACGGCGCCGGGCGCAACAACGTCGGCGCCATGCTGGAGTTCCATGCCACCGCCTTCTCCAGGCTGCGTGGCCTGCCCTTCGAAACCGCCAAGCTCTCACTGAAGGAAATCGACGAACTCAAGCGCTGCGACCCGGCCAAGGTCAAAGCCAACCCGCCGCTCACGCAGACGCAATGGTTGCAGAAGCTCGACGACCTGCTCCATACCGCTGACCGAAAGGTCAAGACCGCCATCAAGGTTAGCTTCGTGGAGGAGCTGGCCAACCTGCACGGTATCGGCAAGGATCTGGAGCAGAAGAAGCTACTCGGCGACGCGCTGGTGCGCGGCAATACCGACGTGCCCTTCGGTCTTGGCGAGATACTGGCGGTCGACTTCTTCATCGGCAACGGAGACCGCTTTCGCGAAGTGAACTCCGGTGAAAAGTATCCGCGCGGCTCGATCCTCGGCGACCAGAACATCTTCTTCCAGATCAAGTACGGGAAGTTCACGGCCGTAGGCCTGGATACCTACGACGGCGCCGGCCCCTGGTCCGACCTGAACCGCACCATCGAGGACCTGGAGGCCACCAACAAGAACTTGGGCGTCGAGTACGCCCTCTGGCCCGGCCGCATCCTTGCCCCGGGCGCGCGGCGCGAGCGCGACGAGGTCGCGACCGCGCTGATCGACTCGCTGATCGAACTCTGCTTCGGCAATGGGGTCGGGTTCTCGGCTTCGATGCGCAAGAAGCTGATCGAGGCCTGCCACCGCGGCATCTCGTCGGGCAAGGAAATGCTGCGGGGAAAGTACAAACTGGGCGACAACGTGCAGTCGCTCACGGAGGGCATCCGCTCGCGCTGGCTGATCATCCGCGGCAAGTGAGTCCGCGCCGGCGCGAGATTGATCGTGGTCGAGTCGTTGGAGGCGCGCGTCTTCCTGCCCGAGTGGTTCGGAGAAAAAGTCCGGCTGGAGCCGCTGCCGGACTGTGGGCTAGTAGCCCACTGGACCACGTAGTTGCTGCAACCATTGATGAATTAAAGTCGATTCAAGGAGGATGAAGGGCCATTCCAGCCATCGGTAGTGTTCGACAAACGACAGAGACTCGACGCAGATCAACCCTCCAGTCGCGACCGACGTGACGCCCCAACCCGGCAAACCGACTCACGCATACCGCGCGAGAAACATATCCGCCGCCGCTTCCGCGATGCGCTTCTGCTCCTTGGCATCGAGCGGCACTTGCCCCATCGCCACTTGCGGCCAGAAGGCAAAAGCCTTCACGAGCCCCTGCAACTGCAGTGCCGCGAAGACGGGGTCATCGGTCTTGATGCGGCCGTCCGCGGCGGCCGCCCGGACCCACGCCGTCAGATCTTCCTCGCGTTCCCCCATGCGAGCGACCATGTCCCGCGCGCGCTCCGGTGAATGTATGCCAGCCGCGATCGCCACCCGGGCAAGCGACAAAAAGGACTCGTCGTGAAGCAGCCGCAGCTTGCGCTCCAGCAGATCGAGCAACTGCGCGCGCAACGGTTGATCAGCACGATAAGAGGGTGCATCGCCGTCATGGCTCGCGTCCCACAGCTGATGGAGAATCGCCGCGAAAAGTGCTTCCTTGCTCGGGAAATGGTTATAGACCGTGCGCTTCGAGACATTCGCGCGGGCGGCGATACGGTCCATGCTGGTAGCGTCGTAGCCGGCCGCGAGGAATTCCTCGATCGCGGCAGCGACGATCGCGACGCGCTTTCGGTCAGTCAGACGTTGGGGGCGGGCACTGGACTCCATCCAACGATTTTACACTGGCCAGTTTACTTTTCTTGAAAATAAACTACACTGCCGAGTGTAAATTTTCTTCGGAAGGTCAATTTCATGACGTCGCTTCCCGCCTTTGTCCGCCGAATGCTCGGCGTGAACGCCGCACAACGCAGCCGCGCGAGGTTCAGCCTGTCGCCGCAGCATGACGGCGAGCGCTTTCGCAACGTCAAGCCGCGTCCGGCGGAAAGCCTGCGCAAAACGCTCGGCCTCGCGTGGACGGTGCTGTTCAACAAGCCGAGCGGCACCGCGCCGGCCGACGCGTTGCCGGTCGAAACGCTGACGCGCGCGCAACTCGACGCGGCGCCCGACCGCAGCCTGTACCGGCTCGGTCATTCGACGATGCTGCTGAAGTTGCGCGGCAAGTTCTGGCTGACCGATCCCGTGTTCGCCGAGCGGGCGTCTCCGTTCCGCAATCTCGGTCCGAAGCGCTTTCATGCGCCGCCGATCTCACTCGACGATTTGCCGCCGCTGCACGGCGTGATCCTGTCGCACGATCACTACGACCATCTCGACCGCGAAACCGTGCTGATACTGGCGCAGCGTACCGAGGTGTTTTTGACGCCGCTTGGGGTCGGCGACCGGCTCATCGAATGGGGTATCGACGCGGCAAAGGTTCGGCAGTTCGACTGGTGGCAGGGCACGGAGCTCGAGGGCATCGAGTTCACCGCGACGCCCGCGCAGCACTTCTCCGGGCGCAGCCTGTTCGACGGCAACCGGACGTTGTGGGCGTCGTGGGTGATCGTCGATCACGATTTGCGCGTGTTTTTCAGCGGCGACACCGGTTACTTCGAGGGTTTCAGCGCGATCGGCGAGCGCCTCGGACCATTCGACGTCACATTGATCGAGACCGGCGCGTACGACGCGATGTGGCCATACGTCCATATGCAGCCCGAAGAAACCGTGCAGGCGCATATCGACCTGCGCGGCCGCTGGCTCGTGCCGATCCATAACGGCACCTTCGACCTCGCGATGCATCGCTGGCAGGAGCCGTTCGAAAAGGTGACGGGGCTGGCGCTCGCGCGAGGCGTCGCGCTGTCGACACCGCGCATGGGCGAGCGGCTCGATCTGACCGCGGTGCATCGCGGCGAACGCTGGTGGCGCGACGTTGCGCAAACCGTCGCTGCGCCGAAGGCGTCGTGGCGGATGTGCGCGTCGCGTGGAGTTCGGGAAGGGGAGTCGTCCTGAGATCGTTGGCACGGCCACGTTTTTTGGCGGTGGTCGGCATCCGTCACAAGTGCTGATTGCTGGCCTGAATCGTCCGGCCGTGTTTGGACGGCCGGTCCGCATGACGCCCGCAACCGTCGATCTGCGGGTCAATTCTTCAGGTCGGCGAGAATGCGTTCCGCGAGAAAATCGCACACAGGCCGTTTCGAAGCGGCACTTCGCGCCAGCACGACTTCAAGCGTGCCGATTTCCGGCAGGCCATTCGCGGCTCCCAGCAGCGAGAAGTGAGCCGGTACCGCGCACTTCGCCAAAGGGGTCACCGCGAGTCCGGCCTCGGCCATCGTCAGCAGACCCAGCAGACTCGGACTTTCATACGAGGTTCGGTACGTGATGCGCGCGCGCTCCAGGCTCCGTATGGCTTTCTCCCGCGCGACGCTGCCGGGCAAAAACACGGCGATGGGCAAGGGCCTTTCACGCCAGATCTCGGTCGCGCCTGGCGCGGCGGCCCAGACCATCGGCTCGTGACGCAGGAACTCGCCGTGCAATCCTTTCACGCGCGTCGCGCAGACGAGATCGACCGTGCCGTCTTTCAACATGGGCTCGAGAGCGACGCTTGGCAGGCCCACTACCTGAATCTCCACCTTCGGATAGGTCGCCGAAAATTTCTTGAGGATCGGCGGGAACAGTGACGTCGCATAGTCGTCAGGCACGCCGATCACCACGCGTCCGGTCACGTCGGGCCGTACCACCGCTGCCCACGCTTCGTCGCGCAGGGCGATCATCCGCCGCGCGTAGGTCAACAGCATTTCGCCGTCCTGCGTCGGCACCACGCTGCGAGGCTTGCGCACGAAAAGCGCCTTGCCGAGCGCCGTCTCGAGCGTCTTGATCTGCATGCTCACCGCCGATTGCGAACGATGCACGACCTGCGCCGCGCGACTGATCGTGCCGGCGTCCGCGACCGCGATGATCATGGACAGCACGTCCAGATCGAGCGCTTTCATTTCCGTTGCCATGATGGTTGATATCAGAAAAGTAGATCGATTCCATCAATATTATGCGATTTTCTTTTGCGAGCACACCCTCGATAGTGGCGCCAAAGGAGCCCTGTGATGAATGCACGTATCAGCCCATCGATTCTGGCTTCGGCCTTTGGCGCGTCCGCGCCATCGTTTGTGACCACCGCATCGAGTCTTGCGATACCGTATGTCGAGTCCGGGTGCGGCGAGCCGATGGTGTTCGTGCACGGCTCGCTTTGCGACTATCGCTATTGGGACGCCCAGATGGCCTCTCTGTCTGGCCGGTTTCGCTGCTTCGCGCCGAGCTTGAGCCATTACTGGCCCGAGATCGATGCATTTGGACACAGCGACTTCAGTTGGGAGGCGCACGTCGAGGAAATTGCCGGATTCATCACGGCGCTCGACCTTGCTCCCGTTCATCTGGTCGGTCACTCGCGGGGTGGGTGCGTGGCTTTCCGTCTCGCGCGCGAATTTCCGCGCCTCGTGAAAACGCTGACGCTAGCCGATCCCGGCGGCCCGCTGCAAACCGAACCGAGGGGGCAGCCTGCGTTCATGCCGCCAGCGACCAACGTGTTGCGCGCACGGGTCGCGGAACTGATCGAGCGGGGCGAGTTCGACGCCGGCTTGTCGATGTTCGTCGACTCGGTGAGCATGCCGGGGTTCTGGAACAAAAGCCCGGAGAGCTTTCGTCGCATGGCGCTCGACAACGCGCTCACGCTGCCAAAGCAGTTGCTCGATCCGCTTCCCGCCTATACGCCGGAAGCCGCGCGCGATATCAAGTGCCGTACGTTGTTGATCGACGGCCAGAAAAGTCCCCGTATGTTCCGCAATACGGTCGACAAGCTCGAACAGTGGATCGAGTTTGCCGAACGCGAAACGATCGACGGTGCGTCGCATGGGATGAATGTCGCGAGACCGGATGCGTTCAACAGGGCGGTTGCGACTTTCGCGGCGTAGCCCGGTTGACGGCAGAGTGCTCCGGCGTGCACGCTGGTTTTCCCGGCCAGCACGCGACGCGCCTGCGAAGCCCATAGGGGCAGCCCCACGCATCGCGCGCCTCTTAATGTCGAGACACGGCCAGCAAGGTATCGATCTTGTGATTCTGGGCCAGCAACTCGGCCGCCGTACTCGAATGAACGACCGAGCCGCGCTTGAGCACCACGGCGTTGTGCGTGATGCCCAGCGCCTTGCGCGCGTTCTGCTCGACCAGAATCACTGAGAGGCCTTCGCGGACGATCTCCGAGAGGATGCGCATCAAGTCCTGCACGATAATCGGCGCGAGGCCCTCGAGCGGCTCGTCGAGCAGCAGCACCTTGGGATTGAGCATCAGCGCGCGGCCGATGGCCAACATCTGCTGCTCGCCGCCGGAGAGCTGGTTGCCCATATTGGCGCGGCGCTCCTGCAGGCGCGGGAACATCGCGCGCTGCCTCTTCATTGGGCGGCCAGAGGCAGCCGGACACAGTTCTTGCTCGCGTATTCATCGATTCATCAATTCATCAATTCGGCGGGGCCAGGCGCAAAGCCGGCACGCATAGTGCGGACCCGCGAGCGCCGTCGTGCCAGCGGGCGACTCGGGCGCAGCGTCGAGCGAACCCGCGGTCACGACGACGCCCGATGCCACGCAACCGGGCCCTCGACCACAAGGAGGACTTTCAATGAAAGACATCGATCTGAACCAGCGCGTAGAAGAAATCGAACTGGCTCTTTCCACGCTATTCGAGTCGCCGAAGGCGCCCGCGATCAGCAGCTACGACGACGGCCGGACGTTCTTCATCCAGGCCTCCTGGGTCGTCGAGTCACATGGCGACACGACGCTGGATGCGCGATGCGTGCTCACACTCCACTTTTCGGATTCGCAGATTCAGCGTTACGCGCAGATGGACACGGCACAACGTATCCTCGTGCGCGAACGCCTCTGCCAAATGGTCCGCGATCGACTCCGAGCGGAAGGCGGTGAGTTGCCCTTGCGGGGAGAGTGCGCCGAAGACCTGCATGTGGCAGATCGGCTGCTGGATGTCGACGATCAGCTCTGATCCATCGCGGACGGCGTACGTCCGCGGCTTGGCGATTGGCTGTCCGAGCCGGCGGCCGCCTGCCAATCGAGTTGCGCCCGAATCTCCACGATGTAGCGAGGTCGAAAAGTGAACAGGCCCTAGCACGATTCTTCGCTCGGGACCGGGGGCGGGAGCGACTCGAGCAACTTCACGAGCCTTGCCTGCTGCTGCGGAGTCAGTCCTTGAGTAGCGCTCACCTGCTGAACACGCGCGCGCCAGTAGGTCCGGCTGAACAACGAATCCGCGCCATCGGAGGACAGGATCCGTTCGAGATGGGAAATCGCATCTCCAGCGGTCAGGGGTGTATAGGGGCTCTCCCTGTCCGGGAGCCCTTTCTTGATTGTTGTTTTCATCCACTTCTCTCAGGTGGTGACCGGCTGGGTCCGGTCGTATACGTCCGGCTTCAATTGGCCGGTTCGTGCCAAACAACCCATGCGGGGCGCGCGCGCGCCAGCTACCTGGCGGGCCAGGTAGCATGACGCGCGCGGGGTCGCGTGGCGACGCGACCCATTGCTAGCGGCACGGCCCCGGTGTTCAGCAAAGCTCCGCGGCGGCCACCCACGGCATCGTCTCGAACTGCCTGAGAACGGTGTGCAGCGATCCGGAGAGCCTGTCGGCAAACGCGATCGTCATGTCTTCGACGTCACGTTTACGGTTGCTCGTAATCCGTACGTCCTCGATGGCATCTGCGACCGGCATCAATACCTGCCACACTGCGGCGACCCGCATGCAGCCGCGCCTCGCACGAACCGTAATCTGATGGCCTGTGGCCTTTAGTTGTCCGGTGGTTTCCGGTGTCATTCTTCAGCCCTCTCGATGTATCTGATTTGTTATTGGCACGGACGATGCACCTACATTCGCCCGCGCGGTTGATGCCACCACTCATGATGATCCAGATGTCGTAGCAGTCGTGCCCGTCTGCGCTCACGGCGATAGTGATCAATCACCATCAGCATTGCGATGCCGAGGGCCGAGCCCCCAATGATCAGGCCCATCCAGGTCTCACTCATGACACGTTCCTCTCATGGAAGCACAGGGGTGTTGCGTGAATGGTTCACGCCGCTTCGTCCGATGTTCCGGGGCGTACCGGCGCGGTATGTCGCGTTACTGCATGTGCTGGCCGCCGTTGATCGCGATATTGGAGCCGGTCACGAAGCCGGCATCGTCCGAGCAGAGATAGAGCACGAGCGCCGCGACTTCCTCGGGCTTGCCGAGACGGCCCATCGGGATATGCGGCAGGACCTTCGTATCGAGGATCTCCTGCGGAATCGCGGTGACCATCCTGGTGGCCAGGTAGCCCGGCGAAATCGTGTTGACGGTGACCCCTTTGCGCGCCACTTCCAATGCTAGCGACTTGGTGAAACCGTGCATGCCGGCCTTGGCCGCGGCGTAGTTGGTCTGGCCGACCGAGCCTTTTGAACCGTTGACGGACGAAATATTGACGATGCGCCCCCAGCCTCGTGCGACCATCTCTTCGCACAGCGGCTTGGTCATGTTGAAGACCGAATCGAGGTTCGTGCGAATGACCGCATCCCAGTTCACCTTGTCCATCTTCCTGAGAGTCATGTCCTGGGTGATCCCCGCGTTGTTGACCAGGATGTCGACCGGGCCGACCTCCGCCCGAATCTTGTCCGCGCAACGCTGGCATGAGTCGTAGTCGGCCACATCGACCGGGTAAGCGCGGAAGCTCCGGCCCTGAGTTTCCCTGTCAGCCAGCCATTCGTCCGCACCGGTGTTGTTCGGCGAGTGCGTGACTACCACCGCATACCCTGCGTCGTGCAGTTTCGTACTGATCGCTTCTCCCAGGCCGCCCATGCCGCCCGTTACTACTACGATTCGTTTCGTCATCCTTTCCATCCGTGATCGTAACGTCTGCGAGGATCGTGAATACCCAATGGCCGTCTCGCATACCCGCCATCGCTTTGCCACAATGCGCTGCCGCCTCCAGCGTCGAGGGAGGAACGGCTGCGGCACTGATTGAACTGCGCGGGTTTTTATAGGCTTGTGGTATTGCGCGAATGGAGCCGGGTGCGTCAGCTCGCGGCGATATGCCGCGCCGGCACACTGCTCAAAAAGATTCCAGATGCCCCGAATGGTGTTTCTCGCCTGCTGGTTCAGGGCGGCGAGTTTCTGTGCCCTTCAAACGCTTCGCTGGCGAGCGAAAGAAAAATCGACGCATTCGTTCGGCAGAGTTTCAGCAGATCTTCGGACGAAAGGTCTTTCATTGATTCTCCCTGAATTGAATTCGAACCCGCTTGCCCCGGAGACGACATGCGCAATGAATGTGCTGAATGTCGGTCGGAGAGGATTCCGGAGCAAAAGTGTTATTAGTAAGACTAAATAAACACCACAAAACCAGTTTGGCCCGGATCGCACCTCTGATCGTCGGTATTCAACAGTCGAATGACGACACGGTGTCCATCATCGGGTCGCGGCCGATCGGTTGGCCATAACCCTTGTCAGTCCTGCCGTGCCACTGACCGGATGCTTCGCCCTCTATTTCAACTGTCATGAAATGACATAACAATCGATTTTAGAAGGTTAATTCTAACTTCGAAATGTTAAATTTTTGAGAAGAAGGGCTAGGTGAATACCCCTATCCAGAAAGGTCGGCCGTCAGGGCGTAGTCGACCTAAGTCGACGTTTGAACGTCCGAACGAAGGACTCGAATGGCCAGCGATGATGAGTGCGCTCTCCGATTGCTTCGCAGAGCGCCCCAACAATGTCACGAAAATGGCCGAAATGACAGGACACTGCGGTGAGCACCACCGGATGCATCATTGCATGTTATGCAAGAAAATGTCAATTCAGCCGACCCTGTCAGGCACTCCTGCCTGGGCCCGGCCGGCTCGCTGCACGAGGGGGGCGGCTGCCCATTAGCGTCGCTCGTCCGCGGCGCGTGCTGTAGAGAATGACGAACGCTGCGGCGCGGCACGCATAGCGAATGCGTGTCGGCGGCGGTGAACGGGACCGGGTTTCGAAGGGCAACGCAGGCGCACATGGAACACCGTTCGCACGCGAGCGTAAGATGGAAGCGATTGATCGATGAGTTTCAAGGGGGCGCCATGAAGGCGGTGTGCCCGCTGCACGGGCCAACGACCATCGTCGGCACGAACGCGTATGGGTTTCCGATCTATGCGTGTTGCCGCGACGACGTTCCTTATGTCACGCCGCCGGACGCCTGTACGCGTGAACCGGCGCAACGCGGACAAGAATCGAAGCCGCCACCGCGGCAACCTCAGGCAAACAAGGAACCACGCTGACGTTCGCGGGCAACGTCATACCCGCAGCGAAACCTTATCGGCTCCAGTTGCAGTCGATCAACGGCGCGCCATTTGTAAGCGATCGATGCCGGCACCGGCACGCGAAACTCGTCCTGAATGGTGAATGGCGCCGGCACGACGTCGATATCGAACGTCGCATTGTCGGGCCAGACTGTCAGGTCGATGCCGAGCGGCTCTTCACTCGCGAAGCGCCGCAGTAGCACGATGCTCCCGCGTACCGCCTCCAGCCGCGGCCGCCCGGAAGCAAGCCGCCAGCGCACGTCCGCATGTCTTTCCACATACCATTCGAAGGTCGCGGCAAACGCGCGGGCGCAGTCGCGCGCGGGCCATTCGTCCTTGACGGACATGACGATACATTCGCCGCGGTGAAGCGCGAGAAACTGAGCGCATGTCCGCACCACATCGTCGAAAGTCAGACCCAGCGAGATGCCGCCGTGATGAATCGCGAAGCGATCATGCTCATGGCGGCAGCGGATGTCGAGGACCCGCACGCCATGGTGCAACTGATCGTCGAGCGTGGCATGCTGCGTGCGCGCGAGCCGGTCATCGACCGTGTAGGCGCAGGTGTCATGGCTGCCCGGCAAGGTCAGTGCGGACAGCAAGCGGCTGCCATCGATGGCCGACATCCAGTCAGCCGGCGAAACGGTGTGATCAGTCAGGGCAGGGCGCAAGAGAACCTCTGGATAAGCAAAGCGTCTGCTGCAGCGGCGGCGTGAAGTCGGAGCTCCCTACTTCAACCCGCCCGAAAAGCCCTGCAGCAGATAGCGCTGCACATAGCCCGCGAGCAGAAGCGTCGGCACCGACGAAATCAGCCCCGCGCTCATCAGTTCGCCCCAGTCGATGCCGTTCTCGGTCACATAACCCGCCATGGCGAGCGGCAGCGTGAAATGACTCGGCGACGAGACGAACAACAGCGCCAGCAGAAACTCGTTCCACGCGATGATGAACACGAAGATGGCGGAGGCAACGAGACCTGGCGCGCACAGCGGCACGACGATGAAGACGATGCGCTGCGCGAGGTTCGCGCCGTCGAGCGCCGCGGCCTCCTCGAATTCGATCGGCACGTCGCGCACGAACGGCAGCAACATCCAGATCGCCATCGGCAGCGCGTACAGCTGATAGGCGAGTATCAGCCCAAACAGCGAATCGAGCAGATGGAGCCACTTGGCCAGCGAAAACAGCGGTACGGCCACCGTAATCGGCGGCATCAGCTTCAGTGCCAGCACGAGCAGCAGGAACAGCAGATCGAGGCGCGCGGGAAACGCAAGCCGCGCGAGGGCATAAGCGGCCGGAAAAGCCAGCGCGAGCGCGAGCAACGTGGCGCCTGGCGCGACCCACACGGAGTTCAGCACCGACTGGGCCATGCTGCTTTCCCACACCGCCGCGAAATGCTCGAACGTGGGCGCCGAAGGCCACAACGCGAGCGGATGGGCGAGGCGTTCCAGCGTCGGCGTGAAGGCCGCGCCAGCCATCCATATGCACGGCAGCAGCAACACCGCCAACGCAGCGATCCGCAACAGCCCTCGCACCGCGGCAGCGGACGAGCGTCGCGCGAAACCCTGCAAGCGTGCGAGAGGCATCAACGGTCGCGCTTGACGGCCGATTTCCATATGTATCCCGAGACCAGCACCGCGCACGTGAGCAGCATCAGTACCGAAGCCGCGCTGGCGGGTCCTACGTTGAAGAACCGGAAACCCGTGTCGTAGATGTACGTCGACAGCGTTTGCGTGGCATTGCCCGGACCGCCGCCCGTCAATGCGTACACCTTGTCGAATAGCTTGAAGGTGTCGATCGAGCGCAGCAGCATCGCGAGGGCGACGTGGGGTGCAACGAGCGGCAGCGTGATGTATCGCAGGCACTGCCGTTCGTTCGCGCCGTCGGTGCGGGCCGTCTCGGCGATTTCCGGCGGAATCGACTGCAGCCCCGCGAGAATGATCAGGAATGCCATCGGCGTCCATTGCCAGACATCGACCAACATCAGCGACCAGAGCGCGAGGTGCGGATCGGATAACCAGAGCACCGCCGGCAGACCTGCCGCCGTGAGCAGCGCATTCAGGAAGCCGCGGTAATTGAGCCAATTGCGCCAGATGGCGGAGCACACGAGCGTGGAGAGCATCATCGGCAGCACGGCGAGCGGCAAGGCGATGCGCCGGCCCGAAAACCCGCGGACGAACAGCAGCGCGAGCGCGAGGCCGAACAGGACTTCAGCGAGCGAGGCCACGCTCATGAACTGGATCGTATTGACGAAACTCGTGCCGAACTCGCCGTCCGCAATGACCGATCGATAGTTGGCGAGCCCGATGAACGAGCGATGCCCCGACGCGTAATTCACCGAGAAAAACGAATCGATCAGCACGCGCGCCATCGGGTAGAGCGCCAGCACGCCGAGCACGAGCGCGGCTGGACTCATCAGGACGATCAGCGGCAGATAACGTCGCAACCCGCTCATCGACTCTTTCCCACGCTTGTCTGCGCTGTCACCGCCGCTTTCACTGCAATGCGGCGTTGGCCTGGGCGATCTTCTGCGCCGCCTGATGCAAGGCTGCGTCGGGCGCGGCCTGCCCCGTCAGCGCGAGTTGCAACGCGTCGCCGAGAATCGCCTCGATCTGCTGCCAGTCTTTCACGCGAGGCCGCGCACGGCCCGCTTCGAGCGCCTTCAGCTGGTCCGGGTACCAGCGATACTGCTTGACGAGCGTCGGATTGACGAAGACGCTCTTGCGCGTCGGCGGAATGCCGAGCACGCGCAGAGGCAGGCGAACAGGGTCGTCCGCTGGATCATTGAAGCCATGGCTCTTGAATTCCTCCAGGGGAAAGGCGTATGCGTACGATGAGTCCAGAGCAACCCACCCCCACTTTTTTTGATCGCGCTCAGCGTTGCGAAAAATAGATGCCAGATGCGGCAGCGGGAATTGCAGCAACCTATCATGACGTACATGTGTCAGCAAGCAGGGTTGCCGGGTAGTGTTCGGACCCGCGCGCAGGTACGCTTGCCGCGTGGTCCGTTTCCGCGCCGCGACCGCCCTCAGCTGATCATGGCGCGGGTTGGTCCATTGAACCGCCGCACCAACCCCGCAAAGCGATGCGGCCACAATGCTTCGGATGACGAATGAGCGAGAGGATGAAGGCCGCTAATCTCGCGGTCCACAGCCATCGCTCTCACGATGGACAATCCGCGTCCGGCGGCGCGGGCGGAAAATTTTTTCCGCTCTGCACCATGAAATCCGTAGGGACCCGGTCATCGTTTGTACCGATTGAGCGTTGCGAGGCCCGTGAATATTGTTGTGTGCGCATTCTTCAAATGCTGCGATGTGGCGGGCAAATGTTGCTCAACGATCCTTTCGAATCGGAGATGCATGATGTCCAGGAACAATGTGTGGCGAAACCTTCATTGCGTCGTCGCGACGGGCATGGCAGCGGCGGGGCTAGGTCTGGCGGCAGGCGCCCATGCGGCGGCAGAGCCGATCAAGATCGGCGTGATCAGCGAAGAATCCTCGGTGGCGGGCGCTTCGATCAGCAAGGCGGCGCAACTCGCCGCGGACCAGATCAACGCCAGCGGTGGCGTCGATGGCCGGCTCATCCAGATCGTCGCGTACGACGACCATTCATCGGCTTCGGACGGCGTGCGCGCCTTCCAGCGCGCGGCGACTCAGGACAAGGTAGTCGCTGTGATCGGCAGCTACATCAGCGAAGTGGCGCTCGCGATGGAGCCGTGGTCGGGACGCCTGAAGATGCCCTTCATCACTCCCGGCGCGGCTAGCAACGACATCTCGAAGCACGTTCACGACGACTACGACCACTACAAGTACACGTTCCACGGCTGGATGACATCGGCGTTCATCGCACAGTCCATCTGCGACTTCTCACACGACGTTCTGGTCGGCCAGTTCAAGATGAAAACGACGGTCGTCATGAGCGAGGACGCGGCGTGGACCAAGCCGCTCGACGAACGCTACCTCGAATGCCTGCCCAAAGCGGGACTTCAGGTGCTCGATCACATCCGCTTCAATCCTGACACTTCCGATTTCACGCCGATTTTCAACCAGATCGAGGCGAAGCACCCCGATACGATCACCACCGGCATCAGCCACGTTGGCGTGCAGCCGACCGTGCAATGGCACGACCAGCAGGTGCCGATCCCGATGTCGGGCCAAAGCTCGCAGGCCACGACCACGAGCTTCTGGAAGGACACGAACGGCGCGACGGACGGCGTGATCACGGCCTCGGCCGCGGCGCCGGGCGTGGCGATCACGCCGAAAACGATACCTTTTACGGATGAGTATCAGAAGAAGTTCGGCGTTTCTCCGGCGTATTGCGGCTTCACGAGCTACGACCTCGTCTACATCCTCGCGGACGCGATCAAGCGCAACAAGGGCTCGACCGATCCGGACCAGATGGTCGACGCACTCGAGAAAACCGACTACGTGGGGACGATCGGACGCTGGCAGTTCTACGGCAAGAGCGATCAGTTCACGCACGCGCTGAAGTACGGGCCCGGCTATATCACGGGCATCGACCTGCAATGGCAAAACGGCAAGCAGGTTGCGATCTGGCCCAAGTCGATTGCCAACGGCGTGGTCAAATTCCCGACCTTCATGAAGGTGCAGCAGGCAAGCGCGAACTAGCAGCGCGACGATCGCGACTGTCCGGACCCGCGCGTAGCGAAGGCCCGGACAGCGCACGCATCGACACCTTAACCAACATGAAAGGCCGGGCATGTTGCTACTGCAGATTCTCGTCGACGGCTTTGCAATCAGTTCCCTCTACGCGCTGGGTGCGATCGGTTTCACGTTGATCTTCGGCGTCTCCGGCATCTTGAATCTCGCGCATGGCGGGGTGATGCTGGTCGCGGCGCTGATGGGCTGGATGCTCGCGGGCGAGGCGGGACTTGGCACCTATCTCGGCACGCTGCTCGGCGTGTTGGCGGGTCTCGTGACGGCCTTCGTCACCTACCTGATGGTGGTGCGGCCCATTCAACGCTCGGCCGCGATTCCCGGCGAAGAGAAGGAAATCTTCGTGCTCACCGGCACGCTGCTGTGGGGCATCATGATCCAGCAGGGCATGGCGTGGCTCTTCACCGACAACCCGGTGACGATGCGCCCGCTGATCAGCGGTGTGGCGATGGTCGGCAGCGTGCGCGTGCCGTTCAACGAAATCATGATCGCGGTGGTCTGCTGGGCCGTGATCGGCATGTTGTGGCTGTTCGTGAACCGCACGCGCGCAGGCAAGGCGCTGCTCGCGGCTTCGATGAACCCTCGTGGTCTCACGCTGCTCGGTTTCGAGCTCTCCCGAATCTATCTTCTCGCGTGGAGCATCTATGGGGTGCTGGCCGGCATCGCGGGCGTGCTGCTCGCTTCGTTTCTCGGCGTGAGCACCAACAATGCGGGGCAGCTCACGGCCAGCGCATTCTCCATCGTGGTGCTGGGCGGGCTCGGCAGCGTGTCCGGTTCGCTGATGGCCGCGTATGTCGTCGGTTATCTGGAAACCATTACGGCCTATCTGATCGCGCCGACCCTGCGGCCGCTGCCCGCGTTGCTGCTGCTGGTGCTCGTGGTGTATGTAAGACCCCAGGGCTTCCTGGGACGCCGCTAACAGTGCGAATGGAGCGTACCCCCATGTCCGTTCTTCTCCGTTCGCGTGGCGCATGGATCGCCGTTGCGCTCGTCGCGATGGCGGCGACGTTGCCGTGGTGGCTTTCGGGCTACATCCTCGGCGTGCTCACGGTTGCGTATTACTTCGGCGTGTTCGCCATGTCGTGGGACCTGTTGTTCGGCTTTGCCGGCGAGGTCAACTTCGGGCCGACGTTCCTGATCGGACTCGGCGCCTATTCGGCCGCGATCCTCGACGCCAGATGGGGTCTGCCCATACCCGTTTGCGTGCTCGCTGGCGGCGGCGTCGCGCTGGTGGGCGGCCTGCTGCTGGCAGTGCCCGCGCTGCGGTTGCGCGGTCCTTACTTCGGGCTGGTTACGCTCGTGGCCGTGCTGCTGCTGCAGAACGCCATCGTGATCTTTGCGGGCATAACTGGCGGCGAGATCGGCATGATGGTGCCGGACGTGATGTCGGTCGATGCGAGCCATAACTACTGGATCGCGCTCGCGTTCCTGATCGTTTGCGCAGTCCTGCTGTTCGGCCTGTCGCGTTCGGCAGTCGGTCTGATCCTGCAGGCAAGCGGCCAGGACGCGACCGGCGCGCAGGCGCTGGGTTTCAATGTCACGCGACACAAGCTCGTGGCCTTTTGCATCAGCGCCGTTTTCTCCGGCGTGGCCGGCGCGATGCTGGTGTTCTACCAGGGCACGGCCTCCGTGAGCACGGTGGTGGATCTCAGCGTGGGAGTACAGATCATCATCGCGGCCGTGCTCGGCGGACGCCGCACGATACTCGGCGCGGTGCTCGGCTCGATCTTCCTGATCGTCGCCGGCGAGTTTCTGCGCCCGCTCGGCCAGCTCAACACATTCGTCGTCGCGGCGGTCGCACTCGCGGCGCTGCTGTTCTTTCCGGACGGTCTGCTCGGCAATCTGCTGCGTGCGAGGGAGCGCCAATGAACGACACGCCGCTGCTCTCCGTACGCGGACTGACCAAGCGCTTCGGCGGTCTCGTCGCCGTGAAGGATATCGGCTTCGACATCCGGCCCGGCGAGATTCTGGGCCTGATCGGACCAAACGGCTCGGGCAAGTCCACCGTCATGAAGCTGATCATGGGCATCGAGCGGCCCAACGCGGGGTCGGTCAAGGTGAATGGCGTGGAGATGGCCGGCTGGGCGCCGCACCGGATCGCGCGCGCGGGCGTGGGCATCGTGTTTCAGCATTCGCGGCCGCTCCATCGGCAGACGGTGCTGGAACACATCAAGCTCGCGCTGCTTCCTGATTCGCTCGTCAAGCTGGCCGCCGAACCGCACGTGCACCAGCGCGCGCAGGAAATTGCCTCGCGTGTGGGCCTTGCCGCCGTCACGCATCGGCATCCCGCGACACTGCCATTTGCGGATCTGCGCCGCATGGAGATGGCCAAAGCGATTGCGCGCGACCCGCAGGTCGTGCTGGTGGACGAGCCGTTCGCGGGACTGACGGTGGCGGAATCGGAGGCGTTTTCCGAGCTGATTCGCGGCTTTCGCGCCGAAGGCCGCGCGGTGCTGCTGGTCGATCACAACGTCAAAAGTCTGTCCGCGCTCGCCGACCGCGTGCTCGCGATGTACCTTGGCGAGCATGTCGCCGAGGGCACCGCCGAACAAGTGATGCAGAACGAGACAGTGCGCCGGGTCTATCTGGGCAGCAAGCTGGAGTTGCGCCAGCGCACCGGAGCCGCGGGCATTGCCAGGCCCACGATCCTCGAGGTGACCGGTGTGCGTGTGCTTTACGACAAGGCGTGCGCACTCGACGACGTCAGTCTGCAGGTGCGCGAGGGCGAGTTCGTATCGGTTGTCGGTCTGAACGGCGCGGGCAAGACGACGCTTTTCAACGCGCTCTCGGGCCTCGTGCCGTACAAGGGGACGATTCGCTTCGACGGGCGCGATCTGCGCGGCAGCAGCGGAGCCGCGATCTCGCGCGCCGGCCTCGTGCAATGCCCGGAAACGCGCGAGCTATTCGGCGACATGACGGTACGCGAGAATCTCGAACTCGGCGGATATCATCTCGCCGATACGGTGCGCGCCAAACAGCTGTCGTGGCTGTTCGATCTCTTTCCGATCCTCAAATCGCGCCAGGGCCAAACCGCGCGCACGCTTTCCGGCGGCGAGCAGCAAATGCTCGCGATCGCGCGCGCGCTGATGACCCAGCCGAAGCTGCTGATTCTCGACGAACCGACACTGGGGCTCGCGCCCGTGATTCTCGAGCAATTGTCGAAAGCGCTGGATTCGCTGCAAAAGTCCACGCCCATTACCGTACTGCTGGGCGAGCAGAACGTCAGGTTTGCGCTGCCGCATGCGGACCGTGTCTACGTGCTCGAACATGCACGCATCATCTGGGAGGGCAGCGCTTCGCGCTTCGAGGCTGAGATGGGGCGCGGCTTTCTCGAGGCAGCGCCTACCGGTGAGCCCGACGCCACGACCTCCGGCGACGCGCGCAGCTAAGGCCCGCAGCGGCAGGCGAGCCCGTAGCGCGGCATCAGGACAGGGAAGCAAAGCGAAATCGACCCGCCGCCTTCGTCAACAGACCGGTCTGCTCGGTCAGCGACGCGGCCGCGGCGGCTGCCTGCTCGACCAGCGCGGCATTTTGCTGCGACATCTGGTCCATCTGCGTAATCGCCCGATTGACTTCCTCGATGCCATCGCTCTGTTCGGCCGAGGCCGTCGCGATGTCGCTCATGATCGACGTGACGCGGCTGACGGCCGACTGTACTTCGCCCATGGTCTCACCGGCCCGACCGACCAGGCGCGAACCGTCCGCGACGCGGGCCGTCGACGCGTCGATAAGCTCCTTGATTTCCTTCGCCGCGGTCGCTGAGCGCTGGGCGAGATTGCGCACCTCGCCAGCGACGACGGCAAAGCCACGTCCTTCCTCTCCGGCGCGAGCAGCCTCGACAGCCGCATTCAACGCAAGGATGTTGGTTTGAAAGGCGATGCCTTCGATCACGCCAATGATCTCGCCCATCCTCTTCGCACCGTCGTGAATGTCGCTCATCGCGGCGATGACCTGACGCACCACGTCCGCACCCGCACCGGCCGTCGTCTTCGTCGCGTCGGCCAGCTCGCGCGCTTCACGCGCGTGCGCGGCGTTCTCCGTGACGGCATTGGTGAGTTGCTCCATGCTCGCCGCCGTTTCCTCGATGGACGCCGCCTGCGTCTCGGTGCGCGCCGACAGGTCCGCGTTGCCGGCCGAGATCTGCTGGGTCGCGGATGCGATCGACTCGCTGCCGCGCGCGATCTGTTCGATCATCGTGCCGATGTCCTTCTGCATCTGCCCGACGCTTCTGACGAGGCGACCCATTTCGTCATCACTGTCGAAGCGCAATTGCTGCGACATGTCACCCTGAGCGAGTCGCTCGACATGGCGCACCGTCATATCGATCGGGCGCGCGATTGCGCGAAGCAGCGTGAAACCGCAGGTGACGCAGGTCAGAAGACCGACGGCGATCGCGATTCCGGTAATTGTCACGAGGGTGTCATACCGGTCCTGTGCCGTCCTGTAACGCCCATTGCCCTGCTCGTTGCGAAACTTGTCCAGAGCCGCGGCTTTCTGCGTGAGAGCCGCCGCCAGCGGTGGCATCATGACCATCGCATCGTGGTCGGCGGCTTCATGGTCGCCACGGCTCAGCGCGTCCATCATCGGCTCGAGTGCGCCATTCAGCATCGCTTCCCGGGCGTCGGCCACGGCCTTCGACAAGGCCGCCTCGGCCTCGGAAACGGGCAGTGCGCGGTACTCTTTCCAGGCCTTGTCGGAGACCGCAAGATAGTTGCGCGCCTTATCGATGAGCGCGGCTCTGTCCGCTGCTTCCGGGTGCAGCAGCACGCGGTCGAGCGTGGTACGCACTATCGTCAGGTTCAGGTTGGACCTGCCGAGCGCGGTTGCGGCAGCCACGTCGTTGGTATACGCCTGCGCAACGGCATGGTTTGAACCACGCATGCCGGCGATCCCCAGCACGCCGGTCACCGTCAGCAGGAACCCGAGCAAGGCGAGTGTGGCGAGAAGTCGGAACTTGATGGTCAGTTTCATGCTGAATTCGGTGGAGTGAGATGTCTCTGCATTAACGGCACCCACCCGGAAAAGTTCAGTTCTAGCGATGATTCGGCGAGCCGTCGAGAACCGCGGCGGCTTCGGTCGTCGGTGCCGGCGGGATCGCCGGTTGCGCGGCAGGACCAGGTGTGTGAAAGTGAGGCGGATTGTCGCGATCCAGCACCGCGCGCGCCAGCTTCCTGTCGAGTTGCCCCTCCCAGCGAGCGACGACGACGGTGGCAACGCCATTGCCGATCAGGTTCGTGACTGCGCGCGCCTCGTTGAGAAAGCGGTCCACGCCGAGCAGCAGCACGAGGCCTTCCACGGGAATCTTGTGCATCGAGGCGAGCGTCGCGGCCAGTGCGACGAATCCCGCCCCGGCCACACCCGCAGAGCCCTTCGACGTGAGCAGCAGTACGCCGAGCACGAGCAACTGGTCCCAGATGCTCAGGTGGACGTTCATCGCCTGGGCGATGAACAAGGCCGCCATCGTCAGATAAATCGCCGTTCCATCGGCATTGAACGTGTAGCCGGTGGGCAAGACCATGCCGACCACTGGGCGAGCGCAGCCCAGCGCCTCCATCTTGATCAGCATTTGCGGCAACACCGCTTCCGTCGACGCCGTGCCGAGCGTAATCAGAATCTCGTCCCTGATGTAGCGGAGAAACTTCCACAGCGATAGCCCGCACATTTTCATGACGAGGCCGAGCACGACGAACACGAAGAAGAACGAAGTCAGATACAGACAAAGCATCAACTCGCCGAACGATGCCAGGGTGCCGATGCCGTATTTGCCGATGGTGAAGGCCATGCCCCCGAACGCGCCGATCGGAGCAACGTACATGACGATTCGCACGACGCCGAACATTCCTTGAAGGAACATGTCGAGCATGTCGACGAATGGCGCGGCACGAGGTCCGAGCTTTGCCAGCGAGATGGCGAGCAGGACTGAAAAGAAAATGATGGGAAGCATCTCGCCTTTGGCGAATGCCCCGACGATGCTATTCGGAACGATGCTCATGAAGAAGTCGAGCATGCCGTGTTGCTGCGCCGCGTGCGTGTAGGTCGAAATCGCAGCGGCATCGATCTGCGAGGGATCGATGTTCATTCCGCTGCCGGGTTTGATGACATTGACGACCACCATTCCCGCGATGAGCGCAATGGTCGACGCCAGTTCGAAATACAGGAGGGCTTTCACGCCTACCCGGCCCGCTTGATGAAGGTCGTTCATGCGCGCAATCCCGACCACGACCGATGCAAAGATGATCGGTGCAAGCAGCATCCGGATCAGCTTGATGAACAGGTCGCCCAGCGGTTTCATCTGCGAGGCGAGCTCGGGGTAGAAGTGGCCGAGCAGGACACCGGCCACGATCCCGATGAGGACCTGAACGTACAGCTTGGAAAGTGCTCTTCTTACTTTCGATACTGGCATGTCTGTCTCCTGTGCGTGGCGTCTTCAAAGGGAAAATGCGGCCCTCCCACGCAGCAGCGTGGAAAGGCCGCATTGAGCCGGCTTCGTTCCGTCTTTGTATGAACCATTCAACCGGGAATACTGGTCGGTGCCGTTGCGCGCGCGTTATTCAGCCAACTTGCGCATCTCGGCGATGAGGTCGGATTTGCCTTCGAAGCCGATGCCGGGCAGCTCCGGCATCGTGATATATCCGTTCTCGACGCGAACGCCGTCGGGGAAGCCGCCATATGGCTGGAACAGGTCCGGGTACGATTCGTTGCCGCCAAGTCCGAGGCCCGCCGCGATGTTCAGCGACATCTGGTGCCCGCCGTGGGGAATGCAACGGCTGCGCGACCAACCATGCTGATGCAGCATGTCGAGCGTTCGCAGATATTCAACGAGGCCGTAGCTCAACGCGCAATCGAATTGCAGCCAGTCGCGATCGGGGCGCATGCCGCCGTAGCGGATCAGGTTGCGAGCATCCTGCATCGAGAACAGGTTTTCGCCAGTTGCCATCGGCTTGTCATAGTAGTTGCGCAGCGTCGCCTGCAACTCGAGGTCGAGCGGGTCGCCCGCCTCTTCGTACCAGAACAGGTCGTACTGCGACAGGGCCTTCGCATACCTGATCGCCGTATCGAGGTCGAAGCGGCCATTGGCATCGACCGCGAGCTTCTGGCCGTCCTGCAGCACGCTGAGGATCGAGTCGATGCGCCGCAGGTCTTCGTCGAGCGAGGCACCGCCGATTTTCTTCTTCACGACCGTGTAGCCCCGGTCGATGTAGCTGCGCATCTCATCCTTGAGCTTTTCGTGGTCCTGGCCCGGATAGTAGTAGCCGCCCGCCGCGTAGACGAAGATCTTGCGGTTGGCCTGGCCATTGCCGTACCGTTGCGCGAGGAGCTGAAACAGCGGTTTGCCCGCGATCTTCGCCACCGCGTCCCAGACGGCCATGTCGATCGTGCCGATGGCGACGGACCGCTCACCGTGGCCACCGGGCTTCTCGTTGATGAACATCGTCGCCCAGATCTTGTGGGGATCGAGGTTGTCGCCGGAGTCGTCGACCAGCGAGGCAGGGGCGGCCTCGAGCAGGCGCGGGATGAAGCGCTCGCGCATCAGCTTGCCCTGGCCGTAACGGCCGTTCGAGTTGAAGCCGTAGCCGATCACCGGCTTGCCGTCGCGAATGACGTCCGTGACGACCGCGACGAGGCTCGAGGTCATTTTGCTGAAGTCGATGTAGGCGTTCCGGATCGGGGAACTGATCGGAACGGTTTTTTCGCGGATTTCAACGATTCTCACGCCACTGTCTCCAGAGATTTGAACAGTTATTGAGCCACCCCGGCTTCAATGTGTTGCATAGCTTAGCCGCGAAAGAGCTTGCTAGAATTCACTTACGTTCACTACATATTTCACCAAAAGTGAGTACTGCACCCGCATCCGACTTTGAGTTCTTCATTCTCCTGGCGAAACTCAGGAGCATGTCCGGCGCCGCCCGGGCGCTCGATCTGAGTCCGCCAGCGGCGACCAAGCGGCTGGGGATCATCGAGCAGCGGCTCGGCGCGCGTCTGGTCAACCGGACCACGCGCAGCGTCAGCCTGACGCCCGAGGGCGAGACCTATCTGCGCTACGCGTCCCAGATCGTCGGGCAGGTCCGCGAGATGGAGGAGGCCATATCCGGCGCCAGACGCGATCCGCATGGGCCGTTGCGCATCAACGCGACGCTCGGTTTTGGCAGGACGACCATCGCGCCGCTCGTCTCCGACTTCGCAAAGCGCTTTCCGAATGTCGACGTTCAGTTCGAGGTGACAGACCGGCCGGTCGATCTCGTCGAAGGGGCCTTCGACATGGCGATACGGTTCGGCGAGCTACCCGACAGTCGCCTGAGCGCGAGGCGCATCATGAGCAATCGACGTTTTCTTTGCGCGTCCCCGAAATATCTGGAACGTTCTGGAACGCCCGAGCGGGTGGAGGACCTGCACCAGCATCGCTGCATCATTCATCGGCAGAACGATGACGCTTATGGCGTGTGGCGCTACATCGTGAACGACCACATCGAGGCGATCAAGGTGAAAGGCGCGCTATCGAGCAATGACGGCGACATTGCCCTTCGGTGGGCGCTCGACGGTCATGGGATTCTGATTCGCTCTGAATGGGATCTGGCCAAGTATGTACAGAGCGGGCGCCTTAAGCTGGTGCTGCCGAATACCGTGCTGCCGTCCGCGGACCTGTTCGTCTATTACCCCAGGCAGCGCAATCAGACCGCGCGGGCGCGCGCCTTCATCGACTTCCTCGTCGATCATTTTCACGCACCGTTCACACCGGTCGACGCCACCGTCGAAGTTCCGGAAAGGAAGAAGAGGGTCTCGCGAAAGTGACGTTCATGTCGCGAGGACAGCGCTCGTGAAAAACCGCCGCAAGAATGGCGACCATTACCGGGTATGCGCGAACGTCACACCGGTGATTGAAGGCGGCAAGACCGTCGGCTATCTGAGCGTTCGTACCAAGCCCTCGCGAGACGAAGTGAAGCTTGCCGAGGCGACCTACGCACAGATGCGTGAGTCGTCGCTTACGGTCGCTCGATGATCGTTCGCTTTCGGGGCGGACCGCCCGAATCGTAGTGGAGGTCTGGCGCATCACCGCCGGTTTTTTCCAGCGGCTCGATCTTTGCAGTCAACCTAGTTCGAACGAACTCACCCCGAACACGCGTTGCACGGGAATGGCCGGCGGGACGCGAGTGTACATTCGCGCCGTTTCGAACGCGCTAACCATGCCGTAGCGTTCAGCGAGCGCTACGGCGGCCGCGTTGACCTCCGGGACGTCGAACGCGATGACTTCGCCTGCGACGCTCGCGACCAGTCCGTCGAACAGATCGTTGGCGATCCGTGCGTCGTCGGCAAAGAGCGGACCGATCTTGTAGCCGGTCCCGCAACGGCGCAGCACGCCGTACCCCCTTATCTGAGCGTTGCGCACAGCCGCCAGGGCCAGCGCCTGTGGTTGCGCAATCCAGTCCGCCAGGAAGCGGGGACGGGCGGTCGAAAAACATGCGCTGTCGTAGGCAACCAGTTGCGCGAAGGGTACCTCACGCGCGTTCGTCAGGTTTGGCGTCGACGCCGCTTGCACGACGCCCTGGAAGCGGATGTTGCGATAGGCGAGCTGGAAGCCGGATTTTTTATAGTTCTGCTGCTGGGCAACGACACCATCGAGGCCGATCGTACGATCTCCCAGATAGCGCATTGCGTGCTGCCAGGTGCGCAGACCGAAACCCCTGGCGCGAAACGCCGGCTTGACGATGTAGAGGCCAATGAAACCGAAGCGCTCATCGTAGGCGACTGCCGAGATACATGCCACCGGCTCCCCGCGCCAGGTACCGACGAAAAAGCCATTGG
Organism: Paraburkholderia sp. Cpub6; assembly: GCF_014201065.1. Taxonomy (NCBI): domain Bacteria; kingdom Pseudomonadati; phylum Pseudomonadota; class Betaproteobacteria; order Burkholderiales; family Burkholderiaceae; genus Paraburkholderia; species Paraburkholderia sp. Cpub6. Next base: position 392,114 of record NZ_JACHDM010000003.1, read on the forward strand.
GGTCCGCATTCCAGAAGCACCTCGCGTCGTCGAGGCCCGGATTCCACCCCTCTGCCTCAGCCCATTCGACCGCCAGATCGACCTCGCGGAACGCCATGTTGCGCACAAGGAAATCGTCACGATCATCCATGATCAAATGCATCAACGTGATTGGCTACAACGTCTACGCAGGTGTGAAGACGACAGCGCCCTGCCCGGCAACTTGCGCGAAGGTCCGAGCGAAGCGGTAGGCCTGTCCTTCAATGACCAACTGGTTGAATCCTGACCGCGTGGTCTCCAGAAGCGCGTGGACAAGCTTGTTCGGAATGGCCGCGCAGCTTGTCCAGTCCGCGTCTGGCTCGCCAGGATCACCAAGGTAGACTTCGCAATTTTCGCCTTGAGAGAGCACAAAAATCAGGCTCTTTCCTTTGTCTAGCGAAAGCTCCAGGTACTCTGAAAGCGTAGATACCGCCTCGGTCGCTACATCGAGCGGGTCGCGAGAGGAAGAGTTCATAAGTGGCCTTTGTGGGTCGGGCGTGGGTTCCAAATAGGTAACACGACATGGCACACCGGGAAGACGATCAGACCGGCAACTGGCCGGGCGCACCATCCAGAATGCGAAGCTTGTCGTCGATGTCGGGAAGCTGATGGCCAGCCGCGCGAAGCTCGTTGACAAGCCGATGCGCAGTTGCACAACACTGCGCAAGCGTCTCATGCAGTCGCGGTTCGCCCCGCAGACCGGTCACCACCTTTTCCAGCTCGGAGGGGGGCTCGCTTAGCAGGGCGGGAACCACCTCTTCTGGCGGGATCAGCGATCCGTGGCTCAAAAGCTGGGCCGTCCACTCGCATCCATACAGCAGCGTCCGTCGCTCAGCCCGTTTCGCTTCTTCCTGCTCCAGAGTCGCGAGACTGTGCCGGTTCTTGTGAATCGAAGCGCGCCAGGTCGCAAGTATGTCGGCGCGCAACGCTGCAATTGCATTGCCGAGCGACGTGCTCTGTCCGCCAACGACGAGCCGGCGTTCGTCGAGCCTGTCGACGTGGTCCCGGTATCCTTCGAGGAAGGGCTGCCAGTTCAACGGCAATTCGGTCGTCTCGGAGAACGACCGGCTAGTCTCATTGAGCTCGGTCCGGATGTCCTCGATGGCCCGAGCGTCGGCAAGCCGTGCCTCATAGACCTCGTGAGCCGTCACCATCTGGCGATGAAGGGCGAAAAGAGGATTCTTGTGGCGGCGTTGCAGGTGTCGCTCGGCGGCGCCGGGATCAGCGCTCCATCTCCAGTTGGGCAGCGATTTCGCGTCGAATTCGACCGCGTCTATCATGGGCCGGAATACCGCCAGCCCCTCTTCGGTTGCATGCTGAAAACAGTCGGCCAGTTTGAAGTCGTTGCCTTGCAGGTCGGTGCCTTCGTTCCCGGCATAAGGCGAGTCCGGTGCGAGCCGGAGGAAGGCAGTAGCGAGGAAAAACTCCATGGGTAGCTCGACGGACAGACCCTCCAGTCGGAAGGTGCGCTGTTGAGCGGAAAGGTCCTCGACAGAATGCGCGAGGCGGTTTTCGAGGTCGAGGAGCGAGTCGATCTTGTCGCCGGACGACGGTTGCATCGCGTCGGCGAGCAGGCACAAAGACTCACGCACCATTTTTGCCGCGATCGTGCCGTGCTTCTCGGCGAAAAGCCACAACCAGAGGGCAAGCTGATACCCCCGGACTCCGTTTCGCGCGAGCGTTTCGACTTCGGGCGCAAAAGTAATTCCAGGCGCGGCCCAGTTCGCAAACGGTGGCGAGTCGCTGCCCAGGTACATATCCAGAAGCTGCTTCAACGACTCATGCGTGCCGCTCGGCCAGCTTCGCGTCTCGTCGTACCGCTTCTCGGTCTTCCAAAGTTTCCAGGCCATCGTGAACCTCGCAAGAGTGTGCGGGATGCGGCTTGGTGAAGATACTTGCACACTCGGCCGGGGGCGTAAACCGGCGGTTGACCTTGTTGACCCGGAGAGGTTGCCGCGGTGCGATGGGGGTTTAAAGCGGGTCAAAACGCTATGAGGATTAATCGGCTTTTGGTCGATCAGTGCCGCCATAAGTCAGGCTTTCTCTGCCTGCTCGATCCTGGACTGGCGCGACCCGGAAGCGGTGTCCGGGCGTGTTCGAATCCCGCGGCTCGTGGTCGGTCGAGGTTTCGCTCACGCGCGGTTAGTACTAGGCTAGAAGCCGGATCGACGAAGACCGGCTGACGCGCGAACCATCCACGGTCGCGTTGGCCCGTGTTCGACGTGTTTTCATCGGCGTGTTGCCGCAATGGAGCGAGGTCCACCATGCAATTGTCCGCCGTCAAGGTCGTCAAGCCCGAAGCGACCAACTTCATTCTCGGGCAAAGCCACTTCATCAAATCTGTCGAGGATATTCACGAAGCGATGGTCGGCACGGTGCCCGGCATCAAGTTCGGTCTCGCGTTTTGCGAGGCTTCCGGCAAGCGCCTCGTGCGGCGCTCCGGCACCGACGAAAGCCTCGTCGAGATGGCATGCCAGAACGCAACCAACGTCGGCGCGGGCCATAGCTTCTTCGTGTTTCTGGGCGACGGCTTTTTCCCCGTCAACGTGCTGAACACGATCAAGGCCGTGCCGGAGGTCTGCCGCATCTTCTGCGCAACGGCGAATCCCGTCGAAGTGCTGATCGCTGAAACAGATCAGGGGCGAGGCATCGTCGGCGTGGTCGATGGTTTTTCGCCTGTCGGCACGGAAAGCGCGGAGGACATTCAATGGCGCAAGGATCTTTTGCGCACGATAGGCTACAAGCTGTAGCGGCTGCGCGTTCACCCGCTTCACGCGCGCCGCCACGCCTGCCGACATCCTATGGAACGACAACGACGCCTGATTCCGGGCACGCTGTGGCCCGCCATTGTGCGACAGACCGGACATGCGCTGAGCTGCGGCGCGCTGCGACCGATCGACACACAACAGTCCGTGATCGACAGCGGCGGCATCCGCTTTCTCGTGCGTCAGGTGTCGAGCCTGACGCGCAAGGAACAGCAACGCGAGCAAACGCGAAAGCTGCAGACGGCAAAGCACCCTCAGGCGAACCCATTTCTTCCCTATGAGCCGGATCTGTTCGTCGCCGACATCTCCGATACTCACCTCGCGTTGCTGAACAAGTTCAACGTGATCGATCATCATCTGCTGATCGTCACGCGCGAATTCGAACCGCAGGAAGCGCTGCTCGATCTTGCCGATTTCGAAGCGCTGCTCGCGTGCATGGCCGAATTCGACGGCATCGGCTTTTACAACGCCGGCACGCAGGCGGGCGCGAGCCAGCCGCACAAGCACCTGCAGATCGTGCCGCTGCCGCTCGGGGAAGCCGATCCGTCCGTGCCTGTCGAGCCCTTGCTCGGTGCGGAGAACGGCTTGCCGGATCTGCCGTTTCGGCATGCGTTCGCACGCTTTCACGCCGATGATCTGGCTCGCGCGGATGCGCCGAAGCTGGCGCTTTCACGCTATCGCACGCTGCTCGACGCGGCGGATATCGGCGTGCTCGAAATCGACCGTGCCTGCTGTCATGCGACGCCCTACAATCTGCTGGTCACGCGGCGCTGGATGTTGCTCGTGCCGAGATCGCAAGAGCGAGTCGAAGGCGTGTCGGTCAACGCGCTCGGCTTTGCGGGTTCGCTGTTCGTGCGCGATGCGGCTCAGCTGGATGTGATCGAAAGGCTCGGCCCAATGACGGTATTGGAACGCGTCGCGCTGCCTGCGAATACATAGCGGCCGCGTAACCCGACCGCACAGCAGTCTCACGCGACGAACTCAAGCTCGGTCCGACTGCAAATACCTGTGCGCGAAAGCAATCGCCATGCTGCCCTCGCCGACGGCCGAAGCAACGCGCTTCACAGGACTCAGTCTCACGTCTCCGCACGCGAACACGCCAGCCACGCTCGATTCGAGCAGGTAAGGATCGCGCTGATGCGACCAGCGTCCGGCCTTGACGACGTCATCGCCGGTCAGAACGTAGCCGCGCACATCGCGCGCGATTTCGGGCGGCAGCCACTCCGTCTGCGCATCCGCTCCGATGAAGACGAACAGACCGCCGCAGTCGTGTCGGCTCACTGCGTCGCTCGTCGAATCGCGAACGGTGATGGCGGTCAGATGCGTATCGCCATGCGCGCCGACGACTTCCGAGCGCAGCCGCACCGCGACATTCGATTTGCCCGCTAGCTGTTCGACGAGATAGCGCGACATGCCCTTTTCGAGCGAATCGCCGCGCACGACGAGCGTCACGCTGCGCGCATGATTGGCGAAGTACAACGCCGCCTGGCCGGCCGAATTGCCGCCGCCGATCAGATGGACATCGAGGCCGTGCGTCGCGCTCGCTTCGCTGCGCGCCGCGCCGTAGTAAATCCCCTTGCCGATAAAGCGGTCGAAGCCGTCGATCGCAAGCCGCCGCCACGTGACGCCCGTCGCGAGAATGATGGTTCGAGCGTGCACGGCGTCGCCGCCGTCGAGATGAATCCGCCGCGCCTGCACATCGATGCGCTCGACCGAGCGCGTCACGAGGATCTCCGCGCCGAGCCGCCGTGCCTGTTGCAGCGCGCGGCTCGCGAGTTCGTCGCCGGAAACACCATTGGGAAAGCCGAGATAATTTTCGATGCGGGAGGACGTGCCCGCCTGTCCGCCCGGCGCCTCGCGCTCCAGCACCAGCGTGCGCAGACCTTCCGACGCGCCGTATACCGCCGCAGCCAGCCCCGCGGGGCCGCCGCCGATGATCGCCGTGTCGTATCCGGCCAGACGCGGCTGCGTCTGGAGGCCGAGCAGTCCCGCAAGCTCGCGGGTCGCGGGCCGCCTCAGCACCGTACCGTCGACGAGGCGCAACGCGGGGCACTCGCCTTCCGTCGGACACGTGCCAGGCCAGCGCGCGGCCAATTCGGGCGCATCCGGCGCCAGCCAGTCGACGCTGATCTGATTGCGCGCGAGGAACTGACGCAGCAGCGTGCACGCATTGTCCCAGCGGTTGCCGACGATCGTCACACGCGCCTTCGGCGGCTCGGCGGAAAGGCTTTGCAGCCCGCCGATGCGTTCGCGCGCGAGCGCGCCCATCTTGAACGCCACGTCGGGCGACGCCGCCGCGAGCGCATAGTATTGCGGCGCGTCGACCCGCATCACGCGCGAAGGCTCGGCCGCTCGATACGCGCCCGGAAACGGTGAGCTCAGCGCGAGCGGCACTTCGCCGAAGATCGTGCCGGGCAGACGCCAGCCCAAGGTTCGCTCGATGCCGTCGAACGTCTTGATGACTTCCATCTTGCCCGACAGCACGGCATATAACGCGCGCTCGCCGCCTTCATGGACCGCGAACTCGCCCGCGCATAGATGCAGGTCGGCGCACGCGTGCACGAGGATTTCCAGTTCGCTGTCGGGGAGGGTCGAGAACAGCGGCACGGCGCGGATGTCGTCGATCGTCAGCATGGCTTGATTTTCCGTTCTGTCAGGCAGATGACGTAACGCGCGGTCCACTGGGTTTCAGCGGCGTCATGTCGGACGATTGGACTCGCGCAAACGGATATGCAGACAAGGCGCGAAGTCAGCAACCGCACCGACCCAGTATAGGATTTTCAGATCGCGATGCAGACGATCGAGCCATGGGTGCGCTTCTGAAAGACCTAAGCTGGATGAACGGCCGCGATATGAATGCCGTATTTCGTCGCTGCCATGCAACCAGTACCAGTCGATCAGCGTGGAGGTGCGCAATGGTGTTGCGATGGGTGCGAATGGTATGTCTGGCGACGTACGTGTGTGCCAGCGCGCAAGGATGTCTGGCCGCGGATTCGTCGGCAGCGCTCGCGGCTCCTGTCGCGCCGCCGGTCGTCTATGTCTCCGATTTCGATCTCGACGCCGCGAACATCGCCCCTGACAGCGGGCCAGGCCACCGCGCGCGAGGCATCCTGGGCAATCTGGTGCCTGAGGGCCCGCTGCGTCAGCAGCAGGATCCGCAGGCGCGTGCGCGAGACATGGTTGCGCTGATGGCGCAATCTCTGACGGACGATCTGAAGAAGGCCGGAGTAGACGCGCGCCGCGTCACGCCGGGTGAACCGCTGCCCCACGGCGGCTGGCAGGTGCGCGGCGTTTTTCTCAGTGTCGATGAGGGTAATCGGCTGCGTCGCGCGATGGTGGGTATGGGTGCGGGCCAAAGCCAGTTTCAGGTCGCGGTTTCCTGCGATAACCTGGCTACGCCGGAGTTACCGCCGCTCTATGAAACTGTTGAAGAGGGGGCGAGCAGGGATATGCCGGGCGCCGTGATCAAGCTCAACCCGTACGTGATCGCCGCGAAGGTCGTTCTGTCCGGCCGCGATGAAAAGACGGCGGTCAGGAAAAGCGCGGAGCAGATCGCTGACGAACTCGCGCGACGGCTTCAGACGGGTGCAAGGGAGGCCGGCAGCGCAGCCCCCGCCCGATAGGCGGCCGAAGCCGCCCGCTCAGCAGCCCGTCTGCTTGACGCGCTCGACCGCGAGGCCGAACAGCGGACGCAGCTTCGTGCCGACCACGTTGCCGAAAAATGCCGAGACGAGCCACAGCCAGCCGTGCAGGCTGCCCGACACGATGCCGCTGAAGTACGCGCCGATATTGCAGCCGTATGCGAGGCGTGCGCCGTAGCCGAGAATCAGTCCGCCGATGATTGCCGCGATCAGCGAGCGCAGCGGCAGACGCCACACCGGCGCATAGCGGCCGGCCAGCGAAGCGGCAACCATCGCGCCGATCACGATGCCGATGTCCATGACCGACTTCACGTCGTGGCTGATCGGTGCGGCAAGGGCGGCCGCGTTCGGGCCGGTGCTCCACACATGCCAGCTCGCGACGTCGACGCCCATCGCGGAGAACGCCTTCGCGCCCCACAGCGCGAACGCCGACGTGACGCCCCACGGATGGCCCGACAGCGCGAGCGTCACGAAATTGAGGATCGCGAGCACGACGCCGCCGGCGAGGAGCGGCCACGGGCCGTGCAGCCACGGCGATGCGTTCGGGGCGCGATCCACGTCGCTGACGAGACGACCGTGACGGCGCTTTTCGATCAGCACGCTCAGCGCGGCGATGGCCGCGAACACCACGAGGTTCAGCGCGATCGCCGGGCCGACGCCGAGCGTCTGCACGAGCGAGATCGGCGGCAGATGCGGCAGCGCGGACCAGAACGGCATGTGCGCGGTACCGATCACCGAGCCGATGATGAACGCGATCAGCGTGACCACCATCCGTGTGCTGCCGCCGCCGACCGTATACAGCGTGCCGGAGGCGCAGCCGCCGCCGAGCTGCATGCCGATGCCGAACATGAACGCGCCGATCAGGACCGACGTGCCGACGGGCGACACTTCGCCGACGACCGGATGACCGAATAGCGTGCCGGCGGAAAGCGCGGGGAAGAACAGCAGCACGCCGATCGCGAGCATCAGCATCTGCGCGCGCAGGCCGGCGCCGCGGCCGTCGGCGATGAACACGCGCCATGCGGACGTGAAGCCGAACGCGGCGTGATAGAGCGTGACGCCGAGCAGCGCGCCGAGGACGTACAGCGCGGCCTGTTTCACGCTGACGGTCTGCGCGAGATAGATCGCGCCGAGCACGACCAGCGCGAGCGCGACGGCGAGCGGCTTCGGATTGATGTTGACGAGACGGCGGGGCGCGCTGAACGGCGTGGAGAGATCGGACATGGTGAGCGGGGCGGGCACGCTTGTCGCGCGAGGGCGGCACGCCTATGAAACGGCGGTCGCTGCGCGGGAGGAGGGCCGCGAATAATCGTTTTTGGGAAAGCTCGCGAGTATACCGAAATGTCGCGTTGCCGCTGTTGCCCAGCAAGGTTCGCCCTGCTCGATGGCAAATCCGGGCGCGCACGGTGACGCCAGGCTGCAAGGCCCGTCGCACGGGGGCTTTACGGTGGTCGATCGCGCTTGAAACCAGTGACTTAATAACCTCCCGTAATAACGGTATTTCAAACTTGCATTGAAATCGTTATCAAGATGGAAGGCGACGGTAATCCCGTCCCGGTCGCGCAACAACATTTCGGGCCGAAATATCGACCAAATCAGCCACGGTCGTTAAGTGGCGACGGGGCGAACTGCTAATCTTCATACGCGGCGACTCACGCGTTTCCGGTCGGCTCCACGGGTCGTTGGCAGCCGTTTCGCGCGAGCGTGGAAGGGGGATGTATGAGCACTCGAAGGCCATCTCTGCTGCGGCAACGTCCATCGCAACGCCGTCATGCAAGCGTGCGAATTTCATTTGCCATCGCCATTTCGCTGACCGGACTTTCCATGACGCACGTCGCGTACGCGGCCGGTACCCTGCCGCAAGGCGGGCATTTCGTCGCCGGCTCGGGAAGCATCACTCAGAACGATGCCGGCATGAGCATCACGCAAGCGGGCTCGCGCGGCATCATCGAATGGAACAGTTTTTCGATCGGATCGTGCCGCACGGTGTCGATCAACAACGGCACGGGCGCGACACTCAATCGCGTGACGGGTAACGATGTGTCGGCGATCTACGGCACGCTGAAGGGCACCGGCAGCATCTACCTCGTCAATCCGCATGGCGTGCTCATCGGGCCAGGCGGCGTGGTGTCGACGGGAGGGCGTTTCGTCGCATCGACGCTCGACGTCCCCAACGATGTCTTTCTCAACCCGCCCGTGTTCGGTGGCTCGGCTTACACAGGCAGTTCCACGGCGGATGTAGTCAATCTCGGCAAGATCAGTTCGTCGGGTGGGGACGTGTTCCTGATATCGGCCAGCAAGGTCACGAACGCAGGGACGATCGATGCGCCGAACGGCAATGCCGAACTCGTCGCAGGCCGTCAGGTCCGGCTCTTCGACGGCAACTTTCAACAAGTCTTCGTGGAGGTGGGAAGCGGCGGCACGGTGACGAACTCAGGCACGGTACGGGCGGCGATCATCAACGTGCAGGCGGCCGACGGCAATATCTTCGCGCTCGCGGGTCATTCGGGCGCCCTGCGCGCCACCGGCACCGCGACGCGCGACGGCCACGTCTGGCTCGTCGCGAACACCACCGTCAACGGGGTCGTCGTCAACTCCGGCAACGTCGATGCGCGCGGGGCGCAAATCAGCGCGCGTAACGCGGACGGCAGCGGCGGCACGCTCGACATGTCCGGCAAGGACGTCAAGGTCGGCGGCGCGGATGTGCGGGCGAAAGCATGGAACATCACCACGGGGGACTTCACCGCGGACGTCCCGACCGCCAACACGCTCGGCGCAAGTCTGAGCAACGGCGCATCCATCTCCGTGCTCGCGAACGGCGCGGACGGCAAGCTCGGGGCGACCGGCGAGGGAGACATCGCGATCGAAGCGAGCGTGCGCTGGCACGGAGCCTCCTCCCTGACGCTCGACGCGGCGCACTCGCTGACGATCGCACCGCAGGCGACCATCGCCAATAGGGGCACAGGCTCGCTCAGGCTGTCCGCCGACACCTATGGTTTCGACAACGGTGGCAGTCTGACCAACCAGGGCACGATCGACTGGTCGCGAAGCATGGGCATCGTCAGCGGCCTGTACGACATGAACGGCAGCTACACGCCTGGCACCGTATACACCAACGTATCGTGGCACCCCGCGCCGTTTACTGGGCTCGTCACGCAGTTCACGGCCTATCAGCTCGTGAACTCCATGACGGACCTGAGCGCAGTGAATAACAACCTCTCCGGCAACTATGCGTTGGGCAGCAGGGGGCTGGAATTCGCGGGTGCGCCGGAGTTCGGAGGCATCGGCACCGCCGCGAATCCGTTCACCGGTCAGTTCGACGGCATGGGGCATCTCCCCGCGGATCTGCGTCTCTCAAGCGCGGCCGATACCGGACTCTTCGGCGTGATCGGTAAGAGCGGCGTCGTGCGCAATTTCACGCTCGCGGACGGCACCGCGACGTCCTCGGGAGGAACGGTCGGCTTGCTGGCCGGCATCAACTACGGATACATGGTGAACGTCGGCGCAACGGGCGCCATCGGTGCCCCGGGCAACACGAGCACAGTGGCCGGCGGTCTGGTCGGCGAGAACTTTGGGCGCATCGAGCGCTCGTGGGCGGGCGTGAACATCAACGGCGCGGGCCAGATCGGTGGGCTCGTCGGCCTGAACGACGGTCGCATCGATCAGTCTTTCGCGATCGGCCGCGCAACAGCCGGTGCGCAAAGCACGGTCGGCGGACTCGTCGGCACCAACCATGGCGCCATCACCCGATCGTATGCATACGAATTCCTGAACGGCGGCGCGACTATCGGTGGATTTGTCGGCATCAATACGGGCTTCATCCGCGAGTCGTATGCCGCGTCCAGGCTCACGGCGGGCGCGAACTCGACGACGGGCGGTATCGCGGGCACGAACAGCGGCCGGATCGCGGCGAACGTGTTCTGGAACAGCCAATCGTCAGGGGCGGCGGCGGGTGTCGGTTCGGGCACGGCGGTGGCCAGTTCGAGCGGACTCACGGACACCCAGTTGCTCGAGCCGGCGAGCTTCGGTCCGACGTGGGATTTCAGCGCGAACGGCACGTGGGTCGCGGGATATCCGGGGCCTCAGTTGCGCTGGCTGGCAGGGCACTGACAACGAGGGTCCGACAGAACCCGGCGCGGGCGCACTCGGCCTTCGGTGCCGCGATCACGATGCAAGCCGGATTCAGCGGTTTGACGACTGTTCGCGCAGGTAGGCCTGCGCTTCCGCCTCCGTCTCATAGACATAAGGTGACAGCCCGCGCCGCGTAAGGGCGCCACCCAGCTTGGCGCGCATGAAAGCGCTGGTAGTAAAGCGTGTTACGCCGAGATAGTAGCGCTGCACCATATCCTCGACCATTTCGACGTACGCGTCCTCCAGCGCGGGGTCCAACACGAAACCCTCGTAGTTCACCACTGCATAAACCTTGTGGTCCAGTGGTTCGCAGACGCGGCATACCTGAGTCCGGATCGCCGCGATGTCGTCGGGACGCTTCACCTCGAGGCGCGCGAAATTGAGAAACATGATGTTCTTGTCGTCGTCGTAGATGAAGCGCGCTTCCAGCGGCAGTCGCAAAACATTCGAACGCAGGCCCATCGGTTCAGGCAGGAAAATCCGCTCGTCCATCTGCGTCGGCGAACGCAGGATCGGTGCGAAGTCCATCCTGGCCAGAATATCGCGCTCCAGATCGACGCCCGGTGCAATCTCGATGAGTTCCATGCCCTCGGCGCCCAGCTCGAACACGCAACGCTCGGTGATGTAGAGGACCGGCTTGCCCATTGCCGCCGCATACGGGCCAGAGAACGTGCGATGCTCGACTTCCTCGATGAATTTCCTGGCCGTGCCGTCACGGTGGATCCGCAGCTTGCCGTCGACGACTGCAATCTGGCTGTGGCCCGCCATGAAAGTGCCGACGAACACGACTTTCCTGGCATTCTGGCTAATGTTGATGAAGCCTCCGGCGCCGGGCAGGCGCGGCCCGAATCTCGACACATTGAGGTTTCCCATGCGATCGGCCTGGGCGAGGCCAAGAAAGGCGACGTCGAGCCCGCCGCCGTCATAGAAATCGAACTGGGCGGGCTGATCGATGATCGCCTGCGCATTGGCCGCCGCGCCGAAGTTCAAGCCTCCCGCAGGAATGCCGCCGATGACGCCGGGCTCGGTGGTCAGCGTCATCAGGTCGAGGATCCTTTCCTCGTTGGCGACGCTGGCGATGCCTTCGGGCATCCCGATCCCGAGATTCACCACGCTGTTTGGCTGGAGTTCCATTGCCGCGCGTCGCGCGACCACCTTGCGCTCACTCATCGGCATCGGCGCCACACTGCTCGCGGGGACCCGGATTTCGCCGGCGTACGCCGGACTGTATGGTGTGGCAAAGGTCTGCTGGTGGTTCTCGGGCGGCGCCAGCACGACGCAATCGACCAGCACGCCGGGGATCTTGACCTGTCGCGGATTGAGCGAGCCGCTTTCGGCGATGCGCTCCACCTGGACGATCACGAGGCCGCGGCAGTTGTGCGCGGCCATGGCGATCGCGAGAGCCTCCAGTGTCAGGGCTTCGCGCTCCATCGTCACATTGCCTTCCGGGTCGGCAGTGGTGCCGCGCACGATCGCGACGTTGATCGGGAAGGCCTTGTAGAACAGATATTCCTCGTCGCCGATCCGCATCAACTCGACCAGATTCTCGGTGGTGCGCTCGTTCAGTTTGCCACCACCGAAGCGCGGATCGACGAAGGTGCCGAGGCCGACCCGGGAGAGATGGCCTGGCTTTCCGGCCGCAATGTCGCGAAACAGGTGGCTGATCACGCCCTGCGGCAGGTTATACGCCTCGATCTGGTTATCCACCGCAAGCTGCTGTAGCTTCGGCACGAGGCCCCAGTGTCCGCCGATGACGCGCTTGACGAGTCCCGGCGTCGCCAGGTGGTTCAGTCCGCGTTCCTTGCCGTCTCCCTGGCCGGCCGCATAGACTAGCGTGAGGTTGGCGGGCTTTGGGAGGGTGACTAACGTATCCTCGTCATGCGCCGTACAGAGTTCCTCGATGGCAATGGCGATGTCTTCGGCGAAGCCGATGCCGACGAAGCCACCCGTCGCGACCGTATCGCCGTTGCGGATCAGGCGCACGGCATCGCGCGCCGACGTCACTTTGCCGGACGAGCGGGAAAGGATGGCCGGTGAAAGCGCCCCCGCGGTTGATTGCGTGCTCACGTTTCACCTCGCCTGATTCGAGCGCGACTGGCTAATAGGCGCCACCGGTATCAATGGTCAGATGGAGCATGTCGTCCTCGAGAATCCTGATGAAATGCTCGTCCTCCTGCAGGAGTTCCTCCAGCACGTCACTGTCGGAAAGCACGCCGATGACGCGCCCGGATTCGATCACAGGCAGGTGCCGGATCCGCCGGGTATGCATCGACGCGAGGCATTGATCGCAGGTATGCTCGGGCGTCACATAAAGCACCTGGGTGGTCATGATGTCGCCAACCCTGGTGTTCGCGGCGTTGCGGCCAAGCACCTCGACCTTGCGGGCGTAGTCGCGCTGAGACAGCACGCCAACCAGATTGCTGCCCTGCAGCACCAGCACCGTCGTCACGTCCTTGTCGGCCATCAACTGCAACGCGTTCAGCACCGTGTCGTCGGGGCCCACTGAGATAACCTCCCGAGGGTTCCCGGACAGAATTTGCCGCGCTGTCTTCCTCTCCTTTTTCATGACCGCCTCCAGACAGAAAGGGGAGCATGTACGGACTACGCTTGATCAAAGCGAAATCGGAATACGATCGTCCAGACCCGGCCAAGGCTGGCGATCTTTTCTTATTCGTTGAATTGCAGTGTAGATCGCTTGACCTGAGTCGAACGAACATTTTCCGTTCCGGCGCTACGCCACTCGGTGAGTCGAAGCGACGAGGCACCTGCCGCACGAGCGCGCCTTGCCCATTCGCAAGCGTCCGGCGCTAACTGTCGCCTCACCACCGCAGTCGCACCGGCAAACCCACAATCCATCGCCAGCGTACCGCTCGGTCGTCAGCTGGCCGAAAACCTCGCCGCTCTTCAGCGCAGGTGAGCCCGGTCGCGACCGCCACACGCGACGCTGCTCACGGCAGCCGCAATCACGCACTGCGCCGCTCTCTACCGTCTTCAGGGCGGAAGTCACATGGCCGCCGCATCGGCATCGCCAGAGCCACACGTCCGCGCCGCAATATTGAAGCGCGACGAGATCGCCAAAGGCGCGACCAGCGACATCGCGACTTGGCGGAAAGGGCCATCGAGGCTGCAAGGGGCGGCGGGTACGTTTGTTCACAGCAAGCAAAATGGGGTGCGGCGTCGTGTTCTCAAGCATACCTGCGCCTTTGATTCGGAGCGGGTCGACGCTTCGATCAGCTTATAGCCGTTGTGTGGTATTGCTCACACTTTGTTGCAATTTGCTGCAGGCGGCTAGAGTGCCCGCCCGGCAAGGCTTAGCGGTTCACGGCGAAACGTGGATACGGTTCCGCTTCCCACAGCAGGGTGAAGATTTCAAACGCTGAACCGTTAAAGGACTCAACCAGTGGGGAACACACACCATGAAGATTGAATCCAGCGATTATCCGCTCGCGGCTTCGCAGAACGGTCCGCAACGCGCAACGATCAACAGCGACGCGAAGGGTGCCGTCGAGTCCGCGCATCAAGTCAGCGCTGCCGCCGCGCAGAATTCGACGGTTAATCTCTCGTCAATGTCCGCGATGCACACGTCCAGCGATTCGGATAGCGACACGGCGAAGGTCGAGTCGATCAAGGCCGCCCTGCGTGACGGCAGCTACAAGGTCGATTCCGGAAAGATCGCCGACGGCATGCTAAGCACCGCGCGCGACCTGCTGCAAACGACTACTGGCTGACCGGCGGCTGAACGTAGCAGGGAGAATTTTCGCTGCGGGCTTGTTCGAAAATTCTTCCCGAGACCCACCACCCGACTGCGGGAACGACGCCATTGCGCCGGTCTGCGTCGTTGCAAAGCAGTCCATGAAGACTCGCACGGCGTGAATGGCCGGCCGGGGGCCGGCCCGCCATGCTTACTGGACGACCTTTTTCGCTTCGTCGCGCCAGTAGTGTTGCTGGTTCCACCCAAGAAGGCGCTTGAGCTTCTCGTTGCTGAGCAGGGTCTCGAACTCGCCGAGTTGCTTTTTGAGCGGCACGCCGGGGTAGTAGCGTCGGAGCAGTTCCGCGGTAGGTACGTCGGACGACACGTCGTCGGCCGCGACGTTCATCACCTGAAAGCCGAGGCCGTCCTTTTCGATGGCAAGCCGGCACGCGCTCGCGAGATCGCGCCCGTCGATATAGCTCCACGCAATCCTCTTGCGCAGTGCTGGATCCTTGAGCCACGCCGGAAACTTCGCGTAGTCGTTGGGTTCGAGCACGTTGCCAATACGAAAGCAGTAAATGTCAGAGCCGGTGCGCGCGTGGAACGCCTTCGCTGTCACTTCGTTGATAACCTTCGACGTCGCGTAGCTGTCCATCGGGTTCACCGGGTATTCCTCGTCGAGCGGGAAGTACTCTGGACTGCGATCCCGGTGCGCGAACACCATACCGTATGTGGTTTCGCTCGATGCCACGATCACCTTGCGGATGCCAAGCTTCGACGCTGCGTCGAGGATGTTGTACGTGCCCATCACGTTGATCCGGTAGACCTCGTTGTCGGGCGTGATCATGATGCGAGGGATCGCCGCAAAATGCACAATCGCGTCGATCGGCTTTGGTTCGAGGTCGTCGGCGAATTCTCCCGGCGCGGTGCTCGATGCCAGCGCATTGAATACCTGGCCCGCATCGGTGATGTCCGTAATCAACGTGCGCGCCGTGCGCGCCGCCATCGGCACGCGATCAAGATTCATCACCTCGTAGCCGTGCTCGACCAGGTTCTGGACCACCCATTTTCCGGCCAGGCCGCTGCCGCCGGTCACGATCACTCGCTTCGTCATGTGCTCCTCTTCTCCTGTTTTCCTACATGTTTTAGCGCTTTTCCGCGCGTGTCGCGCGGCCTCATTCCATCATAGGATCGTTGCGCTCCGTGTCCTTGATTCGGCAGTAACAGTTCTGATGTTGAGTCGTGCGGCTCCAACTGGCCGGCCTCCGCCCGATGCGGCCGGCTGGAGACGACGTTCAGGCGTTGATCCAGGCTCGCGCCTGTTCCAGCTCGTTGACGTGGAACGCCTTGATTTCAGCCTTCGTGAAGAACCGGGCCAAATGCATCGAGGCGCGAATCCATCCCGCGTCGGCCACCACGGCGGCGCGCGTGACCTTGCGGGCGACGGAGACGCCGAGCGTCAGGTCGGTCCATAGCGCCTTCGGCTCGATGCCGCTGAAATGCTCGATGCGTTCGAGCACGCGGGTCTTACCGTTCAGTTCAAGATCACCACGCATGCGCTCGATGGCTTCGCGCAGTTCGTGGTCGGTGATTTTGCCTTCGACGGATATTTCGATGACCGACGAATCGGGGACGGTGTGATACAGGATCATGGCAGGACCTCTAGCCAGAGAGACGTTACACGCTCAGGCACGGATGAGCCTGGCGTTCGACGGCGTACTCATGGTACCTCTTTCCACTCGCTCGGTTAGGTTACGAGCCGATCTTCCCCTGAGAGGCAGTCGAGGCCATCGGTGCCACCGGCCGGCCGCGGTACGGCGTGATGGGCGCGTGGCTCACGACTGCGGCACGATCACGAACAGTTGGTAGGGGCGCGCAGGCAACTCCCGTCCCCATGTGGTCTTGCTCACCTCAAGCGCAATCGGCGCCGCATGGCTTAGCGACGATGCCGTCGCGATGCAGCCCGAGTCGTCGCCACGGCACACAATCAGCGAGCCCTGGCGCGCGAAATCGGCGGATGTGAGCCAGGGCGTTGCCGCCGGCCAGTCGAGATCCCAGAAGCGGGCGCGGCCGCCGTCATAGAACACCATCGAAGCGGCCTCATGCGTCGAGCCCGCCACGATCGACAGCGGCTGGCTGGTGCGTTCGTGCCACACCGCCTGCGCGGCTGCCGCGAGTTCCGCGCGCGGCTCGGCCGCGTCGTCGGAATTGCGCCGCGCCCCTGTGTAGCCGACCACTGCCGATACCGCGAGCACCAGCGCCCAGTACACCGCCATGACGCGTATGGCACGCTGCGGCGCGAACTCGAAGCGGGCTTGCACGAGCACGGCAAGCCAGAGCGGCACCATTGCGAACCACTGCGCCATGCCCCAGACCGAGGCCATCTGCGTCTTGCCGATCACGGACAGCAGGCCCACCGCGAACAGTGGCCCCAGCGCGAGCCACCAGAGATCCGGGTACGACGCGCTCCGAACAACGCTCAGCGCCATGAGCCGCGCAGCCCCGCGCGTGCGCACCATCAACAGCACGAAAACGAAACTGAGCGCGAGATAGCCGATCTGCGCGAGCGTGTAGATGCCAAAGCGCCCGACCGCGGCGAGAAGCGTGCCGCCGGTGCGTTGCGCGGCATACTCGAGCGTCGGGAAATGATTAACCATCATCCAGTGTACGTGCGGGGCCAGCACGGCGGCTCCCGCCGCCACCGCGAGCAGCGAATCGACGCTGACGAGGCGCGCACGCCATGCGGGACGCGCGAGCAATGCCAGCAACAGCCCGAGCAGCAGCACGATCGTGAAGTACTTGCCCAGCACGGCAAGTGCCGCGCACGCCCCGAGACCGAGCGCCGCGCCGCTGCGCGCGAGGCGGCTGCCCGGCTGCACGTAGCGGACGAAAAAGTAGGCGGTCCACGGCCAGACCGACAGCAGGATCGAGTTCGGATTGAATTTGATGGCGAGATTCGAGTAAAGCGGCGAGACCGCCATCGCAAGCCCGGCGATGATCGCGATCGGGCGCGGCACGAAGCGCCCGGCGAGCGCGACGATCCCGGCCAGGCCGACCAGCACGTTCACCGCCGACAGCGCGAAATACGCGAGATCGGTGTGCGGGAACACGCTGAACCAGGCCGCTGCGACCCACGACGAAAGCGGCGGGTGCTTCGCGTAACCGGCCTGCCACTCGATGCCCCAGACATAGGTCTCGACCATGTCGCCCTGGATGTCGAGATTGCCGCGCGCGAGCCAGGCGGCCAGCGTCCAGACCAGCGCGTGGAAGGGGAGCAGCCAGCCGAGTGATGCGATGCGCGCGGCGGCAGGTTTGTCGGAGGCTGAGGCGAGCGACGTGGGATTCGAAAGCTGGGTCGACATTGAACCTTTGGGTCTGTATGCCGCCGTACCGGGCAGCGTTTTTGGCCCGGCATTGTAATATGAGCTTACGTAGGGAGAGTGCGATCCTGACAGACTGCCCGGCAACCCATGGCGCCCGATCAAATTAAAAAGGCCTTGATGAAGGACGTTCGCGGCGAAAATTGACCCGTGTGGCCAAGCCGAAGATTCGATTCTCTTGACGCGGCGCTCAACTCGGCCGCAATTGCAGATGCGCTTGAGGAAGCTCTGAGCTGGGCGTGGATCGTAGCAACCCCGACACGAGCCGGGCAACCGTCGCCAGCGTTCCAGTGGATCTGATGGCGAAAAACTGCGCGTGACAGGCCGCTATCGCGCTCGGCTAAGATGCGAAAGTCGAGACCTGGTGTGACGGCGCGACCGACGCGTGATAACGCGTCTCGAAGTCGGAATTCTTTGAGCGCGACGTGTACCGACGGGTCATGCGCGGCGGATTCGACCGGTCGATGCAATAGTTTGCTGGCATCGTTCGGCTGGGGCCCGATGTTTTGGCTGCAAAACGCGTCGCCATCAGTCGCAAAGCAGCCCCACCATCGGAATCGCCGGGGTTCGTCCCGCGATCAGGTCGGCCGTGATTCGAGCCGATCCGTGCGACATGGTCCAGCCGATATGACCGTGACCGGTATTCAGATAAAGATTGCGATACTTCCTGCGCCCAAGAAACGGCAGATTCGTCGGCGTCATCGGCCTGAGACCGGCCCACATTTCGGCGCGATCGTAGTTGGCGCCGGCCGGGTAGAGTTCTTGTGTCACGCTTTTCATAAACGCAAAATCAGAAGGCTTATGGCTCGTGTCGTAGCCGGCAAACTCCGCCGTTGCGGTGACCCGGATCCGGTCGCCGAAGCGCGAGATTGCGACCAGGTTGTGCTCGTCGACCACTGCAACGGTGGGTGGCAAGGGCCGGCCATCGATCGGAATCGTGAGGGAGTATCCCTTGATCGGATAGATCGGAAGATCGATGCCGATCTGTCGGCCAAGAACCGGACTATAGGGGCCAAGGGCGAGCACATACGCGTCGGCTTTTACAAGGCCTCGACTCGTTCTTATGCCCACCACGTCCTGCCCAGCGGTTTCGAAGCCGTCGATGGTGGTGTCCGTCAGAAGCGTACCGCCACGCGCGATAATCTTTTCCGCAAGGGCGCGGGTGAACTTCGCAGGGTCTCCGGTCTCATCGGTCGGGCAGTAAATGGCACCCGCTATCCTGTCTTTTGCCGAAGCCAGCGACGGGTCGAGTGCGACGACCTGATCGCGGCTGAGAACCCTGATGACTTGCCCATCGGATTCCAGCAGCTTCATATGCTCGACTCCGCGATCCTGCGCTTCCTGAGTCCGATGAAAATACAGAATTCCGCGGTCATTTCGATCGTATTCAATGGCGTCCTCAGCGATCACATTCTGTAGCACGCGTTGCGAGTACGCGGCAAGCCGATGCTTGAGCAGGGTATTGCGGCGTGCCTTCTCTGAGGTGCATTCCATCAGGAAACGCCACGACCAGCTGTAAAGCCTGGGATCTGCCGAGAACTTGAAGCGCAACGCCTGATCTTTCAGCACCAGCGATTTGAGCAGAATCATCGGCGCTTTGGGCGAGGACCAGACAAAGGAATGCCCGGGCGCGATCATGCCCGCGTTGCCCCAACTGGTTTCCGATGCGACTAAAGGCTGCCGCTCGACGATCACGACCTCATGGCCATCCTTCTGCAACTGGTACGCGGTTGTCACACCGACTACCCCGCCACCGAGCACGACAACTTTCATGATGTCCTCAGATACAAGGGGGCCGGCGGGCATTCAAGGCGGCGCGGTCTCGCTCCGGCTTTTGTGCTGCGCCACCCTCGATTCCTGCTGGACAGGAGGCAGCAGTCTCACTTCCATTGCGGCTGATTCAGCACCATTCCGTGCTGCCCTTTGTAGGCAGCCACAGCCGGCGGCGTCCACCCATCCAGCATCTGTGGCGCGAGTTGCCAGACCTCGACGCCAAGCGGCCGGCACACTTCCAGCGGATCGCGCGCGTCGGGTCCCCACATCGGCACTGACAGATCGCCGCCCGGACAGGTCGACAGCGCGCACAGCAAGTCGATCTCCGCGAAGAATTCGAGGTAATCGCCTTTCTTTGCCGGACACGCCTTCATGAAGTATTTGTCTTCGAGATTCAGGCCGGTGCACTGGAACACGTTGAGCACGTCGTGGACGTCGTACTCAGTCAATCCATACGGGGCGATGGCGCGCGTCAGGTTGGAGTGGCAGTGAAAATGAAAATCCTCGCCGGTCAGCATGCGGTTCACGTAGGGGTCGCAGCGCGTGCCGAGCAGATCGTGGACACGGCCGCCGTGCTCGTCGACGCCGTAGCCTGCGAGACTGTCGTCCGTGATGGTCACCATCGGACGCAGGAATGGCAGCGTCGACCACAGACGGTCGAACGTGCTCACGTGCGCCTGCTGCAACTGGCGCGTGCGCGATGCCCACATGCGCTCGCGCGGGTTGTGCCGGTTCCACATGTTCAGGTCGGCAACCTGCGGGCCTTCGATCGTGACAATGCGAAACACGTGGCCGGCCGGCACGGTCCACGCTTGCCCCGAGCGGATCGGCACGACGATCGATTCGACTAGCGTGCGGGTGTCGTGCTGTGAGGCGATGCGCTGATAGAACGTCTTGTCGACGTCGAGCGCTGAGCCTTTGGTGGACTGATAGGCAGCAGGATGATTCAGCATGATGCATGCTCCGTCGAACTCAGGCCGGCGCCGTGCCGCGACGAGGCGGCGTCGTCATCGCTCGGGCGACGCAGCACTGCAACGACCTTTTCCTTATCGATCTCTGACATGTTTTGCCTCCATGACGTCTGACCCGTTTCAGCCAAGGTCGATTGCCCGGTTGGCGGGTTACTCTGCCGAAATGGCACTGCCGCCCAGATAGGCAGAGCGGACCCGGCTATCCTGAGCCAGCTCGCGGGCGGACCCCGCGAGCGCAATGTGCCCGCTTTCCAGCACGTAAGCCCGATGAGCGATCCGCAGCGCCTGGCGGGCGTTCTGCTCGACGAGGAGAATCGAGGTGCCTTCGCGGCAGATGTCGGCGATCATGCCGAAGATCGCGCGGACCAGCTTCGGCGCGAGTCCCATCGACGGTTCGTCCAGCACCACGATACGCGGGTGCAGCATCAGGGCTCGGGCAATCGCCAGCATCTGCTGTTCGCCGCCGCTGAGCGTGCCAGCCAGCTGGCTGCGTCGCTCGCCGAGCCGGGGGAAAGTCGCATAGAGCTGATCCCTTCGCTGTTGCAATGCTGTACTGTCGCGCCGGATCAGATAGCCGCCGAGATGCAGATTTTCCTCCACCGTCAGCGCGCCGAAAATGCGCCGCCCCTCGGGCACATGACCGAGACCCAGCGCCACGATCTGGTGTGCGCGCAAGCCCGTCAGGCGCTGGCCAGCCATCGCAATGTCGCCCGCGCGCGGCCGGATCAATCCGGAAATCGCCCGCAGCGTGGTCGTTTTTCCCGCGCCGTTGCTGCCGAGCAACGCGACGATCTCGCCCTCCGCGACGTCCAGCGAGATGCCGTGCAGCACTTCGACAGTCCCATAGCTCACGCGCAGATCGCGGATTTCTAGGAGTCCCACAGCGATTTCTCCCCGGCAGTATCGTCGCTCGCCTCGTCCTTTCCGGCTGTGCCGAGATAGGCATCGATCACCCGCGGGTCCGCCTGGATCGCGGCGGGCTGGCCCTCGGCGATGATGACGCCGTGGTCCATCACGATGATCCGGTCCGACACGCCCATCACCAGCATCATGTCGTGCTCGATCAGCAGCACCGTCACGCCATGATCCCGGATGCGCCGGATCAGTTCCATCAGCGCGCGTTTCTCGGTCGGGTTCATGCCTGCAGCCGGCTCATCGAGCAGCAGCAGGCGAGGGCTGCTGGCGAGCGCACGGGCGATCTCCAGCCTGCGTTGGTCGCCGTAGGGCAGATCGGCGGCGCGCTCGCCCGCCCTGCCGGCAAGACCGACGAAGGCGAGCCAGCGCAGGCCTTCGGTGGAATGGTCCGCCGCCTCGGCGCGCGCGGACGGCAACGCCAGAAGCTCGGCTGCGAGCGGTGTCCGAAGCCGATGGTCCATGCCGGTCAGGACGTTTTCGAAGGCCGTCATGTGGCCGAACAGGCGGATGCCCTGGAAGGTGCGCGCCATGCCTTGATGGACGATGCGATGAGGCGCGCCGCCGGCAAGCCGTTCCCCGCACCAGACGATCTGGCCGCCAGTCGGGCGGATGACGCCGGTCAGGCAGTTGAACACGGTGGTCTTGCCGGCGCCGTTCGGACCGATCAGGCTCACGATCTCGCCGCTTCGCACCATGAAGCTGACACCGCCGACCGCCAGCACGCCACCGAAGCGGCGCTGCATGTCGCGCACCTCCAGCAGGACCTCATCGGTGACGGCGTGATCGGGCACGGCGACGCGATCGGCGTCAGCGCCCTTGCGCGCCGGCGCGACGCGGCGCAACGGCGCTGGCCACAACCCCTGTGGCCTTAACAGCATCAGGATCACGAGCCCGATCGCGAAAGCGAAGATGCGCCAGAGGTTGAGAAAACGCAGAATCTCCGGCAGGCCGGCGACGATGATGGCGCCGAGGAGCACACCGGGAATGCTGCCGCGGCCGCCGAGCACGACGACAATCAGGATCGTGACGGACTGCAGATAGGTGAAGCCGGTCGGATCGATGGTGCCGAAGCGGGCGGCGAACAGGCTGCCGCCCAGCCCGCCGATCAGCGCGCCCATCACATAGGCGAGCAGCTTGACGCGCAGCGTCGGCACGCCGACGGCCTCGGCAGCTGCCTCGTCCTCGCGGATGCTGGTCCAGGCGCGGCCCAGCCGCGACTGGCCGAGCCGGATGGCGAACCCGAGGACCACCACGAGGAACGCCATGCCCAGTTCGTAGAGCGCTAGCGGCGAACTGATCTCGAAACCGAACAGGCTCGGGCTCGCGATGCCGAAGATGCCGTTCGGGCCGCCCGTGATGTCGAGGTTGGTGGCGACGATACGCGTGATTTCGCCGAACCCCAGCGTGACGATCGCCAGATAGTCGCTGCGCAGGCGCAGGGTGGGATAGCCGATGACGATGCCCGATACCCCGGCGAACGCCAGACTGAACGGCAGCGTCTCCCAGAACGAGAAGTGCAGCAGGGTTTCCAGCAACGCCGTCGTGTACGCGCCGATCGCGAAGAAGGCCGCGTAGCCCAGATCGAGCAATCCGGCATAACCGACTACGATGTTCAGCCCAAGACCCAGGATCGAATAGGTGATGATGGTCAGGCCGACATCGACGACATAGTTGCTGACGACAGCGGGCAGCGCCACGGCGGCGGCCAGCAGCGCACCGCCGACAGGCCTGGCCCAACGCGCGGAAGCCTGACTGGCGCTCATGGACTACATTCTCTCGACAACGCGTTCGCCGAACAGCCCGGTCGGCTTGATCACGAGCACGGCGATCAGCACGCCGAAGACGAACACGTCGGTCCATTGCGAAGAGACATAGCCCGCGCCGAAGGCTTCGAGCAGGCCAATCAGGATACCGCCCGCCATCGCGCCCGGGATGTTGCCGATGCCGCCGAGCACGGCGGCGGTGAACGCGCGCAGGCCTAGCACGAAGCCCATGAAGAAATTGATCTGCGTGTAGTAAAGCCCTTCCATGACGCCCGCCACGGCGGCCAGCACCGACCCGAGCAGAAAGGTGAGCTGGATCAGGCGTTCGACGTCGATGCCCATCAGACGCGCGGCGTCCTGATCGATTGCCAGCGCGCGCATCGCGGTGCCGAGGAAAGTGTGGTGAACGAAGAAATACAGTGCCAGCATCAGGGCCAGGCTCGTCACGATGATGCCGATCTGCGCGAAGGTGATCTGCACGCCGTGGAGTTCGAAGCCGGCCTGGCTCAGCACGTGCGGATAGGTGCGAAAGCCCGCGCCGTAGATCAGCAGCACCCCATTTTGCAGCGCCAGCGAGACGCCCAGCGCCGTAATCAGAATCGACAGCCGCGGCGCGCGCAGCAACGGCTGATACGCGAGCCGCTCGATCAGCAGGCCGAGCGCGCCTGTGACCGTCATGGCGGCCACAAGGGCGATCAGCAGTGCCAGGGCGAGCGGCAGATGCGCGGACGCAAGAACCATCAGACCGGTCCAGCCGATGAACGCGCCGACCATGAACAGGTCGCCATGAGCGAAGTTGATCAGCCGGATGATTCCGTAGACCATCGTGTAGCCGAGGGCGACGAGCGCGTAGAACGAGCCGGTCGTCAGCCCTTCGATGACGAACTGGAAGAAGTCGCTCATGACGGCGCGGGGCGCGCAATAGCGCCTACTTCATCGCCACCCAATGTCCGCTCGCATCCTGCCGCTGGTAGGGCTCGAAGTTGTCGTTGTGCACGATGATGGTGATGTACACGGCTTTGCTGCGGTCCCCCTTCGGATTGAAGGCAATCGTTCCGGTCGCGCCCGGGTAGTTCGAGATCTTGTGCAGAGCAGCCGTGATCGCGGCAGGCTGTGCCGATTTCGCGTCCGCGATGGCTTTCGCCGTGACCCCGACAGCATCGTATTCATAGACCGAGTACGGTCCCGGCGCTTGCCCGTAAGCCTTCGTATAGTCATCGACGTAGGCGTGCGCACCGCTCAGGAACTGCGCGAGCGGTGCCGTCGTGATGATCATGCCGTCGGCGGCGGGACCGGCCGTTTTCATCAGGGTGGGATCATTGGTGGCGTCGCCGCCCATGAAGGTCATTTTCAGACCCAGTTGCCGCGCCTCCTTGACTAGCAGGCCGGCTTCGGAGAAATAGCCTGTGTAGTAGATCACGTCAGGCTTCAGTGAGGAGACCCGCGTGAGCGTCGGTGAATAGTCCATCTGTCCGGGCGTGATCGAATTGGCGTACACGACATCGACACCGTCCTTCTTCAGAGCTTGCACGGTGTTCTGGGCGAGGCCTTTGGAATAGGTCGTGTTGTCGTCGATCACCGCCACGCGCTTCGCGTGCAGAACGTCTTTCATGAAGCTTGCCGCGAATGGGCCCTGCTGGTCGTCACGGCCGATCGTGCGGAACACGTTGTCGTACCCCATCTCGGTCAGTTGCGGATTCGTCGACGCATCCAGCACGAAGGGAATCCCGGCGCGATGAAAGGTTGTCGATTCCGGCAGCGCCGCGCTGGAGCAATATCCGCCCGCTACCGCGACAACGCCCGCATCGACGAGTTTCTGTGCCGCCTGCACCGCGGTCTGCGCATCACAGGCGTCGTCCTCGGGCACCAGCTCGATCTGCTTGCCGAGCACGCCACCGGCCGCGTTGATTCTGGCGGCGGCGAGCTTCGCGCCATTGACAATATCCGTGCCGGCATTGGCACTGCTGCCCGACAGCGGAACGGGCACGCCGATCTTGATGGTGGCGCTCTGGCTTAGCGCCGAACCGGGAGCCATGCCGACAAGCAGGGCCACGGCGGCCGCCATGCCCGCAAAGGCCGTTTGCCGCGAGCCCCGCTTTGCACCGGACCAGCCAATCGTCAGAGCAAACATGTTAGAGACTCCTTATTGTGAGGGGGATCGGACGATCCGCCACACGGGTATACCGGTGACATCGGAAAGCGGACGGAAATGGGGCGATTGCGTGTGATTCATACCCACCAGGTCAACGGCGTGACTGCTGGTTTCACCGGAGCGCTGACACTAAAGCGCCTCTTTCATGATAGAAGCCGGTGTGCGTTGGGACGGTATAGGGTATTTGCGTATAAACCATTACACAAAGGCGCCGGCAATCCCCTACCTTTAAGAGGCAGTGACGACAGAGACTCGCGAGCGGCGAACGCGACATGACAGGACGACTCCGAAATGAGTGCGATTGCACCGCATGACGACGTGTACACGAAGCTCGATTTCACGCTGGACGACGGCATCTGCCGTCGTGCCGCGATTGGGCTCGTGGTGCTCGCCACCGATCATACGATCGAGCATGAGTGGCGGGGCTTGCTGACGCAGGACGGCGTGGCGTTCTACGAAAGCCGTGTGTATAACTCGGCGGACATCACGCCCGAACGGCTAGCGGAAATGGAGGACCGTATTGCACCGGCGGTCGCGCTGATCCGTCCGGCCGAGCGTATCGATGTGGTGGCGTTTGGCTGCACGTCCGCGTCGATGGTGATTGGGGAGGAAAAGGTGTTCGCGCGGATTCGCGAAGCGCGTGCGGACGCCGCGTGCACTACGCCGATCACCGCGGCGCTGGCGGCGCTTCGCGCACTAGGCGTCCAACGTACGGCCCTGCTTACTCCCTATGTGCGTTCGATCAACGAATACATGCGCGACTATATCGAGTCGCGTGGTCACGGCATTACGCGCATGGCGTCGTTCGAGCATGCGAACGATAACGAAGTGGCGCGGATCGATGCGGCGTCATTGCGAACTGGTGTTGAGCGACTTGCGCGCAATCGTGACGTGGACGCGATTTTCGTATCGTGCACGAGCTTGCGCATCGCCGGGTTGATTCCGGAGCTGGAGGCGGCGATCGGCAAGCCGGTGATATCGAGCAACTACGCGATGGCGTGGCACGCGTTGCGGCTCGCCGGCGTGGGAGATTGCGAGCCTCATCTTGGGCGGCTGTTCGCGCTGTGACGTTGTACCTTGAAACGCGACGCAGCGCGACGGGGTGACCATGCGGCGATCGACGCCGAGGCCATGTTCCAGACATCGACGCGCACCACAGACGCGGCAGGCGCGTCGGATGAACCGCCGCAGGAATCGCTCATCGAAGCGTCTGCGCGGCGGCAGGACTACGACGACTGTCCGTCATTTCCCAGCATGGTTCGACGACATGCCGGCGCGCCACAATGACACGCGTACTGGGCACGAATGTCGTCGGTGACCGCGCCGTCCACCGACAGACCGTAATTGATGAAAAGCTCCTCCCCGGGTGCGATCGTGGCGAGCGCATGAATGAACACCCGGTCGCCCGTCTCGATGGCCTCGCAGTTGGGGGCGCACGCATGGTTCAGAAAGCGGGCGCTGTTGCCGCCGCGGCTGCCGTCGATCACTCGTCCGCTGGACAGCCCAAACACGAACGTGTGACCCGCGTCGGCTCGCTGACGGGCGGCGGCGCGCCGCCAGCTGGTCACTTCCCCCTTGTACTCGATCACCCGTTCGCCCGGGGCGATCGGCTGCAGGGCAAACAGTCCCATGCCATGCACTGGTGAGCGTCGTGCGGTGATGCGTCGCAATCGCATTTTGTCGTTTCCTTCGCGACCCTCGGTCGTTGCATGTGGTTGAGCGGCGATGCGAAGCATATCGCCACACAGTCAGGCGCTCAATATTTTTCTTTTTAAAAGCGCAACTAACAGCCAAGGACGGACCGCGCCAACGGTTCCGGCTTTGCCGCAACGAGGCTGGCAACGGTCGACGGATACAGGGAGGTCATCGAGTCGCGTGTCCATGGCATCACGCTGGCACAACAGTCGGCTCAGCCAAACGAGCGGCTGGCCGCCGCTGCGCGCTTGCGCAACCAGTTCATGCAGGCGAACAGGGCGATGGCGAACGCCATCAGCAGTGTGGCCACGGCAAGGATCGATGGGTCGATCTGGTCACGGATGCCACTCCACATCTGCCGCGGCACGGTGCGCTGCTCGGGGCCGCCAATGAACAGAATGACGATCACTTCGTCGAACGACGTCGCGAATGCGAACACACTGCCCGTTGCGACGGCGGGCGTGATCAGCGGGAGCGTGACGCGACGAAACGCGACCCACGGCTGCGCGCCCAGCCCCGACGCAGCGCGAAGCAGGCTTTGATCGAACGACAGCAGCGAAGCCGTCACGGTGATCACCACGAAGGGCGTACCGAGCGCGGCATGCGCAAGCACGACGCCGAGATACGAATTGACCAGGCCGAGCGGCGAAAAGACCAGATAAAACCCTGCCGCGACGACAACGATAGGCACGATCATCGGCGACACGATGATCGGCATGATGATCGAGCGGTAAGGAAACTGCGTGCGGCTCAAGCCGAGCGCGGCGAGCGTGCCGAGCACCGTCGCGATCAGCGTCGACGCAGCGCCGATGCCGATGCTGTTCGCCAACGCGCGTTGCCAGTCCGGCGAACTCAGCGCCTGCGCGTACCAGCGCAGCGAGAAGCCCTGCATCGGGTACGAGAAGAATGAGCCGGAGTTGAACGACAGCGGCACGATCGCGAGGATCGGCGCGACGAGGAAAAAGAAAATGAGCGCGCAATGCACGCGTAGTCCCGCGCCCGCGATGCGTTCCGAGAGTAGCCGGGTTCGTCCGTCTTTCATCTGAGTCTGCCTGTTGATCAACCATACGAAGGAGCGACAACCCATTAGCGTCGGTTGCGCGGCGCGTTAGCCGAAGCGCAAGCGGTCGATACCGACCAGCCGGTTGAAGATGAAATAGAACACCGCCGTGAATGCGATCAGATAGCACGACAACGCACCCGCGAGTCCCCAGTTGAGCTGATCGTTGGTCTGCGACGCGATCAGCTGGCTGATCATTTCGTCGCCGGCACCGCCTAGCAGGGCGGGGGTGATGTAATAACCGAGCGCGAGCACGAACACGAGAAAACATCCCGCGCCGACACCCGGCAGCGTTTGCGGAACATACACTCGCACGAAGGCCACAGCCGGATGCGCGCCGAGGGATTTCGCCGCGCGCATGTACACGGGCGGGACACCTTTCATCACCGAAAAGATCGCGAGGATCATGTATGGCAGCAGGATGTGCGTCATGCCGATCAACACACCCGTGCGATTGAAAATCAGCGGCAACGGATGATTGATGAGCCCAAAGTGGAGCAACGCGCCGTTGATCACACCACCTGGTTGCAGCAGCACATACCACGCGGTGGTCCGCACCAGCAGCGATGTCCAGAACGGTACGATCACGAAGAGGATCAGCCGGTTGCTCTGGTTCTCCGGCAATGTCGCGAGCAGATACGCCACGGGATAACCCAGCACCAGGCACAGCACCGTGACCGTCGCACTGATCGTGACCGTGCGTCCGAAGGCCGCGCGGAAGATGGCGCTGTCCGCCGCGACGGACGTCACCGAGCCATCGGGCGCGACTTGCGCGTCGACGGCGTTCAGCAAATAGTCGGGCGTGGGCGAGATCGACGCACGCTTGAGGAGCCGCCAGGTTTCCGGTGTATTCCAGCGTTCATCCAGATCGATCAGGGCGGGCTTCCATTGCGCGGGCGTTTGCGAACGTGTGGCACGCGCCGTCTTGAACAGCAGGCTGCGGAACTCTGGTTGAGAGAAGTTCATGCGTCGCGCGATATTGCCGAGCTGGCCGGATTCGCTGGCGTCCTTCAGGTCGTGCGCGAGTGCGGCAAAGGCCGGTTCGCCGGGTACGCCCGCACCGTCCCATCCGGCCAGCGCCGTGCTCAATTGCGGCATGCCGGCGCGCACTTCAGGGTTTCGCACGCTGCGCGCGAGCAGGCTCGCGATCGGCGCGACGAACGTCACCAGCAGAAAGATGAGCAACGGCAAAGCCAGCAGCAACGCGCGCATCGCGGCCTTGCGGCGCGCGGCGCGAAACGACTCGCGGTTCGCGGCCTGCGGGCCGCGGCCAAAAGGGGCGGTGGATGGCAGCTGCGTGTTCATCGTGCTCGATCTCCCGGGTGACGTTCGTTCGATCTGGCGCTACTGCGCCAGCCAGTTCTGGAACCGCTTGTTGATCGCATCCGCGTTGTCGGCCCAGAACGTCGCGTTGATTTGCAGCGGGCGTTTGAAGTTCTCCGGCGCTGTCGGCAGATCGTTCAGACGCGCCTTGTCGATCAGTGGAATGGCGTCCTTGCGCGGCGGCGCGTACGCGATGTACTTCGACAGGTCCGCATAGGCCTGCGGTGTCGAGGATGCGACGATGAACTTCCGCGCCGCGTCGGCATGCTTCGCGCCGTTGACCACGGCCCACCATTCGTAGTCGTACACCTGTGCATCCCAGACGATCTTGAAGGGCTTCTTGTCCTTGTGCACGGCGTCGTCGATGCGGCCGTTGTACGCCTGCGTCATCACGACCGCGCCGTCGGCGAGCAGTTGCGGCGCCTGCGCACCCGCCTCCCACCAGACGATGCTCGGCTTGATGGTGTCGAGTTTCTTGAACGCGCGATCGACGCCAGCCGGCGTGGAGAGCGTCTTGTACACGTCCTTGGGTGCAACGCCATCGGCGATTAAGGCCCATTCCATCGCGACCTTCGGCGACTTGCGCATGCCGCGCTTGCCGGGGTACTTGCTGAGGTCGAAGAAATCGTTGATGGTGGTCGGCGCAGATTTCAGCTTGCTGGTGTCATACGCATAGACGGTGGACCATACCATCGCCGCGACGGCGCAATCACTGATCGAGCCCGGCAGGAAGTCACTGGTGTTGCCGAGCAACTTCTTGTCGAACTTGGCGATGAGGCCTTCGTCGCACGCGGTGATTGCGTCGTTGGTTTCGAGGTCGATCAGATCCCAGGTCGGGTTCTTCGACTGTTCCATCGCTTGCAGCTTGGCGAGGCCGCCATCGTAGGACTCGGTGGAGAACTGGTCGCCGGTTTTCGCAGTGAACGGTTCGAACCATGCCTTTTTCGCGGCAGCTTCATACGCACCGCCAAAGGTGACGACGGAAATCGTTTCGGCCGCGTGAACCGTGGCCGTGGCAAACACCCCGAGCGCGCACGCCGCGATGGTGGTCCGGAAGGACGAGAGTGTGGTTTTCATTTCTAGTTGGCTCCTGCGATAAGTGGCGAGGCGGACGAGGGAACGGAAACGGTGGAATAGTCGACGCCGCCGGACGCGGCGGTGGATTGCGGCGCGGCCGCCATTGCTGGCAGCACCTTGCAGTCGTCGCGTCGCCAGGTCACGGCGGTCTGACGGCCGAGCGCGGGCAGGTCATGGTGCTGTGTGTTCGGCAGCTTGACGACCATGCTTTCGCCATGGCCGAGCTTCAGATGCACGCGATGATGATCGCCGCAGTAAACGAGTTCCTCGACAAGCGCGTGCACGATGTTCATGTTCTGCCGCGTCGCTTCCTGCAAAGCGTCCGGCGTCGCGGCGATGTGCGCGCGCTCGGGACGTAGCGCCAGCACCGCCGTGTCGCCTGACGCGAGCCCGACGCCTGGGCGTCCGCACACGGTGCTGCCGTCGGCGAGTTGCATCGCAGCCCATTCCGTCCCGTAGGAATCGACGCGACCGGTCAGTCCATTGTTCTCGCCGACGAAATTGGCAACGAACGCATTCGCCGCGTTTTCGTAGAGTTCGGCCGGTGCGGCGGCCTGCTGGATGCGTCCATCGGAAAACACGGCGACGCGGTCCGACATCGTCAACGCTTCGTTCTGGTCGTGGGTGACGTAGACGATCGTCAGCGACAGTTCGCGATGCAGCCGCATGATTTCGTATTGCATGGTTTCACGCAGGCGCTTGTCGAGCGCGCCAAGCGGCTCGTCCATCAGCACCACGCTCGGCTCGAAAACCAGCGCGCGGGCAAGCGCAACGCGCTGCTGCTGGCCACCGGACAGTTGCGACGGACGCCGTGCCGCCAGATGCGATAACTCCACCATGTCCAGCACGCGCGTCACGCGCGTTTTCTGTTCGCTACGGCTTATCTTGCGCACCGACAGCGGAAACGCGACGTTCTCGGCAATCGTCATGTGCGGGAACAGCGCATAGTTCTGAAACACCATGCCGATATCGCGCCGATGCGGTGGCTTGTCGTCCAGGCGCTTGCCGGCGAGGCGGATTTCACCGCGCGTCGGCGCTTCGAATCCCGCGAGCATCATCAGTGTCGTGGTCTTGCCGGAACCGGACGGACCGAGCAGCGAAACGAATTCACCGTGCGCGACATCGAGATCGAGTCCCTCGACGACGCTATGCACGCCGTCGTATGACTTGCTGACGCCGTCGAACGAAATAAATGGTTGGCTTGACATGAGTAACTCGGCAGAGTGTTGGCGGTCCAGGTGGGGCGGCAAATCACTTCGCGCCCAGGCGTCCCGCCAGATAGCGGGCGAAGTCGTAATTCGGCCGTTCCAGAGGGCTCAGATGGCCAGGCTTCGCGAGTGGCGCGTGCACGCCGCGAAACACGGCCTCGACGCCGCGCCGGTCCTCGGCGTTGACTTCGTCGAGCAGCGTCTTCAGCGTAGCCATGTAATCGGCGGCCCGCGGATCGTCGACGAAATCCGGTGCGAGGCCTCCGCCGAAGCGGATATGCACGCGGCCGACGCCCCGCGGCTGCAGGATCAGATACCAGAAGTAGCCGGGTGTCAGCGTGATCAGGTGTGTCGGGTAGATCGCCAGCAGCGCGGTGGTACGGCGCCAGTGCCCTTGCAGGCGCGTGTTGGCGGGATGCGCGTTGCCGATCGGCAGCGATGCTTCCTTGGTGATCCAGTGATAGTTGAACGCAGGCAAGCCCGGCGGACATTCCATTTCTTCGAGCTTCGAGTGCGGCCCGACCGTTGCGCGATGCAGCATCGGCAAGTGGTAGCTCTCCATGAAATTTTCCGCGAGGATCTTCCAGTTGGTGTCCCACACGTGCTCTTCGTGGAAGGTCTCGACGTAGTTGCTCATGCCGTACGGCTCGATCAGCTTCGTCAGCCCGGACAAATGTGATTCCACCGAAGGCGCGTGCGCGTTGAGCGTTACGTAGATCCAGCCTTGCCACGTCTCGCAGCGCACGGCAGGCAGCTTGTATTGTTCCTTGCAAAAGCCCGGCTGCCGATCCATCAACGGCGCGCCCGCGAGCGAACCATCGAGCGTGTAGTTCCATGCGTGATAGGGGCACACGATCCGGCGCACGTTGCCGCGCCCTTCAAGCAATACCGACATCCGGTGCAGGCAAACATTCGAGAATGCGCGCAACGCACCGCTCGCATCGCGCAGCACGAACACCGGCTGGTCGTCGATTTGCGCGGTCAGATAGTCGCCGCTCTGTGCGAGCGCGCTCGCGCGGCCCACGCACAACCACTCGCTGCGAAACACGTCGCGCCGTTCGAGCGCGAGAAACGCCTCCGACGTATAGACGGCCGGCGGCATTGCGTGTGCATCCCCGAACGGACGCTCGCAGTTCTCGCGCAGGGCGCGAACGATGTCGAGCTCAGCGTCCGTCGACTGAAGAATGGCTGACATAGGGGGCCCCCCATCAGTGTGTGCATCCGATGAGCACCAATCTAACAATCCAAATTGCTAGGTAAAATATTGTTTTTGCATGCAGTGCATAGCTCAAGCCTATGCCGAGAGGCTTTCCGGGCCGCTAACCGATGTGGAGGCGCCGAATATACGTTTCACAGAATGCCGAGAAGCGCTTCACAACCTCGCGCGGCTTGACGGCGCCCGATAGTGCGATGCCAAGCGTCGTCGCATTGACGCTTTCCTTGAAATGTTTAATCACGAAGTCTTCGCCGTCCACTGTTCGGGTCGACTTCAGCGGGAAGTTGAGTATGCTGTAACCCAAGCCGTTGGCGACCATGCCACGCACCACTTCAGGCTGTGACGACCGGAAAGCCGCGGTAGGGCGGCTGCCGACTGCGTCGAACAGCGCGGAGAAGTACTCGCGGCTATGCGGAAGGTCCAGCATCACATAGGGCTCGGGCAGCAGATCGGCCAGCGACACTTTGCGGGCCCGTGCAAGCCTGTGTGTTTTAGGCAGGATGACATACGGTGGCAGCGAAAGCAGCGGGGTAAACGCGATTCCATCGGCGATATCGAGGCTGTAGGTCAGCGCGATATCGAGCGAGCCGTCGTGCAGGCCGCTCAAAAGCGTGTCCTGATGCGCTTCCGTCGTACGGAAGGTGACCGCCGGATAGTCCCGCACGAAGCGGCTGATGATGCCTGGCATCAGCGGCGGAGCCAGCGACACCATGCAGCCCAGCGAGATGGAGCCCGACATGCCGCCGTCGATTTCCTTCGCGGTCAGCTGCAATTCTTCGGCGTTCTGAAGCAGATTGCGCGCGTGGCCGAGCAGATCGCGGCCCGGTTGCGTAAGCGACAGCCCGCTGGCGTGATGGCGGATGAACAGTTGGACGCCGAACGATTCCTCCAGATCCGCGAGCGACGTCGAGATAGACGGCTGCGAAATGTGCAGGCGCTTTGCCGCGGCGGTGAACGAAAGCGTCTCGGCCGTGACGACAAAATACCTGAGCTGACGCAACGAGTAGCGTATCGAGTTGCCGTCCATCAGTTGCTCCGTGTTCGGTCGAGCCGATTGTCGCTCGCCAATTGTCGATTGCATAGCGAAAAACGATGCAAAGCATTTTTAAAATATAGTTTTTGTTGCCCGCCGCGCGGCGTACATTCTGTCCGACCGAAGAGAGAGTGTGACCTGAATCCAGAGCGCTTTTCAGAAGGAGAAGGCCATGTCGGCTGAAAAATTGTCGATCGACACGCTGGTCATAGGCGCGGGTCAGGCTGGCGTGGCAATGAGCGAACACCTGGGCAAACTCGGCGTACCCCATCTCGTGCTGGAGCGCGACCGCATTGCCGAACGCTGGCGTACCTGCCGCTGGGATTCACTGGTCGCCAATGGTCCCGCCTGGCACGACCGCTTCCCTAATATGGAGTTCGAAGGACTCGATCCTGATGAGTTCGCCGCCAAGGATCAGGTCGCCAATTACTTCGAGGCCTATGCGCGCAAGTTCGATGCGCCGATCCGCACGGGCGTCGAAGTCACGAGCGTCGAGCGTCTGCAGGGCCGGGCAGGATTTACGGTCGTAACGTCCGACGGCACGATCGAAGCCCGTCGCGTGGTCGTTGCGACGGGGCCGTTCCAGCGTCCCGTCATTCCTCCCATCGCGCCACAGGACGTCGAGCTCACGCAGCTTCATTCGGCCCACTATCGGAACCCGGCGCAGCTGCCCGAAGGCACGGTGCTCGTGGTTGGCGCTGGGTCGTCCGGCGTGCAGATCGCGGACGAACTGCAACGCGCGGGCCGCAAGGTTTATCTGTCCGTCGGTGCGCATGACCGTCCGCCGCGCGCCTATCGCGGTCGCGATTTCTGCTGGTGGCTCGGTGTACTCGGCGAATGGGACAAGGAAGTCGCCGTGCCGGGACGCGAGCATGTGACCATTGCCGTCAGCGGCGCGTACGGCGGCCAGACCATCGATTTTCGCAGGCTCGCTCATCAGGGCATGACGCTGGTCGGCACGACGAAATCGTTCGCGAATGGCGTCGCGACCTTCGAACAGGACCTCGCCGCCAATCTGAAGCGTGGCGACGAAAACCTGATGTCGCTACTGGACGCGGCCGACGACTACGTCGAGCGCAACGGCGTGGACCTGCCGGAAGACCCCGACGCACGCCTGATTCCACCAGACCCGGAGTGCGTGACGCATCCGCTCCCGGAACTGGATCTGAAGAAGGCGGGTGTGAGCACGATCATTTGGGCCACCGGCTATGCCGTCGATTTCAGCTGGCTGCACGTGAACGCATTCGACGATAAGGGCAAGCCGCAGCATCAGCGCGGTGTATCGAAGGAACCGGGCGTGTATTTCCTCGGCTTGCCGTGGTTGTCGCGGCGCGCGTCGTCGTTTATCTGGGGCGTCTGGCACGACGCAAAGCACATCGCCGATCACATCGTCACGCAGCGCAAATACCTCGCGTATCGCGACGCGTCGCAGCGTCTGCAGGACGCGCGCGGCGTGCATGGCGCGAATCCAACCGATACCGCGTGCGACGAATCGCACGCGCCGAAGACCAAAGAAGTGGGAGTGAACTGATGCCTACGCATACCCGCATCCGCATGTTCAATACGAAGGATACGTACCCGAACCAGTCGCTCGATAACGATCTTTGCCAGGCGGTTCGCGCGGGCAATACGGTCTATGTGCGCGGCCAGGTCGGTACGGATTTCGACGGCAACCTGGTCGGTCTCGGCGATCCGCGCGCGCAGGCCGAGCAGGCGATGAAGAACGTCAAGCAACTTCTCGAGGAAGCGGGCAGCGACCTGTCGCATATCGTCAAGACGACGACTTACATCACTGATCCCCGTTATCGCGAGCCGGTGTACCAGGAAGTCGGCAAGTGGCTGAAGGGCGTGTATCCGATTTCGACGGGGCTGTGCGTCAGCGCGCTCGGCCAGCCGCAATGGCTGATGGAAATCGACGTGATCGCCGTGATTCCGGACAACTGGAAGCCATCCCAGGCGTGAGGAGCTAGCCATGACATTCTCGATCGTCGGACGTTGCGGCAAGACCGGTCAGCTCGGTATCGCGATCAGTTCGTCGAGCATTGCGGTGGGTGCGAGGTGTCCGTGGGCGCGCGCGGGCGTCGGTGCGGTGGCGACGCAGAACGTGACGCAGCCCGCGCTCGGGCCGCAGATTCTCGATCTGCTGGAAAGCGGGCGTATCGCGGCGGATACGGCGCTCGAACGGGCGCTAGGCGCGAGCGAATGGAGCGAATACCGGCAGGTGACGGTGGTCGACAGTGAGGGGCGAACCGCGATGTTCACCGGCAAGGAAGCACTCGGCGTGCATCACGCCGTCGCGGGAAATCAGTGTGTGGCAGCGGGCAATCTGCTCGCCGGCAAGCCGGTGATCGACGCGATGGTGAAAGCGTTCGAGAGCGCACAAGGCGCGCTCGCCGATCGTTTGCTGCACGCGATGCATGCGGCCGCCGAAGCTGGCGGAGAAGCAGGGCCCGTGCATTCGGCGGCTCTGAAGATCGTCGATACACACGTCTGGCCGATCGTCGATCTGCGTGTCGATTGGGCCGACGACGATCCGATCGGCAAACTTGCCGCGCTTTGGCAAGCGTATCGGCCGCAGATGCGGGACTACATCGCACGCGCGTTGAATCCAACCGCGGCGCCGAGCTACGGAGTGCCCGGCGATGAGTGAGTTGTCGAGCCGTGCGCTGCTCGGACGGCTGATCGGTTTTGCGACTGTCAGCCGCGACTCCAATCTGGAACTGATCGGCTTCGTGCAGCAATACCTCGCGGATCCAGGTGTGGACAGCGAGCTGTTCCATAACGCCGAGCGTACCAAGGCGAACCTGTTCGCCACGATCGGTCCGCGAGAGCGTGGTGGCACCGTGCTGTCCGGGCATACCGATGGTGTGACGCGATGTTCGCTCGCCTCGCTGAACATCTCAAAAGCGTGAGGTAGCCTGCGCGTCTGCGGTGCAAATCGGGCGTGAGCCATCCACTAGCGGTTCGAGCACCCTGGAAAGCTCCATGGGCTCGCCGGGCCGCGTCTGTGCACCATGCAGCGTCGCCGCAGCCGCAATCATCACACACAATGCGGCCACGCTCGATAGCGCGGTGCGCGTCAAGGTCTGCATGCGCAACCGGCGAAGCTGCTCTGACGAACGTCGATCGCCCCGCGCCGCGTGCTGTTCGTGCTGTCGATGCTCTTCCTGTGCTTCCTGCTCGGCCTGCGAAAAAAGCAGATAGGGACTCATCGTCGTACCGAGCACGGCCATCAGCATTGTGACGAAATCTTCTTTCCATTCGACGTGCGGCACGAGCGAGCGCAGCACGACCGTGTGCCACGGCACATCGACGATCAGCAGCACGCCGGCATACGCGAGCATCGGCAGCATCAACCATTTGAGCACCTGCGCATAGCGCGCATAGGGAATGAACCACTGCAACGCAATCGACGTGCAACCGCATGCGAGGGCAAGCAACCAAAGCGGCCCATGAGTGAAGCGTTGCACGACCGCGGCCATCGCCATCACATTGACGGCGATATTCAGCGTGTTCGCAATCACGAACCGCGCCACCGCCAAATAGAAGAACACCGGCGAATAGTGCGCGCGCATGTTCGCCGTCAGGCCATGTCCGGTGACGGCGGCGACACGCGCCGAGACCAGCTGCAACGCGACCATCGAC
Organism: Paraburkholderia sp. Cpub6; assembly: GCF_014201065.1. Classification (NCBI taxonomy): domain Bacteria; kingdom Pseudomonadati; phylum Pseudomonadota; class Betaproteobacteria; order Burkholderiales; family Burkholderiaceae; genus Paraburkholderia; species Paraburkholderia sp. Cpub6. The sequence continues at coordinate 429,571 of NZ_JACHDM010000003.1, forward strand.
GGATACGACAGCACGCAGGTCCACAGCAGGTCGTAGCCGTACCACGCGCCCGCGAGTGAATATGTGGCGATACCGCTGGGATCGTTATCGCAGCCGAGACTTGCCAGCCCCGGCCCCAGATCGGCGGCCCACGAGCGGGCGGGCTGCGACGAGGCAGCGTGCGTACTACCTTGTGCGGCGCGGGGCGCGGTGCTCCTGTCGGGGGAAGAGTGCATTCGCCTGACCGTCGGGAAACCAGGGATGCTGTAGCGCTCGCACGAAACGTTCCTTCGTCGATTCGTTTCGCGGCACACATATTGGCACACACATTCAGCGGATGTGACGCTATCGGGGGCGACTATCAGGACTCCCTCAGGCTGACGATACAATGTCACATCTTCAACCCGCGCCGACCAGCGCGAAACGCTCGTCGACCGCGGCGAGCGAACGACCAGTCTCCGCGATAGCTCCCCGCAAGTGAGGTCTCAATGCCCACGCGTCTTTTCCGCGCTGCGGCGATCGAAACGGATTCAAAGCGGTGAATGACACACTCGGCCATACTGCACCGCAGCTGACTCGCTGCGTTTGCCTGAATTCCCGACCTGCTTCGGTAGGGATGCTGGATGTGCCGGACAAAGTGAGAGTAGCGACGAGCCGCTGAAGAAAATCGCTGGAAAGGAGAAATCTTGAAAAAGACAGGATTCACGGTTCTGATCATGACGCCTTGCACGGGCGCGCACGCATCGGACTACGCTGAGGTCTGGAATCCACCAGAGGCACGCGCGAACATGCTTCGAGTGACGACTCGCGCCGCATCCGTCAGGGTCGTGCGCTAATGGAAACGATCGACTACGACGGGTACACGTTGTGGGGGCATGCCATCCTTCAGCAGGAAGGCGAAGGCATCCTGCAACCGGAGCGCTATGCGGCGAGCGGAACCATTACGCGAGGCGGAAAGCTGATCGAAGCATCAGGCATTCTGGGACTATTCGATAGCGAGGAGGAAGCCCACCATGCAGGCCTGGATTGGGCGCGCGCGTGGGTGGATGCTCATGGATGAGCTTGCGCTTGGCAGGGTAGTCGAGAGGCTTGGAGCCGTTGCTGTTGGTGGGCCGGGAGGACGCGCCAGCGGATCGACTCAAACTACGCTTCCCGCTTGCTGCGCCCATACAGCAGCAACATTGCCGCTATCACCGCGCCGTAGATGATCTGACGTCCCGCCTCGGGCATCTGCGCGACTGAAAGGATCGACTGCAGCAGCGTGATGAGGATCGCGCCAGCCACGGTGCCGAGGTATGAACCTCGTCCACCCAGAATCGATGTGCCGCCGAGCACGACTGCCGCGATCGCCGGCAACAGGTAGGCATCGCCCATCGACTGCGCTGCCTTCGACGCATAACCGGCGAGCAATACGCCGCCGAACGCGGCGAACGCGCTGCACACGGCGAATGCGGCCACGGTCACGAGCCGCGTATTGATGCCGGACAGATACGCCGCGCGTTCGGTATTGCCGATCGCGTACAGCGTGCGGCCGAAGGTCGTACGCGACAACAGGAACACCGCGGCGCCGCCGATCACGAGCCATAGCGCGACGGCATTCGGCACGCCCGGTACGAGCCAGCCCGCCGCGAGCCATCGCATCACCTGTGGCGCGGAATCCTGCGGCGACGATCCGCCGGTATAGACGATCATGATGCCCTGTGCGACCGCATTGGTCGCGAGCGTGGCGATCATCGACGGAATGCGCAGCAGCGCAACGAGGATGCCGTTGACGACGCCGATCAGCACGCCGCAACCAATCCCGACCGGTATCGCGAGGATCCGTCCGAGTTCGCCGTGCCCCGCTACCGCGCACGCCATCATTGCGCCGACGGTGATGGTCCACGGCAGCGACAGGTCGATGTGGCCGAGCAGGATCACCATCATCAGGCCGGTCGCGATGATGCCGAGGAACGCGCCGACCTTCAGTTGCAGCAGGATGTACTCCGGCGACGTGAAGTTGCGCGAATACATCCCGCCGACGAGCAGCAGCGCGACGATGCACGCGAACGCGATCACGATCGGTTTGTCGATTCTGCGCGCGAGCCTCGACACGAACGTGGTCCGGCTGGTCGCTGAAACGTGGCTCATTGAAACCACTCCAGACGGTTGCGTACCCTGAACAGCCCGCATGCGCCGATCGCGACAGCGAGCAGAAGAATCACACCCTGGAATAGCGGCTGCCACAGCGCGTCGACGTTGAACACGAACAGCAGGTCGCCGATCGAGCGGAACGCGAATGCGCCGAAGATCGCGCCAATCGCGCTGCCCTTGCCGCCGAGCAGCGACACGCCGCCTATCACCACCGCGGCGATCGAAAACAGCGTGTACGAGTTGGCGCTGCCGAGGCTCGCTTCGCCGGTGTCGGTGAAGAACGTCAGGAATAGGCCGCCGATCGCAGTGAGCAGGCCGGCCAGCGTATAGCTGGCGAACTTCGCGCGGCGGATCGGCATGCCGGACAGAAAAGCCGCGGGTTCGGACGAGCCGGTCGCGTACGCCGCGCGCCCGACCGCCGAGCGTTTGAAAGGAATCCAGACGATCAGCGTCGCCGCGAGCAGAATCAGCAAGCTCGCCGGCAGGACGCCGGCGACCTTGCCGGTCAGTGCGTCGGCGAGGTCCTCGTTGATCGAGCCGCCGGGCACGGGGCGCAGCAGCAGCGCCAGGCCGTAGTAGACGGCGCCCGTCGCGATCGTCGTCACGATCGGCTGCAGCCGGCCGAAAATGATGATCACGGCATTCAGCGCGCCGCACAGCGCGCCCGCCGCGAGCACGCCGGCGATGCCGAGCGCGCTGTGCAGCGGGCCGCCCGTGACGATCCACGAGCCGATGCAATTCGTCAGCACCAGTGTCATACCGATCGACAGGTCGATGCCGGCCGTCAGCACGACGAGCGCTTGCCCCATCGAGACGAGCGCGAGCAGCACCGCCTTGTTCGCTGCCGTCTGAAACACGTTGGCCGACAACGCCGACGGATAATTGACCAGGTAGATCGCGAACATCAGCACGAACAGGCCGAACGCGAACACGGCCCCGCGATTCTCCGCATACCAGTAACGCAGCCCGCTCATAGCGCGACTCCCGTGGAAGGCGAAATCTGTCCGACGGGCAGGTCCAGTGCGCTGGCAATCAGGTTCTGCTCGGTGATCGCCGAGCCGACGAGCTCCTTCTTGATCCTGCCTTCGTACAGCACGAGCACGCGGTCACAGCAGCCGATCAGCTCGTCGTAGTCGGTCGAATAGAACACGATCGCGGCGCCTTCGTCGGCGAGGCGCCTGAGCAACTGATAGAGCTCCTGCTTGGTGCCGACGTCGATACCGCGCGTCGGGTCGCTGAGCAGCAGGATCCTCGGGTGCCGGATCAGCCACTTCGCGATGACCACCTTCTGCTGGTTGCCGCCCGACAGCGAGCTCACGGGCGCGTCGACGCTGAACGACTTGATCGCAAGCAGCTCCATCATCCGGTCGACGAGCGACTGCTGGCGGTCGCGATCGATTACGCCGGCGGTGGACATGCGATCGAGCGCGGCAAACGACAGGTTCTCGCGTACCGACATCGGCAGCATCAAGCCTTCGGTCTTGCGGTCCTCCGGTATCAGCGCCATACCGATGCCGTTGGCACGCGCGGCCAACGGACTGCCGATCGACACGGCTTTGCCGTCGATCTCGATCTTGCCCGCGCACCCGCGCAACACGCCGAACAGCGCCAGCAGCAGTTCGCGCTGGCCTTGTCCGTCGAGGCCGCCCAGTCCGAGAATTTCACCGGGCTGCAACGAAAAGCTGATGCCTTGCAGCGTGTCGTTCCACGCGAGATCCCGGCAGGCGAGAACCGGAGCGGCGCTGCGGCCGTCCGCGGGTTTGGCCGGAAATGCATGCTGGTACTTGCGGCCGATCATCATTTCGACGACCTCGTTGTCGGAGCGCGTGCCCGCCTCGAAGCTCATCACATGACGACCGTTCCGGTAGACCGTGCATTCGTCCGCGAGCGCCTTCACCTCGTGCATCCGGTGCGAGATGAACAGCAGCGCGAGCCCCTCTTCGCGCAGGCGCTTGAGCACCTCGATCACGCGCGCGACGTCGGCCGCGGTCAGCGCCGAGGTGGCTTCGTCGAGGATCAGAATGCGCGGCGCGTGTGCCAGCCCCTTCGCGAGTTCGACCATCTGCTGGCGCGACAGCGGCAGGTCCCGGACCTTTGCAAGCGGATTGATGTCGGCGGCGCCCGCCCGGGCGAGCGCCTCCTCGGCCTGGCGCCGCTGGGCCCGGCGGTCGATCATGCCGAAACGTCGCGGCGGGTGCGAAGCGAAGATGTTGTCCGCCACGCTCAAGTCGGGGATCAGCGACAGTTCCTGATAGACGCAGACGATGCCGGCCGCGTTCGCCTCGGCCGGCGACGCGAACGAGACCCGCCGGCCATCGAAGTGCATCGTGCCCTCGTCCGGCTGTACGACGCCGGACATCACCTTCAGCAACGTGGACTTGCCCGCGCCGTTCTCGCCGAGGATCGCGTGAATGCGGCCCCTGCGCACCGTGAGCTCAGCGTGATCCAGCGCGACGGCGCCGCCGTAGCTTTTCGACACGCCAGACATCTGAAAGAACGGCTGCTCTGCATCCTGCAGCATGCTTCGTCTCCCGTCACATCCCGGCCATCATCCGATCACTGGTTGCCCTGGCTCTGCTTCATGATTTCCTGCGCAGAGAAATTGATGCCGCAAGTCGGAAACGAGTTGCCGACGAAAAAGTTGTCGGAGTCGTTCGGGAAATAGTTGACGCCCGCCTTCAGCTTCGAATCGTCGGTGACGTCGAGCGGCAGCTTGATCGAGACCGGGATCGTCTGGCCGTCGAGCGCGGCGAGCGCCGTCTTGATCGCCACGGCCACCTGCGCGGGACCGGTGCCCGCCGACGTACACTTCAGGCCCTGGCTCCCATACTGCGCGCAGAACTTCCGAAAGCCGTTCTCCGTCTCGCCGCCGAAAGGCACGAACGGATGTTTCGCATCGATCATCGCGCGCACGACTCCCGTGTCGCCGCCTTGCGCCGAAATTCCATCGAAATGGCCCTGCACGGCAATCGCGTCGGCGGTGGCCTTTTGCGCGACCCCGTCGTCCCACTTGCCGTAGACCTGGACGACATTCCACTTCTTGCCGGTGTCGTCCAACGTTTTCAGGAAACCATTGTGCCGGTCCGTGTCGACCGACGTGCCCGCCACCCCGCGAACCTCGAGCACCTTGCCTCCGTTCGACAGGTGGCTCGCGAGCCACTTGGCCCACAGCACGCCGAGCCCGTACTGGTCGACGTTGACGTTGATCGCGTCTTCGCTGTCGAGGATGTTGTCGAACGCGATCAGCACGACGCCGGCTTTCTTCGCGCGGCGAATCGCGGGGCCGAATGAGGCGGGATTCTGCGCGTCCACGATGACCGCGTCATAGCCGGCATCGATGAAGTTGTTGACGGCCGAGATCTGCGCCGGCACGTCCTCGCCGGTCGAGACGACCTTGAATTCCTTGAGCTTGGCGGCGACGGCCGGCTGCGCCGTGTAGGCCTTGGCCGTCTTGATCATCTGGATACGCCAGGTGTTCGCGATATAGCCGTTCACGAGTGCGATCCGGTAGGGCCCGTTCTTCTTCGGATACTTGATGAACTTCGTGTCGCTCTTCCAGGGGACCATGCAGGTTGGATCGCTGGACGGTCCTGAAACGAACGATGCCTGCGCGAAAGCCGCGCTTGCACACAGCGTGAATGCCGCGGTCGCCGCCGCTCGAAGCACCTGGATTCCTGAAAGCATGTCGTCTCCTTTTTGTTGGATTGAACTTGCCGATTGCCGGCGAACATGGCGGCCATGGATCGCCGCCGAATTCTGTGCGTGAAGCAGGGAATCTTGCGGAATGTGCTGCAGCGGGGCTGACTCGGACTCGCCGAAGCAGCGCGATGACCTCTTCAACGGCGCCGCCTCGAAGCGAAACGAAGGGCCGGGGCGAACGCAGTCACGTCTGACAGTACTGGCATACCAATCCGCGCGCGATAGTGGTTTACCACGGCGTCGCGGGAGGATTCGAGTAGTCTGAAACTGCTGCTGTACTGCTTCGATGGGCGGCAAACGCGGCGTCAGGCCGATGCAGGCTGACGCCGGCAATTGGTGTACCATTTTGGCGAACTCGAGCCAATCCTTGGGCGGCTTCGAAGCTTTCGGGAATCCTGCATGGCCGATCTTTCGCACACGCCAACCGGCCGCGCCGCCGATGAGGACGCGACCGACCGTTCCTATGTCGGGCTCGCGAAGCAGATCTACGATCTGATCGTCGCCGGCGACGTCGGGCCGCGTGAGCGCCTGCCTTCCGAGCGCACGTTGGCCGAGCGTTTTGGCGTGAGCCGCACGCAGGTGAGGGAAGCGATCATCGCGCTGGAAGTGCAGGGCGTGGTCGAGGTCCGTGTCGGCTCGGGCATCTATGTGGCAGAAGCGCCGCAGGCGCACTCCGCCATGTTTAAACTGCCGCACGGACTGGGCCCGATCGAGACGCTGCGCGCGCGGGCGGTGATCGAAAGCGGGATCGCGGCCTTAGCCGCTACGGAGCGCAAAGATTCAGACCTCGACCGGCTCTTCGCCGCGTTGCGCGCGATGCGCGAAAACATGGACGACAAGGCTGCGAACGAGGCGGCCGACCGTGATTTCCATCTGGCGATCGCGCAGGCGACGGGAAACGAAATGCTCCGGCTCGTGGTGACAGCGATGTGGGACAACTCCCGTGCCGACCCGTTGTGGAAAAAGATCGAGGAGCACTTTCATACTCCCGCATTGCGGGCGGCGTCACAGGATGACCATCAGCGCATCTTTGCGGCCATCATGGCGCGAGATGCGACCGCCGCGCGCACGGCGATGCAGGCGCATCTGGCGCGCGTGGTCGGCGAGTTCACACGAGCCTGGCGTTAGTTAGACCATGTTCTGCGGTGCGCGCAGCAAGCTGCAGCGGCACCGCCCCAATCCGTTCGCCTTCAGCTCGGTCACGGCTCTGATTCATCGCCGGCAATCTGGTCGAGGAACCGCGCCAGTCGTTCGGTATCGGCGCGCGTCCAGCCCTCGGGAGGCACCACGCTGGCCCAGCCGTTGACGTAGTCCTCCGACGAGTAGTTGTGACCAAAACCCGCCGGCACGCCGAGTTGGTGAATCAGATCGCCCACCGCCTGCACGCCCGAGACGATGGGAAACCAACGCATGGCGTCAGGCACGTCGAAGCCACGTGGGCGAGCCAGCCATTCGGGCGGCCACCAGAACGCACTGGCACTCCAGAACACGGCCGGATCGGCCGGATGCTGAAGGTACACGATTCGCGGGGCCGGCCAGTCGGTGTCCAATGCCACCTGATGCGGATCGCGGTTCAAGAACCGTACCGAACGCCCCCCATCGAAGATCGGCTGCCAGAAGGGCGACCCGCTATCGCGCTCGCGAGTGAGTTGCGAATGGATCGGGTTGCTTTGTTTGGCGCCGACGATCAGCACGCCATCCGTTCGGGCCATCATGTTGGCCACCGAGGCAGAGGCGTCTTTCCCGACGAAAGGCGCTTCCACCCCTGCGGCGCCGAGACTCTTGCCGAACAGAACGAGCTTTGGCCGTCGTTTCGGCGGGAGCATCGACCATCGGGCGCGAACCGCGTTGAAGAGCGTGACACCCGCCTCGTTCGCGAGACCAGCATCCATGAAAATGGCGAGTCGGCTAGGCAGGAAAGAGTATTGGATCGCCACGATCGCCGTGTCGCCACCGTGCAGTTGCTCCAGCGAAGCCGCGGCTTTGGGGACTATCCAGCCCGTGCCGGTGGGTATCCACACGACCAGCACTTTCCGCTCGAACCCGCCGGCGCGCTCGAGCTCGCGGACCGCAATCTGCGCACGCTGCTCGAGGGAGTCCGCGGAACGCACTCCCACGTAGACCCTCACCGGATCGACCAGTCTCGCATCAGTCCCGTGGAACTCCGCGAGCTCTTGCGTGTTTGTCGCTGTCGCCACGAAGCCGCGCCCCATGCGGCCCAAGGTGTCCCATGCGACGAACGACGTGCTGCTGCCGGACACCGCCGGCGACGTGGGGGCCACGATTCCCTCGGTCGTGTTCTCGTTCACCCGCCCGTGGACGAAGTTGGAGACCGTGGTGAGGGCGGGAAAGGCCACTCCGCGAGCGAGCGCCATGCCAATCACGATGATGAGCAGCGCTGTTGCCGGCACCGAAACGATCGGGGGCACGTGGCCCTGGATGACCTGCTTCACTGCGGCGACACCGCGGGCCGTCAATCGCCCGATGACTACCAGCAACACCGCGCTCAACGGCGACAGGACGATCACCAGCACGGCGTCGAACCAGGCGATCGGCGCCATCCCCATGAAACTACGCTGCTCGTTCTGCCAGCCGAGCCATAGCTTCGAGCCAACGAATAGTGCAATGAGCCACGCCGCTGCCAGAACGATCCAGCTGCGCCGTCGGATCTCGCTGCCGGCCACGCGCCCCCATCGCTCCAGCAGCCGATGCACGCCGCGGCCGACCAATGTGCCTATCCCATAGCCGATGGCCAGACAGAACGCGCCGACCACAGTTTGCGTTCCCCACGACCGCGGAATCAGTGTCGGCGTCAGTGACTGCCACCAGAACACGAGCGCGAGCAGCGAGCCGCTGAGCGTCGGCGTCCAGGACGTGCTTCGAAGCCCGGCGGCTACCGGCTCATGGGAGTCCCGCATGCGTGCTCGCTCGGATTGGCACAACTCGCACCTCGTTTCCGCGGGTCACCCGCAAAGGAGTTGATGACGCGACCAGCCTTGATTCAGACTCCGCCAGGAGGGCAGTAATGGAAGATGCCGCCGCATGATCAACCACGACGATGTTTTCCTGATTACCGCGCGCAGCGCGACACATGGGGGCAGCGGGATGGACGGGGCTGCTCCGATCTCGTGCGATGTTTCTCCCGCGTCGGAAAAACGTCAACGATAAACCGGCCATGCGTCGCATTGTATTTACCTTTCTGTCCCCCGAACAACATCGTCGCTCTGCGCGCATCGTGTTCAAACATCGATGAACCGGCCTGTCGGTGGCGACGTCGCCCGAGCGAGGGCTGTACGGAGCTTGCGCGCACGCTGCTTGCTCGTCGCGCTGGTCGCTACCCGGTGGCACGATCAAGCGGTTCGAAACCCGCTGGTTGAATTGACCGTCGCAAACCAAGCCGAATATCTGGAGCATTGCCGACGCTACGCAGTTGACCGGCAGGGCAAACAGGCCCGATAGCGAGATGGTGTTGCGATTGTCGCAAGACTTCCAGGAAGACCCGGTATCGCCGGTCGCTTCTGTCTGCCGCACGAAGCTCGAAGGGATCATAGGCAAACGCGGCGACGCGCCATACCGCTCCGAAAGGGCGCGCCGGCGCGAGCCATTAAAAAACGTCCTGGCGCGTTGCGGGCCGAGCGACCGCGTCGCGGAGCCTGCGCCTTTGAGAAGGCGTCGACAACATCGAATCGACAAAGGTGTGCGCCCGATTTTCTCCATACTTGAACGCTTCATGCTCGGTCAGAAAATCGAACTGTTCCGGAAAACTCAGCAGTTCCTGTTCCGGATTGCCGGGCAACGTCACAGTCCATGACACGCGATAACGGCGATATTTGCCACCGAGCCAATGCGTCTTCGATAGCGTAACGTTCACCTCGATATTGCAGCCGCGATACGGCGCATATTCCTGAATGGACATCGCTTTTCTCCCACAACTGAACGCTTGCCACGTACGTCTGCGTTGCCGGCGGTTGCGCGCGGCCTCCGGATCGGCGCGATAGTCGATCTCGTCCGCGACCGGGACATAGACGCTCGCCCCGCTGGTCGCGCCGTTCGGCCGCGAAAAACGCGCAGCCCATGGGTGTCTCCGTTATGCATTTCGTATTGACGATGCACATCGAGCAACGCGCGTTCCCGCCCGGCAACCATCGTCTCGGCCCGCAGCGCGGCTGCGCTCGTGGCCATTCCCCCGATCTTCGTGACGCGGCGCTCGCGCACCGGCTGAACATCAAGGCGATTCAGGTGGCGGAACGGGACTTCCAGGTCGCCAAACGCCGCAAGGCGCGAAACGAGTTCGTCGATACGTGGGTCCGTCGACGCGTTCGTGGAAGAGGGCATGCAGCCGGCGGAACCAGGATGGGGTACGCATGAACGGCATTGGCCTGCGGACGCGTATCGGCACGGGTTCGGTAGCGATGCGGCAAGTCATCGACCGCATGCGCAGGCGCATGACGGGCATTTTTCCGCAGCTCGACGGCGTGAACATCGACTATGCATGGGGTGGCTTTGTCGACGTCACGATGAACCGCGCGCCGGATCCTGGTCGTATCGGCGACAACCTCTACTATGTGCAAGGCTTCTCCGGACATGGGCTGGTGTTCGCGGGAATGGCCGGCAAAATTCTCGCGGACGCGATCGGCGGCGACGCTTCCCGATTCGACGTATTCAGCCGCATCAGGCATCGACGGTTCCCGGGCGGCAAGATGCTGCGCACCCAGGCTTTGATTCTGGGCATGTGGTACTACAAACTGCGGGAACTCATCTGAGCGCCTGAGGAATGAAGGGTCGATGGCTGCGCCCCAAAGCAAGCCGGTGATCGGCGAGGCGCGTCATCTCCGCTTACGAAAGCGCGCGGGACACTCAGCCGGCCACGCCGCGCCGACGGGCTCGATCGACTCGACGGCACCCGGTGATCAAGGCCCGGGCAGGAACTGGACGTCTCCGTACCAGGCGCGTGTCGTGGCACCGGTATTGTCGGTATCGGTCAGCAGCCCGTAGCCTGTGATTCGTCCTGGCGGTTCGTGAAAGACCCGCTCATAGTCTTGCACGATATTGCGGCGCAGGCTTAGCCACTGACCCGCATCGCCAGGCAGACCGGAGACCACGATCATCTGTACGCGGTTCGTGCGAGGGTTGGCAATGACGGTACCCGGCGCGGCGGTGGTCGACCACACGTACATCAACGTGGCATAGGGCAGATCTTCGCCACTCAGTTGCTTGGCCAGCCCCATCTTCGCCCGGTCGAAAAGCGACAGCTTGCTCTTGTCTCCGGCAAACATGAACACCAGCCGCGCTGGCGCGTCTTCCTTCGATGCCACGCGGTTATCGGCGCCTTCGATCGGTCTATCCGCTTTCCAGCGCCATGCCACGACGGGAGTGCGAGCGAGGTCGATATCACCCTCGTGCATCAGCGCGGAAGCAGAGCGGTTCGCGTCCGCCTGCAGCACAGTGGTGTGGTCGTCGTGAACGAGCGTGTATTGCGTGATGGGCTTGCCGCGCACGACCGGCATGTTCTTCCAGCCCGCGGGCAGCGATGCGCCGGGCTCGATCGAGGAAAAGGCGATACCGGGCTTTTCGTCCTGGGCACGGATGGGTGGCGACAACAAAAGAAGCGCGACGCATGCGGCGATCCAGGCTGACGGGGCTGTTCGTTTTTGCGCTCGGCGGCGCGAGGCAAGATGCATGGCAGGTCGCATTCGTATTTTGGATAGCGTCCATTGTAATGGGCTCCTCGGGCGACGTTTCAGGGGAGCTTTCACGCCGGCGGTTGAGGTTCTGTTTGCTGCGTCGTAGCGTTTGCATGACGAGGCTCGCAACGCGCCGCGCGGTATTCCCGTCGCGTCGTGCGGCGCGCGAGGGGTTTGCTAGCAATGACCGTGGTCGCCGCCACTCATCACGGGCGTCAATTTCCCACATATTGGGGAAACTCCCTGGCTCATAAAAATCGTAACCCGAATTAACAAAGTTAGAATGGCTGCTCTAAGACAGCTTCAGACCGTCTGCCTGGCCAACGGCCCGGTGTGGGAACGACCTTCACGAATCGCACTGGCAGCGATCGCCGTGTCCGCGAGAACCTGAGAGATATTCCGTGAGCAGCCCAAAACAGATGCCATTTACCCTATCCGTTCCGACCGACGTGTCGCAACTGCCCAACCAGTTTCTCGCCGGTTATTGCGCGCTGATACGGCTGAACGTGGATACATACAGGTCCGCGGTCACGGGTGCCGCGCTGCACTGGGAAAGCGTATTGCGCGCCCAGACGCCTGAACAGTTCCTCAGACGTCAAGCGGATGTGATGCCTTGGCTTACCCTGCAGTTCGCCGGATACACCCGCGGCTGGATGGATATCGCGTCTGAAACAATCAGACCGTGCCACGCCGGCGGCGATCACGACGACGAGCGTGAGCTCCACGAGGACACCAGGCCCGCTGGACTGCCGGCCTGCGCAACGGGCGTCGGAGCGATGATGCGCGCGGCCGTGCCGCCGGAAGTGCAGCCGGACGGCGTGTCCGTCGCCGAGGCACAGGTCGGGGAAATGGTCCGTGCCTTTCTCGAGCGCGTCGAAAAGGCGACGCCTGACACGGCGGAACGACGAGGTCCGCCTCGCACACGTCGCTCGTCAACCCGATAGGCGACGAGCTTCCACCAATCCTGCCGGGTCCGGTATTCGCGTGCTGCCGATGCGGCCGTGGCCGGATCGGGTCACCCGTTCCTTCGCTCCCGCCATGAGGTAAACGACATGTTGAGCCCGCACGAAGTGGCCACGTTGTTGCTGTTGAAGGATGCGCCTGAACGAATTGATTCGGATCGGGCAGAGCTTGGCGCGCTCCGCGAACTGCAGTTGATTGCGAATGAGCCAGCTGGGCCGGGCTTCCGGTTACCTCGCGTGACGCCGCGCGGCGACGCCGTGCTGCGAGCGTTCGCACGGGTCCGCTGACCGGTGCGCAGACAACGTATCTGACGACCTACATACGTTGGGTGGCCGCCTGCGCCGCCGCTCGGCAATCGTGTGCACGAACAGCTTCGCCAGTGACTGTCGCTGAGCACCGCAGCGCGCAGCGGGGACTTCGTCACGGTCGCTATTCACACCACCATTCTCCCCGCGCGGGGAACGAGTTATGCGACAGCTCGAATAGGGGCCCGGGGTGCGATATGCCAGATTCTCGGTGAAAAGTTAACGGGAGAGTCGCAGCTGCGGCTCGATCTCCGAAGTGGACGCAAAAGTCTATTGCTGCCGCTTCAAAGCGACTGACACTACGCTCGCACCAGCTTATGAAATATCTCGCCCGGGCTGCCGCACTTGCTGGCCTGGCCATCGCGGTCTGGCTCGTCTGGCACGCCGACGCGCAGAAGGTGCTCGGTTTGATGCGCGCGGCCGGCGCCGGGCTCGCGCTTGCAGGGATGGTCCACATTCTGCCGATGCTCGCCAACGCGAGGAATTGGCAAATGCTGATGCGCGGCGCGATACGCCCGAAGCTGTTCGCGGTACTGCGTCTCGTCTGGATTCGGGAGTCCGTGAACGGCATGTTGCCCGTTGCCCGAGTGGGCGGTGAAGTCGTGACGTTTCGCATGATGCGCAAATGGGGCATGGAGCCTGCCCCAGCCATGGCGAGCCTCGTCGTCGACCTCCAGCTCACGCTCATCAGCGAAATGCTGTTCGCCATCGCGGCCATCGGCTATCTGATCGCCCATGCCGGCTCCAGGGCGTTGCACCTCGCAGCCAGGCTCGGAGGCGGCATCGCCATTCTGGCGGTTCTGCTGCTGGCGTTTTCGTTCGTGCAGCGAGCGAGTCCGTTCGCGCGGCTCACGAAATTTTTCAATCGCATCACGAGCGGCAAGTTCCGCTCGCTCGTCGGCGAGTCGGTGCGCATCGATCAATCGATCAGTGAGCTCTGGCATCAGCCCGGCGTCATCATCCGTTACCTGCTCATCTGGCAATCACTCCAATGCATCGCGACGGCGCTCGAGCTATGGCTCGCGCTCTATTTTCTGTCGGCAAAAGCAGGTTTCCTGCAGGCAGTCGTACTCGAGTCGCTCATCCAGGCGCTCAGTAGCATCGCGTTCTTTGTGCCTGGCGCACTCGGCGTTCAGGAAGGTGGATTTCTGCTGATCGGCACGGTGCTTGGCTTCCATCCGCAGCTTTGCCTCGCGCTCACGGGTGCGCGCCGTATTCGTGACATCATCGTCTTTCTGCCTGGACTCATCGCCTGGCAGGTGGAGGAGTGGCGCGACAAGCGGCGACTTCGTACCGAGGGAGGTCGGGGCCCGAATCATGATGCGAGACACAGGAAAACATGATGCGGTCATGGTGTTCGGCGCCTTCGATCGCCACAACCTGGGTGACCTGTTGTTCCCTCACGTCGTCGCAAAGCTGCTTGCGTGCGACGACGTGATCTTCGCCGGGCTCGTGGAGCGCGACCTGCGCGTCCACGGCGGCCACGCTGTTCAGGCGCTCGCGCAACTGGCCGCCGAACGCGGCAAGGATCGTGTGCATATCGTGCACGCAGGCGGCGAGATCCTGACTTGCGGCGACTGGGAGGCGGCGGTGATGCTGCTGCCGTGGGACCAGGCACAGAAGGTCATCGCGCGACTGGAAACGCACAACGACGAGCGACGCGCGTGGGCACGTGCGCTGACGGGTCTCGATGCGCTTGCCCCCTACATGACGTCTCGCGAGATGTTTCCCTGTGCGTCGAGCGTCACTTATCAAGCGGCCGGCGGCGTCGATGTGGAGGGACTGGATCCCGGGATGCGGGCAGAAGTCCTGTCGAAGCTCGCGCAAGCCGACGACGTCAGCGTGCGTGACATCCACACCCAGAACGGGCTCGCCGCAGCAGGCATTCTCGCGCGGCTCGTGCCGGATCCGGCGGTGATGGTGACGGAGCTGTTCGGCGCGAACATTCGCGCGTGCAGGGAACGCAGCGGCGTGGCGGATTTGCAAAGGGCGTTTCCCGAGGGGTATGTCGCCGTGCAGTTCAGTGCGGATTTCGGCGACGACGCAACGCTCGGTGTGCTTGCGCGCGAGCTCGATCGCGTGTCGAACGAGAGCGGGCTTGGTATTGTTTTCTTTCGAGCGGGTGCGGCGCCCTGGCATGACGATATGGCCTGCTACGAGCGGGTTGCGGCACGGATGAAGGTCTCACGTACGCAACTCTTCCGTTCGCTGGAGATATGGGACATCTGCGCACTGATCGCAGACGCCACGGCCTACGCGGGAAGCAGCCTGCACGGACGGATCGTCGCGCTGGCGTGCGGCTTGCCGCGGGTGAACTTCTTCCATCCGGCGCGCGCGAACGACACGACCAAACAGTCCGCGTTTGCCGCGACGTGGGAGCCAGCGTGCGTGCCGGGCAGCGTCGGGATCGAGGCACTTTCGCAAGCAATGCTCCATGCCCTGACGATCGACCGGACGTTGCTGCAGCGGACGGCCACACACCTCGCCGCTCGCTATCGCGAGGGATTCGCGCAGACGCGAGCGGCAATGTGTTGTGCGTGAAATGCAGGGCCTCGCGCGACGAGCGGTGTCGGCGCGGTCGTGTAATCTCGCGAAGCTCGATCGTTCTTTGCTCAGCCCACGTGTACGAGCGAGCGTGTGGTGCGAACCGTGGGCGGCCGGTCGCGCAGCAGCAGTGGCATCAAGCGCCGATTGGCTGTCTGCGCCGCCCATTCGCAATACGCGGGGCTGCCGAGCACCCAGCCGTTGAGCGTCGACTGCATCAGGTTATTGATCTCGCGTTCGTCGACAGGCTGTGCGCCCAGATCGCGATAAGCCTGGTGGCGCTCGAACGGCGTATTGCCGAGCGCCCGGTACAGTGGATGGTCCTTGATGAACCTATCGACACGCAGCCCGATGTGGTGCGCGCAGCTCGACCACGGGTAGTTTCCCGGCTCGGCCGCCAGGCCATTGCGCACCGGCGCCTGATCGATGATCTGGCTCGCGAGCAGGAAATACCGGTCGGGCTCAATCACTGTCGCCCGGTACTCGCCACGCCATTCAGAGACAGCAGTTCGGCCTTTGCGGACGTTCGCCGTTCAGCCGCCGTGCGGCGGTTGCATGTCGCTTTGCTGTCGTTGGCGATGGGGTGCAGTCGGATGTCGGCTTGCGGGAACTGCCAATGAGTCTTCACGACCCCTATGCGCAGGTCGCAACTATGCGCAGACGGTCATCGCGAGCGCTGCCAGCCCCTTAAGGGGTGCGGTAGGAGCTGGCGAAACCTACGC